>CABQKC010000017.1 GCA_902464635.1 uncultured Caryophanales bacterium | reverse complement strand
TAATATGAAATTTTCAAAAACTAGGTCTATTTATTTAAAAAGTGTCAAAGATGCGATATTCCTTTAAGTAAATTACTTGGTTACTAAAGTAAGTTTGAACGAAGCATTAATATTGTGAATAGCGCCCAAACTTGTTTCTGCTGCTTTTTTGTTTTCTTCAGTGGCCGTTAAACGATTATAATATAGATAAGGATTCTCATTAATATTATTATGTTTAAAATTATCCCCCCAACCGAACACTATCTTTAAATCAAAGGTAGCAGTCTTTGCAGTATAAGAATTAGGAGTAGGATTAATATAAACTCCAACAGCAGTAGTTTCGGTGCTGCCTAGTGCAACAATAGTTGGCATCTTCGCAACATATCCAGCATTGGCAGCCGCGCTATATTTATTAGCTTCTGTTGTTGTTGTTTCTTCAAATTTGGTTTTTGTTCCATCAATCAAATCGCCGATATTAGCGTTTGTTGGTTCTGTTTCAACATTCGCAACAGTGAAAGTCGTAGTTATGACAAGCTTTTCTTTTGTCGCTCCGTTGTTTCTTAACCAAGCATTAGCATTGTCCATTTTTTCAGGAGCGCCAAAGTAAAATGGTTCAAGATTAGCAGCGATTGCAATTGTGTGATCTTTCCTTTCTACCGTATCTGCTTCAATTGTTCCACTAACGCTAGCTTCGGCACCGCCAGTAATAACCCAGGCTGCAAAACCAGTAGATACTATTGCGGCCGAACTTAAGATTGCGATACCAAGCGTTAGGCTTTTGGACTTGGACGGTTTTTTGAATTTGTTCATAAAGGATTACCCCCCCCCCAAAAAAAATGCGGCTATAAGATAATGCCCAAATTACTATTTGTAAAGTTTTTTTAGGTATAACGGATTGCTATAGGAATGTAAAAACTTGTTATTTAAAGTAAAATTTAGCGATATTCTTAATTGGTATAAAAATTGTCTTTTTAAACTAAGAAGCAAAAAGTTTGCCTAGGCATAGTCACGAAAAAATCAAATACCGTATTTGTAATGCACGACATACTCGAGAGTATTTGAAGATACTGCAATGCCATCAATATTTAAAGATAGGTATAAATAATAATATTTTGAGCCTGGGTTTATGAGCAATCCTTTATACTTTGGCAACGTGAAGCTCACAGAATAAACAATAATTCCGTTTTGTATATTAGACTTATCAATCGCAGAAGACATATTACTATATCCACTGGTTAAACTCCAATTTGCATTCGGTGCATTCTCTAAATTATAAGAACCAAATAATTTTAAAGTAGCCACGGCCGTAAAACTCTTAGCCACATTTCCGTCGGAGGTTGTATCCCCATTTTTCGCAACTAAATTGATTAAATAATTCGTGAACCAAAAGGCTTCTTTTGATAAATACCTAGTTTTTGAAATAGGTTCATTGTGTTTTAACTCGCTGCCGTCATCTTTCTCTGAATAATTAATTTTCCCGCCGTCACTGGCAAACGAAGCAGTCTTCAATGCTTTTAAACGCAAACCAACCAAATCAGTCTTTTCTATTGCATAGGTTTCGCACGAATCGTTTGGAGTTGAATATCCACTAGATACATTAATTACGCCGGTATTATTCGTGGTATCAATAAAACCTCCAAAGACACTATTAATATTGAGCACACCATTATTAATTAATATAGCAGGAGTACTGACTGAATAATCATAAATTGCATAATCAGTTATATTGGACTCGTAAAAAAGTACGTTGTTATTAAGATTAACTATACTATTCTTGCCGATTTTTAAAGAACTCCCGGGCATAAACTTAGTCTTGTAATCCAAATTAGCCTTACCGTTGTCATGACTTAATTTATAAATATATGATATAGGTAGGTAGAAGTCTTCACTATTTAAAGAAAGACCGGACATTGAAACAGAGATAGAACCAAGATTAAAATCGCCATTGATATCTACATAAGTACAATGGTCAGTTGAATTAATGCTTGTAACAATGTTATTGCTAGAATCGAAATTCCAGGTTAAAGAAGAACTTTCTCCTAACTGAATAAATGCTTTTTGCCCTATTTTCCCAACAATAAGTATAGGGTTCTTCGGATGTTGATGGCCAACAGTACCTCCCCAAATATGAGCAATGCAAAACAAAGACCCTCCGTAATTAATCTTCATCTTAGGCCTAATATTCGGCAAATCGTAGAGATTAAAAGGGAAACAAAATTTCATTTTAGCTTCGGCGGACCTGCCACTTCCCCAATCATAAATAGCTAGCGGTTCGTGTATTTCGCCACCTTCATTAATAATTATTTTCGCATTTTCTGAATTATCCTTGCTTTCAAGTGCATCTTTTATATATCCATAGCAGGTGATTTTTCCATTACACTCTATTGAGCCGCCATCATCAATGGTTAACTGGCAATAGTCTCCACTCGTCGAACCTTGAGGACTGCCACCTCCTGTATCTCCGGCTATGACCAAGTTCGCATTTTGCTGTATTGTAATTTTACTTTTCAAGGTAATATTATTTTTTCCATATGTTTCAGGTTTATTATCAGCAAATCCATCCTTTTCCATGTCACTACTGTCTATATCCCTAGTAGACTCATCCAGAATAAATCTCAATGTATCACCTGAATGTAACGTACAGGGGTTTTCAATTATCGGATCAGTCCCAGGGATAACATAAATTGTGTTATTAGAAGCATCGTTTCCAGCCGTTTCGCACGCTGCTTCTATGGTAGTGAAATAATGTTTAACAGTCTTTTTGTTTTCGGTTTTTTCAAAATATGCGACAGGTTTCTCACCCTTTTGCCCAATTTGATTATATGATTTCTCTGCATGGATATTCCAACCACCATATCCAATAGAAAAACAAGCAAATAAGGTTAGGAAAGAAGCTATGATTTTATTTAATTTGGAGGATTTCATACTATTTCATCTCCAAGCAAGACTTCAAACGATAGACTAGTAGAACTCATCTTATCCACTATAGTAGTCTTAAAATCAGTAGCATTAGGAAAATCAAAACTTAGTTCAACCCTATAGAATAGATAATCAGTTGCGCTAGTTAAACAATCCCCGTTATAAGAAATGGTAATCACCTTTTTATCACTAGATATAGATCCATTATATGATGAGTTATCTTTTGTTTTCCTGTCTCTAACATCGAAAGAGACACTGCTTAGATAATCTAATAAAGGAGCACCGCTGCAAGTAACTAGATATTTAAAGCTAAATTCACTAAGGGTTTCATTATTTTTATATATTCCGTTTTCGCCACGTAATAAAACTGCCATAAAGAAAGCAAATTTACCTTGGTTAGAGACTACTCCGTTATTAATAACCCCATAGTCATTATAATCAAACGGAACTGTCGGGTTTGTAACCGAAGGATCATCTATTGTGCCTAAAGTTTCATTAAAGAAGAAATATTTATTAGTCCCGTCTACATCATCCGCACTCATGTTGAAAGTAGCGTTAGCGACATTGCTTCCAATAGTCCAGGTTGAAAATCCCACTGAGACAAGAGATATAACACTTAGAAACAATATACCCCCACTTAATGAGCTAGCCAGTTTGTTTTTCTTCTTTCTTCTAGGCATAGACATGGCGCTATTCTAGCACCCCAAAATAAAACTACCTAACTTTTTTAAGTATCGTGTCTATTAGTTAAAGATAAAAGGAAGCATATACGCAGGTATTCTCATCGAATCATTTTCTTTTATAAATTGTTTTGGATGGACAATCAAAGATTCTTCTATGTTCTTTCCAAATCTCTTTTTAAATGCATCATAAGATGTAGTCGTGTAATTTTTACTAGATTTAACTTCTAATGGATATACTTTTAGATTTGTCTTGCTTTTATTTGATAGCAAGAAATCTATCTCAATATCGTTTTTATGTAGTTGCTCTGAATAATGAGTATAGAAATACAAGTCATTTCCATTGCTTCTTAATATTTGAGCGACAACATTTTCAAATAACATACCTTTGTTTATTGATAATTTGTCGTGGATAATGGATTTATATATTTCTTTTTCTACTATTTCATTTTCAGAAAAAGCCAAAGACACTAATAAACCAGTATCCCCCATATAGCATTTAAGCGAAGAGTCATCCTTAGTCAAGGCAAAGCCGATATTTGGATCATTGCATTTATAACATAAATTGCAAATCATTGAATCCTGTAACCAATATAATGCATCAACATAATCAGATAATCGTTTATTTTTACCTGTTTCTGAAATACTTATCTTCTTTTCATGCTTTGAAAGAAAGCCTGGGATGCTTTCGAAAAGTCTAGAAATCTTTAGCCTGTATTTTTTACTCGCCTTTTTAATGTCATCCCCATATAAATCTAATATTTCCCTTTTTGATTCATCCGCTTTGGAAAAGTTCTTATTGTTTTCTAAATAGGACAAAACACTTTGGGGCATCCCTCCTATCAGCATATATTCCTTAAAACAATAACTAGCTCTTTTGTGAAATCCATCAATTAAAGGTTTCTTATTTTTAACACAATCTTTAATATATGCTAAGAGTTGGCTTTCGCCTTCCGCCATCAAGAATTCCTCAAAATCCATGGGATACATCTTAATTTTCTTTTCTTCGCTAGGAATAACTATATCCTTTACGTTTTCCTTGATGGAAATCAAAGAACCGGTTTCGATATAGTCATATCTTCCATCCTTTACTAAATCTTTTATAGCTTCCCTAGCTTTTGGAAAAACCTGCACTTCATCAAATATAATTAGACTATCCCTAAAATATAGTTCTTTCCCATATTCGGTTTTGATAATATTAAAAAAATCATTCATTCTATTAGGTAAGAGATTGTCATTAAAATTATCCCTAATAGTTTTTGATGCTACACGGAAATCTATGAGGATATATGACTTATAGTTATTTTTGCCAAATGTTTCGGCAATCGTTGATTTCCCAATACGTCTAGCTCCCTCGATCAATAAGGCGTTTTTACCATTTGAAGTATTTTTCCAATCAACCAACTTATCGTAAATCTTTCTATAGAAATCCATATGGAACCTCCGCAATAATTATCCACAAATTTACAGAAAGCGACAAGTAGCAAAACTCAAAATACTACAAAAAGCGACAAGTAGCAAAACTCAAAATACTACAAAAAGCGACAAGTATTTTCTAGTGATTCCCATTTTATCGATACTTTTTTTAATTGGATTTTTATCATTAAAAAGCAAAGAAAAAACGCCTTGAACGTATTAGTTACATTCTTGGCGTTCCTCTTTTATTTTGAGCTATCTTTATAAGGGAATTTAGTCCCGTTAAATTCAGAATAAGTCCCATCTCCATAATAGAAATCTACAATGGAATTCTCAATGACATAATGCATTACTTCTTCCCCTATTGCATATATGTATTGGATATTAACATTCGCAGATTTTATTAATCCACCTTCAAACATCAATCCATATTTAGCCGTATAATTATCGACTGAATAAGTTCCTGCTGATTCTGAATAAGTCGCGACTGAATAGGCTTCTTCATAAACATAATTAGTTAGGCTTGGATTTAATTTTGTATAATTGAAATCGAATTCATATTGGAATGTTTCATCGTCATATTTAGAAGAATTGATATAGAACTTCATGTTCTCTTCGATTTTGTTATAAAGGTTATAGTAATCGATACTTAGTAACGATTCTATCTTATTAGAATCAAAGTTAGATGAAGCATATTCGTTATCGGTCTCTTGTTCTTTATCTATATAGATGTCATAGAACTTCTTATCATCATAATAATATTGTCTAGTTCCATATAAAGATGAATTGTTATCTTTATCGATAGTATAGTAATCGACTGTCGTAATGTCCTTATAACGTTTATATTCACGTTTATCATGGACATTAAATACCCCATCTTCCCCACTGACGGCACCAGGATAGCCAACTGTAGCATTGACATCCTGAACTACTTTAATCGCATTTTTCGAATATCCTTTTATGGCTTCTTCGAATTTATCGATTTTAGTAACATCATTAATTGAAGAATAAGGAATCCATTTGGCATATAAAGTGAAATCGCTATCAATAGCAAGCCCAAAACGGAGACATTCCTTGCCACAATCTTTATCTAAAAACCAACCCTTGAAGACATAATCTTCGATATTTGGATCGCTAGGCTTGATTAATGGTTCATCTTTAGCAACGACATAGGTTTTATAATCCCCTTGATTAGTAGGATTATTGTAATTGAAGGTAACTACATTATAATCCTTGCTTTTGCTTTCATTTTCCCCACAAGAAACAAGCAAGGAAGAAACTAATAAGGGAAGTAATAATATCTTTTTGTTCATATTATTCACCATAGCTAATCTTAGCGGAGCAATTGGCCTTGAAGTTCCTATCGTAATTAGTTAAGGCATAATCTTCGCTGACACCAAACTTAATCAATTGATTAGAAGTCCAATAGGCAAAAGCATTCGCTCCAATATAACTTACTGTAGATGGGACATTTAAGGCAGAAGTGACTTTGCTTAAATAAGCTAGTCCACCTTCTCCAATAGTAGTTAATCCAGTTGGAAGAGCAACTCTAGTGGATCTAGAACCTGCTAATGCTAGACCATATTTAGCTATTTCTTTAACTCCTTCTGGAACATTGATATCACCAGCAATTCCTGCAGCATAGCTATATAAGACTTCTTTGTTCTTAGAAAGAAGGAAGCCATCGAGAGAAGCATATTTTGGATTATCTTCGCTAACGATTATATCGTCAATAGATTGTCCATATGTAGATACATTAGAAGCAAATACGCCATCACCAATATTAACGCAGGTTGCAGGGATATTTATAACCGAGCTAATCTTTGTGTCAACAAAGGCAAAATCTCCGATAGATTCTAGTTTATTTCCTAATGTTAAGGAAGTTAATGAGATATTTTTAGCAAAGGCAGTCTTACCAATACTTCTTAATGAAGATGGAAGAGTGACATTAACTAAATCACCAAAGGCAAAAGAGCTTTCCCCAATAGATAATAACCCTTCATTAAAGGTAATATTATTAACACTAGACATATAGAAAGCGCCATCACCAATGCTAGTTAATTTAGATGGTAAGGTAGCATTCTTGAATCTAGTATTCATAAATGATCCGTTCCCAATTGAAATTAAGGAAGATGGGAAATTGAATGTAGATATATTCTTGCAATAGGCAAAGGCAAAATCACCAATATTCTCTACCCCTTCTAGTAGATTAACCGTATAGGTTCCATTAGATTCGCTTCCGGCTTTATTAGTAGCCAAAATGACATTCTTGACATCTTTGCTATAAAGGATATTGCTATCGGTCTTGAATGAATTAGAAGCGGCATCAACAATTAGATAATCTAGTGAAGTGCCACTATTTGAATCATAGAAAGCATTCGCTCCAATTGAAGTTAATCCTTTCTTGATGCTTAAGGTAGTAATCTTATTTCCAGAGAAAGCGCTGTCCCCAATCTTAGTTAATGAATCTGGCATATCTAAGGAAGTAAGCTTTGGTCCAGCTCCAAATGAGCTCATGCCAATCTCATTAACTCCATTTTCTAATGTTAATTTAGTTAAGGAAGAGCATAGATAGAATGCACCATTCCCAATCTTTTTGACATTTCCTGGAATAGTTACTTCACTTAATTTAGTCTCGATGAATGCTTCTTTTGGAATTTCAGTTAATCCTTTACCAATAGTAATAGAAGAAATGCCACTTAAATCGAAACAATTCTCTCCGATTTGGGTTACTGAATCAGGAATAGTAAAGCTAGATAATTCATAAGTATGGGCAAAAGCTTGTTCGCCTATTTTCTTTAAAGAGGATGGAAGATTATAATTCTTGACTTCATCAACCATATAAAAGGCAAAGTCACCGATTTCTTCTACTCCTTCAGGAAGAGTTATATCTTCATATAGATTAGATGGGGCGGATACTAGTTTCTTCATATCCTTGCTAAATAGCATCTTATCCTTAGTAGTGAAATTAGGATTGCTAGAAGAAATTACATATTCCCCAATTCCAGTAGCTCCAGCGAATACATTTCTTCCAAAGGTAACTAATGAATCTGGAAGTACAACTTTTTCAATAGCAGTGCAATTAGCAAAAGCATAATCGCCTAATATCTTAACAGTAGAAGGAAGTTTAAATGTTTCCTTGAAATATTGATTAGCAAAAGCCATCTCCCCTATTTCTTCTAATCCTTCATTTAGCCCTGCATTAGTAATAATTCCTTGAGGAGAGATATAAGATCCATCATCTTCGCTAGAAGTAGCCATGCCCATAAAGGCGGCTTTACCAATCTTTCTTAATGATTTTGGTAAGCTCAAAGCATTTAATGTTTGGTTATATGCAAAAGCATAATCTCCAATTTCTTCTAGCCCTTCATTGAATTTGATAGAGCTAATACCCAAATCATAGGTAGCATAGAAAGCAAAATTACCAATACGCTTGACGCTACTCGGTACATCAAAGCTTTCGCCAGCCCTAGTCGGATATAGATATAGTACACTCATGTCTTTTGAATATAAGACACCATTGACGCTAGCAAAATTCAAGTTAGCAGAATCAACATTAATGGCAGCTAATCTACGTGTATTGCTAAATGCACCATCTTCGATGACTTTTATAGAGGCAGGTAGGTATATTGTTTCAAGAGAAATCCTGCTAGCAAAGGCAGTTTTAGCAATCTTAGTGACTTTTCTGCCATTTATTTGGCTAGGAATATCAATAGAGACGGCATTTAAATCTAGAATGCCAGTAATGGTAACTTCATCATTTTCTTCGACTTGGTAGGCAAGATTGAATTTGGATTTCTCAAACTGGGCAATAATAGTAGCCCCTGCCATCGATGAAGTGACATATCCATTATATTTCTCTCCACCTATATACCATCCAGTAAAGCTAAAACCAGCTTTAGTTGGAATGGATGGATAATAATAATCTCCGACAAAGGTCTCGTAAGTATAAGTAGCTTCTCCATTATTTGGATTGACTGTAACTATGATCTTGTCTTCGTCTTTTACCCTATATTTAGCGACTAGATTTACATTTCCATATACTGATTGGCCGACAAAGTTCCAGGCTTGGTTACTGCCTTCAGCAAACCAGCCAAGGAATTCGCAGTGCTCCTTAATTGGAGTCATTGATGGTTCAGCAATCCATCTACCTTCCCTGACAATTTGGTCTTTTAAAGTAGTTTCCCCGTTAGCAAAATGTCCCCCATTGAGATTAAAGGTAACTAAATATGTTGTATCGCCTTTTTTAGTTAATTCCCAATGTCCATTTACTTTTTTATAGGTAGCACCTGAAAGAGTATCTTCGTAGGTATCACCATCATTGCCAAGAGTATCGCTAGGAGCACCTTCACCAGATAAAGCCTTAGCTACTTGCTTAATGACCCAATGTCCATCTTCTTTGACATAAAGATCGCCACTAGATTCATCTTTATAAGTATCCCCATCATTGCCTAAAGCATCACTAGGAATACCAATCCCAGTGAAGTTTTGCTTAGAAGTAATACTAGTTGATGGTTCATTACAAGCAGTAAGTCCACCTAGAATTAATGTGCTAGATAGCACTAGCATCGGAATTGCAAATCTTTTCTTCATTTTTATATATTCCTTATTTATATCTTCTTTAGAGTCCTATTACCGGTTTGATAATATTCATCACCCATTTGTGTTTCAAATGTAATGGTTTTTATTTCGTCGCCTTCTTTATTTAGCTTGATTGAGCATTCAATATCAGAACTCTTAACTGCTGCAGTGAATGTTATCTTTTCATTAACTTGGTCATAAGTATATGGGAGGTTTTCTTGTCCATCTTTAAGCTCTTCTCCAGGCATATCATTTGGAAGAGTCACCATAGCTTTTTTAGGGGCGATATAAGCCCAGTCTTCTCCTCCTTCGCCATAATCATCCGAGGTCTCATATGATAAATACCAAGATAAAGTCTTGTCTCCATTAAAGACAACTCTTAGATACATATAGTAGGTATAATAGTGATCTGGAAAAGTCCAGTCATTGCTTTGATATATTGTCTTAGTAGTAAATGGATCAGAAGAAACTGGTCTAGCCTTATCAGCAAGGACAATCTTCATATTAGAATCAACAAATGTGAAAGAATAATTAGTTTCAGTAGTTTCATAAGTGACTTCCGTATCAACTCCATCCATTACTTTATAAACCTTAAGGGTGTCTAATTCATATCCTTCTTCGAATGTAACGGTGAAATTAACCACATCGCCTTCATCGTAGTAATCTTTTTTATTAGTGACTGTAATAGAAGAATGCTCCCCATTAATCAAAGACAATGTATGACGTGCAACTGTAAAGAAAGATATGGTTACATTGCTACTAGGCATGGTGAATGTAACAAAAGAAGTTTCTGCATATTCAACATTTGCTCCAGAAGCATCCTTAATAGTAAAGGAAGTGATTTTATATCCATATTTAGCGGAATAACTAAATATTACCTCTTCTCCGCTAGCGAATTCTTCTTTTTTGCCGATTAGGCTAGCGTTTACAAATTCAGTCCCAACAAAATTGACCGTGTATTTAACTTCTTCGGTTGTAGTTGAACTACTTTCAGTTGAAGATTCGCTAGATTCGGTAGATGATTCACTACTTTCAGTTGATTCAGTAGATGAAACTGTAGCTGTTTCAGTTGTAGTCTCACTACTTTCAATAGTTGAATCAACTTTAGTTGTATTGACTGTTTCAGTTTGGTTCTTGCTAGATTCACTACTGCTAGACGAGTTAGATGAATTATTCCCGCAAGAGAGCAGCAATGATGCTGCAATTAAGATTAATAATTTTGAGTTTTTCATGACATTTTCCTCACAAATTCCGCCATTATAGAACTCGAACAAAAAATTAAAATACCTTTCTTTTCGTTTTTTTGCTAAATGAAAATTATCAAGAATCCAACTTTTTCACTTAGTTTTTGTCACTTTTTTAACTAAGATATGCTTTAAAATATGGCTAATTTGTTTTATTTATCAAACCAACCTATAAACATTAAAAATGTCAATTCCAAGGAACAATCTAAATAAGTTAGTCGCAATATATTACCTAATTACTTGTTTATCCATTCATAGGCTAGCCTAGGGGAGCCATCTTCAAGACTAATTATCCCTTGATAGGTAAAGCCTTCTTTAAAAATGCAATGTTGCATAACCTTGTTATCTATATATGTATCTATTCTTAGATGATCATATTTATCTCTAGCAAAATTAACCGCTTCTTTAAAAACTCCACTTCTTTTGCTATTGGATGCAATACGGTGGATGGTCGCATAACTAGATGATAATTTCCAATTACCTTCATATATATTTAGGTAAGTTGGATCTTCTCCAAATACCAAAACAAAGACCCCGTATATCTCTTTTCCATCAAATAATATATAACAAATCCCATTATTAATATCATCTTCAATTAATTCTCTACTTGGATAAGTATTGCCCCACTGATTAGGGTTATTATTCTTCTTCATAAATTCCCTAGCCAGAGAATAGACATCCATTATTTCATCTAGATCAGATATATTTGCTTTTCTTATCATCTTTATAGTCCTAGACAATATAATACAAGAAAATAAGCGACCCATATAGCAAAAAACTAGGTCGCGAGGACCTAGTTCTTGTTAGATGAAGTTAAATATTAAAGGGTTTCTTCGAATGTTAAAGCGGTAATCTCAACAAATCCGTTTTTCTTACCAGCGGTATTTGCCTTTAAATCAAATTCATACTTATAGAAGCAATTTGCTTTAGGGGTTTCGATTACGGTTTCAACAGTTCCAATCTTGCCCTTTGAAGTCAAATCAATAACTGTAGCATTCTCAAATTTTGCGTTATCTGCAATAAATAATTTGAAAGAAGTTACAAGATCGCTTTTATAGGCCCCGAATGTAATGCTAGTCTTTTTAATTCCTAGTTCGAATGCCTTGTTTGTTTCGATTGAAGCAACGCTAGCAGAGCCCTTGGTACCAGCCTTTACATAATTCCAACCATTTTTATTGTTATTCATGTTTTTAATTTGATAAGAAATGCCATCACTAACATTTTCCCATGATTTTTCATAGGAACCTACTGATGATTTATTATTTGTCGCATTGAAGGCAACGGTATAGGTTTTAGCCACTACTTCACCTTTTTCAGCAAACTCGACAACAACATTATTGACTGTTGTTGCATTGAATTTCATTGATGCGGTTATATCCTTGGCAGTTCCGTTCGCATTAGTTACAATGACCGATTTGACTTTATAGCCTTCATTTGGTGTGGCAATGACTTCGATTTCATCGCCAAAGAAGATATCGCTCGTCTTGCTTAATGAGGCAGTTCCACATGTTGGATTAGTAACGCTAATAGTTGCAGTCGCTGCAACAATTTCAGAATTAATGACAATTGCATCAACTATTTCCTTAGTTCCACTATAGTTTTTAAAGACACCAAGTAAGGTAACTTTTTTGCCAATATAATCTTTAGTAGTGGCAACTCTATCAGTCTTATTCATCGTGTAGTTACCATTGACCAATGAATAGCTACCTTTTGTATATGAACCATAGATCATTAATTCGTTGCCATCTTCATCTACTAAAGTTCCATTCCCATATTGGGCATTGGTAATATCTTTTAGATATCCAGTTACCATATACATGTTTTTAGAATCATCACTAGTCAAGGCATTCATTTCGGCAATGCTCTTTTCTAGTAAGTTTGAATAGGTAACATTCTTAGATGTTTCTTCATCAATATCTAGGTTCTTATAGGAATTTAGATATGTGATAGGATCGATATTAATTGAAGTTTTATAGATACCTTCGCTGCGAGCGACAACTTTATCGACTTTGCAGTTTTTAGCTGTGAAGCTGACGTTATCGTTATAGCTTCCGGCTACATTATCGCCAATTACAACCGAAGCAGAAGGAACTTCGTTTCCTGATCTCCATGTACCAGTTAGATAAGAATCATCGGTAGTCTTATTTGAAGCGACTCCAAGCCACTTGGAAGTCATAACAAATGTAGAATTCTCTACTTTCCAAGTACCAGTTCTTGCAATTAAAGCCTGGCGGTCAGCAGTAAATGTAGAATTGCTTATTTCGACATTGATTCCTTCGGTATTGCCAACAAAGGCGGTATTATCAAAATTAGCAGAAGTTACGTTAATCTTAGAATCAACTACTCTAATAGATCCATCTTTTCCTTCGGTGTTATTAGTAGAAATGCCATATACACCTTTAAAATTAAGATTTACTCTACTTAAAGCAACATTAGTGGCATCAGAGCAATGGATAGCAGCGGCATTGCCATAATATTCATTTGTAGTAGTTATATTTACATTAGCTAAATCCAATAACTTGGCTTCAGGAACATTGAAGAGGTTTCTTTGTTCAGCTGGGGTAGCATTAGAAATAATTGACCCGTCATATATTTCAACGCTCTTTCTTTCGCTTCCAACAGTTGGAGCTTCTCCAATTAAAATAAGAGTTGGATAAGTTGTAGTTAGATTAAATCCATTTAGATTAATATCAGTCTTTATTTTAGCTAAAGCAAATATTTCATTAATCTCAATGTCATTAGCTAATTTGAGTTTGATATTATCAGAAGCTTCAATCTTGGCCTTTAGGTCAGGAGTATATTCTTTAACGATGATAGAATCAGTAAATGTAGCTGTAGCCACTAAGCCATCTATTTCCATAGCGACTTTGGCTTTATTATCAACTAGTTCAACTACTTCATCATTGACTTTGAATGTTTCAATATACCAGCCAGTTTCTGGAGTAACTACAAATGTTACTTCTTCTCCAGTTACGGCTTCTGATTTATCAACGCTAATTGTCCCGTGTTCGCCTTGATTGATGGTAACTTTATGTTTGATGGCCTTGAAACTAGAAGAAACATTAATTCCTCCAGAAACCATCTTGACAGTAGCCTTATTTTCAGTAACTGCAACAGCTTCTCCATTAACTGTTAAGGTATCAAGTTCATAATCTGCATCTGGAGTTACTTTTAATTCGATATCGCTACCAACGCTAGCCTTGACTAGGTTAGCCTCGACTTTACCATGTTCACTTGGATTAATTGTTACATTATATTCATTTGCAGCAAAGCTAGCCTCGATTACTACATTTCCTTTTGGCATTGTAAATGTAGTCTTTTCAGTTAATTCCCCATTAATCTTGACTTCATTTACATGGTAATCTGCATCTGGAGTGATAGTTAAACTAACTTCAGTTCCAGAAGTAGCTTCGCTTAAACTAGCCTCTACTTTACCATGTTCGCTTGGATTAATAGTAATTGAATAAACAATTTGCTTAAAGGTGGCTACTACATTTAACCCACCCTTAACCATATTGACTGTTGCTTTATTATCCTTTACATCAACTACTTCATTATTGACCTTGAATTTATCTATTTCATAGTCATCATTTGGAGCAATGGTAAAGATTATTTCTTCTCCTACACTGGCATTAGTTTTAGAAGCAGTCACTGTTCCATTTGCAGTTTCTTCTATTGTTACATTAAAGGTATCAATCGCGACTTCTAAAGTAACATTAAGTCCACCTTTTACCATTGTAACAGTAGCCTTATTTTCTTTTACTACGACTGATTCTCCATTAACCTTAAGGTCAACAAAGTGATAACCTTCATCAACTTCAATGGTAAGAATGATTTCTTCTCCAGGCAAGGCCTCCATTTTAGAAGCACTTACTTTACCATGTTCAACTGTAGCAATAGTTACTTTTTGGGCAACTTCCGTATCGGTTTTAGTTGTTGTTTCGGTTGTAGAAACCTGTGTGGATGTTGGAGATTCAGATGTTTTTGACGATGATTCTTCATTGCCACAGCCAGTCAAAGCTAGCATTGCGGCAGGTAATAGAACGAATAACTTTTTCTTATTCACGATTAACCTCCTTTTCTATTACTTTTCTAGGCAAGAAAAAACGCTTTAACCCTTAGACTATTTTCTTTCGAGTTGAATAGTAATTCTATCCATGTGTTTCTTCTCTTGAGCATAATTCTAGAGGGGGCATGTATTTAAATCAACTTAAATGATGTAATTTAATTAGGTTAGGAATCTATTCAAAAAGAAAAGAGGCCAACTGACCTCTTGACTTTATAATTCGATTTCTAGATCGCTATTTGGATAAGATTTGCAGGAATGGATATAATTAAATTTCTCGTCGGCTTTCCTAAGTAGCATCCCGTTTGCTAGATATACATTGCCAGAAATTAGCTTAACCCTGCAAAGGCTACATTCGCCACTCCTGCAACATACGTTGACCCTGATGTTATTTCTTTCTAGGGCAATTAAGATGGATTCGCTAGATTTGGCATCTATAACCTTGTCCCCTACTTTAATCTTAAATATTTCATCACCCTTGATGGATTTTGGCCAGCCTTCTTCCTTAGTTACATCGTTAATCGTCCCGAATACTTCATCCCTAATGTCTTTGTTTTTCATTCCCGTCTTCAATAAAGTATCCTTGCAGAACTTGTGCATGATATTTGGCCCAGAAATATAAGCGGTCCTAGATAGATAATCAGGAGCGTATTTTTTTATTATCCTTTCGTCTAGTAAGCCTTTCTCTCCCTTATAGGTTTCGGGGGCATCGCTACATACAAGCTGGTATTTGAAATTGCTAAATCTAGATGCTAGATCAGTTAATTCTTCATGATATATAGCAGTATCTAGGTTTCTAGATCCATAAAGAAGCACCACATCCCTATCTTCCTTGCTTAGAAGGATATCGCGAACCATCGACATAAATGGTGTAATTGAAGATCCTCCTGCTAGGAAAAGAGATTTATTTTTATGGAAGGCAGAATTATAGACAAAATGTCCGCTTGGGGCAGAAGAAAGTAATTTATCCCCTACTTTTACATTATTAAGGATGAAGTCGCTGACAAATCCATTCTTAATCTCTGCGACTGTTATTTCATAATAACTTCTTTGCTTAGGGGAACTAGAAATGCTATATGGCCTAGTAGTCCTAATCCCATCAATTTCAAAAACAATATTGATATATTGTCCAGCCTGGAATGGAGGAAGATAGCCATTAGATGATACTAATCTAATAATCTTCGCTCCTTTTTTGGTATCGATAATTTCATTAACTACTAATTCTAATTGGTTTGGATGGATTCTTTTGCTAGCAATATCGGTTGGGGTTGGGCTTAGCTTATCTCTATTTAGTTTACGTAAAGTCGCGATATTATTTAAGGTTTCTTCCCCGTGGACTAAGGTAGAAAGAAGAGTTTCCTTTATATTTCTTTTAGCCATCTTATTTCATCTCCTTTAGGATTTTGCTTACTAATTTATCGGCATAGGTATAATTTGGTCCAAAGCCACAGGCATTGACCCAGCCCGATGCAAATTCAAGGTTCTTTATCTTGCTTTCGGTTGGGAAGAAGAATACGGATTGGTTCAAATCCTGTTCATATCCATATATTGCCCCGCCTGGATGGCCAAGATAACGCATATGGGTCAATGGGGTCGCTATTTCCATTTCTTCGATATGGTCTTTTATGCCTGGATATAATTCTTCTAGTCTAGCAACAATACGCCTACCTGCTTCTTGCTTGGCCTTAAAATATTCTTCTGGGTCAAGCTTTTCCCAAGCTTCGCCATATTTAAGTGTTCCAGCCGTTATAACTGAGGTGCCTTTTGGAGAAACGCTAGGATCATCAACTGTATAGCAAGTTGCAACCATCGCATCATTTTCTGGCAATAATTTATAAGCATCATCAAAATCCTTATTTGGATTCATTGATTTATAATTCAAGGTAAATGAAGTCTTGAATCCTATTTCTTCTGGAGTGCAGTCTAGTCCAATAAAGCAAGTAATCGCAGATATACCTACTGTATATGGCTTTAGGTATTCCCTAGCTTCAAGAGGAATCTTATCTTCATCAACTAGATTTCCATAAGTAGCAGTAGGAGAGATATTTGAGATAATCTTCTTGGCAAAATATTTATTTCCAAATTCATCAATGACTCCTTTGGCGACTCCGTCTTCAATGATGATTTTCTTTATGGCCGTGCTAGTTTTAATGACCCCGTTATGCTTTTTGATACTTTCTGCGATAGCTTGGTTCATCATCATAGATGTGCCTTTTAGATAGAAAGGCTTATCTTCTAGATAGAAGCCAATGCATTTAGCTAGTATTGAAAATGGGAATCTTGATGGAGGCATGCCCATAAAACACCAATAGGTAGAAACAGCCATTTGCAATTTCTTTTCCTTGAAGCATTCATCCAATACTTCCTGGGTACTCTTCAATCCATATTTGGCTAATGTAGGATATAACTTAGGGAACCCTACTTTCATGATAGCTTTCTTTAATGCACCTGGCTCACCAACTGAAGAAGCACTTTTGGCAGCAAATTCATTCGCTTCATCTAAAAATTTATAGACGATATCATAGAATTTATGTATCCCTTCTTTTTCGTTAGGGAATAAAGAAGAGAGATGTTTTTCACATTCAATTCTACTTGTAGGAAGGCTAATCCCAGTCCCATCAGGGAAATTGACACGGTAAAGCTCTTTGATTTGGATCCAATCTATTTCATCCAAAATTCCATATCTAGAAAATAATTTCCTTAATTCACCTGGCTTTTTGCTTGTTCCCATGTGCGAAAGTTGATGAAGGGCTACTTCAAATTCAAACCTACCCCTTCTAAAAGAAGTCCCGCATCCGCCTGGGATATTGTGTTTTTCAAATAGGATTACGTTTTTCCCTGCGACTGCAAAACTAGCAGCACTAGCAAGTCCGCCATTACCTCCCCCGATTACGATTACATCATAACTATGTTCCATGAGTCCTCCTTTATATGTACATTTTTATTAAAGAATCAATAAATAAATCTAGTCTTCTTCTTGCATCTTCTTCCTTGCTTAGCTCCTCACTTAAAGCAAGCTTTTGCATAAATCCAAGAAGCCCATCATATGTATTTAGATATATAAGTCCTATATCCTTATTATCTTTAATGCTTTTATCCAATATCCCATCTTTAATCGCCTTGGCTAATGGTTCATTACTTTTATAAAAATCAATCGGAGGCCTATTGCTTAATAATATTGATTTGCCACATCTACTTAGATAAGTCTCGGCTTCATCACAAAATATGAGTTCTTTCTTAGATGAATCATATAGACTTGCATATTGGTTTAATATAAACCTGACTTTATCAATTCCCTTCAACGATTTATTTTGTTCTTCTTCCATTAATTTATTAATCCTAGAAGATGTCGAATTCCAAAATAACAAAGCCGTGGCAAGGACAAGGTCGTTCTTAGTAGCAAAATACCTAAATACCGTCCTTTCGGTTAGGTTTGCCTTATTTGCTATATCGCTTACTTTAGAATTCTCTATCCCAAAGGTAGAGAAAAAATCTAACGCGACGCGGATTACCTTTTCTTTGTGGATGGTTTTCCTTGATTGAATATCGTTCATAATAATATGTCAGTCAGACTGACAATTTAATTAAACTATAAAAGAATTGAAATTACAACAGGATAAAATTACGAATACTTTATAAACAAAAAAAGGATATAGGTCGTTCCTACACCCTCTTATATATCTATATTCTTATTTATCTTCTGGCTTATCTTCTAATTTAAGCGGATAGTCGCCTAGATGTTTGAGTTTGAAGCCATTCTTTTTATATTCTTCATAATCAAATGCTTCTAATTCATCTATTGCTAATTTATGGAATTCATAGAAATTATGCCACCAGGTCTGGTCACTTCCTAAAGAAGCACTTAAATAGGCATCGGCAATATCGCATCCCATCGCAGGTGCTACATAAAATGCACCCATGGCCAAGACATTTACCCCGTTTCCAGTTATGGCCCTTCTAGCAGCAGGTACACTTTCGACTACCCCAGCATGGACATGTGGGCATTTAGAGGCGGCAATATGAATTCCCATGCCAGTCCCACAGAAAAGCAAGGCCCTTTCATATTCGCCTTCAGAAATTTTAGAGCCAACCCTAAGTCCGACTCTATGGAACATATTCTCGGTGTCATCTGGATCAGAGTCTTTTCTAACTCCTAAGTCTTCAATCTTCCATCCCTTCTTACGAAGATGTTCACATACGGCTTCCTTTAATGGAAAGCCAGCAAAATCAGCCCCTACTACTAGATATTTATCCTTTATGGTTTTCATGTTGTTCTCCTAAGGTTATCTAACAATAGCAATTCTAAACCCGAATTTACATATTTTTATGATATTTGATAAGTCGATTGAAAAAATTTCAACATCATTTGAAGTCAATAGACATCTATAACGATTTATTCTTTATCTTTTCGTTTATCTTGTCTTGGATTAAGGAAAGCTTCTCTAACTTTTCGTCATCATTATAATAATCGCCTAGTTCGGTCTTTAACCTATTGAATTCACTTAAGGATTCTTCTTTATCGATAAGTCCAACTTCCTCTTGGAAATCAATATAATCGAGTTCTGATGTGAAATATTCACTCGAAAGGGCATTCCTAACTTGCCTTCCCCAATAGATTTTATTAAGCCAGCGCCTTCTAAGCGTCCCAGCTTTCTTATAATAACGCATGGCCATCATTTCATCTTCTTCATCATTAGTTAGATTAAACATTTTTCTATAGGCCCTAGCTAGGTTATAGAAAACAAAGCCAGACCATACCCCCATTGATGTATCAATTAGATCAACATATTTATCTACTAGAATCGAGAATAATTCGATTGCTTTTTTTAGATGGTTTTTTTTCTTGCTAAATTCATATAGATGTAAATACGATAGACCTAGATAGTCATAATAGACAGTCATGATTAATGGATTGATAATCTTCCCATCTGATGGGCTTTCTTCTTCTAAAGCAAGGACTATATCTCTATATACTTTTTCTTTTTTAGGGGCAAAGCCAAAAGAAAATGAAACATATTCAATAAGGGCTAGAATCGTGTTCTTGACAAAATTCAATGTAGATAAGGAATATTCTTCAATATCTAGGTCGCTAAAGGTAGTCAAAAGAGGTTCAATTTTCAAACACCACTCCTTAACCCCGTCACGCTTACCAAATATAGGAAGGAAGCCAACCCTTTCAATAAAATAGATGGCCTTTTCGTCATATCTATTTAGTGACTTACATTCTTCATACCAATCATTTAATACTTCAGGTAGGCTAAGTGTATCGCTAGTTTTCTCGAATAGGTTTTCATAATCTACCCTATATTTCTCTCTTGTTATCAATTTGTCGTAACTAGGAAGTTCAATAGGCTGTCCATTTAATCTATCGATATCTTTAGAAAGCAGGAGAACCTTCTTTACTACTTCTTTAAATACCTCATCTTCGCTTCCTTTGTTGAAATGCTTTATTTCAATTCCGTTAAGGTCGCTAGGTAATTCGACATTATCTTCTTTTGGTTCAAAATCGCTAAGCAAGATGCATTTCTCTTTTCCTAGATGAAATATAGCCATTCCTAATTCAAATACGACATTTTGCCTTAATCTTCCTTTTCCATTTGCTAAATCATCAGAAGTTAAGAAAGTAACGCACAAATCACTTCCATTAAATAAAGATGTAATGCTAGAAAGCAAGTCTCCTGTTAAGATTGAATCCATTACGATAAGGGAACGTATCGGAATCTTCTTTTCGCTTGAAAGCTTATCGATAAGATTTTTCATCTTTGTCGCATAATTACGTCCACTACCGCCATATATAATGGAGACCGTTTTGTATTTCTTAACCATAAAAATAGCCTTTGTTATTTATCTTTTGATTGACTAATTCTAACACAATAATTTTTCTAAATAATAGTAAACATGGACCAATCGTAATTTAATAACAGGCATACCTACATTTATTAATAAGATTTCAGTTGTCTACAAAATGACGACAACTCATAAAATGTCATGTTCTTCAACGACCAGCCTAAGAAAAATTGACCTCGATGTTATTTTTAAAATAAAATGTTAGCAAGTAAACTTCCTAAAAATATATTAAACACATTTATTTCTAGGTGAATTTACTAGTCATTGCCTAAAGGAGGCAGAAGCATGAATAAAAGCCAAAAGTTATTACCATATCTAGCGTTGGTTGCTCTTTCGTTAATAGGATGTGGCTCGAATAATAGTTCATCTACAAAAGATACTTCAGGTGGGAGCAGCGTTCCCCCAATAATC
Organism: uncultured Caryophanales bacterium; assembly: GCA_902464635.1. Lineage (GTDB taxonomy): Bacteria > Bacillota_I > Bacilli_A > RFN20 > CAG-826 > Alloenteromonas. The sequence continues at coordinate 25,159 of CABQKC010000017.1, read as the reverse complement.
ACCAAGACTACCTATACAATCACATGGAAGAATTATGATGGGGCGGTCCTAGAGACCGACACCAACGTTAAACAAGGGAGTCTTCCAACATATGATGGAGCGACGCCTACTAAACCAAGTGATGCAGAATATAAATACACTTTTAAAGGGTGGGACCCTGAGGTAAAAATAGCAACTTCCGACCAGGTTTATACCGCTACTTATACTGCGGAGAAAATAACTGCTCCTGAGGAAACGTATACAATTACTTGGAAGAACTATGACGGGACGGTCCTAGAAACCGATACCAATGTTAAGAAGGGGACTCTCCCTACTTATAACGGGGCAACACCGACTAGACCCGATGATGCAGAGTACACATATACATGGAGTGGATGGGATCCAAAGGTGGCAGAAGCCAGCAAAGACCAGGTTTATACCGCCACCTTCACTTCAGAGAAAATAACTGTTCCCGAAGAAAGATATACAATCACATGGAAGAACTATGATGGAACTGTCTTAGAAACCGACACGGATGTTAAGAAGGGAACTACTCCAACCTATGACGGGGCAACTCCGACTAGACCCGATGATACAGAATACAAATATACTTGGAGTGGATGGGATCCAAAGGTAGCTAAGGCCACTAAGGACCAGGTTTACACTGCCACTTATACTTCAGAGAAAATAATAAGTGACGAAGAAAGATATGCTACAAAACCAATCGTTTCTAGCGATGGAAAAACAATCAAATATGGTTTGTATCCTCAGACAAATGTTAATGACGAATCGCTAGTCGCAAGTTTAAATTCCTTAACGGCTACCGAATCAAATGGTTGGTATTTATTTGATGGCGGATATTACGCTAAATTGATTGCAACCCCAAGAACTGATAAGTACAAATTCGATAACGGCACACTCATTGTAAAGGAAACTACATATTGGTTTAAATGCGAACCTATTGTTTGGAATGTCCTTAGCAACAATGATGGGGAATGTTATATTCTCTCAAGCGCCTTATTGGATGTCGGTAAATATTTTAGTTATCCATCAGATAGAACAATCGATGGTCAAACAATCACAGCAAGCAACTACAAATATAGTGATGTTCGCAATTGGTTAAATACTGACTTTTATAACTCCGCATTTGCACTTGGCAATAGCCATATTGAAACAACAAATGTCGATAATAGCGCAGCTACAACAAAAAGCGATACCAATACTTATATATGTGAAGATACCCAAGACAAAGTATTCTTGCCAAGCTATAAAGACTACAAAAATAGTTCCTATGGCTTTTATACAGCAAATGGCATGACCGAAACACGTTACAGTAAAACAACTGACTGGACAAGAGCCAGAGGTGTTTCACTAGCTACTCAAACTGGAGAATATGCATATAATGGCTATTACTGGACTCGTTCTCCGGATAGTGAGCGTCCAAGTTTTGTTTGTTACGCCAGTTATGATGGTTGGCTAAAGCATGATTATATACATTCTGATTGGCAAACATACCGCCCTGCTCTTACAATCAAAATCTCTTAAATAGTCCACTTTTATGTTATCGGTTCATACGAATGCAGAATTCTCTTTCTTACATCATTTTTGTTCTCGGAAGAATTGTCAAATAATTGCTCCACTAATTTGCGACAACAGTGTTGACACTATTTCAGCCCCTTCTCCACTTTTTCGGTTTGGATTCGATCCGGTTCGAACTTCCGTTCAGGATATACGGCCCTAAAGAACGAAAAAACCGACCCTATAATAGAATCGGTAATCAGTTAATTGGCGCGCCCGGGGGGACTCGAACCCACAACCCCCAGATTCGTAGTCTGGTACTCTATCCAGTTGAGCTACGGGCGCAACTGCAGCCTTTCGGCTTGCATAATATATTCCACTTACATAAAGTAAGCAAGAATTAAGTTGGAGCTTCCTGCCGGATTCGAACCGACGGTAAGTGAGTTGCAGTCACTGGCCTTACCACTTGGCTAAGGAAGCAGCGAGTGGATTATACCACTACCCCCAATAAATAAAAACATTATTTTCTATAAAAATGCCTGTCTATAGGATTAATTGGCCTTTGATAAGGCAATAGGTTACAAAAATGGCCACTACAACAATAGATAAGGCAATTCTATAAATGCCAAATACCTTGAAATCATGCTTTTTGACAAAGCCCATGAGCCATTTGACAACGAATATAGAAACAATAAATGCGGCTACCATCCCAACTAAAAGGAATACCCATTCATTTAGGCTTGGATTACCAAATTTAACAAAATACTTGACCATCTTTAATAAAGAAGCTCCAAACATGACTGGTATTGATAGATAGAAAGAATATTCGGCTGCCGATTCTCTAGATAATCCTAATAAAAGAGCTCCTAATATAGTAACTCCAGATCTAGATGTCCCTGGTATAAGTGCTAGTATCTGAAAGCAACCGATAATTAAAGCATATTTGAATGATAATTCGTTTACTGAATATATCTTGAATGGGTCATCTTTCTTCTTGATGAATGCCTCAACTAGAATAAAGGCAATTCCATATATTAATAAGGTAATAGATACAGTTATCCAGTTTTCTAGTTCTATATCTAGTAATTCCATGATTAATCCAATAATAGCAGCAGGAAGGCAACCCACTATTGCTTTAGCCCATGTTAGCCAGATATCTTTGTGTTTTTTCTTGTTTAGTTCTTCAAGACTAATTTCACTATTATCGATTCTAGCTTGTTCTTCTTCACTTATCTTCTTTTTGCCAAATGGCCATAATTTTGGGAAGAAATAGACAACGACTGCAATAATCGCACCTAGTTGGATGACGACTAAAAACATTGACATGAAGCCTTCAGAGAAATTGAATTCCTTAGAAATATCATAATTCCCAAGCTTCATTAATCCATCTAGCAAAATCATATGGCCAGTAGATGAGATTGGTAGCCATTCGCTAATGCCTTCAACTAAGCCAAATACCAAGGCAATAATTATCAAAACAAACATAAATATCCTCTTTACTGTAGAATGATACTACTTAAAGCAAATTCAAGGAAGTAATCCTATTTTTTATGCTTATCTATGTAAGTTTCTTTTAATCTATCTATTGCCATTTCGACACTCATTGTATGGTAAGGCAAATAAGTTGCTCGCATTGTTTTTGCATTGGCTTGTTTATATATTTCCTTGCTAGTTTCATTCGTATAAAAATGCCACATCCTATAGACATATCCAGTCCAATACAAAGTCTCGCTGTCATATATCTCTCCCCCGAATTTTAGTTTATCTTTTAATTCATCAAGGATACGTTCCATGATGTAGGCTCTCCCTGCCCACTGCATAAAGTTAAAAGTAGAGTCAAGATCTCTAGCCACTCTTGATTTCATAAAAACCCTGATGAAAGTCTCGCTGTCTAGGTTATATTCTCTAGACATCGTAAATACTTCAGCCTGCGTTTCAGCTATGGTTTCCTTTAAACTTTCATTCATATTTTTTCGCTCCTTAAAATCTCATCAAAATATTTCCCGCTCCGACGATATTTCAGCAATACTTCATCGGTTAGATTAATTCCTTCTGCTCTTCGTCTAGCGCTTTCTTCTTTAAGCAAACAAAGTTCTAAAGTGGACAATTCCCTTTTGCCTATAATTTCAATGTTATCACACGCCTTCTTTGTTTTGCAGACATATTGAATGCCGAGTTCTAAAGATGAAAGACTATGGAACAAGGCAACATCAGTCAATTCTCTATCAAAAAAGCTTTTCATGACTCGGTACATGCGGTCATTAGCAATATAACCTACGATAACATCATAGCCTTCAGCCATTTTTTCATATTTCTTATAGATATTGCTTCCTTTTCCATCTTTCATATATCCACGATAAAAAGCTATTAACATCGCCCATTCAATACCAAGGTCGACTTTTAGAACTTTTAATCCTGATAGATTAAGTTTTATCGTATAAATGATTGGTTTAATTTCATCACAAACCAAAGTCAAAGGTTGAATAGGATCGGTCCCTAAATAAAATCCTCTTCCAAAGTCGCATGTATCTCTACTTGAAGGGACTATTTCCCCTTCAATCCCTCTTTTTGAACCATGATAAAGAATTAGACTATCATCACTAGAATCAATTTGAACTTCTTTGATAATGCAATCTAACAAGTCAATATTATGCTTCTTGCAAAAATCAAATAATTGCATCTGTGCCATCTTATTAGGGATTGTCTTATTGTTTTCCCATCTATTTATTGAAAGCGGCGTTGTAGCGAGTTCTTTAGCAAACTCTTCTTGGCTCATGCTCAGGCGTTGTCTTATTTCTTTTATTAACTTATACATATGTTACCTATCATTTCTTTCTAATATTATTATATCAGATGATAGGTAAAAAAGTAAATTACCATAAATTATCCAACAAAAAATGGCCTACAAGAATCCTTATAGACCATCACTAATTAGATTTATTTAACCCTGACTTGCTTTCTTCTTTCTACCTTTAGTTTCCTAAATTTCATCTTGGTAACAAAGGCAGAAATTGCAAAGAAGAGAACTATTGCTACGATTATTCCAAATACAACAACTCCCCACCAAGGAAGATTATTGCCTTTAACATTTTCCCACATAGTAAGGACATATTTGTTATTGGTTCCATAATCTTTCATGGCAGCAAGCTTAGGAATCAAGTCTTCTGGAGGGTATTGGGCAAAGAATTGCCTCCCTACTTTTACTTCTTCGCTAGTCCCATAAGGAGAAACAATAGTTTCGGTTTGGTCAGTATAAAAATAGAATGGGTTTGTATCAGGGATAGTTGAGTTCAAATCATATCCATCGGTAGAGATAGTTCCATCAAATACATATGTTAAGTTAACTGTATCCCAGCTAAGCTCATCATCTTCGCTTAAGCCATCTTGGGCATTATATAGATTAATATAATCTTCCCAGCTCATCGGGGTTCCATTAACTATTGGTTTATCATAGGTCGACCCAGTCATATCAAAGGAACCATAATCATCCCCATCTTCATGGACACCAGTTCCATCTTTAATGACTTTCTCGCCGTTTTCATCATAGACGAAATCGCTATCTTCCCAAGTACATCCAGGATCATTAGATGCATCATGATATACATACATCTGATAGCTTCTTGGGTCATACCATTCCCTTATTAATCCAAATACTTCTTCTCCAGCAATGAAGGATGTATAGCCAATAAAGTCCATATTCGCGCTAGAAATATCGGGACGAGAAAGAAAATCGACAAATTCCTGGGCTTCTTCTTTATGAAGTGAATCGGATTTAGGCATTACCCATCCATCAAACCAGATGTTTCCGCCGGTCTTAGGAATTGAATAATAGATAGTCTGGTTGGCTTCGTTTTCCCCTCTATCCATAGAATAGACGGCATCGCCACTCCAGGCCAAATTCATTCCAATAAGGCCCTTGACCATATCATCTTTACCAGAATCGACTTCAAATCCGAAAACATTGGATTTTAAATCAAGGAGGATATCTTCAACTTGCTTGACAGTTTCCTGGTCGCATCTATTGAATATCTCATCCATTCCCTTGAATATTTGATCATTAGTAATGTTTTTGACAATAGAAGTAAAGTCAATATCATCCTTTGGTTCATAGTTTTCATCATAATAACCACTTTCGGAGATGACTTTCTTTAAATCTTCATCAAATAATTTCATGATGCCAACTGAATAGGTGTCCCTCATGGAATCCTTAATCGACATCATCCTTTGGTATTTGTTGTCCCAAAGAGAAGACCAATCAGCCATATCGAATTTGACTGTATCTTCATCTATTCCTTTTTCTTTATTGATCTTGCTTGGATTATATAAGACGCCTAATGTGCCCCACATATATCCTTTCGCATATTTAGAAATAGGATAAGTTGTCTCACTTCCATCCCCGATTGTAGAAGAAATATAATCCATCTGGGACAAAAGATACCTAGAGGCATATTCATCATAATTTGGGGTAGAGCCACTATCAAAGGGTTCAAGCATACCATTAGCCATCATCTTTTGGATTGTATAATCGCTAGGACAAATTAAGTCATAGGTTGATTTGCCAGTCTTTAAAGATGAAAGCATGGTTTCATTTGTATCGAAGGTGTCATAGATTACCTTGACGTTTTTATTGTTGACCTTCTTTTCATAGGCTTCAAAAGCAGCGATGACATTCTCAAATGTCTCCGCTTCTTCTCCTTCTTTAAGAGAGATTTCGATTTCCCCTTCTCCTATATAGTCCTCAGAGTTCAATATACGAAGCTTTATATAGTCTCCTGAATCAGAAGAGGAACAGGAGGCAGTAAGTGGGGATAATAGCAAGATAGATGCTAGAAAAAACAAAGATTTCTTGAAGTTCATAGTCTTTCCCTCCCTTTCTTTTTCCTAGAATTGACGTTATTAACGATTGTTATTGCGATAACGCAAGCTAATACAACTAGAAAGATAATTGTAGTCAAGGCTCTCATTTCTGGTGGAACTGGGCCTTTTTTGATTTTGGCTTGGACTAAGGTTGATAAAGTATCGATTGTCTTTTCTCCTGAAAGAAGTCCAGCACCTCTAGTAAAGGCAGTAACGATGAAGTCATCTAAGGACAAGGTAACAGCAAGCAAGGTTCCTGAGAGGATGCCTGGAAGAATTTCAGGGATGACAACTTTCCATATAGCCCTATTTTGGGTGCAACCCAAATCAAGGGCAGCTTCATAGATATGTGGGTCCATTTGGAGTAATTTTGGCTTGACGGAAAGATATACAAACGGAAGAGAAAGAATGATGTGGCCCAATAAAAGGGTCCAGAAAGAGAATATATTCTTTCCCATAAAAATATAAGTTCCGGCAAAGACAAACATGACAGTCAAAGATAAGGCAATTACTATTTCGGCATTGACTACTGGGATTTGGGTAACTGTTTCAATAACGGCCCTAGTCTTCTTTTTCGAATAGAATACCCCAATAGCTCCGCAAGTCCCTAAGATTACTGAAATAAGAGCGGACACTGCTGCAATAATTATCGTATTGCCTAGGGCTGTCATTATTTCCTTGTCTTTAAATAAGGCACTATAAAGATCGAAGCTAAATCCAGTCCAGGTACCGACGTTTGTTGCAGTTGTAAACGAATAGGCGATTAAAACTAGAATTGGGACATACATCAATAGCAAGGCAAGCCAAATGATACTTAGTCCAATTGATTTATTGATGATGGCTTTCTTCCTAGCCTTTTTCTCATTGATAAGAGACATATCGATTTCTTTTACCATAATGAAGACCCCCTTGGGTTATTTTCACCCTTGCCGAATTTAGAGGATAGCAACATTGAAATACCTACAAGCACCAACATGATAAAGGCCATGAATGAGCCTTCATTCCATTGGGACTGCGAGAAGTTCAAATAGATGATGTTACCAAATAAGGTAATCTTTCCTTCTGAAAGAGTATCGGAGATGACATAGCTAGAGATTGTAGGCATGAATACCATTTCAGCAGCAGAAACAATGCCTGGGACTGATTGAGGGATGACGGAGAGAAAGAAAGTCTCAACGTTATTCGCGCCTAGATCGGCACTAGCTTCAAGCTGGCTCTTATCTAGCTTTATCATAGTTGTATATAAAGGAAGTATTGTAAATGGAAGGTAGTTATAGACCATGCCTATCATAGTAGCTAGATAAGGATGGTTCCCTCCATTTATTCCCATCCAAGACAAGACGTCTCTAGTAGCACCTGTCCTTAAGACGAAGTTAATCCACATCGGCATAATGAATAGTAGGACCAATATCTTGTTCTTGTTGACCTTGCTATTTGCAAGTAAATATGCGATTGGATAGCCAATTAGAAGGCAGATTATGGTATTTAACATACCGATAAATAACGAGACAATCAGGATATTTATCTTAGTTGGAGAGGTAAAGAATGATACTAGGGCTGAAAAAGAAAAGCCTAGCGAACCATCGTCTTTAGTTTCGGTAAAAGCATAGACAATGATGATTAATATCGGGATGAGGACAAATAAAATCAAGAAAACAGAATAAGGAATTGCAAGGTATTTTCTCTTAAAGGAGAAGAATCTCTTGGTTTTCTTGCCTAATGTAGCTCTATCCATTTTACATCACCACATATTGATCGGCGTCTAGTTTTAGACGTAGACGGATATCTTCTTTCTTGATGGAGACGGATACCATATCGTTTTCGTTCCAGGAATATGGAGAATTGACGACATAGTCTTCTTCATCTTCGGTACGGACAATATATTGGTAATGGTCGCCAATCCAAACGCTTTGGATAATGGTGCCTTTAGCTTGTCCTAAACTTAAGTCATCGGATAGTTCGACTTTATCCAAATCTACTTCTGCGACTACTTCTGCATCATTGAAGTTATATATCTTGCCAGTTTTTGGATCTTCGACCTTGCCATCATCTTTTAAAATGGAGCCAGGGATCAATCTAGTGACATCGCACTCGAAGGCATCTTCGCCGATGACGACATTGTTATTTGAATCGATATAGGCATCGGTATATTGATTGAGCGTAAGTTCCTTGTGCATGACTTGGATGTTATTCTTATCAACGCTTAAAGATACTTTTGTGCCGACTTCATGGTCTTTTGTATCGCGGCAAAGTACTTCATTCTTACCAACGTTGACGATGAATTCATAATGGACACCCTTGAATATCTTAGAAGAGATAATTCCATTGACTGTTCCTTTATCGACTTCACCCATAATGACATCTTCAGGACGGATGACAACGTCGACTTTTTCATTCATTGGGAATTCATCTAGATGTTCAAAGCTAGCCCCGATGAAACGAACTTTATTCTTTCCTACGATTGTTCCATTATAAATATTGGATTCGCCGATAAAGTCAGCAACGAAGGCATTGACTGGTTCATTATAGATATTTTCTGGAGTACCGACTTGCTGGATGACACCATCTTTCATGATGACGATTCTATCCGACATAGTAAGGGCTTCTTCTTGGTCATGGGTAACATAGAAGAATGTAATGCCTAATTTCTTATGCATATCTTTTAATTCTATCTGCATGTCTTTTCTCATCTTGTGATCAAGAGCGGAAAGAGGTTCGTCTAGAAGCAATACTTTTGGCTCATTAACGATAGCACGGGCGATAGCAACTCTTTGTTGCTGTCCGCCTGAAAGAGTAGAGACGTCTCTATCTTCCATTTCATCAAGGTCAACGACTTTAAGAGCCTTATAGACCTTTTCATCGATTTCCTTTGGGGTCAATCTTTTGTATTTGGTGACCATTTCGCCTTTTCTATTCTTTACTTGATACGGAATTTTCTTTAGTTTTAGTCCAAAGGCGACATTATCATAGACATCAAGATGGGCGAATAATGCATAATGCTGGAATACTGTGTTGACAGGTCTTTTGTATGGGGGGAGTAAGGAAATATCCTCTCCATTTAAAAGAATTTGACCAGAACTAGGAAGTTCAAAACCTGCAATCATACGCAAAGTCGTAGTCTTGCCACATCCTGATGGACCTAAAATGGTTATGAATTCTCCCTTTCGCACATCGAGGTTGAAGTCCTCAACAACGGTTGTCCCGTCGAATTGCTTGCATACATGTGACAAGCTGATGATGGTATTATTGTTTTCTTCCATAACGTTTACCCTCCCTCATAAAAGAAGACAAAGAAATGTAATGTCGATTTGCTACCAAGGAGTCAAAAATCAACGCACAAAAATATATAGGTAAATTTAACAAAAATAAATAAAAATTTTCAAAATATTTTTTTCTTTCGTTTTTTTAAAAATTAAAAATCGAGATTTCTTCGATATCATCGAGTCTTTTCCTAATCTTTTAAAAATTCATTTTTAATAGTATTTTAACGAAAAATTGCTATAATTTTTTCAATTAATTTTGTTGAAGGAATTTTATGGATAAATTAAACAAAAAAATCATCAAAAATATCGCCCTTCCTTTCTTGTGCTTTCCCCTTCTATTTTCCTGCGGGAATAATATCGATTCAGTTAGCAAGGTTAATATTGATATGGGAACTTTGATTGGAATGGATGAAGAAATCAAAAATGATTCCCATATGATCAAGATAAGTTATGATGAAGTTATTAATCTAGTAAGCGAAAAAAAGAATTTTATCCTCCTAGTCCATTCAACAGTCAATTTTTGTTCCTGCTATGCCGAGTGGCACGATAATATCCTCTCTCCTTATATCAAGAAACATAATTTGCTCGTCTATTTCCTTGATTACCAAGATATATCCAAAAAAGAGGAACAATTTGGATTAAAGCTATTTTCTAACCACGAGACTTTAGGGATATTTGAGAACGGAACACTTAAATATCAAAATGATAACGTAGACCAAAATAAGCCTTGGGTTACTTCTAAAAAATCTTTTGAAGCATGGATGGATGCAAGGATTAGCTATCCTAGAATGCTAAAGATAGATAAAACCATATTAGATTCCCTATATGAAAAGAAATTAACTGGAGTACTCGAATTTACCATATATTTTGGTTTAGGAGGATGTCCGGATTGTAGCTATCTAGAAGAGACTTCCATTACCTCTTATTTTAGGGCAAACGATAACACGTCCCCCTTATTTTATATCGATACAGGTGTTTTAGGGATTAGGAAAGTTGCTGATGAAAACGGCAAAGAATATGGACCTAGCGTCAATCCTAGCGGGACTAAAATTGAACAAGAATATCAGCAATTGGCCAAAGATCAATGGGAGAAATTCAAGCTTGATTATGGATTAAGCGAATCTAGTTCTAATCCAGTGGGTTATGGATCAGGATATATCCCAACTATATTCCATATTAATCCAGATGGAATTAGTAAAAATGGCAATGTTATCGATGCGGGCGGAGTTTTCTATAATGATACTTTTGATGCATCTACTTCTACTATAACTGCTTCCTATTTCAATAAAGAAAGAGTTAAGTTAGACCAATTTGAATATCTAAAGGATGTTGATGTCAAAGTCCTAGAAGGATTGAAAGTTGATTATCAAAGAAAAGAAAATCAGTCCGAACGCAACTTCTATCATGAATCTAATAGAAGTTATGTCGAACCGATTGTTTATTCTTTACTTGATTGGTGTATTAAGAATTAGGCGATGTCGTTTCCGTTTTCGTCTACTGGAACTAAATCCTCAAAAGGAGCTCCGCAGATTGGGCATGTCCCATCTTCATTAGGAACGACAATTTCCCCACAGACTAAGCACCTATATTTTTGTACTTTTCCTTCCACGTTCATTTCCTCCATGCTTTTATCTTACTTTCATAATGGATAAATGCAAGGAAGATGCTTTATTCAATTGCCTTTAATGATTCGACCATCTTTACTTTCTTGCTCTTTAAAGCAAGGATGAAATTGACAATGGCAAATACAACAAAAGTAAGGATAAATGAATACACGTATGAGCTAAATTTGATTGTTTTTAGAAATTCCACAAGACTAACTTCATTAACTTTAAGTACGGCAGACATGAATGGATAGCCAAATAGGCATCCGATAAAGAAGCCAATCAAAGAGAGAATAAATGATTCAAACATCAGTGTCTCTCCTATTTCAAAAGAAGAGAAGCCCAATACCCTTAAAGTTGCTATATCTCTTCTTTTCAAGGTGAAATTCATTAAGGAAAGGTTATATAAGACAACAAGAGCTAAAGCGATTGCAAAATACTTGACTGCCCCAGTCATGAGTTTTATTCCTGATACGGTTACTTCGATATTTTCTTTAGCGACTTCAGTCGAAGTAATCGTAGAGATCTCTTTATGGTTATCCTTTATTTGTTTTTCTACTTCATCTAGAGGTATCTTCTCGTTAGATTTGATGTAACAATAATTATATCTAGGAGTTAAACCTAGGCTAGAAAAAGTCGCGGAAACTCCATTTAATGAGAATGTCTCAAATATAGAAGAAACAGTTGAAGTATAGGTTTTGTTAAAGGCAGTAAAATTAATGTCGTCCCCTACTTTAACACCTAATGTCTTCGATGTTTTAATAGAAATAGCAACTCCCGTAGATGGCAAATCAACCTTATAGAAAGGATGGCTATCTTCATATAGCCTAACGTAATAGACCTCGCTTCTAGACTTAGTTGATATGGTTGAAGAAGATAAATATGAATTTGAATAAGTTTCTACATAACTACAATCATCTAATCTAAGCGGAGAATCTGATTCGTTATAAGTTGCCGTAAAAGAAGAAGTATAATTCAAGGATAAGTCGGTACTGATTCCCTTGTTCAATGTATCATCTATTCCATATCCGCATAAAAGTAACGTTGCACATCCAGCAACTCCAATCACAACCATCGCACTTTTAAAGATGTTTGACTTGATGCTCCTAAGCGACATCTTTAAAGATAAAATCGTCGGGGAAGATGACTTAATTAAGTAATGCCCCCCTTCTTTTTCTTCTTTTCTTATAATTGGTCTCATGCAAGATGAAGGGGTTTCTCTAATTACTTTAAAGCAAGAATAAAAAGTAGAGAAGAATCCTAAGCCAATCATTATGAGGGCCGAGCCTATTGCATTCACCCAAGGGAAGACAAACATATTCCTTGAAGGCAATGTATATAAAATGTCATATTTTTGGCCCATGATAGATGGGATTATCAATGGGCCTATAATAAAGCCAACTAGGCATGCCAAACCTAAAATAAAAGAAGTAATAGACATATAATGGCCTAATATTTCTTTATTAGATAGTCCAATCGCCTTTAATGTCCCTATCTCTAATCTTTCTTTATCTATCATTTGGGACAAGGTCGTTAACATTACCAAAGTAGCAACAAGGAAAAATAAGGCGGGAAACAAATAAGTCAATTGTTTTGCCTGGGTTAATTCGACATAGACCGAACTTTCTAAAGGATTATTATGGCCTAGAAAAGACATTGCTAAGCTAGAAGTGGAATCAAATATCTCCTCTACTTGTTCTTTTACTATATTTTCTCTTCCTTTATTCAATTTAAATAGATATTCATTTGGAGAAAGGAAAGTAGACAATAAATCAATTAAATTAGAAGAAACCTCGCTAGAATAGTTATCCTTTATTTGGTTTTCTATTAATGAAGAGAAAGAAGATTTATCCATCAATAACAAAGATGGATTATAGGCAGCCTTTGATATATTTTCAGGATGCTCCATAAAGGAAGTTAGCTCCATCCCTAATATCAAATCCTGATTATTCAATATGTTTTCTTTCCCGTCTAATACGTATTTATCTAGCTTAGATAACATAGACGAATAGGAAGATAAATAAGAAGAAATAGGGATGGAAAAAGAAACTAAATCCCCTACCTCTGCGCTAAATCCAAAATTATTGTTTTTATATGATGAATCAATATAAAAGAAAGTAGATGAAGATGAAGGATTTTCTAATTTGGTTGGTTTAGATAAAGTAAAGGAAGGTTCTACTACCCCTAGATAAGATTCCCTTCCGTTTAGTTTTATCGGAAGGAATAATCTTTTCTCATAATATTCACCTTCTTCTAATAATGATTTTATTTTCTTTTCATTATATGGGTCATCTTCTTTTACTAAGACAAAATAAGAAGGATAATTCCCTTCTAGATAGGATTTATCAACTCTAGAAGAAAGCGAGATTGAATTAGAAGATAATCCTACATATAGAGTCAAGGCTAAAGTGCCCATTAAAAACATAGAAAGAAATAGAAGCACGTTTTTCTTAATGCTTCTACTTCCTTTGACAAACAATATCTTTAATAGGTTGCCTTTTTTCATCTTCAGTCTGCTAAAGTGCCCATCGGATCCCAAGGATCAAGGTGAATTGGTTCTTTCTTTATCGCGTCTAATTCGACTTTATTTAGATATTTTCTATCTACTACAGCCTGATAGACAAATTTATCAAACCAAGAACTAGACATGATGTAATATCCAGCATACCCATTATCGCTACCCCAGGAATTCTCAATCTTCCATTTTACTGGCTTGCCATCTTTTAAATCAACTCCGGTTATAACCATCGCATGGTTCATCGCAGAATGACGGAAATCAAGCATACCACCCTTATCAAAATCAAGGTCATTGCCAAACATGGTCTTATAATCGAATGCATTATCGTCCCAGCATCCACCTGCTCTATCTCTATAGAAAGAGACATCGCTACCAAACCAAACTGGATTTCCATCGCTAAGTTGGGCAATTATGGCTTCTTTCATCCTAGACATAGATACATTAAGGTGGTTAATTGGTTTTCCTTCAATGACATTTCCTAGATAATCAACCGTGTAATTACGTTTATATGGCTTGTCTTTTGTTGGGGAATTTATTAAGGATTGGAAGGATTCAAGGACATCTTTTCCGATATATTTCTCAAAGAAAGACATTGGGGTGTAGTTTTCTTCGCAATGGAATTTATCCTTTTCATCGGTATACCTAAAATCGAATTTCTTTGGAGGAACTCCAAATGCAGATAAAAACATCTTATAAATCTGTTCCATGTATTTATCTTTGAGTTTCCTTACTTCAATCATTTTCTTTTCTTTGGCTAGAGCAGTTGCTTCAAAAGCAAATTTCCTAATATAGGCATTAACAACAAAATCAGTTTCCCTAGTTCCTTCGCTTTGGCTAGTCTCAATAAAGGCATCTTTTGGCATAAGGCCATATTTAAGGACTAGATTTACAAACATATCCCATTGTCCCCCATCAGAAACTGGGCAATTCAATATATATTGATATACTCTTTGGTTTGGGGAATATTGGCATAAAGTAATTATTGATTCTAGGGCAAAATTAGCCTTTTCTATCTTGTCATATAAAGAAATGTAGTTTTGGGATAATTCAAAATTCTTTATCTTGCATTTCTTTCCAATCATTTCCCTTAGGATATTTAAGGCAGCGAATATCCAGCACCTACCAGATTGCTTTTGATTGCAGACCGGCATCGTCTTTAAATCAATTGAAAAGACATTGTTCAAATTGGTTTTTGAAGATGAGACAAAAGTTACATCGCTTAAGCTAGAACGCGATAAAGCATGCCTAGTCAAAGTATTCTTGTCATCTTTTAAATATGCATCCATTATGGATTTGGTTGTGCTTTCATCTAAAGCACCTAAATGTTTATTAGCCATTATTAGCCTCCATTTCTTTCTTGCATATTTTATATGCATTGTAAGTAGTTTCAACTAATTAAACTAAATTAACCTAATTATTTAGGTTCCCCTACACCTATTAAGATTAGTTTGCTAGAATAATTTCGTTTTGAGAAGAAAGGGAAAATTATGGATCAAAATCTAGAGAGGTTTCTCCGTTACGTAAAAATCGATACTCAAGCAAATGAAAATAGCAACACAATTCCTAGCGAGGAAAAAGAACTAAATCTAAGTAGATTACTACAGCAGGAATTAAAGGATATGGGAATTTATTCCTATATTGATGAATATGGAATCCTATATGGCAAATTAGATGGTGAATCCGATATGGATCCAGTTGGCTTAAATGCCCACGTAGATACAGCATTAGAAATAACTGGCAAGGATGTTAACCCTCAAATAATAAAGAATTACAAAGGTGGGGTTATCAAATTAAACGATACTTATTCAATGTCTCCGAAAGAATTCCCAACTTTAGGCGAACATATTGGGGATGATTTAGTAGTTACCGATGGTTCTACTTTACTTGGGGCAGACGATAAGGCTGGGGTTGCCATTATAATGTCTGTTTTATCTTATTTTGTTACCCATAAAGAAATTAAGCATAGGCCAATCTGCTTCTGTTTCTCGGTAGACGAAGAAATTGGAAGAGGGGCCGATCATTTTGATGCGAAAAAGTTAGGGGCTAAGTATGCCTACACGATTGATGGAGGCAATTTTGACGAAATCGCCTGTGAGACTTTTAATGCCGCCCATGCTGATATTTGCATACAGGGGTTCTCTATCCATCCAGGTGAAGCCAAAGGAAAGATGGTCAATGCCGCTCATATCGCCCTTAAATTTGATAGGTTGCTACCTCAAACGAAACGTCCTGAATATACTGAAGGTAGAGAAGGCTTCAACCATCTAGTAGGCGTTGAAGGCAATGTTGAGAAAGCTTGCCTCCACTACATCATAAGAAATCATGACAAGAAGAAATTCGAGCAGCAAAAAGAAGAATTCATGCAAGCCGCTAAATCCTTGCAAGAAAGCTATCCGAAAGCAAAGATAACAATCGAGATCCATGATGATTATAAAAACATGAAGGAAGTCTTAGATAAGCATCCTGAAGCAATCGAAACTGCAAAGGAAGCTTTTGCTAGACTTGGATTAACTCCTACCTTCCCTCCAATTAGAGGTGGAACTGACGGGGCTACATTCTCCTTCAAGGGTTGCCCTACCCCAAATCTAGGAACCGGTTCATATAACCATCATGGTAGATTCGAATATCTTTCGGTCAAAGAATTCAATACGATGATTGAAATCGTAAAAGAAATAATGATCAAAAGATAATCATAAACATATCAAACTGGCCTCATCTATTGATGGGGCTTTTTGTTACCAAAAATAAGCGACCCATGTATTAATTATCTTTTATTAAAGCATAAATTTAAGATTAAAAATCGGCTTCAGTAGAATTTATTTCGCGAAGCTCTATGATTTCGTTTGCTACTTCATCGACAATCGAATCATGACTAATTACAATCACGATATTTTCGGAATTTGATTTTGCTTTAATTAGACTTATAACATCTTTCTTGTTATCTTCATCTACAAAATTAGTAGGTTCATCCAAGATATAAACGGATTTAACATTATCCAAATAAAGTTTTAACTGGCTTAATTTCTTTTGACCGCTAGAACCTTTAAAGGCTTCCTCACTATAGAAACGACTAATATAGCTAGATGCTGCAACATAGCAAAAATCATCAAAAGAAGTAGATGGCGACCCGTTAATTTCTATTTTTCCTTCATAACGGTTATTAAAGCCCATTATTGCTTCTACCATTGTAGTTTTGCCTATACCATTTATCCCCTTAATAAGATAGATATTACCTTTTTTAAACTCTAAATCTATTGGGATGAATAAAGGTTTCCCTTCCATATCTAAAGAGGTAAAACCTTTAAGCGATATGTATTTAATTTTATCATGGCAGAACTTAGCTTTCTTCAAAGACAATACGTGTCCAATTTCTTCAATCGCTGGTTTCGCCTCCTGATAATCACTGCTATAACTCATTAGATATTCACCTGGAGTCCATAGCTGGGAAGTATAATTTTGAAAGGCGAATAAAGCACCTATTGTTAATAAATTAACCGAAGTTAGATAGCCACTTAAAAGTATTACGATAAGAATTGCGAAATTTAAAAACGCATAAGAAAAGAAATATAGATAACAGGAATTAGTCCTTACGCTTCTCCTATAATCGCGTAGAAATATATTAATAAGTCCGTTAAAAGGCGGCATTTGTTTCTTGCTTGAAAATCTCTCTTCCTTAGTTAAAACGTTTTGATCCACCAAATAACTTTTAATATTATCGGAGTTTTCCTTGTTCGCATTTGCGTTTTTATAAAGCTTCTTCTCATAGAGTTTAGAAACCCAAAATGATAAAGGAACAAAGAATAAAAGAAGCAATGATACCCTCCAATCAATAACAAACATAATGGCAAATATAACAACGATGCTAGCGATAGAAAAAACTAGTTCCACCTTTTCAAGAAAGAAATATCTATTGGCTTTCTCGTAATATTCTCCGATATATTGAGATAGTTTTGCTTGAGTTATTTCTTCTTCTTTTAAATCATTAGAAGAGATAATCCCATTAAGTTCTTGATAAAACTTAGAGGCATTTTCGGCTTTAATTTTGCCAACGAATATAGACATCAGATATCCAATAATTTGCACCGCAATGAAATCAGCAAAAGCCAGGCAAGCAAAAATAATCATGTAATTCTTGTTTGCTTCTACCACTGCATCAATAAAACACATGATGAAAAGAGGCGAAGCAAAGTAAGCCAAGTCATAAACAATATATATCAATATGTAAGAGATCTTTGTTTTAGTGGAAGTCAATTTGGCTGTATTCGACATGTGATAAAAGCTCCTTAAAGTTTATCGGTAGATCATTTTTATATATCTCACTAAGAAAAATCAATGAATTCATTTCCATAAGAAAATCTCGTTTGCAAAAGATGTCAACATCCCCTGAAAGTATATATTTCTTGTATACGCATCCGCCCATGCAAAACGAATAAAATTCACATTCCTTATACGGACAAGAATAATCATTTGTCAGGCTATTCGCAAGCAAACCTTCATAATTTTTGAACTTTAAATATTCGGTTCCAGCAAAAGAATAGCATCTATAAAAACTGAGAGAAGGATCTATGGCAAAAGACATTTTATTTCTTAGCATGCATCTTCCACCCTCATAATAATTATAAAAGTCACGTCTTCCATTTTTTGTCATAATTCTTAAATATTGGCAAAAGATGTCAATTTTTTCTTCATTGTTTAAAAATAATTCAGACTCCGGAGGAACATCGACAAAATCAATGTAAACGCCAACCTTAGGATAAAAAACCATCAAATGGTCGATTAGTGATTGGTAAAGCGAAAAATCGCGAGAACTAATATTAATTCTGGAGACTATTTTTAAATTCTTAAAATTCGTCATTCTTTCCAATTTTTCCAATATTAAATCATACGTTCCCATTCCATTACTGAAGCAGCGAATTGAATCATGTACTTTTTTAACCCCATCAAAAGTAATTTGAACAAAAAAGTTGTTTTTGTTTAAAAAATCAAGCACAAAAGGAGTTAGCAATGTTCCGTTAGTTATTATCGAAAATTGAACCAACAAAGAATTCTTGGCTGCAAACATTTTTATAGAATCAGTTATATCCACAACGCACTTAAAATTAACGAGTGGCTCGCCTCCCGTAAAAGTAATATCGATTTTTCTAAGATTTTTTCCTACTAAAAGCCCTTCTAATTTGTTGAAAAATTTATTCCAGTCATCACAAGACAATAGAAACGAATTCTTATGTCTTTCAAAACAATAAGGGCAAGATAGATTGCAAGAATAATTCGTGAGCACAAAAATCGAAATGGTGTCTTCCAGCTCTTCTATTACAAAAAATTTTTTCAATTTTAATCTAGAATAAATTTCTTCATCACCACGTATAAAACGAGAATAATGATCTGCATCAAATTTAAAAATGGCACCATTAAAGTTGTTCTTTATAAAGTAAAATTGGTCTTTTCGATATGTTAATATAAGATTCTTCATAAGAATAAAAAGGGTAAGATTTTTTCTTACCCAGGTCAAACGACTACTTTTTTCTAGAAGGGCATGGTTTTGTGGCCCTGCTTGGACATGTGTCACCAAAATCAAAAGTGTCGACCGGTTCTTCAAATTGTTCCATTGACTCCTCCTTTTTCTAAAGATTAATGCATATATCATTTTTGTAAATAGTCAATTTCTATCCAAAATTTTAGTTTTTAAACAATGCTCTAAAATCAAAAAAACTTTGACACGTTTAGCATCAAAGTCCTAGGTTCAGGTGGTTGGGGTGGCTGGGATCGAACCAGCGTATGTGGGTTTCAGAGACCCATGCCTTACCACTTGGCTACACCCCAAGGCAATGTAATTTTAAGCATTTCTACTAGAAGGGCAACACTTTTTTCTAACAAAATAGCTTATCTAATTGTAAAATAACGAATCGGAGGGTTACTTATGCCTTATTTAATAGCAATCTCCGGTGGTTCCGGTTCTGGAAAAACCTATATATCCAGGGCACTTAATGCCTTGTTGCCTTATGAATCATCTATTTTATCCTATGATAATTACTATAAAGACCAATCTGCTCTTCCTTCTGAAGAAAGAGGTCTTCTAAATTATGATGACCCTTCCATATTAGACCAAGAATTATTCATGGAAGATTTAAAGAAAATCAAAAAGGGAATAGCAATTGAAGTTCCCCAATATGATTTTGTTACCCATACAAGAAAAAAAGAAACAGTTCGATTCGAACCTAAAGATATAGTCATAGTCGAAGGCATCATGACATTACAAATACCTAAGGAATATTATGATTTCATTATTTATGTCGATGCTGATCCTGATGTAAGAATCTCTAGAAGAATAATTAGAGATATGAAGTTACGTGGAAGAAGCCTTGAATCAATTGTCGAGCAATATCTTACCTCAGTTAAGCCAATGCATATAAAATATGTTGAACCACATAAAGTAGATGCAGATTTTATCTATAACAACAATTCCAATAACGGGATTGATGAAAAACAAATGCAAATGATTTTAAAACATTTAGTAGCAAGAAGGTAAAAATGGAAGAATTTAATTTTATTGATGCACATGCCCATTTAGCAAGTTGGCCTAGTTTAAGAAAATGTGGCAATTTTATTATTGAATCAAATAAATCGCATAACATTGATTTTTCTTTGATTAGCAATGCCGATGCAGCCGAATTTCCATCAGTAAAAACTAGATGTAAGGTAGGCAAATCTACATTAGATTGCTTAAAGCAAGCAGTTAATTTTGCTAAAAAGCATGAGGGACATATAGGCACTGGAGTATGGTTTAGGCCTTTTTTTGAGCTTCCTAATGAAGAACTAATAAATTACATAAAAGAGAACAGGAAATATATCTATTGCCTTAAATTCCACCCCTACTGCGAGAAATTAAAGATAACTTCTAGAAAGCTTATCCCTTGGATTAGGTTAGCTAGAGAGTTGGATTTACCTATATTAGTCCATACGGCTTATGATGAATTTTCTTCGATTTTGGAATTAGAAAAAGTAGCGAAAGAAAATAAAGACATCAACTTTATCGCCGCCCATCTAGAGCTATGCTCGGATAATGAAGTCGCGATCGAAGTAATGAAAAGAGTAAGCAATATCTATGCCGACACGGCTTGGGTAAATATAGATAAAGCAATAAGGGTATTAAATGAAATCGGGGAAGATAGGATTATGTTTGGAAGCGATAATCCAATTGATGGATTAAATACTTTAGATAATCCGATGTATCTTCCTTACTTCAATAACAATGCAAATATTGAATATTCTACATATAAAAAGCTAATGAGAGATAATGCCATCAAGGTATACAAATTAGACTTGAAATAAAAATTCCCTAACAACATTTTGCTATTCGCGTTAAAATAAAAACACGAACATAAGGAGAGACAACATGAAAGTGTTATTTGTCGGTTTTTCCCCTTTTGCAGCTCATCCTGTTAATCCAAGTGAAACGGTTGTCAAGGATTTTGCGAAGGGTAATTCTAAAGGAATTGTTTTACCTGTTTCCTATAAAAGGGCCAAAGAAGAATTCATTAAGGCATATGAAGAATATAATCCTGACCATGTCTTGATATTCAATCTTTCGCCATATACCCATAGTCCTTTGCTTGAGCAATATGCCTATAACAACATGAATGCTTCTATACCAGATAATGATGGAGTTAGCAAAACAAATGAGCCAATAATCGTAGATGGTCCAAAAAGCATCATGTCCAGTCTAAACCCTAGTTGCATTGAACAATATCTAGCATCAAAAGGAATAAAGACTAGTTTAGGATTAGATCCTGGCGGATTTATCTGCAATGAAATCTATTATCTTTCCCTTACTAGAAATAAAAATTCCCTCTTAATACATATCCCGGTTGAATCTGATATGAACAAGCAAGAAATAAACGAGGGAATCGAATCGATTATAGAATATCTAGAAGGAATGAATTAAGCTCCGTCGATATGGTTTTTATAGGAAGTGGAATAAGCCCCACTTCCTTTTTCTTCATATCTTCTTTCATTAAGCATATCAATATCTTCCCCACTTCTATTTAATCTAAGGGAGGAATGTTTTCTTGATATGTATTTCTTTCTATATTTAGCCATGAACAAATTATAATTCCTAATCTAATCAAAATACATACAAGAAGGCATAGCCAAATATCAAAGAAGAGGCAATACAGATTGCTAAGACGATTAAAGCCTCTTTTAATTTGCTCTTATTTTTAAATAACATAAGCATTCCTAATCCTGCATTTACTAATAATCCAGATAGCAAAGCCCCAAAAGGAAGCGCCCCCTGTATGTATAAAGTCGATAGAAGGACACTTGAAGCGCAGTTTGGAATAAGTCCGACTAATGTAGCTAGCAATGGAGATAAAGCAAAATTGGAAAGAAGGAAATTAGATATATTGTCTTCCCCTACATAATAAATAATCGTCCCGAATATGAAATTAAGGACAAATACAATTCCAAATACTTTTAATGAATGTAGCAACGGGTGTAATAGATGCTCTTTCCATTTGTTGCCATTACCTTCAATTTCATGTCCGCAACACCCATGGTGAACCCCTTCATCATGATCGCATTCTTCTAGATGTTCGTCTATATTCGAATTGAATTTGAAGAATATTAAATCAGTCGTTAATCCTATTAGGATAGCAATACCTAGCTTTAATCCAATTAGGACAAAAGACATATACCATGTTGACGAAAATGAAGAAAATAGTATTGGCAAGGCTTCATCTGAGCAAGATAAAAATACGGCTACTAATGTCCCAATACTTATATGGCCATGTCCAAACAAAGAAGAAGCAACAATAGAAGTCCCGCATTCTGGGATAAGTCCGAATACACTTCCTACTACAGGGCCTAATCTTTTCTTTCCTTCTAATATTTTAACGACTTTATCTTCAACAAAAGAAAAGAGGAAATGGAAGACAAACACGAAGGCTAATATTTTAGCCGAATCAATTAATGCATCTAAAAATACTTCTAACATACAAAAATAGTTTACTACCTTTGTCAACCCCCCTACTTATTATTTATAAATTGGTTATAATAAAGACATGAAAGCAAAAGAATTAATGACTAGCAAAGACAAAGTAACTTGTCTTTATAACGACATGGATTTGCAAGAATGCTACAAAAAGCTAAGCGAATCACACTTCACCATGATTCCAGTTCTAGAAAGGGAATCTGGTAGATATCTTTATTCTTTATCTACTTTAGATATCTTAAAGAGCATCATGGAATCAAATTCACTTGAAAAGGCACTTAAGTCGCCACTTACTTCTATTGAAACCGAACGACTAATAATATGTGCCCCGATTGAATCTGATGTTGCCGATTTGGTCGATCTTATTGCCAATCAGAATTTCGTCCCTATTGTTAACAAAAAAGGCGAATTCGAGGGGATTATCACTAGAAGGAAATTAATATTCCATCTAAAAAACATAATATTAGAAGGTAGGAAGAAATGAGTAATTGCGACGGAAACTGTTCATCTTGTTCAAAAGAATGTGCAGAAAGAAAAATTGAAAAGCTAAAACCACATGAAGGTTCTAGCATCAAAAAGATTATTGCAGTTGTATCTGGCAAAGGCGGGGTAGGCAAATCTCTTACCACTTCTTTACTTGCAGTCAACGCTAGAAGGGAAAACAAGAATGTAGCCTTGATGGATGCCGATGTCACTGGTCCATCTATTCCAACTATTTTTGGAATTAATGAAATGGCTACCGGAACTGAAACTACTATTTTCCCGGTATTATCAAAAACTGGCATCAAGACAATATCATTAAACGAATTAACTGATGATAAAGCCGAACCTGTCATTTGGAGAGGACCAGTTATATCCTCTTTAATCCAGCAATTCTTCTCTGATGTCGATTATGGGGATGTTGATGAATTATATATAGACATGCCGCCAGGAACAGGAGATGTTCCTCTTACTGTTTTCCAATATATCCCAGTCGATGCGATTGTTATCGTTACTTCTCCTCAGGATTTAGTATCTTTAATCGTCGAGAAGGCTTTAAGAATGGCAAAGATGATGGATGTCCCTGTATTAGGGATAGTTTCCAATATGTCTTATTGCGAATGCCCACATTGTGGTGAAAAGATCTATCCATTTGGAAAAGCTAATATTGAGCAGCTTGCCGCTACTTATGAGATTAAGAATGTAGATTATTTGCCAATTGATCCAAATCTAGCTTCTTTATGCGATAAAGGACAAATAGAAAATTATGAAGGTAGATACCTTGATAAGATTTCTAAAGCCATAACCGAATTAAAGAAATAACTAATCTTGATATATCCAGGCTTCGTTTTTAAGTGGTTTCCACTTATTTACGTGTAACCTATGCATCTCTTCTACTAATAGAAGCATTTTAATGCTAGTTGGCCTAGTTGGATATAAATCATAGTAATTACCTGCATAATACAATGCCAAATAGCTCGTATCGGTAGGCATGCCAAATGTATTTATCTCATCATAATCGAGTTTAAATGAGAATGGCTCATTATCCTTAGTCCCATTATAGAAGAGCCCTTCGTGGTTAATAGTTATCTCCCCTTCCCCACAGACAATGGCAGTCTTCATATTCTTTAAGGTTTTATAAGGGTCAAGTTTTCCTAATTTAACGTGTTCCTTGAATTCATAATTAGGGTTATCTTTTATCTCTTTGTAAACGGCTTTTCTTTCTAAATCAAACCAATTGGATAAAGTCGTAGGCAAAACCGATTCTTTAGTTAACGGGGATAAGGAATAAGTATCATCTATTTTGGCCCCGCAGCCACATTTGGAGCAATAGATTGTATCATCAGTATTGACCATGGAGAATTCTTCGCCACAGCTAGGACATTTATAGCAAATATAATGTGTGTCTTTAGCAATATGGCCATGAGTTTCATAATGGATTTGGTTAATCTTATTCCATTCGTAATCATCATGGGTAAGGGCTAAATTTATTTTGTCTTCTATTTCATCTGCACTTAGATTCTTTAGATCTTCCTTACTAAAAAGGATGCTTAATTTTGCATTTATCCTTCCTTTTCTTTCATCTAGACAAGTTTTTGTATTAGTCAAGAAAGCACCTTCGGTATGCAAGAAATATACTGGTATCCCATAATGTTTAATGAATTTGCCAGTTCCAGAGACGACTGGCTGGTTATGACCTGAAATTGAAGACATTCCTTCAGGAGAAAAACAAACTACCCCATTTTGCTTAATAATGCTATCAATCGCCCTCATTGCAGGCATATCAATAGTAAAGTTCTTCTTTGGTATAGCGTTTGCTAATTTAAGTATGAAGTGCAAATGCGACGGAAGTATCCAGAATGTTGTGTAAATGCCTTTCTTGAAGGCATTTAGCACAAGACCCCTAGGGGTCGCGCGGATG
This sequence comes from uncultured Caryophanales bacterium, assembly GCA_902464635.1. Classification (GTDB taxonomy): domain Bacteria; phylum Bacillota_I; class Bacilli_A; order RFN20; family CAG-826; genus Alloenteromonas. The sequence goes on along the minus strand of CABQKC010000017.1, from coordinate 30 downwards.
AAAAAAGGCAGGATTCCTAGTAAGATTAGT
>CABQKC010000016.1 GCA_902464635.1 uncultured Caryophanales bacterium | reverse complement strand
TTTGGCACGCTTATTATAGCACATAGATTTATCCAACATTTGGTTCTCTATCTAGAAAAATAGACTAGTTATTAGCCAGTCTATTTAGAGAATTTTGATTTCCATTTGGCGAAGATTGAATCTTTCTTCTCACCTTGAGCCCTGAATTCTTCAAGCAATTCCTTTTGAGCCTTGCTTAATTTGGTCGGGGTCTCAACTTTGATATGAAGATATTCATCGCCTGGATTGCCACTTCTAAGGTCTTTGACGCCTCTTCCCCTGATTTTAAGGATTTGTTGAGGCTGTGCGCCCTCTGGAATCTTGACTTGGACTTCCCCATATACAGTAGGCACATCAATCGTTGTACCTAAAGCACAATCAACAAATGAAAGCGGTATTTCTAGGTGGATATCATTGCCTTCACGCTTGAATATTTCATGATCTGCAACCAATACTTCGACATATAAGTCTCCATTTGGTCCACCATTTATTCCTCTGCCGCCTTTTCCAGCAACCCTAATTTGCTGTCCGTTATTGATGCCAGCTGGAATATTTACGGTTAAGTCTTTCTTAACCCTAGTATAGCCAGCACCGCCGCATTCATGGCATTTATTCTTGATTATCTTACCAGTGCCACCGCAATGCGAACATGGGCTTTGGGACTGCATCATTCCAAATATCGTCCTATTTTGGGTAGTTACATATCCGCTACCGCCACAATATGGACAAGTTGTAATTGAACTTTCATCTTCAGCACCAGAACCATGGCAATGTTCACATGGCTCATCGTAAGTAAGAGGTATCTTGACCTTTGTCCCTAAAATAGCATCCATGAAGGAAATCCTAATTCTAGTGACTGTATCATCTCCTTTTGAAGGGCCAGATGAAGCTCTAGAACTTCTTCTAGATCCGCCTCCTCCAAAGAAAGAATTGAAGATATCGTTTAAATCTACATCGCCGAAACCTGCAGAAGAGAACCCTTGTCCAAATGGACCTCCTCCACCCATTGACGATCCTTGTTCGAATGCAGCATGTCCAAATTGGTCATATTGTTGCCTCTTGGTGTCATCTTTTAAGACATCATAGGCCTCCTGTACCTCTTCAAACATCTTAGGTGCATCTGGGTCATGGTTGATATCGGGGTGATATTTCTTAGCTAACTTACGGTAAGCAGACTGGATTTCTTCTTTCGTGGCATTTTTAGAAACGCCAAGCACTTCGTAGTAATCTCTTTTGCTAGCCATATATCTCTCCTTCCTAAAACAATATGACGCCAGTTAGCAAACTAGCGTCATACCGAAACTTTTTAATTAGTTGTTTTTGTTTTTGTCAGTGAAGTCAGCATCAACTACATCATCTGCAGTTTCGTTTCCTTCTTTAGAAGCACCAGCATTTGGATTTGCTCCAGCCTGGGCTTTAGCAGCCATAGCAGCAGCATCTTCAAGACGTCCAACTATTTCACGAAGTTTATCGATGTTATCGGATTGGATGGCACCTTGGGCTTCGTCTCTCATCTTGGTGAGCTCTTCCTTTTGCTTTGGATCCATGCTTTCGCCTTTTTCGGTTAGGACATTATTGATCTCATCAACATAGGATTGAGCCTTGTTCTTGACTTCGATATCGCCTTTTCTCTTTTCATCAGCGGCCTTGTTATCTTCAGCTTCCTTAACCATACGGTCAATGTCTTCCTTAGATAGTCCGTTAGAACCAGAGATGGTGATGTCTTGAGATTGCTGGCTATCAAGATCTTTAGCAGTGACCTTAACAATACCATTTACATCGATATTGAAGGTAACTTCGATTCTAGGCTGTCCTTTACGGGCTGGTTTGATACCAGACAAAGTGAAGTGACCTAGCAATTTGTTATCGTGAGCCATTGGACGTTCGCCTTGATAAACCATGATATCAACGGCTGGTTGGTTATCTTCTGCAGTAGAGAAGATTTGGCTCTTGGTGGTAGGAATTGTAGTATTCCTTGGGATAAGAGGAGTCATGACTCCACCAAGGGTTTCAATACCTAAGGTTAATGGGGTGACATCGAGCAAGACAACGTCTTTTACATCGCCAGCAATGACAGCACCTTGAATAGCAGCACCAACAGATACAGCTTCATCAGGGTTGACAGACATATTGATAGCCTTTCCAGAAACAGCTTTGACCATTTCTTGGACGGCTGGCATTCTTGTAGAACCACCAATCATCAATATAGATCCGATTTCGTTATAGCTTAATCCAGAGTCAGCAAGGGCTTTTTCCATAGGAACCTTGCATCTTTCTAGCAACGTACGGGTCAAATCTTGGAATTTGGCACGGGTTAATTTACCTTCATAGTTGATAGGTCCAGTTGAGGACATACCAATGAATGGTAATGTAATTGTGGTTTCTAGTGAGCTAGAGAGTTCGATCTTGGCCTTTTCAGCAGCATCAAGGAAACGTTGTCTAGCCATTTTATCGGTTAAATCAGCACCGGTTTCAATCTTGATTTGGGCTTGGATCCAATCAGCAACGACATGGTCCCAGTCATCGCCACCTAAGCGAGTATCGCCATTAGTAGACAAGACTTGGAAAGTGCCTTCGCCGATATCAAGGATAGAAACATCAAGAGTTCCACCACCAAGGTCGAATACCATGACCTTTTCGGATTTATTAGTATCTAGACCATAAGCAAGGCAAGCTGCTGTTGGTTCGTTAATGATACGAACAACTTCAAGTCCAGCGATTGTACCAGCATCTTTAGTAGCTTGACGTTGGGCATCGTTGAAGTAAGCTGGGACAGTGATGACAGCCTTCTTGACTGATTGTCCAAGATTCTTTTCGGCATAGGACTTCATATAGGCAAGAACTTTAGCGGAAATTTCTTGTGGGGTGAAATCCTTATTGATGCAGGAAATATGGAATTTATCAGAAGTTCCCATCTTTCTTTTAGCACTAGAGACAGTATCTGGATTAGTAACGGCTTGGCGCTTTGCAGCGTTGCCGACTATTTCTTCGCCACTAGATTTGAAAGCGACGACGGATGGAGTAGTATTTGTTCCCTCTGGATTTGGGATGACCTTTACCTTGCCATCAGCTTGCATATAAGAGATGACAGAGTTTGTAGTACCTAAATCGATACCAACAATAATTTCTTTTGCCATAATAATTAATCTCCTTTTTTAGGCTTTAGCAGCCTCTTTGTTTTCTTCTTTTGATTCGTCAGGTTTATTTGCTTCAGGTTCCTCTTTGCCTTTAGCAACTGCCACCATCGCGGGACGGATAAGGCGATCGTGGAGTTTATAGCCTTTTGAGAATACTTTCGCTACAGCACCAGGCTTGATGTTTTCATCAACGATTGTATCAATTGCATGCATGTAGTTAAGGTCATATTCCTCGCCAACTTTAGGCGTTAGTTCAACTACACCTTCATCAGTTAGGACTTTAACCAATTGATTATAGATATATTTGAATCCAACTAGATATTTAGCGCTTTCCTCATTGGTGGGAGGATTATCTAGTGCCATATGGAAGGCATCTAGGGCAGGAAGCAAATCGGTTAGGAATCCTTCAGATCTATACCTGATAGCAACCCTATTTTCCTCTTCAAGAGATTTCCTTAGGTTTTGCGTATCGGCATAAGCTCTATAGTATTCGTTTTTCCAATGTTCCTTGTCGGCTTTTTCTTTTTCTAGTTCGGAGCAAACTTCTTCATATTTGTCTTTGCTCACTTTCTTCCCTGCAAACATTTCTTTATCGTCTTTCTTGTCATTTTCATTTACTTTTTGCTCTTGCTGGGATTCTTTGCTTTCGTCTTCGTTTGACATTGAACTTTCTCTCCTTTCTTTTCCCTAGAGAAATATTCATCTAGTTGTTTTGATACATATTGGAGCAAGCTGATGGCCCTATCGTAATCCATACGTTTTGGGCCAAGAAGTGATATCGAAGCGTTTTGTCCGCCCGGTATCGCTAGTTTAGCTGATACAATGGATACATCATCAAGGCCTTGCTCAGGGGTCCCAATCTTAACGCTCATATCGCCATTTTCACTTTTCTTAGATGTTTCAAGTGCATTTCTAAGTGCGCTTGGATCATCTAATAAGGCAAGGAGTTGTCTAAGCTTTTTGCCATCATCAGCGAATTCTGGCTGGTCTAGAAGTCTTTCTTTTCCAAATAGGTTCATCCTTTCTCCCGCAAAGGAGATAAAGGCTTTAAACAATGTTTGGTAGACAGCATCTTGCCCTACTACAAAGTCAGTTAAGGCTGGACGCATGGCTTCCATCTTAGGTATGACATCAGAAATCGGTGTTCCTGATAATCTTGAATTGAGAAGGTCAACCGTTTTCTTAACATCATCTAGATGGGTCTTCTCGTCAATCATGAAGGTCTTGTTTTCTACATATCCTTGGTCAGTAACAAATACTGCCGTAGCTGTATTATTCCCGATTGGGATAACTTGTATCGAGACAAGTCTTTCTTCGTTGACTTTAGGGCCTAATACGACTGAGGCAAGGTTTGTCATGTTAGAAAGGATTTCGCAACTTTGCTTTATAACTTCCTCGACAGATTGGGCTTTTTGGTCTAATACTTTTGCAATTGCGTATTTTACCGAGGAGTCCACTCTTTCTTCACGGAGGTTAGAAACATAGTATTCATATCCTTTCTTTGATGGAACCCTACCAGAGGAGGTATGGGTCTTTTCAAGAAAGCCCTCTTTTTCTAGAGCGTTCATTTCAGAACGTATCGTGGCGCTCGAATAATCGAGATTGTATTCATCAATTAATGTTTTTGATCCGACAGGTTCGGCCGTTTTAATAAAATATTCGACAATCATTTTCAGAATCATCTCACTTCTATTCATAACGGTTCACCTTTCTAGCAGTCTTTTCTTCCGAGTGCTAGATACATTATAAGAAAACGTTTAGCACTGTCAAGGCTAGATTGCTAAAAAATATAAAAATATTACTTTGTTTCTAACTAATGATGTCTTTCAACTGCGGTTGTATTGGTCAATCTATCAAAAATAGAACGTTCGGTATGAACAAAAATCATAAAAAAGGCATTAACAATGGTAACAACAATAATTCCGTTTAAGAAGCATTTAAGGAAGCAAGCGCGATATGTTAAGCGGCTTGATTGCAAATCTGCTGTCTTAATTCTTTCGATAAGCATGCCTATTGAGCTGCCTTTAGTTAAATACATTACAATAGAAGTTATGAAAACATAGAAGAAATAATCCACGAATACCGAGATGGCCACTGCAAAAAATAAGGAAAATGCGCTATCAAAATAAAATATAAGAAAAACACAGGCTATTCCAAATAGCAATGCTACTAGTTCATCTAATAGCCAACCGTAGATTCTTCTATAATACTTTGCGTTTACCATCTTAGAATAAATTTATCAAAACCTGATCAAGAAGCAATAAACCTCTATCACTACATCTAAGTATATTCTTTTCTTCTAGTAAAAGACCATCTTTTAATAAAGAATTTGCCTTATTTAATAAATCCGAAGTCTTCTCTTTTCCAAAAATAGATTCGAATTCATCGAGAGAAAAGCCGTCTTCTAGCCTTAAATTAGTCAAAAGAAAATATTCATAAAGATCTTTAGGAGTAACTGCTTCTTCACTCCTATCATATTCCTTTTTGAGGTAGGAATTTAAATTGAGGGTATTCTTATACCTTATATTATTAATATATGAAGAAGCACCTAGGCCTGCTGCATAATATTCTTTGTTTTTCCAATAGGTTAAATTATGGATGCATTGCCTATTTGGTTTGCAGAATGATGAGAATTCATAACGCTTATATCCATTGCTTCTCAATTTGTTCAAAATGAATTCGTATTGAGAAGCACTCTCGTCTTCATTTTCTTCTTTTATCCCTTTTATATCGAATACAGTTCCTTTCTCTAAAATAAGAGAATAAGCAGATACGTGTGGTATTTCTAAAGAAAGTATATCATCAAGAGTTTTATCTATTTCTTCTATGGTCAGCCCCTTATAGGCGTAAATAAGATCGCAATTTATATTTGTTATGCCTGCTTCTTTTAAATTGGAAACACATTGTTTTACATCATTAAAACAATGCATCCTACCAAGGAAATCTAGATTCTTCTTTATAGTCGATTGAACCCCTAGGCTAACCCTATTCACTCCATATTCAGCCAATAATTCTATTTTTTCCCTTGTTAAGGAATCTGGATTTGCTTCAAGTGAAAATTCATAATCTTCTTTTAGCAATGGTCCAAGTTTTCTTAATAAAGCTTCGAGGCATTCTAAGTTTAAGCTAGATGGAGTTCCTCCGCCTATATAAATAGTTTTTACTTTGTCAATGCCAAGAGAATCTATTTCGAAAAATAAAGCATCCAAATAAGAAAAAGCCCATTGCGGGTTATATATAACCTTTGGGAAATCGCAATATGGGCAAATATGATTACAAAATGGGATGTGAATATATAAAGAATCAGCCATTATTTCTTGGTTTCTTCTTTGGCTTCGTTAGAATCTTCCTCATCTTCTTTCTTCTCTTCTTGAGGATTTAATTCTTCGACAGGTTCAAGGATTCTATCTAATTCTTCTTTTGCAATTTCCTTATCGGATTTCGGTTTTTCATCACTTTGGAAGAAATGGACATATTTCTTAACTAAAATTACCCCAACGACAATGATGCCAAATACAGCAACAATAATTAGAGGTATTGCCCACCCTGGCATGCTGCTTGCTAAAATTCTCATTTTTTATTCTCCTTGTTTTATAGGTGTGTAGACGAATTTATTCTTTAATTGCAATTTCTTATAGAAGCCTTGCTCTGCTAACAAATCCATTGAAGTTCTCGCTGTTTCATAGGCACAACGGATACATTTCTTATAATCTTGAATGGTATAATATCTTCCAATTGTGCAGTGTCCAGCGAAGAAATATGCCTGCGTCTTCTTTATTGAAGGATTGGTTTCGACAATGTATCTAGCTGTATCCTTGATTTCCTTTTCGCTTAAGCTTGCCCTTGGGACAGATAAGGCCAATCCACCTTCTTTTAGCTTTGAAGGATCGATTCTTTCAATCGCAGGCGAATTGTTCTTTGGAGGAACTACTTCCTTAACTTCCTCTTTTATAGGCTCTTTAGGCTCTTCAACTTCTGCTTTTATTTCATCAACTTGAAAATTTTCCTTGACGACTTCTTCTTTGCCTTCGAATTCTTTCTTTATGGAATTCTTCTTGATTTTGGCAAGTTCATCAAGAAGGTTAGTTAGCAATGGATTGATTTGCTCCATTGCATATATTACAAAATAGGTAAAGTCCCCGCTTTGCTGAATGGAAGTCAAATAATCATTTAATTTATTTGACGGAAGGAAGGCGGCTTCAAAAGGTAAAATCGAAGCAACATTCCCTAGACTAGATCTAGCAAGTGCCCATTTCCCTAATAGCACCGCCATAAGTCTATTGTTGTTATCAAAAGGCTTGATGTAATCGACAAAATATTGCATTGCCAAAGCTTTGATGAAGCCTTTTTTATTGTCATTTTGTTCAAATTCGAATAAGGAATCCATCAATGAATCGATTTCATTAGCAGGTGCACTATCATAGACTCTAGCAATAACTGCAGCCGTATATTTAGATTGGGTATTTGTCCTTCTAAAGAAATAAGTTAGTTCATCAGTTCCTTCTAGAATCGCATATTCATGGCCAAGGAAATCATAGCCATCAGAGATATTTATTGCTGATTCGAATCCTTGAAGAGCCTTAAAATAGGCAACAATAGGAGTTAAATTCGAGTCGGTGTCTCGATAAGTTCCGTTTATTATGGCCTTCAAAGATAAATCATCAGCCTTAATGTCCAAAATTTTGCAAGCCAATTGAAGATCTAGCAAATAAGCAATCTTTTGGAAAGCGATTTTATTATCTTCATAAATTGAGGCTTTGACACATTCAGTCTGGAAATACATCAACTTAGACTCAAAAGATGAATATCTATCAAATAAAGATTGGGTCGAAGTTATACATAATTGCTTCTTGTTGATGGCTTTTAATCCAGACAATGGTTTCGAATAAGAATTCCTATAGACTAAAATCTTTTTCCAAAGCTCATCAATAAGGGAAGAACGAAGAATGGTCTTCAGCTCTTGCATAGACACATAATTGTTGTCGGTATAATTTTCGTTAAACTTCGAATTTTCGCTCATATTTTTCCTTGCTTGGATTATAAAATATCAGGTATGTCAAATCAACTTAAAAACTACTAATTTTAAGTCTTTATTTATCATCGTCATCAATAGAAAGAACGCTCATAAAGGCTTCTTGCGGTACTTCTACCGAGCCAATGGCCTTCATTCTCTTTTTTCCTTCTTTTTGTTTTTCAAGAAGTTTCTTCTTTCTTGATATATCGCCACCATAACACTTAGCCAATACATCTTTTCTCATTGATTTAATATCGGCCCTTGCGATTATCTTTCCAGATATTGCGGCTTGGACTGGTACTTCGAATTGTTGCCTCGGAATAATGCTTTTGAGTTTAGAAACTATTCCTAGCCCCCTTTTATAGGCATCAGGACGATATACAATAGAAGACAAAGCATCGATAGTTTCGCCATTTAGCAAAATATCCATCTTGCAAAGTTCGCTCTTCCTATATTCTTTAAAATCATAGTCTAAGGAAGCATAACCCTTTGTATAGGATTTTAGTTTATCAAAGAAGTTATAGATTATTTCGCTTAATGGTAAGTCGTATTTAACTATAACCCTTGTATCATCGAAATATTCCAAATCGATATAGACGCCCCTTCTATCTTGGCAAAGCTGCATAATTGGCCCTACATATTCCTTTGGAGCCATAATAGATGCCGAGACAAAAGGCTCTTCAATAGCGGCAATCGTACTTACATCGGGAAGTTTTGAAGGATTATCTATTTCAATTACATTACCGTTAGTCAACTTGACTACATAGTTAACAGAAGGGGCAGTCAATATTAAATTAAGGTTATATTCTCTTTCTAGTCTTTCTTGGATAACATCCATATGTAGAAGCCCAAGGAATCCGCATCTAAAACCAAAGCCAAGTGCTTGGGATGTTTCTGGTTCAAAAACCAAGGAAGCATCGTTTAAAGACAGCTTCTCTAATGCTTCTTTTAAATCTAGATATTGTTTTGAATCCACAGGGTATAGGCCACAGTAGACCATAGGATTTATCTTTCTATAGCCCGGTAAAGGTTTGCTAGCAGGATTAGATGCTAAGGTAATAGTTTCACCTGAAAAAACATCATGTATATCTTTGATTTGGGCGGCTAAATAGCCTACTTCGCCACATTCAAGTGAATCGGTCTTTATTTCATTAGGAGTTCTAATGCCTACTTCTGTGACTAAATATGTTTTATTAGCCTGCATTAATAAAATTGTGTCACCAGGTTTTACTGAACCATTTTTTACCCTGATAAGGACTATAACGCCCCTATAAGGATCATAATATGAATCAAAAATCAAAGCCTGTAATGGAGCTTTTGGGTCTCCACTTGGTGGAGGAACCATTGTAACTATCTTTTCTAAAACATCAGGTACACCTAAGCCAGTTTTAGCAGATATTTCGCAACACGAAGAGCAATCAATACCGATTCTATCCTCAATTTCTTTCTTTACGAAATCCGGCTGGGCGGATGGCAAATCTACTTTATTTATAATGGGTAATATCGAAAGATCATTATCAATGGCAAGATAAACATTCGCCAGAGTCTGCGCTTGGACACCTTGAGTAGCATCGACAACTAATAACGCGCCTTCGCAAGCCGCTAAAGACCTGGATACTTCATAGGTAAAGTCGACATGCCCAGGAGTATCAATTAAGTTATAGATATATTTTTCTCCATCGCTAGCAACATAAGAAACAGTAACGGCATTAAGCTTAATAGTAATACCTCTTTCTCTTTCTAAATCCATAGAATCGAGAAGTTGTTGTTTCATATCGCGTTTTTCGACTGTCCCAGTCATTTCTAAAATCCTATCAGCCAAGGTAGACTTACCGTGGTCGATATGGGCAATGATTGAGAAGTTTCTAATGTGAGATTGATCAAATGGCATAATAAATAACCGATAAACGCGTAAATTATATATTAGGACTAGTTTCTTTTTCTATAAAAAGAAGAAAGTACTTCTTTAATTTCCTTACTAGAAGTCACTACTTCGTAATCTTCATAAACTCTAGAAAAGATTTTTCGGTAGTCTTCATATAGGTAACGATCATCGATTAATAAAGCCGCACCTCTATCGGTTGGGCTCCTAATTAACCTACCAACCGCTTGCATTACTCGATTAATTCCAGGGTTTTTGTAAGCATAGTCAAAGCCATGTCCTTTTTCTTTTGAGTCATAATAATTTCTTATTAATTCATTTTCGTGGCAAACACTAGAAAGTCCAATCCCAACTACAGCTACTCCAATTAGCCTATCATCTGGCAAATCAATTCCTTCTGAAAATGCTCCGCCAAGCACAAGTAAACCCACATTAGTCTCTTTTGGATTGGATGGAAAATTATCAAGGAAAGACAATTTTTCTTCGCTTGTCATTGTCTTATATTGGATAAACATATTCGCATTTTTAAAATGGAGTTCAGTCGAAATATCCTCCAAATATGCATAAGATGGAAAATAAATGAAATAGTTCCCTTTCTTTGATTCAACGAATTTCTCTAAATATCCAATTACGTCTTTCTTACTGTTTTCCCTGTCTTGATAACGAAGGGAAACCTTAGGGGCAATAATAAGTTTGAAATTTTCTTTTGGGAATGGAGAAGGTAGCAATAAATAAGGCTTATTCGTTCCTAAACTTGCATCCATAAAGTAATTAATTGGAGATAATGTAGCAGAAAAAATAACCAATGAACTTATTTTCGAAAGCCTGTCACTTAAAAATGAGCTTGGGTCGATGCAAAACAAAGAATAAGACTCAGAATTTGAAAACAAGCGGTACGCACACTTGTTTTTAAGAAAGTAATCTTCTTTTAACGAATATAGTCTGTTGGCTTCTTGGTAAAAGTCTTTATAGGCATTTGGATATTGAATGCTATTGACTTTAGTTTCTTTTTTCCTAGCTCTTTTTAGACTTTCTATCGAATTAAGCAAATCTAAATCAATTTCTTCATAATCAATGAATTCATGGCTTTTTTTCGGGCTTAGCAATGGTTTTAATGCTTTCTCAACCTTACTCAAAGCCCTTTTTGAAGAAGCAAAAGATTTGCTTGTTAAACTTGCTTTAGCTTTCTTTAAATCAAATATTGATAAAGATGCAGAAAACATTGATCTGCTTCTATCAATCAAATTATGTCCTTCATCAACAAGAACCATATATTTGGTTTGATCAATCCCTTCATCGAAATAACGTTGTAAATAAACATAAGGATCGAAGAAATAATTGTAATCCATGACGATTAAATCGCACCAAAGAGATAAGTCTAATTGAAATTCAAAAGGGCATATCTCATATTTTCTTGCTGTTTGGATTAAAAACGGCTGATCAAAAGAACAATTTAATTTATAGGCATCAAGCAATGCATTTTTTATTTTGCCATAATAATTTTTAGCAAATGGGCAGTCTATCGGATTACAGGCTTTCCCAGGGAAAGCACACATTTTATCTTTAGAATGCAAATAAATATCTTTGATGTCCAATTCATTATCACGAAGTTGGCCAACGGCTTGAAGAGCGCTATTAAACCCACTATTTTTGGCAGTCAAATAAAAAATCCTATCCTTTTTCCCTTCTTTGTAGTTCTTAACGAATGGGAAAATAGAAGAAATTGTTTTTCCAATTCCTGTAGGAGCCTCAGCAAACAAAACTCCGCCATTTTTCGCTACAGAATAACAATACTTGGCCATTTCTCTCTGACCTGGCCTAAAGTCTAGATAAGGGAATTTTACTTTAAAAGCGGATTCGTCTCTCTTTTTAAGATGATAAAAATAAGGTTCTGAGAACTTAAAATATGTTCTGATAATATCGTCGACTTTGCTTTTGACCTCTTCATAAGAAAACGAATAGAGCTTGCTCATTTGCTTATTGGTCTCTTTTTGAGAGATGTAGACAAGCTTAATCTCGATATTGTCCAGGCCTTTTTCTTCCATAAACATCCTTGCATAGCAAAGAAGTTGACCTAGATGCCACTGCTCTTGAGTCGAAAAGAATTCTTCCAAATCCTCAACCGTAGATTTGATTTCCTCGATTACATATTTATTATTCGAACAATCGATTCCATCAGCCCTTCCCTGAAGATAAACAGTACCTTCCTCAACTGAATATGTTCCTGATAGAGGATATTCAGAAAGATATGATGAATTCCTGCTTTTTTGGTAATTAGAATGTATCAATGACCCTTGTTTCATGGTCTCGGTGTTATATATTCTTTCGTCTATATCGCCACTACGCAAAATAGCGTCCACCAATTGATGGACGGATAAATGCAAATATCTTCTCTCTATTTTCTCCATCAAGACAAAACCTTGCCTTCTAAATAATGGGAACCATTAGAAAATGATAAGCCATCCATCTCTTTCTTTCCTTCGAGTTGGACTTTATCAAGCAAGACAATTCCGTCTTTTAATTGGACATAAACGCCCTTTTTCATCAAGACAATTTGACCGACCTCACCTTTGATTTCCTTAGAAAAGGTATGGGAAGCAAAAATCTTGAACTTAAGATTATCAATAATTGAATAAGCCCCAGGAGTTAAAGAAAGACCCCTAACGTAATCATTAAATTGTTTACAGTTTAATTCCTTTATTGGCAAATGTTCGTCTTCTGGTTTTATTTTATTAGCGAAAGTAACTTCGCTTTCATCTTGTTCAATTCCAGGAAGTTCGCCATTTGCATAATCCAAAATGCTTCTAGTTGCAACTTTTATAGATGCCAAGGACAATTTATCGCAAATAGAAGAATAATTATCATTATCTTCGATTATTACTTCTTCCTTGTCATACATTCTCCCAGCATCCATCTTTTCAACCATTTCCATTAATGTAATGCCAGTTGTCTTATCCCCATTCATTATGGCTCTTTGAATCGGGGCAGCTCCTCTATATTTAGGAAGAATGGAGCCATGGAGATTAAGGCAGCCAATTTTAGGGCATTCCAAAACGCCTTTAGGGACAATTTGCCCATAGGCCATAGTTAAAATCAAATCGAAATCAATTTCTTTCAAAAAGGAGTAATCATCTTTTATTCTGTGGGGTTGGAAGACTTTTATACCGCGTTCTAAAGCTACTTTTTTACAAGGAGTAGGCTCTAATATCTTCTTCCTTCCAACTGCTTTATCTTCATTAGTAACCAATGCGACAATATTGAAATTATTATTTATAAGGCCTTCCAATACCTTGCTTGATATGGATGGAGTACCCATATAAACGATTTTGATTTGATCAATAGAATTAAATCTCATGTTTTCTCCTGCTTCTAGAAAAGTTTACCACTATTGGAGATTTATAGACACTCCGATAAAATTATTCTTTCTCTAATTTTATAAGTGGTTTAATATCAAGGTTAATTATAAAAGGACTTTTAGAATGGATAAGAAAAAACAAAAGGTTTGTGAATTTATAAAAAAATCTTGCGATGATTTGCAAAAGACAAGCCAAACATTCCAGGATATATATAATGCAATAGTAAATAGGAATCCAAGTGGTAAGGCTTATATTTATTTTGATGAATCCGATAAACAGATTTCTTCAACATACGAAAACTTCAAAGATGCCACATTCAAGACGGCTTCAAAGATTTCTAGATTAATAAATACCACCCCTGGAAGCGTCGTTGGTATAAAGCTAAAAAATTCTCCTAGATGGCCAACTATTTTCTGGGCTTTATTAATGGCAGGACACATTCCGCTATTAATAGATGCTAGATTGCCAAAGGAAAACACCAATAATTTATTAAAGCAAGCTGGAGCCCAGGCCTTAATTGCTAATGATGAAGAGACATTTATTTGCCGTTCTTATAGACTAAATGAAATATATAACGAAGAACCTGACTACTCATTTAGACCTGATTGGGCAAACCATATGATTTTCTGTTCTTCTGGAACTACCGGTGATGCAAAATTAATGGTTTATAATGGCAAAAACATGGTTGCCCAGATTTGTGCCGCATATAACATGGGAGAAATCACAAACGATATTATCTATCCAGGAAAAACAAGGATATTAGCAATGCTGCCATACCACCACATATTCGGATTTATTGCCGTCTTGCTTTGGTATTCCTTCTTTGGAAAGACTATTGTTTATCCATCTTCAATGGCTACTAATGATTTAATATTTGCTATCAAAAACGCCAAATGTACGCATGTCTATTCAGTTCCATTGTTTTGGGATGGAGTTGCCCAAAAAGTATCAAGAACAGTATCAACTATAGGCAAAAGAAAAGCCAATGTATTCGAGAAAATGATTGCCTTTAATACTAATAAGATAACAAAAAAGGAAGCGGGTTTAGGCGGATCAAAGCATATAGCCAATATCTTTAAGCAAAGAATACTTGGCAAGTCTCCTAAATACTGTATTTCTGGAGGTGGCTTCCTTTTCCCTCGAACCCAAAATCTAATTAATGGTCTAGGATATCCTTTGTATAACGGTTATGGAATGACCGAAATCGGTATTGTTTCGGTAGAATTATCCACTAGCATCGAACAAAGATTAAAAAGTTCAATCGGTAAGCCTCTTCATGGAATAGAATTTAGAATTGGTGAAGATGGAAGTAATGGCGATGTTGAACAAACAACAGGCCAACTTTATGTAAGAAGTCGTATTTGCCACAGCAAGGAAATAATCGGTGGAGTCTTAAAAAATGTCGATTATTTCAAGGAATTCTTCCCAACTGGCGACATAGCTTCAAAAGATGACCAAGGTTACTATTTCATCAAAGGAAGAATAAAAGACACAATTATTCTTTCTAACGGGGAGAATGTCTATCCTGATGAAATAGAGACTTATTTCAAGGATATAAAGAGCCTTAATAACGTAGTTTGCCTTGGAGCAAAACTAAAAGGAGAAAGTGAAGAGAAGATAGTATTAGTCTGCGAAGTTGATAATTCTGTCACCAAGGAAGAGGTAGAGAAAATATATGCGGATATCAAATCGATAAACGAAACTCTTCCTAATGAGAAAAAAATCCAGGAAATACTTGTAGATAAGAAGCCACTGCCAATGTCTGGATCGATGAAAGTTAAACGCTTTTTGATAAAAGAAGCTATACAAAAAGGCTCTGATGAGTTTATCAATTTTGAGAAAAAGGAAGAGAAAATCATCTCTTTTGATGGTTATCCTCAAGAAGACGTGGAAAAAGCAATGGCCAAAGTGACAAAAATATTCTCGAAAATATTGATGTTGCCTGAATTTAAGATTGCTCCAAACGCCATTTGGACTACGGATTTAGGCGGAGATTCGATGTCTTATATAGAGATGGTTCAGGCTTTAGATAAGGCCTTCAAAATCGAAATTGCAGAAGACAAATATGGAGTCCTAGGAACAGTAAATGACTTTACAAAGGAAATATTAGTCTTGAAATATGGAGAAAAAACAGGTAAAAGTAATTCGAATGCAACAAAATAGTTGCCTTCTTCTAGCCTAAAGGCTAATATTAAACCCGCTTAGTAATAGAAGGATTAGACAAATGCCAAACATTAAATCACAAATCAAACGCGATCAAACCAATGAATTAGCTCGTCAACGCAATGCTGCCGCCAAATCCAAAGCCCGCACTGCCATCAAAAAAGTTGAAACCTTAGCAGCCGAAGGCAAAAAGGAAGAAGCAGTCAAAGCTTTAGCCGAAGCCATGTCAATTCTTGATAAAGTCGCCCAAGACGGAATCATTGCCAAAAACAATGCTGATCGCAAAAAGGCCCACTTACAAGAAGTTGTCGCTAATTTAAAGTAATATTTGAATTGCAGATTAAACCGCCGTTTGGCGGTTTTTTGTTTATCCTTTATAGTTGGCAAGGAATCTTTCAAAGGCATATGGGCCACTACAACGTCCACTAAGAATATCCTTATCAGCTTGGTAAAGCATTTCTATAACTCTGGCTACATCGCCTTTTTTTGCCCTATATAAATTCCTTAAAGTAATCTCGACTCTATAAGGTGAGGCTTTTAGTTCCCTTGCAGTTGCATTCGAATCAAGTCCCCTATTATCAAGGAAACTAACCATATCCATAAAACGGAATTGGGAAGCAAGCATACCGATAAGCGGTACTTCATCTATTGAAGTGAGTTTTAATTGTCTATAAATAGTAATCGATTTCTTTATATCGCCTCTAATCAAGGCGTTTGATAAAGCGAAAACATCGTCTTCGTCTTTTCCAGCCACTAGCTTTTCCACATTGGCAAGGCTAATTTGCTCTCCGTTTGCATAAGATGCTAATTTATCGATTTCTTGCATGAAGCGGCCATAATCAGAGCCAACTCTATTAATTAATTCATTGGCAGCATCATTAGCAATCGAACAGCCTCTAGAAGAGAAATATCTTTCCATATAGGCTTGATATTCGTTTGGTTTTGGCAAGGTAACTTCTTTAATGACCCCTACTTTTTTGATTAGGGAAACTAAAGGATTCTTTTCGTCTATCTTTTCAGCCTGACAAGTAAAAATAAGATTAACCTGCATGTTTGGATTAGATAAATAAGAAGACATCTTGTCATAACTATCATCTGGCAAAAGCTTAGGTTTAGTCTTTGTTTTTGCAAAAAAGTAGCAACCATCAGCCAAAATGGTCTTGCTTTCAAAACCCAAGGGAATCATCTCACATTCTTCATAAAGCGTATTTAAGGTAGTTACCGCCATATTAAGGGAGACAAAATTGAACTCATTCCTTTTTGGTTCAAGCTTATGTGCATGCTTTTTGCCCATGCTATAGGCCATTTGGGCATCTGTTGAATAATAAAGTATTACCATCTCGAAAGATATTATACTAAATTAACCAAACTCAAAATAGGAAATAGTGCCTTCTTTGTCTGTTCTTCTTATCTTTATCCCTCTTTCGCTTAATCTTTCAATAACTTCTTTATTAGGATGTCCATATTTATTTTTAGCACCGCAGCTAATTATTGCTTCGCTAGGGGTAACTTTATCTAGAAATTCTGCACAGCTAGATGTTTTTGATCCATGATGCCCTGCTTTTAAAATATCACAATCTAAGTCAGGATGATCTCTAATGATATTAAGTTCTACTTCTTTAGGACAGTCTCCCATGAAAAGCCATTTCTTATTGATGAATTCGCAATAAAGCGCCAAGGAAGACTCATTCTCTCCTTCAAGATTATATTTATTAAAATTCTCTAATCTTATAGAGCCAATTGAATAAGGAAATTGTTCTTTTTTATCAAAGACTTCTTTTACATTGAATTGCTTTATCAAGGATTCTTTCGCCCCATCATGATCGAAATCGCCATGGGTCAAGATTAAGGCATCTATCTTGTAAATCCTCTTTTTCCTTAAATATGGAATCAAGACATCTTTAGCCATATCGAAACTAAGATTACCGCCTGTATCAATCATTACAGTTTTGTTTTTGTCCCTTATTATTATTGAATCTCCTTGTCCGACATTTATAAACGAAACTTCTCTTGATATCAAATTAATCGTAGGTATATAAGAAAATATTATAGAAAATAAATAAGTTGCTAAAATAGTTGTTTTTATTAAATGCTCTTTCAAATCTATTAATATTAAGACAATGCTAAAAACAATAAAAAATATAACAATTTCTCCTTTTGAAATAGGCAAGAAATTCAAACAAAAATCAGCTTTCTTAAACGCCTCTAACATAGTTTTTATTACCGATGTAATTCCTTTTATAGGAGTTATTAAAGGAAAAAGAAATAAAGAGAAAATCCCAAGAATATAGATAGTCAAAATAAAAGGATATAGGCAATAGAAGAATATAAACGAAAATAGATGATATTCACCATTGCTAAATGACAATTGAAAAGGAAATAAAAATATTCTTATATAACAAAATAGAAGTAACGCTTTAGATATTCTTTTATATTTTGTAACTATCGGCCTAAATATAAAAATTGAGATAGAAAGTCCAAAGCCAATTATATATCCAACTTGCAAAACATTATGGAAATCAATTAAAGCAATTAGAAGTCCAACAATGCTAATTTGTTCTAAATAATTTAGTTTATATCCTTTCTTTTTTGCATGCAAAACGTAAGAACAATAACAACACAACCCTCAAACAACCAATTTTGCTTTTGCTAAAAACAAAAAGAATTGATGCGAATACTAAAACCAAGATTTCTTCTGTTTTTTCATTTTCAAATCTAGATGCAATATTCCTAAAGCATTTGATTCCAAAGGAGAATAGCATTCCTGATGTTGAAGCTAAATATAGAATTGTCAAAGAAGAAAAAGATTTAATCAATTCATTTTCATAATCTTTTCTTGAAAAAAGCAAGCTTGAAATCAATGCTTTTTCATTCCCACCGAAATTAGATAAAAAGATATCTTCTATATGCTTTATTCTTATTGGATTCTTAATTAGATAATCAAATGAATTTATATCCAATTCGTTTCTAACCCCATAGGATCTTAGATATTCTTTAAAAGAGAATTTGCTTTCATATTCAGTTATAAGCAATTCTTTTATATTCCCGTTTACCTTTAGAAAGTCTCCTACTTCAAAAGCATTTTCTTTATCATAAACAATGAATCTATGCAGGAAATTACTACATATTACATAATTTTCCTTTCTTTGTATTACAAATAAGGAAAATGTCCCCTTCCCTAAAGATGGTTCTAAGCAAACAATGTTTAAAATCAATCCTATAGAAAAAGGAACTATAAAATATCCACCCTGCTTCTTAAACAAAGAAAAAAGGCAAATTATGAGGCTTAATAAGCCTATGTAGATGGATGTTAAGGACTTTATATAAAATCCAAGGTAACATCCACATGAAAGCCCAAGAAGCAGGAACAGGGCCTTCATAATATTAAACCCCACTGGAGCGGATGGTAATTTTGTTCCTAGTAGAAGTATATGTTGCAGGGCCGATGCCTGTAACATCCTTTATCTCTTCAATCGCCTTGAAAGGATTTGCACTTCTATAGGCAACAATTGCTTCAGAAACAGTCTTTGAAAATCCTGCAATCTTTTGCATTGTAGAAGCATCATCTAAATTAATATTAGTCTTTTCGATTGGTTTATCTGAACACGTATTGCTATTATCGTAAACCGGAGCAATATAATATTCCTTATCCTTTAATACATAATCCAAATTAAATGCGAGTAAATCGGCATTCCCGGTTAGTCCAGACGCGGCTAAAACTAAATCATTTAAAGTAGACCCTTCTTTTAAAACATAAGAGCCAGGCCTAACTACTTCTCCTGAAATAGTTAAAGTTATCATATTGGCATTCATAGATGAAGTCACGGCTTGATCAATAATCTCCCCATCCATTATTTTGCTAGTAAAACCAAAGGCCACTAACCCTACCATGGCCATACATACAATTATTATGATTGTCTTCATAATAAAAAACCTCCTTACTATTAAGTAGGAGGTCAATGTTAGAAAAGGGTACAAAAATTATTTAGAAATATCAGTGATTTCAACAATGTAAGGTTCTTCGCAAGCAATAGATACCTTATCACCGACATTATGTCCTAATAAAGCTCTTCCTAATGGGGATTCATTGGAGACTGTTGGGGTTTCAGCCATTGGATCAGCACCAATATTACCAATGATCTTGATCCTATTGGATTCATTATCGGAAACATTCTTGAATTCAACGATTGAACCAATACCAACTTTATCAGAAACTACTGATTCGTCAGCATCGACTGAATTTTGGAATATTCTTTCTAATTCGGTGATTCTAGCTTCGATTTGGGATTGCCTATCTCTAGCTGCGTCATAGTCAGCGTTTTCGGAAAGGTCGCCTTGAGATCTTGCTAATTGAAGTTTTTCAATAACATCAGGACGTTCGACGTCAATCAAATGACGATATTCTTGATTTAATTCTTCTCTAGCTTCTTTTGTAAGTGTTATTTTCTTGTTTGCCATATTTCTTCCTTCTATGCCTAGCAAATTATATTATTTACCATTACTACTAACAAGATAAGTTTTAATTCTTTGCCTGTTGTATCTTTGGATCTTCATTATAAGCTTCAAATACTTCCTGTGCTTCCTCGAATTCTTCGTCGCTACATTCTTGGAAACTATTTCCGTCTTCACTAGATAAAACTATGACAGAATCAGGATCTTCTTGCTTAAAGATGAAATAATAATCCTTATTTCTATTGTCATTATGGAAATAGAACAATATCTTGCATAATTGTTCATTGCCATTTTCGTCAGTTATAACGATATCATCGTCATTAATTGGCTCAAGCATTGTTTTCAAATTCCTTTCTTTGTAAATAAGATTCAAGGATGACAACAGCAGCTTGCTTGTCAATTACCTTATGCCTTTTGTTCCTACTCAAATCGGCTTCAAGCAATCTTTTGGTCGCAATTATCGTTGTCATTCTTTCGTCGACCAAACTAATTTTAAGATTTGGATTTGCTT
Source organism: uncultured Caryophanales bacterium (assembly GCA_902464635.1). Classification (GTDB taxonomy): domain Bacteria; phylum Bacillota_I; class Bacilli_A; order RFN20; family CAG-826; genus Alloenteromonas. The sequence goes on along the minus strand of CABQKC010000016.1, from coordinate 28,235 downwards.
CAAGCAAACTATTCTTGAATCTTTTACTAGATAAAGCCTTTTCGCCTTCGCTTCCATCCATATTAAGTGGATAGCCAAGGGCAATTTCGGTTACTTTTTCTTTTTCGCAAACTTCAAGTACTCTTTTAATGGCTTGTTTATAGGCTCCTTCTAGGAACCTAAATTCTTCATAGCCATGAGCAATACCCAAGACATCAGAAATAGCAATACCTAGCGTTCTAGTACCCAAATCAAGTCCTAGAACCTTATTCATTGATAAGCTCCTTAACTTTGGAAATAGCCTCATCGAATCTAGATAAATCAGAAACCGAACCTGAAGCCATCTCTTCTTTTCCACCACCATTTCCAGCTAGAATTGGGGCAATTGATTTCATGACCTTATTTGCACCAAGCTTGCCTTTAGCAAATATTACCAAGGCTCCTTTTGGCTTACTTGAAGAAGCAAGAACAATAACGTAATTTGGATATTTTCCCTTTAAGTTATCGCCTAAAGTCAACAAATCATTCCTTTCTCCTTCGATAACTTTGGAGAACAACATGGTTCCATTAACTTCACTCCAATTAGAATCAAGGCTTTTTGCCTTTAATGAAGACAATTTATCCTTAAGGGAATTGTTTTCTTTCATCAAGGAAGAGTTGTCATTAAGTAAGGAATTAACCTTATTTTCGATATCTTTATCAGCAATATTTCCTAAAGAATTTTCAATCTTGGATAGCAATTCTTTCTTAGCCAATAAATATGAGAAAGCAGATTTAGAAGTATAGGCTTGGATTCTTCTTACTCCGCTACTAGAAGCGCCTTCGCTTTCAATAACGAATAAGCCGATGTCAGCGGTATTTTTAACATGTGTTCCACCACAGAATTCCTTTGAGAAAGAAGAGAAGGTAACAACTCTAACCTTATCTCCATATTTCTCCTCAAATTCCATCTCAGCGCCTAATTTGCTAGCTTCTTCTATTGGGAGGATAAGAGTCTTTTCTTCGATTCCTTCTTCGATTTTGGAATTGACTAATGCCTCGATTTCCTTCAATTTACTTTCTTCAAGTTTTTCATTAAAGGCAAAATCAAAACGAAGGTAATTTTCATCAACATAAGAACCTTTTTGGTCAACGTGTTCATTTAAGACTTCGCAAATCGCGGCATGCAATAAGTGAGTTGCAGAGTGATTTCTTTCGATTAAATGCCTTCTATCTACATCGATAGATAAAGTTAGTTCATCACCAACTTTGACACTTCCATTTATAACTTTGATGTGATGCAAATGGGCTCCTGATGGAGTTTTTGAAACTGAAACGACTTTAGCTTCAAAGCTAGAGGAGAAAATATTACCGGTATCGCTAACTTGTCCGCCTGATTCAGCATAGAAAGGAGTTTCGACGAATGTAACATCGCCTTCATCTACAATAGAATCAACTTTGACCCCTTCTTTAAATAAACCATTTACTTTCGATACGAGGCTAGTTTTTTCATAATTAAATGTAGAAGTTTCCCTGAATTGGAGCAAGTCTTTTGATTGCTTATGGAAAGAAGAAATCTCTCCCCTAGCTTTCCTTGCTCTTTCTTTTTGTTCTTCCATGAGTTTATCAAACCCATCGATATCGACCTTGACTCCCTTTTCAAGGCAAATTTCCTTTGTTAAGTCAATCGGGAATCCATATGTATCATATAATTTGAAGCTAGATTCGGCGTCTAATTCTTTCTTTCCTTCAATGAATTTATATAGGAGAGTTTCACCTTCAGACAAGGTCTTGATGAACTTTTCTTCTTCACCTTTTATTAACTTAGCAACCATTTCTTTCTTATCTTCTAATTCAGGATAGAAATCTTTATAAGAAGAAACAACTACATCAACAAGCTTATACATGAAAGGTTCATTAATGCCTAGTTTTTGCCCATATCTCATGGCCCTTCTAATGATACGGCGCAATACATATCCCCTACCTTCATTAGAGAAAATAGCCCCATCGCTCAAGGCAAAAGTAAGGCATCGAGCATGATCTGCTATAACTCTATATGGCATTAAATATTCGCCTTCATATGGTTTATGGCAAATACTTGCGGTAGCATTGATTATTGGAGTAAATAAATCGGTTTCGAAATTAGTCTCAGTGCCTTGCATGATGCAGGCTAATCTTTCTAGTCCTGAACCTGTATCGATATTCTTGGATGGAAGTTCTTTATATTGACTCCTAGGAACTCCATTGACTGCATTAAACTGAGAGAAGACAATTCCCCAAATCTCAATATATCTATCGTTTTCTAAATCATCACGGAGCAATTTGTCACCTAAATGTTCTGGATCATATTTCTCGCCTCTATCAAAGAAAACTTCAGTATTTGGTCCGCATGGCCCTTCTCCGATTTGCCAATAATTGCCTTCTAATGGGATAAGGTGAGATTTATCAACCCCTTGCTTTTGCCATAATTCAAATGTTTCTAAATCGGTTGGATTATAGGTAACATAAATCTTATCTTTATCTAAATCGAACCATTTTGGTGAAGTAAGTATTTCATAAGCCCATTCAATTACTTCTTTTCTAAAATAATCACCGATAGAGAAATTACCAAGCATTTCAAAAAATGTATGGTGTCTAGCAGTATGCCCGACATTTTCTATATCATTTGTACGGATAGATTTCTGGACATTTACGATTCTTCTGCATGGTGGAATTTCGCTACCATCGAAATATTTCTTTAGTCCAGTAACACCTGCGTTTACCCAAAGCAATGATTTGTCGCCTTGAGGAATCAAGGAGACACCTTTCATATATTTATGTCCCTTGCTTTCAAAGAATTTGATCCAAGTCTGTCTAATTTGGCTTCCTGTTAGTTTTTTCATACTCTTTTCTCCAAAAAAATAAAACACCCCTCAATGAAGGAACGCTTTCGCGCGGTACCATCCTTCTTCACCTTGGAGGTGCATCTTTTTTTACTATTAACGCTAGATTACGGCGGAATTACCCGCATAAGGGGGAGTGGCAAATTCCCGGTACAACTATCATACTATCCTTTTTTAAAACTACATAGAGTTTTATTGCCAATTTTCTGGCATAGTTCTATTTGATTTGAACCACTCTGTATCTTTTAGGAGAGTATTGTTATTTGAACACTCAATAAGCGGTTTATCCTTAAAGGTAACTACGATATTCCCATTCATAGAAGTATATTTGCTCTTGTCTTTAAAATCACCCAAAGTAGTGACATAGACTTTATCGGTATAAAGTGAGATTCTATCGATAAAATCCTGGGCAGGGAAAGTCCTTTCGTTACTTTTTGCATATTCAGTATTACCCGCGCAGCAACAAACACAAACCAATGAAGGTTGTATCTTTTCTAATAAGGCTTTCCCTGAGGCCGTATAAGAGCCATGGTGTCCAGCCTTAAATAAACTGACTTTGTTTAATTTATTGTATTTGGTTAAGCTATATTCAGAAGCTTCTTCGGCATCTCCCGTGAATAAGAATTCCCTGTCACCTTGAATAAATCTAAGGCAAACGGAATAATCGTTTTGGTCAGAGAATTTCGAGGAAGAAAATTTAACATTATCATCATTAAGCAAGGTTATGTCTTTTTTTGTATGGTCATAGAAGAAATTATAAAGAACTTCCATCTTTAGATTCTTCCCTAGTTCTACTATATAGTTATTATTTACTGTTGTAAGTTCAGAAGCGACTTTCCAATTTGTACCGTTATCAACGGCATAATTTCTAGCCTCTACATATTTTTTATATACCTCTGTTGCACCATCCAAACTAACTGGATTCTTATTATCAATTAAAGTCGATCCGCTTTCATAATAAGAAAAATCAATTAAATTATCGACTTTGTAATTATAAAGAATACCTGTTTTGTTAGATTTATTATTAGGATCATTTACTCCAGAAAAACCTGCGATATGGTCTTGATGGGCATGAGTTGCAATTACATATTCAAGTTTGTTATCTTCGACTCTGCCTTTTTTATTTAAATAAGAAGAAATGGTCGCAGCAGAATTAGCCCTAGACCCAGCATCAATTAAAATATCGTTCTCCCCTGCTTTTATATAAACGCAGTCGCCGGTATTTGCATTGCCAGCCTCAAGGAAATGGAAACTAATTGGGTCTGCATCAAGAGCAGAATAAATTAGTTCAGGCTCATATTTTTGCCTATTTATCTTTGGTTCAATAAAATAATCATAAGTAGTAAACAAGCTAAATCCGATACAAATTAGCGAAACAAATAGAAAAACGAATGCCAAAGGGCTCTTTTTAAAGGCATTTTTGCCTTCCTTTATTATTTTCTTATTTACATTCTTCTTAGCCATAGATTTTAAATATCAGTCCTTTTGTCTTTATAATAAGTTGATTCAATTATTCCCCCACCAAGCATCTTTTCTCCATCATATATAACGCCTATTTGACCTGGAGTAACCGCTTCTACACCTTGAGGATAATCTAGTCTAATCTTCTCCCCCTCAAAAGTTAAAGTGCATTTTTGGTCTTGCTGCCTATATCTAAATTTAACACCTACTTCAAGTGGAGAAGTTGGCTTAGGTCCGACCCAATTGACATCGCTCAAATAGCAAGAAGTTGAGGTAAGAAGATATCTTTCGCTAGGATGAGCGACATAGAGGATGTTGTTTTTAACGTCCTTTTTATAAATTACAAAAGAACCGTCTTCCTCCCCTTTAATGCCTCCGATTCCAAGTCCTTTCCTTTGACCAATCGTATAATAAAGGACACCTTGATGCTTACCAACTACCTTATTTGTCTTTCCTTCGATTATATCCCCTTCTTTTGCAGGCATATAATTTTGCAAGAAGGACCTAAAATTCCTTTCCCCAATAAAGCAGACACCTGTCGAATCCTTTTTATCCATGACTGAAGCTAAATCTAATTCATGGGCAATTCGCCTAACTTCGTTTTTATCGATATCGCTTAAAGGGAATAAGCAAGATGAAATCTGTTCTTCGTTAAGAAAAGAAAGGAAATAAGATTGATCCTTATTCTTGTCAAATGCCTTAAAAATATAGCTAGTTCCGTCGACATCGACTCTTTTTGCATAATGGCCCATGGCAATATAATCGCAGCCTTGGGATTTAGCAAACTTCAAAAAAGAATCGAATTTAATGTATTTATTGCAAAATACATCAGGGTTTGGGGTTCTTCCGTTTTTATATTCCTTTAGGAAATAAGAAAATACATTATCCCAATATTCCTTGACGAAATCTTGTCTTAATAAAGGGATACCAAGTTTATCTGCTACTAATTTAGCATCTTCATAATCTTTTTCCTGTGGGCATTGGTTTGCATTAACATTAGGATTCCCTAAATAGTCATTATTGGCCAAAGAATCCCAGTTCCTCATGAAACCAGCAACAACTTCATAACCTTGCTTTTTTAATAAATATGCAGCGACTGCCGAATCGACCCCGCCACTTAATCCAATCATTACTTTCATAAGAAAAGTTCCTTACTATCTAACATTAACGTAAACGGACCATCATTAATTAAATCAATCTGCATGTCCGCACCAAATATCCCTCTTTCGACCTTAAAACCATATTTTTTAAGTTCTACAAGGAAATCTTCATATAGTTTTGAGGCTTCTATATAATTCAAAGAAGAAGTAAAACTAGGTCTATTCCCATCTTTTAAAGAACCATACAAAGTAAATTGGGAAACTGCTAAAATCTCCCCATTTACCGAAGATAAAGATAGATTAGTCTTTCCATTTTCATCTTCGAAAATCCTCATTTTTGAAATCTTTTCAGCCATTTTGGAAATGATTTTGTTATCGTCTCCAAAAGTAAAACCTACCAAAAGGCAAACCCCTTTAGAAATCGAAGAAAAAGGCTTGTTATCAATACTTAGGTTAGCCTTAGAAACCCTTTGTACTAAAACTCTCATTTTATTTTATATATTCGTGAACAATTGGGTGAATCTTAACAGGTTCTTTTTGGATGTGAAAAGAAGAAATGACGTCTTTAACAACTTCTTCATAACTATCTTTATTCGTATGGATATAGCAAAGTAATTCACCTTTGTTGACCTTGTCTCCTAATTTTTTGTTCAAGACAATACCAGCCGACATATCTATTTTATCATCCATTGTCTCTCTTCCAGCACCAAGTTTCATTGCTGAAATGCCTAGTTTTAGGCAATCCAATTTGCATACATAACCTTCTTTTTCAGAATACAAAGGAACAACGTGGCTTGCTAAAGGTAGCTTAGATAAATCCTCAAGATAAGAAATATCGGCACCTTGGGCTTTAAACATTGCCAACAATTTCTTATATCCGGAACCATCTTCAATGGACTTTTTAATTCGTTCTTTTCCTTCATCGAAACTAGAGACAATATGGGCTTGTTCTAGCATTATGGCACCAGCATAGGTAACTAAATCGACTAAATCCTTAGGACCTTTGCCTTGAAGCGTCATAACAGCTTCTTTTACTTCCAAGGCATTTCCAATTGCCATACCTAAAGGTTCTTCCATATCAGTGATAATTGCTCTTGTATCCCTATGCAAATAAGAACCGATATCAACCATGGTTTTGGCTAATTCCTTGGCTTTTTCGATATTTTTCATAAAAGCCCCATCACCAAATTTAACATCAAGGAGAATGCAATCTGAGCCTGACGCTAATTTTTTAGACATGATGGAAGAGGCAATTAAAGGAATGGATTCAACAGTAGCAGTAACATCACGCAAGGCATAAAGCTTTTTATCGGCAGGATCTATCTGGGCGGTTTGGCCAATTATAGAAATGCCTATGTCATTGACTTGCTTAATGAATTCTTCTTCGCTTAGATTGATTCTCATCCCTGGAATGGATTCCATTTTATCTAGAGTTCCGCCGGTATGCCCTAAACCCCTGCCACTCATCTTGGCCAATTTTGCTCCATTGGCAGCTACTAGCGGGCCCAAAACCAAAGAAGTCTTATCGCCAACTCCACCAGTCGAATGCTTATCGACTTTGATTCCTTTAATTGAAGAAAGGTCGATCATATCGCCAGAATGCATCATGGCTTTAGTTAAATCACCAATTTCTTCCTTATTCATACCTTGGAAGACAATAGCCATAGCCAAGGCACTAGCTTGGTAAGAAGGGATTTCCTCTTTTGTAAAACCATTGACGAAGAAATTGATTTCCTCTTCGCTTAAGGCCAATCCATCTCTTTTCTTTTCGATAATATCAACCATTCTCATAAAAAAATACCTCAATAAAAATATCTAATTAAATTATACCAACTTTAGTAAACTAAAAATATAATGTTCATATGGATTTTGAAACAAATTTAATTAATAGCATTGGAGATGAGCAATCTAGGCTCCTATTAGATGAAATTAATCATGGCAAAGAAGTATCTGGATTATTCTTAAATACAAAATATATCGATAAAAAGACACTTTTGGAATTTTATCCAAATCTAGTTGAAAATCCTTTGATACCCAATTCATTTTATTTTGATAAAAAAGAACTTGAGTTAGGTAAAAGCCTTCTTTTCAATATCGGAGCTTTTTATATCCAAGACCCATCTTCAAATATGGTAATAAATCTTTTGGATCCTAAAGAAGACGAGGTTATTCTAGACATGGCTGCAGCCCCAGGGGGGAAAACTATCGGGGCAAGTCTAAAAATGAATGACAAAGGGCTTATTATATCCAATGATATTTCCTATAAAAGAAGCTTAGAAACATCAAAAAATGTCGAAAGGCTGGGGCTAGGAAATATAGTCATTACCTGTGGTGATTTAGAAAAAGAAGCATCTAATTACAAATCTAGGTTTGACAAAATAATCCTAGACGCCCCTTGCTCTGGATCTGCTATGTTTAGGAAAAATAAGGAGGCGCTATTAGATTGGAGTTACCAAAAGGTTTTAGACTGTGCTTCTATCCAATCTAGGCTTCTTCGTCTAGCATCTATTTTTATTAGGGATGGAGGGGTAATTTCCTATTCTACCTGCTCATTTTCTTATGAAGAAAATGAAAAAGTAATCTTGGATTTCCTTTCTAGCCACTCCGATTTTGAAATAATAGATGCTCCGATAGATGATAAAAGCTTCTACCATCATAAAGATTTGCCTAAATCAATTCGTCTTTTGCCTCATCTATATAAAGGGGAAGGTCAATTTATCGCTTTATTAAGGAAAAAGGGCGAAGGCAAAATAATTCCATTCGAAAGCAAAAAGGAATTTAAAGGCAAAAGCGAATTCCTTCAATACTTAGATAACTCTAGAAGCAATATATTGGTTCAAGACACCTTATATTCAGCTACTAGACCAATAAAGACAAATCTAGATTTAATTAGGTATGGAGTCGAAGTATCTTCACTAGGAAAAATAGAAATTCCAAGTTTCCATCTAGGGAAATTTAGCAAGATAAATAATATAGAACTAAATATAGAACAAACCAAAAAATACCTAGCTGGCGAAACTTTTCAACTAGATTATCCAAATGGATACCACACGGTTAGTTATAAAAACATTAATCTAGGATTAGTAAAAATTAGCTCAAAAACTGCCAAAAACCATTATCCAAAAGGATTAAGAAGAAACTATTAAGCCCTTTCTAAAAAAGAAATGAATATAAGGCAAACCCCAATCCCAATTGCGCATATCCCAATCGCGATATCTTTTAAAACCACAAAAACAGGGATAGAAGATAATATAAATATAATCCCTGAGATTAATCCTATAATGAATAAAGCTATCTTTGAATAAGTTCTATTTTCTAAAGAAAAGAAAACCATGCCCAATACACCAATCACAACATAAATTAGACCTAACGGCAAGCATAAGGCTAAATAGGGCCAGATTGGATTATTTTCTAAAGAAGAGACAAAATTCCTTGTCGAAAATATAACACCTAAAAATATTGCTAAGGAAGCAATAACCAAACCAGTACACGTTGTCTTATATAAAGAAGATTTCTTTTCTTCGTTTTCTCTCATATTAATCAACCTTGAATCCGTGAACCGGTTTATGCTTATGCTTTTTAGAAGCAAAATAACTAATGTATTTTCCTTTCATTAGTTCCACTTCTTTTGAAACCATTTCATGAGCAATAGAAGCAATTTCGGTCGTATTCTTATCCTTGATATCCTCATATTTGATAGGAGGGAAGAATTTCATTTGGATCAAATTGGATCTATCCATGCTATTGGATAATATCCTTTGGGTACCAAATTCAGCAAATACCAAAATATCGGCTTCGGCTTTATAGGCAAGTTTAAAAGAACCGGGGTGGAAATCTAACATTGGTTTAGTAAGGGGGTATTTATTTCGCGTTCCTTCTGGGTAAATAGTATAGGAAATAGGCTCATTTTTCATATTTTCAGTCGCGGATCTAAATATCCTAATCGCATCTCTAGGATCATTTCTATCAAGGAAGAATCCATCGATTGAAGTCAAAACCTTGCCAATTAAGATAAGGTGTTTGACACTAGATTTAGCGACAAAAGAAACTGGAGTTGGAGATAAAGCTATAAGCATAACGATATCCAAGACAGAAATATGATCAGAAACTAGGATGGTCCTAGAATTTCTATTAAGCAAATATTCTTTATTCTCTACATCTAGTTCGGTTTTAAAGCCTTTGCAAACCTTTAAGGCTAGTTTCCTAATCCTAAAATATCTTTCCTCAATTGGATATTTCTTTGGGTTCTTTGAATATCTAAGAAGATAAAAGAAATAATAATGCGCGATTGAGGGGAAATATCTAAGAAGCAATAACGAAAACTTAATAATTTTTTTCATACCCCTTTACTATAAACCAAATGAAGAAAAAAACTACTCTACGGTTACGTATTTTTGCATTTTTTCAGGAAGAGAAAATACTTCTTCTAGCTCCCCTATTATAATTAACCCTTCTTTTTCATCCATCTCTAGTCTTCCCTTAATGATGACTAGGCACCCTTCCTTTCCTCTATAAAAGGAAGAAGTTTCATTTAGCATGGAACGAACTTTGAAGCAATCGGTGACATATTTTCCTCCATCTAGAGGCAAAACACGGTCCACTTCGACAATACGGAGGCCGTTAGGCAATACTTTTCCAAGACGACCCGACAAAAAAACAGACGAAATCATAAAATTCTCCTATAATTTTTTGCGGGAAATAGACTCAAATATAATAAATAAGGCAAGAACGCTTAGGAATTATCCTAGTTTCTTTTGTTTTTGAAGTTTCAAGCAAATTAACTTCATAAACACTAGATGGGAGGTTTATGTCAACTGGAGTTGGATTGAAATAGAATCCAATTTCCTTATGGGGATAAACTAGGCTAGAAAGGATAAAGCTAACCTTTATAGACCCAAAATACTCCCCGACATAAGTCGATGAATCAATAACTCTAGGATCAAAAAGAGTCAAAAATCTTGATGATTTCCTAAATTTAATAAGCTCGACGAAGTAATTATACATCGACTTTCTTTTTTCTAGTAATGAATATGAAAATTTGTTGTAATAATCACCTTCGTTATATGTATTCTCGTGATTAAACTTGGATTGCCCTATTTCTTGTCCAGCATGGAAAAATGGGATTCCAAACGAAAGCATTGTAAAGGCGTTAGTTAAATTTATTATCTTGCATTTATCTTCTTCGCTTAAATTATGGTTCAACTTTCCTAAAGCATCAAAAAGAGTCATATTATCGTGACATTCGACATAATTTATCGATTGATTGGCATTTAAAAACTTTGCTTTCGCATGGAAATCGATGCAGCTGCCAATATAACTATTCATAGCATTTCCTAAATTATATAAATCTCCGCTGCAATATTTCTTCACGGACTCTCTAAAGAAATCATTGAAGAAACCAACATTGGGCATCAAGGCATAATTAGACATATTAGCTAGAGGTACATTCACCTCGCCACCCATATTCCAGCCTTCTCCATAGAAAATGATGTCAGGTTTAATTTTCTTACACTTGCAATAAGCTTCATTAATCGTATTTACATCATTTATTCCCATTAAATCGAATCTAAATCCATCGATGCCATAAGTAGAGACAAAGAAAGTAAGGCAATCGATTATAAGTTTGGAAACCATCCTTTTTTCACTTGCCAAATCATTGCCGCATCCACTAGTAGAAGCTAATTGGCCATTATGTCTCTTCCTAAAATAAAATGATGGGATTACTTTCTCGAATACGGATTTTTCATATTGATAGACGTGGTTAAATACAACATCCATTACAACCCTAATCCCAGCTTTATGGAAACTAGAGACCATCTTCTTGAATTCGACAATTCTAGAATAAGGATCTTCTGGATTAGTGGAATAAGAGCCTTCAAGAGCAAAATATTGGGCTGGATCATAACCCCAGTTATATCCTTTTTCAGGATGGAGTTCATCTACGCTTTTAAAATCAAACACAGGTAATAACTGGATATGGGTGATACCAAGTGATTTTATATAATCAAAACCTGCTTTCATCCCGCCTAATGAAGTCCTATTTTCCTCGATTAGTCCAAGGAATTTTCCTTTGTTTACTATATTTGTATAGCTAGAGATAGTCATATCCCTGACATTTGCTTCATATATTATCGATTCAGTTGGAGAAGATAAAACAGGGAGGCATTCTAAGTTATCTTTGATAGATGAAACCTTGGAAAAGTCGATAACGGCGCTATATCTGCCATTTGCCGTCGATCCTTTTGCATAAGGATCAGTAACCTCGGTATCGACTTCGTTATTCCTAACTACATAATAATAAAGCGCACCTTCATGGTCCCCTTCAATCTTTATCTTATAAACACCACAGCTAAATCTATCCATTGGATAAAGCTTGAAAAATTCCTCTTTTTTATCTTTTAAAGCTAGATAAACTTTTGATGCCAAAGGGGCAAAAAGAGCAAAAGAAGTTTCATTTATTGAATAAGTCGCACCTAAATCATCGCCACCATAATAATATTTCTTCTCAAAATCAATAAAGGAAGTTGCTTCGCTTACATCTAGAGGAACTCTTCCATATTGAGGGGAAGTGACAAAATAGGAATGTCCTAATTCCAATTCTTTTTCAAGGACAAAGTCAACCATGCACAATGAAGGCAAGGAAGATATCTTTCCATTTCCCAATTTAATAAAGGAAGTATCATCAATCTCAAGAATCGGAGAGAATTTTTCCCAAGGAAGAGAAGAGAAGATTACAACTCTAATAAGTTTTGGTTCGATTAATTTGGCACTGACATAGGTATTTTTCATAAATTATAAGTTGAAGGTAGTTTCAGATTGACTTAAAGATCCTGGATTTTCGCTTTCATTATCTTTCTTATCGCTAGAATGAACCAATACTTGGCATCCTTTCGATGAAGATGGGGTATCGCTACTAGATGCAACAATTCCCTCAGCCTGAAGCCTGGCAAATATTTTACCAGCCCTAGGGAAGCCGACTCCATAAGTCCTTTGGATAAAGGAAATAGAAGCATAATCCTTAGTCATGATATCGTTTTTGATAAGCTGGTATTTTTCTTCTTGGGAGGCGTTCTTGATTTCTTCAGCCGATATTCCACCTTCCCCATTATTTTCATTGGTTGGAGATTCAGTATCAGTTAAATCAAGGAAAGTCTCGTCATAAACAACGCTTTGTTGATCCCTAACAAAATTAGCAACAGCACTAATTTCTTTATTCTCAACCATTGGGCATTGGCATCTAACAAATTCTTTTTTGGCAACCAAGGAACAATCAACAAGCATATCGCCGTGCCCTGCTAATTCTTCAGCGCCACCTTGGCCTAAAATAACGGTAGAATCGATAGCGTTCGCAGTCATAAGGGCAACTCTAACAGGCAAGTTGGCCTTGATTGTACCAGTAATAATCTTAGCATCAGGCCTTTGTGTTGCTATAAATAAATGTATACCGGCGGCCCTAGCTTTGGCAGCAAGCTTTAATACATAGCTAGAAATATCCTTTTCAGAATCAACCAAATCAGAATATTCGTCAAGAAAAGCCACGATAAATGGCATCTTTTCTAGTCCGTTAGGTTCAGCATATTCCTCGTTATATTCCCTAATTCCTGAAACAGTCGCATTTTCAAGCATTTCATAACGTCTTTCCATTTCATCGCAAAGCTTCTTAAGACAAATCTTGGCTTCAGAAGCGGTTTTGATAATTGGACAAAGCAAATGAGGCAAATCCTTATATTTAGATAATTCAACGCGTTTTGGGTCGACCATGACTATCTTTAAGTCCTCAGGACGGTTTCTCATTATCAAAGTCATGATGACTGAATGCATGTAGATAGATTTACCTGAACCTGTCGTACCTGCTACTAACATGTGAGGGAATTTAGATAAATCGGCTGATACGACTTTTCCTTCGATATTGACGCCAAATGGGATATATAGATTCTTCCCTTTTCCAGTAGGCATGCCATCAATTACTTCTTTAAAGTCGACGATACGGGTGTTTTTATTGGCAATTTCGATTGCAGATGTATCTTTTCCTGCAACCATTTCGGCAAATCTAGTAGGGACACCACCAAGTTTTACTCCGATATCAACCATGCATTTGCCTAATCCAGAGACAGAGAAATTATCATCGCATTTGACATCATATCTTGTAACTGAAGGCCCAATTACGTAAGAAACGACATGGGCGCCAATCTTTAAATTGGAAAAGATATCATTAATAAGCTCGCTATTATGACTACATTCTTCTTCCATCTGGGCTTTGTTTTGGGCATCATCATGAACAACTAATAAATCAGTCCCAGGAAAAGTATATCTTGGCAAAGGTTTTGCCTTCTTAAATAAGGCATTTTGCTCCACTGTAGCACTATTTTGATTATTAGGCGTGGCTATTTGAGCTGGTTCGGGTTTAGTATCTTCCATTGGTTTATTTTCAGCTAACCTAGCTTCTTCCATAGGCTTGCTAAAGGAAGAAGAAGTAATTATTGTGGTTTCTAGGTTAAGGCTATCCTTCCTAGAATCATTTTCTACTTGTTGAGTAGAAGAATTATCATTAACTTCGTTTTTGTTCTCAAATACAGACATATTTTGATTTGGTTTAGCCTCTTCGTTAACGATATTCCCCAAAAGAGGATTAGAAACAACATTGCTTTCTTCTTTTGTTTCTTCAATCGGAGTTTCTTCTTCGGCCTCTACTTTTTCTTCCTTAGCAAAAGAAGGCTTAGAAATAGATGGCTGTATCTGCACTTTTTCTTCCTTGATTTCAGGAATAATTGGCTTAGTTTCTTCTTTTTCTATAACAATTTCTTCACTACTAATAGGGGCGGAAAACACTGCTTCGCGCAATCCAGATGTCGAAACTGAATTATTCGCATATAGATTTGGGGAAGGATTATTTATCTCGCTTGGACCTAAATCGGAAAAGGATGGCAAAGGTGAATTGGAGGCTTTCTTTCTAGAAGGAAGAGGAACATCCCCTGCTGGCTCGAAAACAAATGAAGACAAAGGATTTTCGACTGGTTTATCTTCAAAGAAGGAATTATCTTCCTCTTCAGGAGCAATAATAGGTTCTTCTTTTTTATCTTCTGCTACACGTTCTACTTTATTGGCTTCATATCCATCGATATTGAATTGTTCAATTTCTTCTTGGTTAGATTTTTTAGCCTTGGACATGACTCTTCTAGCTTTCATCAATTTAAATAAAGATATGAATTTATCTAGGAAAAGGAAGAATATTAGCAATATTCCTAATAAAGATAAAATCAAGATTACTAGCCATAACCCAGTTGATCTAAACATTATTCCGTCAAAAAAATAACCGATTAATCCTCCACCGCTAGAAAAATCAAATGGGGCCTTCAAGGCTCCTTTTTCTGCAAGTAAGGAATCAAAGAAAGGTTCTAATGAACTAGAAGAAATATATTGTTTATTAAATATTATCGAGAATAAGGACGATAAAAATAATAAGGAAAACACTAATCCGATATAGTGGTAATAACGGATTTTAAATAAAGGCGATAGCAAAAGGAAATATATTCCTAGAAAAATAATGAATGAGCAAATCAAAATATGCCCAATCATGCCAAATAGGCAAACAAAAGGATAAGCTAACGGATAAAGGTGGGTTCCTGGAGACAATAATATCAATAATCCGATCAAAGATAAGAAAAATCCACCCAATTTCTTTATATTTTTTTGATAGTCAAAACGTTTCATATTACCCTCTAAAATAAATAAGCAATAAATAAATTATTTAGAATTAAATTTCGATAATAAGTGGGAC
Organism: uncultured Caryophanales bacterium; assembly: GCA_902464635.1. Lineage (GTDB taxonomy): Bacteria > Bacillota_I > Bacilli_A > RFN20 > CAG-826 > Alloenteromonas. Next base: position 13,056 of record CABQKC010000016.1, on the reverse strand, counting down.
GACCATCGGCTCTTTGCCGGTGCTTCTTCTAATGACACGAAGGCATCTTTCATAGACATTTTGCTTCATTTCATTGGAATTATAGATTGGTTTTTCTAGAAATTCCCCGACTGTAGAAAGGAATACTTTCGAGATTTCTTTTCCTACAGTTTCGGCTTCCCTAGAGAAAAGGAATCCTCTCATTTGAATATCAGGGCCAGCAATTATTTTTCTGGCTTTTTTATCAATAGTTAAAGAAAGCAAGACAACGCCTTCAGCTAATTTAGCCCTATCTTCGAGGACTTGTTTGGAAACATCGCCAATCCCTTCCCCATCGATTAATAAATCGCCATGAGTAATAACATCGGCATCCATCTTAGCCCCTGCATTAGTAATAGTTACGGTTGAGCCATTTTCCATTACAAATACATTTTGGTGATTCAAGTTAACTCCCATTGATAAGGCAAGCATGCCGTTATGGAGCAAATCCTTATAGAAACCGCGAACTGGGATGTAATATTTTGGTTTAAGTAAGGATACCATCATCTTTAAATCTTCTTCAGAAGCATGCATCCTAAGGAATCTCTTCTTGGAAATAAGATTGACATGGCAACCTGAACGGAAGAGTTCATCAGCAGCATCGGTATATTCGATTTCTGAATTGCCATCGCTCATCGAAGCAATTATGAATGTATCGGTTGGTTTTAGCTTGATACGCTTGTCTTCATTTTGGCCAGATGCAAGCAAGGCAATCTTTCTAAATAATCTCGAACCAAATCCCATCATCAAAATAACGGTATCTTGGTCACGGACACGAAGAATATCATCTAAGGAAGCATAATTTTCCCTAGGGATAAGGAGTTCATTGCAAGCTTGCAAGGTTGCTAGTATTGAAGCAGCCGATTCATCATAGCAAATTATTTTCTTATTATTCGCAATGGCTAAACTAATTAATTCGGAGACATTATATAAATCATTAGAGAAAATAGAGATAAATACCCTACCTTCGGCATTTTTGATAGTTTCTTCAATATGTGGAGTCAATTTATATAAAGGGGCTGTATAACCAGGTCTACCAGCATAAATTGATTCAGAAAGAAGGGTCAATGTTGGTCTTTCTGCAATCTTAGCGATAGCATTCATATCGTTTAAATATGATGGAGACGCTGCATTTTCAACGACGAAATCGCTCATGAAAACAACATTCCCTAAGCTTGTTGAAATAGAAACGCCGCTACTACCAGCAATATTGTGGGCAGTATGGAAGAAAGAAATATCTCTCTTGCCGACTTTGAAATTAGAGGTAGGTTCAACAATATGGAAATCGAATTTGATATCTTTCTTAATATGCTTAGTGAACATATCAAGCATGGCATAAGTCACTTTTGAGCAATAAATTGGGGCTGGTGCCTCAGAATAAACATAGGAAAGTGCGCCGATGCAATCATCGTGTCCATGAGTTAAAAAATAAGCCTTGATACGGGATTTATTTTCGACTAGATAATCAAATCTAGGAATAACATAATCAACTCCAGGCATAGTCTTGTCTGGATCCCTGACTCCGCAATCGAGGACATATATTTCGTCATTAACTTCTAGGCAATAACAATTCTTGCCCTCTTCATCAAGGCCACCCAAGGCAAATAATCTAATTTTTTCGTCCATATAAAGCTCCGATAAATTGGCTTAAAACCATATCTAATTATCAAATCTCCTTTATTATAAAGGAAAGTGCTTAATAAATCGATATGAAAGCGGTTTAAAATAAGTCAAGGAATTTAACCGGCAAATCATCATCTAGTTTCCTTATTTCTAGATGCATTCCATCCATGACTCCATAAGTCGCTGGATTGCCATTTTTTGGGAAAGAAGTCGATCCTGGGTTGAAATAAATAACCCCATCTTCCTTCTTTAACATATATACGTGGGTATGTCCAAACATCAAAATATCGCCACGTTCGACATTTAAGATATCGGAAGTAAGCAAATCCCCGTGGACCATATCAACCCTAAATCCATTTAAATAAACAACTCTTGAATCTTGAATTGGGAATTTAAGCAAAGTTTCATCGATCCTAGAATCGCAATTGCCTTTCACTCCGGTTATCAAATGAGCATATTTATTAAGAATAATCGAAGTTCCCATCGGATCATAATCCTGAGGAACCCCATTGCGAGGCCCATTATAAAGATAATCGCCAAGCAAAATAATCTTATCGGGATTGTAGCGTTGGAAAAGTTTATCTAGCTTCTTAGCCGCTAGAATTCTTCCATGTATATCAGACGCGATAAGAATCCTCATAATTATTCCTTAATATCTCTAGTAGTTACCAAGGCTACTCCACTTCCTGCTAGATTATCGCAAACAACTTGTCCCATCTTAACAGGAGCCTTTAAATGTATTTTATTGACATCTTTCATGGCTAAAATAACCAAGTCTTTTTTAATAGGTGCAATGCTTTTTACAGGGCAAACACGGAGAAGTTTGGAATCGACTCTAACTGTACTAGTCAAAGTACGCCTAGGGTCAGTAATTTCCTGGATGGCATATTTTTCACCCCTAGGGCAAGAATTACCACTAACCTTATTATTATCATCAATAAGAAGATGGCAGCCTCTAGGACAGACAATGCAAGTTAGTTCTTTCATTTTACATCCTCCTTATTAACTAGTGAAACTTTGAGAGTTTTATAGTCTTTATTTAGTAGTTTTTTATCAAGTTTGTAAATTTCCATTTCACTAGGTATAATAGCCAATTTATACACTTTTTTGATAACATTCCCATCACAAGAGTATTCAATATAGACGTTCTTGCTTGGTTTACGAACTCTAAACTTAATTTCAATAGAATCCATAGCGTTGTCTAAGTCAATTGTAGAAGGCACAACATAGCCAATTCCATCTCCGGCAACTGTAGAGATTTCATGCTCTCCTTTATGGAGATTTCCTTTTAAATAGGTAGCAGCGCCTAACCCTGCTAGTCTACCTTCTTCTACAACATAATCAACTAGGTCATGGACATGCAATACGTTCCCGCAAGAGAAGATTCCTTCAACTTCGGTTTCCATATGTTCATTGACACAAGAACCTCTAGACCTAGATTGAGGGATTCCAATGTTATTTAACAAGGCACTATTTGGTAATAAGCCGACAGAGAGCATTAATGTATCAACATCAAATCTTTGTTCGGTTCCTTTTATTGGTTGTAGTTTATCATCAACTTTAGAAATCTCGATAGCCTCTAATTTATCCTTGCCAATTATGTTTGTAACTGTATGGGACAAATATAGAGGGATATTAAAATCAATAAGGCATTGCTGTATGTTTCTATTCAATCCATTTGAATAAGGCATAAGTTCGGCTACACCTAATACTTTTGCCCCTTCTAGTGTCATTCTTCTAGCCATAATAAGGCCGATATCGCCACTACCAAGGATAAATACCTTCTTACCGACTAAATATCCATATTCATTTAGATAAAGCTGGGCCTGACCTGCCGTAATAACTCCAGCTGGTCTTTCTCCAGGGATTCCAATTGCACCAGCGCTTCTTTCAAGGCAACCAGCCGCCATAATGATTGCTTTAGCCTCTATTTGAACCGCGCCTTCGCTAGAATTAACATAAGTAACAACTTTATCTTTAGTTAAAGAAGTTACATAACTATTTAATTTATAAGGAATATGCCTTTCTTCGACTTGGTTAACAAATCTAGTAAGGAATTCTGGACCAGTTAATTCTTCTTTAAATTCATGTAGGCCAAATCCATTATGGATGCATTGATTAAGAATTCCTCCGAGAAATTCGCCCTTTTCTAGAATTAATATATCTTTAATTCCTTCATCATAGGCTTTAATCGCAGCAGCCATTCCAGCACTGCCACCACCTATAATTAATAAATCTACCTTTCTCATTTACTCTCCTCCTTTAGGATACAAGATCCTTCTCCATCATAATTAACTTCTAGAGGAGATATATTTAATTTATCAGCCAAAAAGAACAACACCTTGCTTTGGCAGAAGCCACCTTGGCACTTACCAAATCCAGCACGGGTCCTTTTCTTAACGGCTTTTATAGTCAAGCAAGGAAGAGACCTAGACAAGACATCTTCTATTTCTCCAAGGCTAATCTTTTCGCAATTACAAATCATCTGCCCATATTTTGGGTTTTTCTTGATAATTTCGTTTCTTTCTTCAATAGAAAGATCGTTCATCTTGATATAAGGCTTGATATTTGGATTGAAATTATCCTTTTCCTTCATATTAAGTACTGGTTTGACCAATTCTTCGACCACATATTTTCCAATCGCTGGAGAAGATGCTAATCCAGGGCTTTCAATTCCGGCGACATTGATGAAATATTTATCATTTTTAGAATAGGAAATAATGAAATCATGTGTCGATGGAGTTGCCCTTAATCCTGAGAAAGTCCTGATTTGTTCATAAAATGGAATGGATGGAACCATTGAAATCGCAGATTTCTTTACTTCGCCTAAAGTTAATGAATCAGTTGAAGTATCATCTTTAGAATCAACAAATTCGCTAGAAGGCCCAACTAGATAGTTATTCGAAGTCGTTCTAGTTACCAAGATTCCCTTTCCTTTTTCAGTTGGGAGCGGGAATAAGACATGGTTTACAAAGTCTGGCTTAAAATGATCCAAGACATAATATTCGCCTTTTCTAGGAGATATATGCCAATCAATTGGCTCAACCATCGAGGCAATCTTATCGGCATAAAGCCCAGCACAGTTAATAACCATCTTGGCTTTATAGATTCCTTTTGTAGTCTCTAAAACATAGATGCCGTCTTCTTTTTTAATAGAAGTGACCTTGCAATTAAGTTGTAGCTTCGCCCCATTATCCAAAGCATTTTCAAAGCAATGGGCAACTAAGGTAAATGGATTAATAATTCCAGCAGTTGGGCATAATAAGCTCCCCATGACTGAAGAAGAAATATTAGGTTCTAATTTTAAGGTTTCTTCTTTGTCTAATAGAATTGCTTCGACTCCATTTTCCTTGGCTCTTTCTTTTAAAGAAGCCAAGGTAGCCATATTTTCTTCATTAAATCCTAAAGTCATCGAGCCAATCGGAGAAAAGGAAACATCCAACTCCTTGCAAATGGAAGGATACATCTTGTTTCCTAACACATTAAATTTAGCCTTATTCGTACCAGGAAGAGGATCATATCCAGAATGGACGATGGCGGAATTAGCCATCGAGGAAACATCCCCTACATCATTTTTAGCCTCAAGACAAATTACATTCAATTCATATCTAGAGAGGTTCCTAGTTACGAATGCGCCACTAACTCCTGCGCCAATTACAATTACGTCAAACATATTGACTATAGTATAGCCCAAAACAGGGGTTTTAAGATAGAGAAAAGGATTATTTTTTTAGACAATTGTACCCTTTTGTAAATATTTAACTAATTTGCCTAAATTTAGGGATTTTATCTATTTCATTACTAGGATAGTTAAATTAAAATTAACTCCATGATGAATAAGAAATTTAGAAAATATATTGAACAATTAGCAAAAAACGAAGCATTTGATGAAGAAAGCGATTACCATGCTAACGTATTGTTTGAAGTTGATCAAAAGTCATTCTCTTCAAAATTAAAAGATAGGCTACCATCAAACAAAAACATAAATATCATCTATAACGAAGTTGCCTCGACTCTTCTTGAACTTGATAAAGATAGTTCTTCTTATTTATCTAGCTTGCCTTTTCTAGATATAGCAGAAATTAATCCATCTTTATTAGAAGATAATCCTTATTACCAAAAGCTAATCAATAAATCTTCTAGCAAATATAAAGATATAGAATTTGGATTTGATTATTTTTATCCTTATGTCCCATTTCTTTTAGATGAAAAGATAATAGGAGATGATTATAAATGCCATTCTCCTTTTGGCTATTTTTCTAAACGAATCAAATATCCTTTGATTAGGAAAAACGGGGCAAATTGGATGGAATTAGTCCCTCACGAAATCAATTCAATGGAAATCGATATAAATAAAGCCAAGGGAAATATATTGGTTGTCGGACTTGGGCTAGGCTATTTTGCCTATATGGCATCAAATAAAAAAGAAGTCAGTTCAGTTACCATTTTGGAAAAAGACAATGATATCATCGAAGTATTTAATTCATGCCTGCTTGATGAATTTGAAAATAAAAGCAAGATTAAGATTATTAATGATGACGCTTTAACATATCTAGATTATCCTAAATATGATTTTGTCTATATTGATATCTATAGGGATGAATTAGACGGCCTTCCTCTAGTAGGCAAATTATTAAATAATCCAAAATTGCCTCTAGATACCTCTTTTTGGTTTATTTCTTCCCTAATCGTCTATCTAAGAAGATTTGTCATCGTCTTGCTTGAAATGACCTCTAATCCTTCTTTTAACGAAAAAGAATACGAAGAATTCGGGAGAGATTTAAAAGATCCAACCAATGTAGATTATTTAATATATAAGATATATAAGGATTATATAAAACCAAATAATATAAACACAAAAGAAAACATCGACTCATTGCTTAGCTTTGAATCGATGCTAGGTTTGTTGAAGGATTTATTTAAATAAGTTAGAAACCATCTCTACTAATTGCTTTATGTCGGTATAGGAAGTATTGATCATCAAATCATAATTATTCCTATCACTCCATTTCTTATTAGTCGCGAATGTATAGAATCTTGCCCTACCTTTATCGACCTTCTTTATCTTTCTAGCCATTTGCTTCCTGCTATATTTTTCTTTATCGGCTTCTCTTTCTAGGCATCTATCGATTCTAGAGTCTAAGCAAGCATAGACAAATATGGAGAAAGGCTTATATTCACGTAAAACATAGTCGGCAGCCCTGCCAATAATTACGCAATTGCTCTTTTCAGCCATCTTCTTTAAGGTATTGACCTGGGCTTTATATACATCCATTGCCATCGAAACACTTGGATCAGGTCCCAAAGAGAAAGAATTGCCATATCTAATCGGAAATAGCGGGATTGGGTCTTTTTCGGAGACTTGTTCGATATATTCCCTTGAATAAGGAGTACCTTTGCAAATCTCATTTATGATTTCTAAATCATAATAGGCATAGCCAAGTTTCTCTGCTAACCTTCTGCCAAATTCTCTGCCCCCTGAACCGAATTCTCTTCCGATACAAATGATTTTATGCATATATTTCCCTCTTGCTATCTTTATTTTAAGACAAAATTAAAATAAATAAACTTAAAAAGGAGCAAGTTGCCTTGCTCCTTATCTATTAACGTCTATTTGGTTTAGAAGGATGTCCGTGGAATTTAGAGGAATGGTTATCTTTCCTTGGGCCCTTGTCTTCTTTTTCGACATAGCCTTCTGGCTTTTCCTCGAATTCGCGGTGGCTTAATTTGATCTTTCCTTTTTCATCAAGTCCGATAACGACAACTTTTAATGTATCGCCGACTTTGATGATCTTAGAAGCATCATCGACATAGCCCCATTTCAATCTAGATACATGGCATAATCCATCGGTATCGCCGAATAGATTTACAAAAGCCCCGTAATCTTCGACTCTAGTGACTTTTCCTTCGAATATTTCGCCAACTTTGGCTTCCCTAACTATATCATCGATAATGGCTTTTGCCTTAGTAAGCATTTCCTTATCGGTGTGATAGATAGTGATGGTTCCATCTTCTTCGACATCAATCTTGACTTGGTTGCATCTAGTGATGATGTCATTGATGACTTTGCCACCTTGACCGATGACATCTCTAATCTTATCGACATCAATCTTGAAGGTAACCATCTTTGGAGCATATTTAGAAACTTCTTCTCTTGGAGCAGGAATACAAGCAGCCATGGCATTTCTAATTTCAGCCCTGGCTTTATTAGCTTGGGCAAGGGCTTCGGATAAAACTTCACGTGTAACACCGTGGATCTTGATATCCATTTGGAGGGCAGTCAATCCTTTTTCGGTACCGGCACACTTGAAGTCCATATCACCGAAGTGATCTTCTAGGCCTTGAATATCGGTTAAGATGGTATAAGGATGCTTTCCATCTAATGGGCCAGAAGTAATTAATCCCATGGCAATGCCAGAGACAATTCCCTTTATTGGGACACCTGCTGCCATAAGTGACATGCAGTTAGCGCAGATACTAGCTTGGCTAGAAGAACCATTAGATTCGCAAACATCGGCAACACATCTAATTGTATATGGGAATTCTTCTTCACTTGGAAGAACATAAGATAAGGCTCTTTCACCTAATTTACCATGTCCGATTTCTCTTCTTCCTGGGGCACCCATTCTTCCGATTTCACCGACAGAATATGGCGGGAAGTTATAATGATGCATGAATCTTCTTTCGGTCTCGCCGGTAAGATTATCGATTAATTGCTTATCAGAAAGAGGCCCTAAAGTTGTAGTTCCAATGACTTGAGTTTGTCCACGGGTGAACATAGCACTTCCATGGGCACGTGGGAGTAAGTCGACTTGGCAATCTAAAGGACGGATTTCATCAACTTTTCTTCCGTCTGGTCTAACCTTGTCTTCAGTAATCAAACGTCTAACTTCGGCAGCAACCATTCCTTCTAGGATGTCATTTACCATAAGCATGGCCATCTTGTGGTCATGCTCATCTTCATATTCCCTAGAATCATAATCATCGATGATTTCTTTCTTCAAGGCATCGATAGCGTCTTGTCTTTCTAATTTATCAAAGATAGAGATGGCCTTGACCATTCTTTCTCCGATTCTAGAATAGATATCCTCTTTTATTGTTGGATCTGGTGCATATAAGTCGATATGACGTTTTGCTTTTCCAACCTTTGCAATGACTTCTTTTTCAAAAGCACATAATTTCTTGATGGCTTCAAATCCGAACATGATGGCATCAAGCATTTCTTCTTCTGGGACTTGGCTAGCACCAGCTTCGACCATCATGATGGCGCTATCGGTGCCAGCAACTGCTAAATCGATATCGGATTTGGCTCTTTCTTCTTCATTTGGATCGATGATTAATTTGCCATCGACTCTACCAACATAAACCCCTGCTACTGGTCCATCAAATGGAATATCAGAGATACATAAGGCCAAGGAGGCACCTAACATACCAGTCATTTCTGGGGTATTGTCAGGATCAACTGACATAACAGTAGAAACTAGTTGGACTTCATTTCTAAATCCATCAGCAAATAAAGGACGGATTGGTCTATCGATAAGTCTAGCTGCTAAAGTGGCATGCTCACCAGCCCTGCCTTCTCTTCTAAGGAAGGAGCCTGGAATCTTACCAACAGCATATTGCTTTTCTTCATAATTTACGGTTAAGGGGAAGAAATCACCCTCTTTAGGTTCGTCTGCACAGCAAGCAGTAGCCAAAACTACTGTTTCACCAAAACGAACAAGGACTGAACCATCAGCCTGTTTTGCGATTTCGCCAGTTTCAACGCTAAGAGTGCGCCCGGCGAATTCTGTTTCGAATACTTGTTTCATTCTTTTTTCTTTCCTAATTTAATTTCAAACGGGAATATATTAACACCCTTTATGTTCCATAAAAAGTAGAAAAGAAGGAAGAAGCCATATTTAGAGATAATATATCCATATTCTTGCTTTTATTTAGTTTCATATAAATAATAAATGCATGGCTTTACTTGGTTATGCAATTTTATTGCCCTTAATAGTTATCATCCTTCATTACTCGATATTGATTTTATTTAGATTCATCAAGAAAAAGGAAATCTTTAATAAGGAAGAAATCGAACCCTTGCTAATTAATTCAATATCGACGATTTTACTTACATTCATCTTTTCATTAATCGTTACTTTTTGCTTTGGTGATATAACTTTGCCAAATGGGATTATTTATCTTTCTAGCGTTAGCTTAATTGCTTTCTACATCAATCCAAATTGGATATATAAGAAAATAATAAACAAAGAGATTTTTACTCAAGATAACAGGCTTAAAACAATTCGCATTTCACTAATTCTATTAAACTTATTGCTAGAAACATTCGCTTTCAATGCCAGAGCTTATAAAAATAACAGCAATCCGATTTCAGTTGATTTTTCTTCCTCTTCATTAAAAGTAAGCGATGGAGAAACAAAGGATAACAAATGGACTTACGAAGGCAAGGAAGCAAGCCTAGTTTATACTATTGATAATGAACAAATAAAAAAGGCAAATACAGTTAGGTTAGATTTTGTTAATCCGACTAGCTTTGGTTTAAAAGTTACAATCAGTGGGTTAAAGGATAACAAATTACAATATGAATATTCCTATCAATTAAATCCAGTTGTCTATGAACATAATCAACTTGGATTACCTAAAGGGGATTTTGATTCATATAAATTCAAATTTGAATTAGATGCAATGGCACGTCCTAATATCGGGGATTATGCAGGGACTTATAATTCCATAACACTATCTTCAATTACTTTCGACGCTCCTAGAGCATTCCATTTCTCTTTGTTAAGATTTGGATTAATCTTGCTTGCTATTTTTTCAATTAGCGAAGTTCCTTCTTTATCTAAAAAATATGTCTTGAATAGAGAAGAAAATAAATCCCCGATCAGAAAATGGCAATTAGGGATAATAGGTGGAGGAATATTGCTATTTATCGGCTCGATTATATATGTATTCATCCAAAGCAAATCGATGCTATCTAGTTATCCTTTAGTTAATGGAGTCGAAAAATATGACATGTATACTCAGTTATTCGACGCACTTAAAAAGGGACAAGTAAATATAGATTTACCATATTCAGCAACCCAAAAATATTGGGATCATGCATATTATAATGAAAAGATATACGTCTATTTCGGGGTATGGCCAGTTATATTTATATCTTTCCCATTCTATTTCATATTTGGAAAAGTCCCGAATGCGATTGGGTTAGAAATAATTGGATTTAGCCTTTATATCCCCTTCTTTTTCCTTTTAATTACCGAATTAATAAATCAATTTGATAAAAAAGCCAATAACAAAGTAATTGGATTCCTCATTTTTTCTAGCTTTTTCCTATCTTTATCAATAATGAGCGTTACTTATAAAAGATATTGGATGAATATAAATAATCCAGTTGTCGAAGCTAATTACCATGTTCCGGTCATATATGGATTAATGCACATGGATGCCTTCTTATTATTTACTATTTTGGGTTATAGCAATCCTAAATATAGGAAATTCTATTTCCCTTTGGCAGGTTTTTCCTTTGTTTCAATTGTTGCGACTAGACCAAATCTGGCTTTGATAATATTGGTTGCAGCTCCGTTATTTATCCTTCCATTAGTTAAAGAATATAAAAACTACAAAAAGAATATTTTAGATTACGCTCCAATGTTTGGGATTTTATTAATCGGGGCCTTATTAATAATGAAATATAATAAGGATAGATTCGATTCAGTCCTTGAATTTGGAGCAAGATATCAACATACAGTCGCCGATATGACAAATATGGGGCTAAATCCAAAAGCCTTGTTGCCAGGATTTGCCCATTATTTCTTCAATCCGTTTTCAATAAATCTAAATACCCATTTCCCATTCATTTATTGCACGAATCCTAGATTTAGTAATGATATAAAAGACTATTCTACTTATCTAAATGGAGGGATTGGATTACTTTTCATTCCTGCTTTCTTTGGGATGTTGCTCAATCCTTTTGTTAAATTTAAAAAGGAGAGCGATGATTTAGGATTAACATTATTACGTCAGTTAATGTTGCCTTGCTTAATAATATTTACCATGGTCAATTATGCTTTAGCCGGCATTTGTCCTAGATATATGATTGAACCATATCATCTAGCCACGATTGCATCTATTGTTGGATTTATTAGCTTTGCAAGAAGGTTTGAAAGCCATGCAGAGATAATTGTTCCTATCTTCTTTACCTTGATTCTAACTGGGGTCATTATCACGATGAATATCAATTTCGATCCATTCGATGGACTTACTCCAAATGACTTGAATGGACTTAGCTTAAGAATCAGGGAAATATTCAATGATTTCAACTCTTCTCCATATTATTCTTTCTTCTAAACAATAAAAAAGAGGCCTAGTTTCCTAAACCTCAATCTTTGCTTATTAAGCTTATTTTCTAATTCCAAGGGAAGCAATCAAAGCAGTATAACGATCGACATCGTTTCTAGCTAGATAGTCTAGCAAACTGCGTCTTTTGCCAACAAGAATTAGAAGTGATCTTCTAGCGGCGGCATCAGAACCATTGTTCTTAAGATGTTCAGTAAGATCTTTGATGCGTTGGGTTAGAAGAGCGATTTGAACTTCGGCAGAGCCGGTGTCTTTTTCGTCTTTGCCATACTTTTTGATGATGGCAATGGTTTCTTCTTTCTTTAAAGCCATTTTATTTCTCCTTTATTTTTACTTGGCCGAATCTAAGCTTTAACTAGGAGATAGATAGAAGCAAGGATTGGCTGCGGGTAATATAATATATTAAAGTTAACTCGAAATACAAGCAAATCTCTATATTTGACCATATTTTATTAGATTTCTTTCTAAATAAGAGATGACATAGCTACTATGCTCAAGATTAGCAAGTGTAACAAAAATTTCAAAAACACCCTTTTTATTAACCTTTAATTCTGTATCAGAGATACTTTTTATCTCTTTTTCATTCTTATCTAGTTTGTTATCTTCAAATAGAAAAAATTTACAAATAAACTGCATAGAATAATAAGCAACATCCATAGTTTCTTTGGTTAAAGTGCCTAATTTTTCATCATAAATAAAGAAAAATTGCATTAATTGGATTGCGTTTCCATCTGAATATAAGCTTATTGAATGATGCATTGTCTCAACTAGTTTTTCCTTACGTAAAACATAGAATTTATAGCCTTCATTTACACTTGTTTCTTCCTTTTTATCGCAAGAAATCAAATTAAAAGAAGAGATGATACCCGCTAAAATTAAGGTAGAATTAAAAAATATTTTCTTCATGAAAACTCCCCCTTATAAATCTAATTTATAAAGTAGCAACAAAAATATGCAAGAGAATTTACATTTGTCGTTTCTATGTAGATTAAAAATTTTTTGAGTTTCCCCATTTTACGTCATAAAAAATGATTTTTCTGTTTATTTTTTGGT
>CABQKC010000015.1 GCA_902464635.1 uncultured Caryophanales bacterium | reverse complement strand
ATTTAATTCGATGGAATCTACATTTTTCATCACCAATTTGGTGTGCTGCTAGAAAACTTTTTAATTCAATAACTTGAAGAGAAAGATTATCATTATGCGTTATGAAAAAAGTATTTAAATTATCATTAATTCTATCCGCCTTGATACTCTCTTCCTGCAACAAGGGAGCCTCTTTCTCAACTAGCGAAGAAAAAGAAACTGCCTCAAGTGTAGTTACTCCTAGCGAAACTACCCCTAGTGAAGAAACTTCTACGCTCGAATCTAGCAAAGAGACTTCTTCTAGCCAAACTAGTGAGATTTCTTCTTCTAATGCAACAAGTGAAGAATCAACTTCCTCTAGCTCATCAAGTGAAGAATCAACTCCAGCTCCAGTTGAAGCCCAGAAAGTATCTCTAGAAGAAGCAAAAAACGCCTGCTTAAGTTTTGAAGGAACTCCAAATGAAGCAGGTTTGGTAATCGGAGAAAGGCTTTTTGAAGTACAGGGGTTAGTTATTTCTGTCTTTGATTTTGGAAAATCTACAAAAGCCTATAACGGGACAGAAAAATATAAGGCCACAATTACTGATGGGACTTCTTTCTTAACAGTTGCCCTAAATGAACAATTCTATAAAAAAGTTAAAGACTACATTGGCCAAGAAACTACTTTCTATAAGATTGTTGGGAAAGAAAGTAGATTAAATGGTAAAGCCGAGCTTATCGCGACTAGTTTTGAATTCCTAAGTGGTACCACAACTAGATATAGTTCAGAGCAACTTCTTTCTATTGCACCTAATTCAACTTCTATAAATGATTCTTATTCTAGATTAAGCAAAGCCCCATTAAATGCAGCCGGGAATTATGATGGCGAGATTCGTTCTATCAAACTTAAATTTGTAGAAAAAGTCGTCGACAGCGTTTGGCTTTTTACTGATGGAGTTAATTATGTTACATTACACGGTCCATCTAAAGCCTATAACAATTTCAAAGCCACTACAAAAGCCATAAATGTCTTAGTCCAGGAAAACATGTATAAATATGCATTAAGCTTTGATTACATTACCCACGTTTCCTTAAATGAAGACATTGCTATACCAAACGCAAAAGAAGCAATAAAAGAAGATGCATTATATAAGAATTATCCAACAAAAGATTCTACCTCCCATTTCCAAATCTATGAAGAAAGGAAGATGAATGTCTATTCTTTTGAAGGATATGTCGATTATTATGTCAAAGCAGATAAGATCTTCTTTGTCTTGAGTTCAACCTTGAATGTCTTAGAATCTACAAATAGGACAAAAGAAAACGCTAGAAGTAAGCAAACCCTATTTGTAAGCAATGAAACTGAATCAAATTTAACTCTTAATGATTCAAAATATTCAAAGTTATACGAGGCATGGCAAAAGGAAGAAAAGGTAAATATAACCATTTATCCTTATGCCTGGAATAGCGAGAAATATTTCCAAGTACACGTCTACTTCAAATAATTATTTCTTCAATTTTCTTTTATATTCAACAAACCTATTGTCGAACTCCGCCACAAAGGAGGAACGCATAGGTTTTTCTAATTTTATAAATCCAACTAACCCAGTCGATTCAAGAATCTTATAAGAAGTCAAAAACGGATTGTCATCTTCTTTAAACCCAGGAACATCAATTTGGTTAGGAGATCCTAATAAAATCATCTTGGTAAATGGGCCAATCCTAGTAACTAGGGTCTGCAATTCATCAAGAGTAAGGTTTTGAGCCTCATCAACAATGATGATGCAGTCTTCAAAACTTCTGCCTCTAAGGAATTCAGGTGCTAAAGGAATAATATCTGTAGGCAATTTAGAATAAGTATATGGAAGAGGATATTCTTCATCTTGAAGAGATTTTAATGAAGACCTTTTCTTTTTTATGGTTACAGGATCATTTTTAACATTAGCCATCAAATGGTTGTAATTATCAAGCAAGCCACCTAGATATGGGGCGTATTTATCTTCTTCTGTCCCCTTAAGATATCCAAGGCGATGACCAATTTCAACAGGCTCCCTGACATAAAATATATTTTTATATCTCTTTTTAGAACCTTTGCCTCTGACCAAAGACAAAGAAGCTGCTAAAGCAGCAAAAGTCTTTCCAGTCCCTGCTGCCCCTACACAATAAATAAGAGGTTTTCTATTACAGTCTTCATTAATCTGCCTGATTAATTCTTTCTGGCCTTCGTTTTCCGCAAAATTGAATCCAAATAAGTTATAAGGTGAATTGTTATCCATTGACTTAATTTTATCATTAAGGGCAGGTAATTGTTATAAGCAATAATATCCGCATAAAAAGAGGCAATTTATAAAGAAAAATGTAATTTTTAGGTAAGAAATGAAAATAATAAGTGAAATTTTCTAAAAGAAGTTTAGAGTATTTAGATATATTCAAACCTAGGGGAAGGGGTAAACATGGATCAAATAGAATTAGGGAAGTTCATCCAAAATAGAAGAAAGCGCTTTCATTTTACTCAAGAGGAACTTGGAATAAAGATAGGTTATTCAGCCCAAGCCATATCTAAGTTTGAAGAAGGATGCGCTTCGATTTCTTGCTTTGTCCTTCCAATATTAGCGGAAGCGTTAAATTTCAAATTAGATGAAATAGTCATAAAAAGGAAAGATGCTATGGAAACTAGCCTTACCCCCGTCGCTCTTCCTTTGTTAACAAAGCAATTAAAGTTAATTCGATTATATAACAAGATTTCACAAAATCTTTTTTCATCAACCTTAGGGATTTCACCAAGGACTATAAGGAATTACGAAAGAGGAATATCTATCCCTCCAATATCGTTCTTATTAGATCTACACAAGAATTTTAAGATACTTCCAAGTGAAATAATGTATGTAAATCAAGAGCTAGCTGAATTTGAAGAGAAGAAAAATAAAAAGAAAGTAAAACACTAGGGAATTCAAATTATCTATTTTGCCTTTATAATAAAAAGCATGATAAGAACCCCTGGCAAAATAAATGTAAATGACACGATAGACTTAATCGCTCCTAGTTTTGGCTGTTCAAGTGAGCCTTATTTTTCTAGATTAGAGAAATCAATTAAGACACTAAATAAATTAGGTTACCAGATAAAAACTGGAGAGAACGTTTATCTTAACGATGGTTTTCTTTCTTCTAATTCAGCTCTAGAAAGAGCAAAAGAATTCATGGAAGCCTATCTTGATGAATCAAAGGCTATCATCTCTGTCGGGGGCGGGGAAGTCATGATGGACATGCTTGATCATATTGACTTCGATAAATTAAAGCAGGCAAAACCAAAATGGTTCATGGGTTTTTCAGATAATACCAATTTAACTTTTTTGCTTCCGATTTTAGCAAATACCAAAGCCATTTATGGAGTAAACGCCACCGCTTTTATATCTGCTAAATTAGATAATTCAGAAAAAGATTCATTAAGGTTGCTGAATAATGATTTCTCATATTATGAAGGCTATAAGAAATGGGGAATGCCATTAAAAAATCCTAGTTCCCCATTATGTAGAACTAGATTAAATAGGGAGTCTAAGATTTATACAAAAGAAGAGATTAATGTTAAGGGAACGTTATTAGGTGGATGTCTAGATATCATTACTTGTCTAATAGGAACTAAATACGATAAGGTGGCTGAATTTAGCAAAAACAATGGACCCATTATATGGATTTTAGAATGTTGCGACTTAAATCCGCTTTCCTTTTACCGTAGCTTGATGCAAATGAAAATGGCTAATTATTTTGAAAATACAAAAGCCATAATAATAGGTAGGCCGTTCCATTACGATGAAAGCATAATGGGAGTAGATTTTATTAAATCCGCAAAGATGGCTTTAGGTGATTTAAATATTCCATTCGCTATAAATGCCCCATTTGGACATCTTTATCCTAGTTTGCCTTTTGTAGTTGGGGCAAAAGCAAATCTAATAATCAAAGACAATGCACTAGGAATTAATTATGAAGAAGAGTGAAGATTTTGAATTGCTTTCATATTTGGTTTTAATCCTATTGCTAATATTAGGAATTGGGTTACTCTTTTTTGCTAATCTAGGAGGAAATGCTACTTCAAAATTCTTTCCTGGAATGTCTAAATTCGTACATGTCCTTTCTCTTTTTCCCTTTTTCTTTGCTTTTCCTATCATGACTTTATTTGAAACTAGCTACTACAAATTCTTGCCAAGTTTAAAAAGCAAAGATGGAAAATACAACGAAGACAAGCTGTTTCACATAGCAACGATTGTAGTTATTATCTTGCAAACTATTTTCCTTCTTTTAGCATTCCTAGAAGCTTTTCCAAACCTAAATGAACAAATGATGTTTGCCTTATCTACCCCTTCATTGATATTAGAGCTCGCCTATTTTGCCATTTATCTCCATTCGATCCAAAAAGAGAACAAGAAAATCTTTTATATTACGATTGCAATCGGAATTGGATTATTTATTCTTCCTGTTATTATGGGATTATTAATTTATTTCAATTTCGGCAGGACTGAAGGATTGATTTTATTTTCACTTCTGCCTTTTTCTTCTTTAGGACTTAATCTAAGCAAAAAGCTTAATTAATCTTCTTTACTAAATATGCTCTCGCCCCAAAATCACCTAGGACTCTAGTATATTTTGATAAGCCGCTGCAAGACCATTCTTTTCCTAACTTAATCGCTCCAGAAGACAAATCTAATCCAGTTGCAGTTCCCTTGAATTCTTCATTGTCCAATCCTTTTCGCCTAGAGATAAAAGTAACGAGGTTGCCTTCTTCTTTTAGATGTATTGGGGAAACATAATTTACCAAGGAACCAAAATTCCTATAATCAATCTTTTCTTTTCTCACTTCATAAGAATACAAAGAAGTTTCATCTAGATTAGGTATCCTGAATGGATAAGTCCCAGAATTTGGATGTTGCAAGCAAGAAACATAGCTAACTAATGTCTTTTCATCATCTTGAATCAATCTAAACAAGACATTGTCATCAAAATCACTTAATTGGTATACCTTCCCAAATTGAAGTGTCTTTCTATTTTCTTTATAGAATTTGATTTGCTCTTTTATTTCTTCTTCATCGATTTTATAGATTTGAGATATATCAAGTTCATAACCTAATGTCCCAATCATGGCTACATCGAATTTAGTACCTAAAGATGTCTTTCTTAACATCTGCAATGATGTCTTCGCGGAGACATGGTTAGAAAAGCAAACTGGAGGATAGCCAAAAGAAAGTATGGATTGAATCCTACTTCTTTCAAATGAATCCGTGTCATCGCTTATCCAGCCTTGGCCAAAATAGCAATAAGCGCCTAGATCATTCCTACTCCCTCCAGAAGCACAAGCTTCCATTAGGAAAGTCGGATATTTTTCTTTTATTCTTTCTAAAATCGAATATAGGCCCTTGATGTAATTATAAAAGAAAAGAGACCTGTTTGATTTTATAGAGCTCATCGGACGGTTATAATCCCACTTAATATAATCTAGATTATAAGAAGAAATCGCATTGTCCAAAGTTGAATAGATAAAGTCACATACTTCCTTTTTAGTTAAATCCAAAACTAGCTGATTTCTTCCAAATATCAATGGATGGATATCATCTTTTATAACCCAGTCAGGATGAGCTTTATATAGACTAGAATCTATATTAACCATTTCAGGTTCAAACCATAGCCCAAATTTTAATCCCATCTTATGAGCCTTACTTGATAAAAAGGCAATCCCCTTCCCTACTTTCTTATGGTTTTCATACCAGTCCCCTAAAGAAGATGTATCATCGTTTCTTTTTCCAAACCATCCATCATCTAGGACAAATAATTCAATTCCTAAAGAAGAGGCCTTTTTCATTAAGGAAACAATCTTATTTTCATCAAAATCAAAAGTAGTAGCTTCCCAGTTATTAAACGATATAGGCCTTGGCGTTTTAGCTAGATTTTCATTCATTAAATGATCCAAAACAAATGGATGGAAATTCAAGGCAATCCCATTTAATCCCAAACTAGAATAAGTAATAACTCCCATTGGAGAAATAAATTCTTCATCCTTACTTAGATTTAATTTGAAAGAAGAAAAATCAATCCCGCTAGAAATCTTGATTCGATTATATGGGGTAAGTTCTACATTAGATTCAAAAGAAGAAGAATAAACTAGATTGAATCCATAAACATCACCATATTCTAAATTTGCATTCTTAGAAGCAACCATGAAGAAAGGATTAACAAAATCACAGCTACTTCCCGTAGTAGATCCAAAGCTAATTCTATTATGGGTAATCCTAGTTTTATCTATATTGCCCTCATTCGCCCAATGCCCATAAATGTTATATAAATAGAAGGAATCATTTTCTAAGCTAATTTCATAACTGAGGCACCTTTTTAATGTAATGGGTTCATCGGATTTATTGATTATCTTGCTATATCTACCTAAAGCAGTTTCAAACAAAATGTAATGTAGCTCTAGATTAATGCCCATTAAATCATCGCTTAAAACTAGGACTAATTCCTCTCCTCCCCTAAAAGAAGGTAGGCCATTCATCTTTTCTGGATTTTCATTAATCCTAAAAGAAACATATTTGAAGGAAAATACTTCTCCCTTATTTGATTCGAGTTCAATTCCAGAATAAGTATAATCTCCTAACATTGAAGTAGAAAACTCATTATGGCTAGAAAACAAAGATATATTGTCGTCTTTTTCTCCTAACCTAACTTCCCTTCCCCTGCAAGTCGAATCATCAAAATAAAAAGAAGAGACATTATCTTCATTTGGGCTTATCTTTCTTCCGAAATGTTCTAAAGTCGGTATCCCTGCATGACTTATTCTAATTAGATAAGAGAAAGAGGAATTAGAAAGTAAGAAAGCGTCTTTAATTTGTTTGATCATAGGTTTTTCCTTTTGCCTTTTGATTATAAACTTCTATATTGAACAAATCGAACAATTAAAATTATTATTTTAATAGCATAATTATTTAAAAGCGGTTACAAACGCTAAAAGCATCTAGAAGAATAAAAATAAATCAATACAATACTCGCGTATGAAAAATCTATTTAAGAAATTCAAATCTCTATTCGACCAAATCGATCTCACAAAAGGGAATATCCTAAAGGTACTATTAGCATTCTTTGTGCCAATTGTCTTATCGATGATTTTTCAGCAAATATATACTCTTACCGACACAATAATTGTCGGGCAGACATTATCTCAGCAAGAAGTCGCTGGAGTCTCTTCTAGTAGCGTATTGGTTTGGATTATCCTCCAATTTGGGATTGGTGCTACTTCTGGTTTTTCAGTTGTTATATCGGAACGAATCGGGGCAAAAGATGTTGACGGAGCAAGGAAAAGCTATGCCGTTCAAATTATCCTTTGCATCATTGTATCTTTAATTTTGACTGTAGTCGGAATTTGTCTAATCCCTACTATGCTAAAAATGATAAACATAGTAGATAATCCTCTAGATGCAATCATGCAAGAAGAATATAACGCCGCTTATACTTATGTTTTGATAATCTATATCGGTACTATTGCACAGGTATTTTATAACCTAATGGTATCAATATTAAGGGCGTTAGGAGATTCTTTCTCCCCATTTGTAATATTAGTTGCATCTACTGTTATAAATGTCTTCCTCGATTTGCTTTTCATCGTTGTATTTAAGATGGGAGTTGCAGGAAGTGCCTGGGCTACTGTCATCTCACAAGGATTAGCAGCTATTGCAGCAATCATCTATACCTATAAAAAATATGAATGGCTAAGAATAAAGAAAACAGACTGGAAATTCTCTTCTCCATTCTTAATGAGACATCTAAAAAACGGTTTAACATTAGGCTTCCAATTCTCGATATTAGAAATTGGTATCATCATCATGCAAAGAGCAGTAAATAGTTATGATATAAATCCGGATGGAACTCTAGTCAATGGAGTGCCTGCCCAGGTTGGATATGGGGCCGCTTCAAAAGTATTTGGCTTCCTGATGTGTTTTTTAAATGCCTTAGGAGTTGCAGTCCTTTCTTATATTTCCCAAAATTATGGGGCTAAGCAAACAGATAGAATAAAGAAAGGTACAATAATATCGTTCATAATTGGATTAGCCTTATGGATATTAATCATGCTCATAGGATTATTATCGACTATTAAAGGCGGATACCTGTATGTCTTCTATTCAAAAGATAAGATAAATGAGAATTCCATCAAATATGGGAACCTATACCTATATATAGCAGTTCCGTTCATGATAATTTTGATGATCTTATTCTTAACTAGAAACATCCTCCAAGGATTTGAAAAGCCATTATTTTCCTTCCTTTCTGGAGTCGGGGAATTAGTTGCTAGAACTCTTATTTGCCTATTTGTCCCTGCCTTAGTAAATGGAGGTCCAATTAATTCAAATGCTTCCAATTTATCTTATCTATTCGTAGCTCTAGCCGACCCTTTGGCATGGATTGCTGCTGTTGCTATTATGATTGTCCCTGTTATAAAATTAGTTTTCTTCCCAAAGAAGGAAAATTAACATGTCATTATATTTCACTAGACACGGGGAAACCGATTATAACTTAGCCTACTTAATCCAAGGCAGTCTTGATATAAGTTTGAATGAAACTGGCTTCAAACAAGCAAAAGAATTAGCAGAGAAGCTAAAAGATAAGAAGTTTTCTTCTATCTATGTCTCCCCTTTATTAAGGGCAAGACAAACTGCTAATGAGATTGCTAAAGTCTTAGGAATGGAATTAAAAATAGATAATAGGTTAAGAGAAGAAAACTATGGTCTAATGGAAGGAACTTCTAGACATCTAGAAGCCTATAAAAAGCAAAGAGAAAGATTTGCCTATTGCTATCCAAAAGGCGAATCTTACCTAAAAGTTGCTGCACGGGTCTATTCTTTTTTAGACGATATAAAAGAAGAGGCAACTATAAATGATGTTTTAGTAGTTGCCCATGGAGGAATGTCTAGGATTGTAAATTCATATTTTTTCGATATGGAAAACGATGAATTCATCTCCTATAGCATCTCTAATTGCCAGTTAGTCAAATACGATTTCAAATAGATCTTGTTAGATATTTCAAGACTTCAACTTCTTCTTCATCCATGAATGGGGAAAGTAGTTCATATACTTCTTTATGATAAGCATTTAGCCATTCTTTTTCTTGCTTATCTAGCATAGATAGCTCAACTGAATCTAGTTCAATTGGAGCATATGTTATAGTCTTGAATTTATAGAATGTACCAAATTCATTGCTAATATAAGGAACGCAAAGCAAATCATTTTCGATTCTAATCCCATATTTATTTTCTTTATAGACACCTGGTTCAACTGTAGTAACCATTCCTGGGACAATCTTAGCCCCATCATTTTTCATATAGACATCTTTATATCTAAATCCGTTCGGTCCTTCATGAACTGGGCCTAGATAAGAAACCCCATGGCCGGTGCCACATTTATAATCCATCTCTTCTTGCCACATAAATTTCCTAGCAATGCCATCTAGGCTTCTTCCATTTGCTCCATCTAGGAATATAGCCTTAGATAAGGCGATTAGGCATTTTAGGGTCAATGTGTAATCCTTTTTAAATTCATCGCTTGGTTTAGACAAGGCAAATGTCCTAGTCGTATCAGTTGTACCATATTTATATTGGCCACCTGAATCAATCAATAAAGAAGAAGAGTTACAGTCTACTTTAGAATGAATCTTTTCACTTGGAGCGTAATGCATGCAGGCAGAATTAGAGTCCACCGCGACTATATTTTCAAAAGATTCTCCAATAAAATGAGCCCCTTTTTCCCTATAGGAATGAAGTAAATTGGACAGAAATTGTTCATCGCTTCCTTTTTTAACTTCGTCTTTGAAATGGATAATGAACTTAGTCAAAGCCACCCCGTCTTCTATTTGGGACTTAATTGTATTCTTGATTTCTTTCTCTCCTTTGATCGCCTTATCTAATTCAATTAGAGAAGAAACATATACAGCCTTATCTTTTAATAAACGGTCAATCTCATAATTTACTGAATTTATGTCTAATCCAATTCGATTTAAATTAGTCTTTTCTAGGAAAGAAGAAAACGATGAATAAGGATAAAACGCATCCACGCCCTTAATGGATTTGCTAAACCTGGATGTATCAAAGAATAAATATGCATTAGATAAACTTACAAAAAGATAGGCATAGAAAATAGGAGTATAAGGTAAATCATCACCCCTAAGATTAGTAAGATAAGCAATCTCATTCAAATCAGAAACTACATATCCATCTAAATCCAAAGATTTCATTTTCTCTCTTAAGACATTTATTTTTGCTAAAGAGTCTAGAGTAGTCGCATCTTCGTCTAATTTAAACAAAGGGGAAGAAGATAATTTAGGTGCAGATTCAAAAGCCTCTTCGTCTTTTAAATCAAATATCTCTCCCTTGCTAGATAATTTCTTAGCTTTCCCAATTGGAAACAAAGAGAAATCTAATCCCAAAGGATATCCATTCATTTCTTTTATTTCTTCTTCTAATGGGGTATCTATTTTAGAAGTATCGATTACTTCAAAAGGAGTTCCTTCAACATCCTTTTTAGCAGATATACCAAACCTGCCGTCTACAAATAAAATAGCCTTATCCAAGGAAATAAACACATCCGCATTCTCTCCTTTAAAAGGACAATAATAAGATAGTAAAGAAGCATAATGGCTTGAAGGAGATTCGCTAATATGAGGATCTCCTGTCGAGATTAAATAACCTTTCAAATTGTTGTCTAGTAGTTTCTTTCTTAATTGGTTAATTCTAGTTTCGTAAATATCTTTGTTCATAATTATCACCAAGTAAAATTCTAGACCAAATTTAGAAAAGTTAAACTAGATTAATAAATATATTCATTAAGATAGACTTTTTCCTAACTTTGACCTAGGATATTGCCTTGGAAGGTAATCATTATGGAAAACATATTAAATATTAATGAAATAGAAGAAAAATTATCTAAAGAAGATAACCTAAAATCATCAATCCTATACTCAACATCAATAAACCAGGCATCAGAAAGAATAGATTTTAACCTAGTCAATCCTGTTTTTGATGTTGAATTAAAAGAAAACAAGATTTCTAATCAGTTACATTCGGGGAGATGCTGGGTGTTTGCCTCCTTGAATATGCTTAAATACAAAGCGCAGGAAAGCCTCAACGTCGAAAATTTTGAATTTAGCGAAGGATACCTACAGTTCTATGATAAACTAGAGAAATTCAACTTAGCCCTAAATAGAATCGAAGAATATAAAGATAAACCATTAGATGATCCTTATAACATCTATTGCTTGAATACCATCACTGCCGATGGAGGGCAATTCCAGATGTTTGTTAATCTAGTCAAGAAATATGGATTAATCCCACATGGCTTGATGGATGGTTCTTTTAGTAGTGATAACACGGATTCGCTAAACTCCACTCTAGTGGATTTGCTTGGCTGCGCCGCTAAATTAATTAGAAATGCAAAAAATAATGATGAAATTGATTCAATAAAGAAAGATTATCTAAAGAAAGCCTATAAAGTAATCTCAATTGCCCTAGGTGAGCCACTTAAGAAATTCGATTACATCTATACGGACAAAGATAAGAAGGTAGTTAAACTATTTGATATCACACCACTTGAATTTGCAAAGATGACAATCGGAGATGAAGTTGATGAATATATCTTATTAACATCCTCTTCCTCTTCTATCTATCCTTTATATACAAAAGTTGCATCAAAAGACTGCAACAATGTTGAAGGATCTCCTTTAGTTACTAATTTTGAAGTTAGCAAAGAAGAATTCATCAAGGCTATAAAAGATAGTTTGGACAATAAAGATGCCTTATGGTTTGCAGGAGATGTTAGAAGGGATTCAGATAGAAAAAACGGCTATCTAACAACTAATCTAATCGATAAAGAAAGATTATTCGGCTATGAAAATATCCTTTCTAAGGGGGAAATGCTTGATTATAGGGTTGCTACTAATGCCCACGCTATGCTTTTTGTTGGATATGGAACCAATAAAAATGGGGAAATCGATAAATTAAAAGTAGAGAATTCCTGGGGGAAAGATGTTGGAAAGGGAGGATATTTCGTCGCTTCTAGAGGTTGGTTTGATAATTATGTCTATCAAATCGCAGTCAAAAGGAAATACCTTTCTAAAGAACTATTAGAAAAACATGATTCAGCTAAGACCATACTAGTAAGTCCATTCACTTCAATGTGGTCAATGCTAGATTAAAAGTTATATCTAATTTGAAGAAGGTAATCTTCAAGTGAGTCTAGGGTTGAGAGGAATCCTCTTCTCCCTAGATTTTTTATATAATGCTCATCGATAACCTTATCCACTTCTTCTTGTTTGGATTCATCTTTTCTTGATAAGGCCTCTTTAATTGGCTCTAGAAATGAACCAGAGAAATTTAGGGAGGTTTTAATATAATCAAAAACATCTGAAACCGAGCCTTTTTCAATGGCTAGTTCAAATGATTTTGAGATTAAGGCCGCTATAGAAAGCTTTTCTTCTAAAGGAGATACATTTAGATATGGATCAAAATGGGGAATAGATATTTTCCCTTCGCTAAATTGTTCGAGTTTATCTTCTAAATAAGAAGAAAGTGAAAGAGAATAATAATCAAGTTCGCTAGATTCTTTTGGAGAATAACTAGCTATGCAAGAAAATAGAATAAGCGTCTTATCGTCATGCTTATTTTTATCTATCTCTTTAATTGAATTAAATACATAGCCTAAAGTCGCGGCATCTTCTTCAATAACTTTAATTGGTAATGATATTTCTTTTTCCATATAAACAAAAAGCCCTTAGATAGTCTAGGGGTCGGGCCATCTAAGAGCAAGGATATTTAAGCTTGAAATCGAAATAGTTTCAATAGGCAAGAAATAATTATTTAACCTTTTTAAGTTAAATAAATGTTTTCTTCATTTACTTGTAAAATGGTCCAATAACCTTTTCTAATCGGTCTTTTTTATAAATTAGAGTCAGTTCAAATGGTCTTTTTTCTTCTTTGCCTAGAAGCGGCAAGAAAACCTTATCTCCTTCCCATAAAGGCAAATCAAGAATATCTTCCTTTTTGACTAACTTGAACTCACCCTCATTGCAAGAAGAAGATAATTTTCCTTCAAAAGAATCAATTTCAAAAAGGAACATCATCTCATCTTCATAAGCATCATTAAGGAAATAAATCGTTCCAAGGAATTTTGGTTTTTTGATTGTTAGACAAGTTTCTTCTTTTACTTCTCTTCTTAGGCAAGAAAATCTATTCTCGTTCTTTTCAAAATGACCACCGATTCCAACATATTTGCCTTCATTTGGATCGTTCTTCTTTTTGTTTCTATAAAGGAAAAGATATTTATCATCAATCTTTATATAACCTAGAGTAGTCTTTTGTTTTATAGCTTTAATCCTATCTATGATTTGCTTTCTTTCTTTATGGGTAGAAATGATATTTTCCATTACACGGGGTAGCTCTTTTTCAATTTCAAAGCCATAAAAGCGAAGTACCCCTACCCCTTGAGAAAGCAGTGTTTCGTTTACTTTTTTATCTCTAGCTATATTGGTTTCAATCTTATTGACCCAGAAAGGAATATTGGTTTTTATTGAAGATTTAGCTATATCAAAATTATAGCCGTGCCAAAATTCGCTATCGGCAAAAATAGCTAGATTAGATGAAGGTATATAGATATCTGGCTTTCCAATAAGCTTTTTATAGTTCTTGAAATAATAGATATTCTCTTTCTTAAGTTGCTCTCTTAAGGCTAATTCTATCTTGGTATCTTTGCCTTTAATGGACGCCATTACCTTATGGTTAACAATAGGATCGCGTTTCACTATTTCTTCTTGCTTCCTTTTTCTTTCTTTTTAGCAGTAACGGCTTTCATTTCCTGAATCAAATTAGAGACTGAATCATTAACTTTCTCGCAGCCTTTTATTATTTCTTTCACATCTACTTTATCTAGTTTTTCGATTAAGCTAGATAGCTTTTCATTTAATAAATTGAGCTTGGATAATACTTCTTCGAATTTATTAAGCGAACCTTCTAGTTTAGCCAAGTTAGAAGAAACTTCCTTTGACCTATCAAAAGTCTTTTCAATCCTACTAGAAATATCATCTAGTTTAGAATCAAAGTTATCCTCGACTTCTTCTATTCTTTCTAGGTAAGAAGAGATGTTTTCTAGGTTTTCTAAAGTCCTAACTAACTTATCGTCCGCGTTTTCCATTTTTTAATATCCTTTCTACATTATTTGTTATCTTTTTATTTAAGATGGAGGCAACTCTATCAAAATAGAAGGCTTTCTCCATATATGAACATAATTCAACATTCTTGGCAAAGGAATTAACTAGCTCCGATGCATCTACATTCGCTTTAAAACAAAGTTCCAATAAGGAAGATTTCTTCTTATTGCCTAGTCTCTTATAGGCTTCTTTTAAAGTAAATAAATCGTTTCTAGATATAAACATATCTATATATCTATTTGCATTGGTAAATATAGATGAATTGAATTCTTTTTCGTAATTTGCATAAGTCTCTGCGACTAAATAACTCTCTTTCGGGCAATTATCTTTTGCCCTGCAGATAGAAAGATAAGCTTGCTGATATTGTCTAGCCTTAAATAACCTCTTCGCATATTCAATCCAAGAAGAGAAACTAGAAGAAGTTTCGAATAAGCCCTTCATTTCTTCATTTGTTGCAATTAATTTAGGGGTATTTAGCAATGTCGAGGAAATTAATGGAGACAAGCTATCTTCAAACATCACTATCTTATTTTTAGCCCTAGTAAGTCCTACATAAAGCCTATTGAATAACATCCTGTGGAAAGAAGAATGCTTGCCACTAGATTTTTCTAGCATTGCATCAAAGCTATTTTTAGAAGAGGAAAGGAATCTAACTAGACATACAAAGTCCCACTCCATCCCCTTTGCCTCTTCTACTATATAGGTAATGTTTTCTAAGATATTTAAATCAATTCCTAATGAAGAAAAATGTTTTATAAAATCATTCTTTTCTTTTAAGGAAGGGAAGATATATGCAATATCAGAGTTATGTTCTAAAGATTCTTTGACAAAGCTATCAAACAAGGGCTTCTTATCGATATAGGAAACGAATAAATCATTCTCATCTTCCCTAGAAGAAGATTCTTCCATATCCTTTTCCTTGTTTTGCTTACCAATGCAATGCTGCTTAACTTTATTAATCGAATTGATGTAATTAATTAAAGTCGGTCCGCTTCGGTAGGAAGAAGGTAGATATTCCTTATTTAGCTTGACCTTGAATTCTAATAATTCCTTGATGATAGATTCTGCGCTAGAGATAGAAAATAATGTTGGCTGAATAGTTTGGTTATCATCTCCAAACATATATAGCCTTAAAGGCAATTCTTTTTTAAGCAATGACAAAATAGAAGCAAAGCAAATCTCGCTTAAATCCTGATATTCATCAATAATAAGACAATCATAAATTGGTTTGTTTTCTTTATTTAATAGAAGTTTTGCAAGCATTCCGTCTGAATAAAGTTTCTTGCTAACTAGATATTCATAATAGGATTTACCTATATCGTACATCTTGTTTTTTATTTCATTAGAGAAGGCTTCTTCTTTGCTTATTGATTCTAAAAATTCATCTCTAGTCAAGATTTTTTTCTTGTTATCAAGTAGTCTAGACGAACCACTTATCACCCCATTATAAAAACAATAAGAAGCAAGGCATAAATCATCTCCTTCTTCATAACTAGAAAATACTTTCTTCGCATCTTTATGCTTCTTTAGGTAATTAAAATAATAATCCCTAAATTTAGCTAATCCTGCATATGAAGAAGATAAATCTATATCTAGGATGGAAGAAATTAATGATAAATAAGTATAAGAAGATGGATTTTTCACCCCTAGAGAATGGAACATCTTATCAACATTATTTAATAAGGATGGTTCATATGTTAGATATAAAATTGAGCCTCCCTTGTCTTTAGAATCAACATACTGGGCGACTGACATCAATGTTTTTCCAGTTCCTGCTGAACCTGTAAATACAATAGGCAGCTTAGAAGAAGCCTTATCCAAAAGGCTAAACTGCATCTTTGATAGATAAGGAAGTTCATCTAATGAGTCATTATCCTCATCTTTAACAAACAATTGATGTAAGGA
The DNA here is from genome assembly GCA_902464635.1 of uncultured Caryophanales bacterium. Classification (GTDB taxonomy): domain Bacteria; phylum Bacillota_I; class Bacilli_A; order RFN20; family CAG-826; genus Alloenteromonas. Next base: position 34,312 of record CABQKC010000015.1, on the reverse strand, counting down.
AGCACCTTCTAAAAGATATCTAGAACCAAGAATGGCCTCTTCACGTTGATCTTCATGTTCATCTTGATTAGTAAATCCAATGATTATGATGTCATCATTAGAAAGCTTTCTTTCATCGTCTTTTTTATAACAATAAAATAAACGTGAAGCTTCGTAATCTTTCTTGCTACCAAATTGGAATTTATAAATATTAAGAGGAGAGGTCGAATCGATTTTTTTGTTGTCTTTAGAAATGAAATAGGAATTTAGTTCATCTCTAGGATATGTTATCAATGTCTCAAGAGTAGAATCAAAATCATATCTAGATGCAGGATTTTTAGAAAATAGTTTTTCAAATTTCCTTAATGTCCTACTTAGGATAAATACCCTTCTAACAGGTGGCCTATGTATTTTTTTGTTTTCTATTACAGGTTCAAATTCAAATACAGGCTCTTCTTCTTTTATAGGTTCATTAACTGTGGCTTTTTCTTCTTTTTCTTCGATTTCTTTTTTTGAAGTCAGCTCTAATAAAGAAGGAAAATCAATATATGGGTCCTCTATATTGATGCCTTTTGAAGAAAATCCTACAATCGAGGCATCCATCTTTGCAGATATAACAAAGCAAATATACGGGTCTTCCTTATAAGAAATTAAATAGGAAATTGGATTGTTATAAGAATCAACGCAGGAACAAAGTAAATTGAATTTAGCCATGTCGAATTTAGAGGCTAGAGAATAAACAAAAGATCCATCTTCTGGTTTAGAAGGGCAATATCCAGTTACCTTAGTCCAGTTAATACGGTTAATGGATTTTAGTTTCTTTTCGAATTCGCTTTGGTAAATAGAATAATCGCCTTTTGAAGAAAACACTAAAATCTTTGCATTATATAATTTCTTTGGTTTCCTATAGACATAAATCTTATATTGATTCATTGCCTTATCTACTATTTTCTTTGGCTTAGACTTGCTATTGGTAATGAAATCAGTCTTTATTTCATTCTGAATAGAGAAATCGTTAATAGGTTTAGTTTCGCTTGCCTTCCTATAATTTGGATTTATATTAAGGTTAATTGGCTTTGATTTAGAAGTCGGGATAAATTCCTTTTTGATAGTTATCGGAAGCACCTCATCCTCTTCATCACTTTCATCTTCATTAATCTCTTCTTCATCAAAAGAATAACCTAGATTATCTATCTTCTTTTTCTTAGTAGGTTCATAAGCTGAAGTTATTTCTTCTTCGATATAATCCCCTTCATCTTCGGTTTCTTCTTCTATTTTAGGTTCATCTATATCTTTATCAAAATAAATGGATGCATCCGTATAGGAATCTTCTGTTTTAACAACAGCCCCTACGGAAGAATAAGCATTGATTCTATATAACAAGCAATCATAGACAATGAAAATGTTTTTGTTTTTCTTGTTTTGAAGCAAAATCGATTTTATCGGGTCTTCTTTTCCTTCGCCTGAGGTAGGTATTATTCCACCTAATATCAAATAATCGTTCTTATTGAAGGGAAGCGAATTTCCTAATTCTTCTTTTTTAGAAGCAGGATAAAAAAGGCAATCCTCGCTGAATTTAATCTTGCTATGTCTAGATAAAAGGAATGAAGCGAGTTGAAAATGAGCCCCTCCATCGTTGGGGATAATTATTTCATTTTCATTTTCTTCTAAATAAACTAGCTTATCCATAATAGCCTATTAAGTTATATTATAATTGAATTTAGAGGAAAGACTTACTATGGATTATCTAATTAAAAAAGGAAATATAGATGACTTAGATTTGATAAATCTATTTCTAGAGAAGGAAAATGACTACATGTCCTTAATGAATTTGCCAAAAATAGATATTCCTGACCTAGAAAAAGAAATTGAAAATGGGAATATTTATGTTTTCAAAAAAGGAAAAATCTTATTAGGAGTCTCTTGCATTTCTTTGTCTTTAAAGGATTCATATTTCTCTTTTACTAAAAGTAGCAAAAAAGAATATGACCTTCTTTACTCTCTTAACTGGAATGGCGAAAATACCGTTATCATCAAATATTTTGCAATTGAAGTCGATTATCAAAATAAAGGATTTGGAAAGATATTCCTCGATGCGATGAAATCTAGATTCAAAGATTCTTTCTTCTTTACCGTCTTTAATAGATTCAATACACCTTATACTTCTTTCTTAGAGAAAAATAGATTCCTTGGGCCAGTAGAGACTTTAGGATTTGAAATACCAGATAAGTGTTCTTTCTTATATTTCTTGCCTCATAAAAAAGAGGGCCTTTGTAGCGACCCTGCTTTCTAGGCTAATTGAGAATTATATAAATTATAGAAGAAGCCTTGCTTTGACATAAGTTCTTCAAAATTGCCTTGTTCAATCATTGCCCCATCTTTTAAGACAACAATCAAATCGGAGTTTTGTATTGTAGACAATCTATGTGCGACTACTAAAGAAGTCTTTCCCTTCATTAAAGAATCAAAAGAAGAAGATAAAGCTAGTTCGGTTCTTAAATCGATATTCGAAGTAGCTTCGTCTAAGACTACTATTTCAGGTTCGATAAGCATAATCCTAGCAACGCAGAGAAGTTGCTTTTCGCCACTAGATAAATTGGAAGAATTGGAGATGTATGTATCATATCCTTTTGGAAGTCTTCTAATAAAATCGTCCGCATGGGCCTTTTTACTAGCTGCAACAATTTCTTCCATAGTCGCATTAGGTTTGCCAAAGGCTATATTTTCTTTAATAGTCCCATGGCTTAGCCAAGTGTCTTGTAAAACCATGCCGATATGGCTTCTTAAATCATGTTTGGAATATGTTCTAGATTCCTTCCCATTAATATAGAATCCACCTTGTTGAGGGTCATAGAATCTCATTAATAAATTAATAATTGTAGTCTTGCCACATCCAGTTGGACCTACTAAAGCAATCTTATGTCCTTTATAGATATCCAAATTGAAATTAGAGATGATTTGCCTTTTCCCATCATAAGAGAAATTCATGGATTTGGCTTCTAAAGTTTCAACCTTGCCATCAATCGTTTCTTTTCCTTCATCAACGTCATCTTTTTCTGCAAGGACTTCATTAACTCTTTTTAAAGAAGTAAGGGCGTAAAGGATGTCGCTAGAAGCATCGGATATTTCATTAAATGGAGTCATGTATTGAAGCGAATATGTTAGGAAAGAAGACAATGATCCAACAGTAAGAAGTCCAACTCCAACATTAATATTGTCATTAATAAACCACGCCCCTACTAAAATCAATATGGCATATATAGAGTTATTAATTACCCTAGTGGCGGGATTAATCCAGCTAGCAGCAAAAGCAGCCCTGAAGTTCTTTTCCTTAACATCTTTATTCTTAACTAGAAAAGAAGATAATCTATCATCTTCAAGTTGATATGCCTGAACTGTTTCTAGATTTGAAATAGTTTCTAATCCAAAAGAAGAAAGTTCACCTAATTTAGCATTTTGTTCCCTAAAATATTTAGCATTCTTGCTAGAAATGAATTTAGAGACAATAAGCGATATTGGGGTTAATAAAACCACGATTAAACCTAATACATAATTTAGATAGAACATGAATACAAGGGTGACGATAATTTGCACCACCCCTTCATATAGAGCACCTGCCCCATTTATTAATCCAGTCTGGACATTTTCGATATCGGAAATAAGCCTTAATAACAAATCTCCATGGGGATGTGTATCTAGATAAGAAATAGAAACCCTATTGAATTTAGAAAAGACATCATCTCTCATTTTCTTAACAACATTATGTCCAAGCAAGGAAACGAGGATATCAAAGAAATAACGGAAAATAGAACCAAGTAGCAATAAGCCAATTCCAACATATAGGTATACCATTATGTCAAAATCGCCTACTTTCATTTTATTGATTACTAGACCCGTAATAAATGGAATAGATAATTTGCAGACAACAGAGCAAGTGGCAAATAGCAAGGAGGCAATAGCTAATTTCGTATCGCCTTTAATATATCTTTTAATATTACTTAGATTGTTCATTTTTCTTCACCTGCGCTTCAAAGATTTCTTTATAGATAGAACAATTCTTTAATAATTCTTCATGTTTTCCTCTTCCAACAATTTCACCCTTATCAAGGACATATATGCAATCGCAATTCTTAATTGATGTTGCCCTTTGGGAAACTATGATTGTAGTTAATCCTTTAATTGAAGAAATATTTTTCCTGACTAAGGAATCACTTTTATAATCTAAAGCCGAAGTAGAATCATCTAGAATCAAGATAGGACGGTGACTTAACAAGGCTCTTGCAATTAATAGCCTTTGCTTTTGCCCTCCAGAGAAATTAGTCCCATTTTCTTCAACTTCATGGTCAAAATAATCTTTATATCTAGATACAAATTCTTCACTTAATGATAATTTCAATGCTTCTATTATCTCTTCATCACTTGCATTTTTATTTGATAAAAGCAAATTGGATTTAATCGTACCTTTGAAAAATTCAGGACGTTGGAAGACAATGGCAAATTGGCTTCTAAGTTCTTTTAGATTGAGTTCTTTTAGATTGATATTCCCATAATATATATTTCCAACGCTAGGATCTCTAAATCTATTCAATAAGCTTATCAAAGTGGATTTGCCTGAACCAGTTCCCCCGATAACCCCAATGCTTTCACCTTTATTAATACTTAGATTAATATTAGATAAAGCCATCGTTTCGCCACCGAAAGAAAATCCAGCATCTTCTAATCTTAGTAATTCTTCATTTTCTTTTATAAGAGGGAGAGGCTTAGATGAAGTAGAAGCAATCCTTCCTTCAATAGAAAAGAAATCATCAATACGTTTTTTAGAAGCATAGGCTTTAGATAATGATGTTACTAATCTAGTAAACATGATTAGTGCCGCTAAAGACTGGGTCAAAAATGACATGATGGCCACTATTCCACCAATCGATAAAGAAGAATTTAATCCGTCTTTTGCACCTATATAGATAACCAATATGATGGCCAAGTTTACAAAAGCAAATGTCAAAGGATTGATTATTGCATTGATTTTAGAAATCAATATGGCTTGTTTCCTGTATTTGCTAGTTTCGTCTTTAAAAGAAGATATTTCCTCTTCTTCCTTATTAAAAGCCCTTATTACCCTGCCACCAACAATATCATCATCGCCATAGCTATTTAGATTATCTAAGCTATGTTGCAACGCAGCATATTGCTTTGGGGTTAGATAGATTACCAAAAATATAACTAAAGCACATAAAAGCAAAGAAGAAAGAACAATCACGCCTGCTAAAGGAGAAATAATAAAGGAAGCAACAATTGATCCGATTACTAGAAATGGGGCTCTTACTGCTAATCTCATAAGCATGAAAACACCGTTTTGGACTGATATAGCATCTGAGGTCAATAAATTAAGTGCCTTGGCTTTACTAAATTCTTCGACTTGGGCAATGCTTAATGAATTCAAATGGGAATAGATTTCTCTTTTTAAATCATAGCTAAATTCGCTAGATGTCTTAGATGAAACATATTGAGTAATCATCGTGGCAAAAAAGCCAATAAAGGCAAGACCCAACACGATTAAGCAAGAATATAAAATGAAATTTTTATCATGAAAATGAGTTCCATTCTCATTTAGTCCCTGGTCAATAATTGAAGAAACAATAAAAGGAACAACAAGCTCGCAAACTACTTCCACTCCCTTTAATATTGGGGCGATTATTACTTTTGCCCTATATTTTTTTAACACACCAAAAGAGGTCATCTTTTTCTTTTTTTTCATATATGCCCTTCTTTCTTTCATTTATTAAATCAAGAATCCTATAACGGCAAAGCCAATAAAGGAAATGAATACTAATGGTAATAGACATTTTATTTTCTTGTTGTTAATCATTCCAATTTGGCCGAGTCCATATCCGATAAGGAAAATAACATTTGGAATATATAGGAAGGAAATTGGAGAAGTAAAATCATTGGCAACATTATCCAAAGTAAGGATGCTAGCCAAACTAATAATTACTAACACGACTGTCCCGATATAGGAAAATATTTCATATCGTTTGCTAAGTAATCCCTTCCTAGCAAAAATAATGGAAGTAATCTTAATCGTAGCAACAATCCCGGCAAGAAATATAAATACGGAATTATTCAACAAAGTCTCGCTAGAAGAAGTGATGTTACTCAAATCTTTATCCAAATATCTTTCTAAATAAATCAATATAAGGAAGAATAAGACTAATGAAATAGTCCCTCCAATCCTAAGAAATCTTTCTATTTTTTCACTTAATTCACGTTCGTAACATCTACAAACTAACGGAAAAAAGAAGAAAAACTGAAAAGCTAAGGCGAATATCAAATTTAATCCATATCCCAATCTAAGGTAGCTATATTCGATGCAAGGAATAGCAACAATGGAAGCCAAGCAAAATAGGAGGCAAATTATGCTTATAGCAAGTATTAGTTTTCTTTTTTCTTTAAGAAAAGAAGTATCCATGTGGTTGATTATACCTAATTTTTATTAATTTGAGTTATATTTATATTAAATAAAAGAAAAAGGAAGTAGAAAAATGAAGATAATGTTAGATTGCCTAGGTGGGGATTTAGCCCCAAAAGCTCCTATTGAAGGGGCAAAAGAAGCCTTAAAAAGAGATAAGTCCCTTAGCCTAGTCTTATTAGGTGATGAAAATGAAATCAAAACAGGATTAGGCAATGATTATGATCCAAATAGAGTTGAGATAATTAATGCACCTACTGCTGTCTTAAATACCGATCACCCTGCATTATTTTTAAAGCAAAAACCAGATTCTTCCTTAGCGGTCGGCTATGAAAACCTTAGAAAAAGAGATGATATAGACGCATTTGTTTCCGCTGGTCCAACCGGAGCTATTTTAACTGGTGGAGTATTACGTTTAGGGAGATTAAAAGGAGTCGAACGCCCTGCCTTAATGGCAACATTACCAACTAGAACTGGAAAATTAATTAGATTAGTCGATGTCGGTGCGAATATGGATTGCAAGGCTTCATATTTACTTCAATTTGCCTTGATGGCGGATACTTATCTAAAACTAAACGGCAATAAAAATCCTAGGATTGGATTATTAAATGTTGGTTCAGAAGAAGGAAAAGGAAACGAACTTGCCAAGGAGACATTCAATTTATTAAAAGAAGCAAATATCAATTTTGTTGGCAATATCGAAGGAGACCATGTATTAAAAGGAGAAGCTGATGCCATTATCTGTGATGGTTTCTGGGGAAATGTCTTCTTAAAAGCCACGGAAGAAGCCTGCTACTATATCTCCGATTTATTTAAAGAGGCCTTATATAAAAATATCTTCACTAAATTAGGTGCACTCCTTCAACTAAAAGGATTAAAGAAAGTAAAAGAACCTTTCAATTATGCTAAAAAAGCCTGTGCCCCATTGCTAGGTTGCAAGAAAATAGTCTTAAAATGCCATGGCAAATCTGATTCACCTACATTTACCGAAACTATATTAGAGGCATCTAGGCTTGCCGAAAACAAATTAATCGAAAAGCTTAGCAATGCCTTAAATGTCGAAAAAGAATAAATAATCGTTTATTAAAACATCACTCTTAGCAATAAGGGTGATTTTTAATATAGGCAATTAATTGAAGCAGAATAAACCTAATCTTAGAATAGAACCGTTAAATTGCTCCTTTGCAAATAGTTAGAAAGCAGGATTAAAGATGAAAATCAATGAAGTGGATAAGAATTTCGATACAACATTCGAGTGTCCTAGCGATATAAAATGGCATTCAGTTCTAAATAAACCTTTTTCTATCCATGGGGTCATTTATTCTAAAGAAGAAGGCTTATTCCGTCGTTTACCAAAAGAATTTGCTGAATCGATAAATGAAAACGTAGCCTTTCTGGCTAAAAATACTGCCGGAGGAAGAATTAGATTTAAAACTAATTCTCCTTATATTGCCCTTCAAGTTGAAGAGCCTTTTGATGAACCGTTTTCCCATATGACGATATTTGGCAAGAATGGAGTTTCTATATTTGTTAATAAAGAATATATAGGTTGCATTGCTCCTAGTTATAGTCAGTTAACCAAAGCAGATCCAAACCTAAACGGGAATGGGAAAATCCTTTTCGATGGAATAATAAGGCCAAATAAAGAAAACGAATACGAAGTTGAACTCTGCCTTCCTCTTTATAGTGCTCTTAATAATATCTATGTTGGCTTAAAAGATGGTTCATCATTATTAGAAATCTCACCTTATAAGCATGAGAAACCAATAGTCTTTTATGGCTCTTCGATTACCCAAGGGGCATGTGCTAGCAAGCCTGGGGATGACTATATTTCTAAATTATCCAGAATGCTTGATTTTGATTTTATTAATTATGGTTTATCAGGAAACGCCAAAGCAGAAAAAGAAGTCGCAGAATACCTGTCTAAAATAGATGCCTCGGTATTTATTTTAGATTATGACCATAATGCTCCTGATGTAGATTATTTAAGAAAAACACATTACCCATTATATAAAAAGGTAAGGGATGCTAATCCAACTACTCCCATAATAATGATGACAATGCCTGCTTTTGAAGCTTGGAAAGATAGACCAGTTAATAAAGCACGCAGGGAAGTAATTCTAGAAACAATAGAAAAAGCCAAAAAAGATGGAGATAACAATATTTATCTAATAGATTGTTATGGATGTTTCGGTGATAATAACGAATGTGGAACAATAGATAATGGCCATCCAAATTCATTAGGCTTCCAAAAAATGGCCGAAAAGTTATATCCATTGCTTAATAAATTGCTCAACTAAACTTTATATACTTCAAAGTTACTAACTTTTGAGTATATAACTTTAATTCAACGATTTTTCATTTCTATAGAAAAATAATTACATTTAAAGAATACCAAAACGATATTGTTCAGTTTACTATTATTGATGACAAACCTACCGTCATTATTTTAGATACTTAAACGAAAATCATATTTACCCCCATTCGCTGCGTAGTTAAATTGACGATGCAAAATCAAAACCTTCTAGGATTGTCGATTATCCAAAATATTGAATTAAGAAAGCAAGGTGTCCAAATCAATTAATTTTACATTGGCGGATTCTTTTAATCTTTCATCAAAACCAGATTTTGAAAAAAGATAATATTCTCTAATTAAGTTTTTATTAAATATAGAATCGCTTTCTTTTAGATGTTCAAACATATCTAAAGTAAATTTGCCTTTTCTATATTTACATTCCACAACTAATAGATGACCATCTTGCTCCGATAGTCCATCTATTTCTACCGATCTTCCTAATTTCGTCTTATCGGCTTTGAAATTTTGAACTTCAGGATAAATCATTCCTAGTTTGCCAGTCCTATTAAGTTTATTAAGGTATAGTAACGCTACATCCTCAAAGCCGAATTCAACCGCTTGCTTTAAATCTAACCTTATTTCATCAAACATCATGTCAGAATTAATAGTTATCCTCGCTTGATTTGGATAGACGACTTTATACCAAAACTTTAAAAGTGGATCGTTAATAACGTAATAATTATTCTTTTTATTGCCATTGAAAGTAGTCCTTTTTCCAACTACTTCCGAATCTAAAAGAGTAGTTAGATATTTAGAAACCTTACCAGTTTCTTCGCTAATAAATGTAGAAATATCTGTTATGCTAGTTTTCCTATTAGCAATCGCAAATAAGATAGCATTGTAAATGTCTGGCTTAGTAGATTTGGATAAAACATTTTCTGGGAGATTGAAAAAGGGACCATATTCATTAATTACTAATCTTTTTATTTCATCTTCAAAACTATTTTTAGTATTAATAGCAGACAAGTAATAAGGAAAGGTGGACATAATCGAAAGATAGGAACAAGTCGTCTCTTTATCAACGCCATTGAAGAATTGAAGAGCTTCTTCTAATGGAAGTTTTTGAACATTCATTTCGAATGTCTTTCTCTTATAAAGGGGAGATTTTTTATTTCTTATTTCCTTTTTTAAAAACGAGACATCAGACCCAGAAATCAACAACATTAAGTTATCATTTGAATGATCATAATATTCTTCAATTACAGAAGAAAATGATTTATCTTGCTGCATAATGAAGGAATACTCATCAATGCAAAGCACAAATCTGGTATTCTTAAAATAACTAGACAAAGCATCCAAAGCGGCTTGCCAACTTGAATAAACAAATCCCAAAGGAAAAGACATTAATTTATTCAACTCATAAGAAAAAGAACGTAAATTGCCATAGGAGCTATCTTCTTTGGCCTGGTAAAATAAATGTGGTTTATCTTTAACAAATTGATCAATAAGCTTTGTTTTTCCAATTCTACGTCGGCCATATATAACGCCTAATTCTTTGCTTTTTGACTCATAAGCATTGTTTAATTGCTTTAATTCTTTTTCTCTACCTACAAACATCGATGCCACCACCTTTATATACTTCAAAGTTACTAACTTTTAAGTATATTATAATACGATAGCTTGATTTTTGCAAAAACCCCAATTTCTAGGGACATTTCTTCTTTGCTACTATCAAATGTCCTTGAAAATATAAAATTAAAGTATAAATAATGGCAAACAAACAAACGGCAATAAATAGAAAACAATTATAAACTATTTCGTTTTTTGCCGATAAATATATAATATAGTTATGACTAAATTCATAAGTGTTAAAGAAACATCTATTAAATGGAATTTATCGGAAAGAAGTGTCCGAAATTACTGCGCCTTAGGAAGAATTAAAGATGCTGTTTTAGTCGGAAAAACATGGATGATTCCTGAAGATGCTAAAAAACCTATTAGAAGCAATGAAAAGCAAAACAAGAATTATCTTTTAGAAAGACTCCGCTTTGAAAAGAATAATCAAATTAAGGGTGGCATTTATCATAAGCTAATGATTGATCTCACATATAATTCAAATCATATCGAAGGCAATGAGCTAACTCATGATGAAACTAGATATATCTTTGAAACAAGAACTATTGGGGCTGATAAAAATTCCATCAAAAAAGTAGATGACATTATCGAAACAATAAACCACTTTACTGCGATTGACCGAGTAATTGATTTTGCTAAATACGAGTTAAGCGAAGCATTCATCAAGGAATTGCATAAAATACTAAAATCTAATACAAATGATTCAAGACTTCCTTATTTTGCTACTGGCGATTACAAAAAAATACCAAATGAAGTTGGAGGCATAGAGACTACTGCTCCAAGATTAGTTGCCTCTACAATGAAAAAACTTCTTGATGATTATAACCAAAAAGATAGTCATTCATTAGAAGAAATAATAGAATTCCATGTTAAATTTGAACGTATACACCCATTCCAAGATGGCAACGGTAGAGTAGGCAGACTAATCGCGTTTAAAGAATGTTTGGCAAATAATATTGTCCCATTCATTATTTTTGACAATAAAAAAATGTTCTATTACCAAGGACTTAAAAATTGGAATCAAGAGCATGGCTATTTAATGGATACATGTCTAGATGGGCAAGACAAAGTTAAAACCTATCTAGATTACTTTAACATTCAATATAAATAAAATCCCCTTAGATACAAATCCTTGGGGATGTTTCATTATACATGGCGGAGGCGTCGGGATTTGAACCCGAGCACCGGTTACCCGATCTAACGGTTTAGCAAACCGTCCCCTTCGGCCTCTTGGGTACGCCTCCGTGGCATTAAATATACAACATGCAGGAAATAAACTCCACTATTTTGTTAGGCAAATAGGAAAACTTAAGGAAAAAGACCCTTTCATTAAAAGAAATAACGATTGGGTCTAATCAAATTGATATTAATAGGCTTTGGCAAAATAGACAACTTTGGTAGCTTTCTTGCCGCATATTGGGCAAGTATCACCAAATGGTTCATCATGCTCGCCAATACATCTAGCAGTGCCACCATTGGTAATTTCTTTTACCTTTAGTTCACACTCTTCATCGCCACACCACATCATCTTGGCATATCCGCCTTTATTATTTAGGATATCCTTTAATTCATCAACATTATGGGCAAGAGTTATATGTTCATCAAGGAAGGCTTTTGCTTTATCGTACATATTTTGATGGATTTCTTTCAAAACAGTTGGAATAGAGGCTTCAATTTCTTCGATTTTAGCAGTACGCTTCTCGCCATTTACTCTCTTGGTAAGGCAAACCTCACCATTCTCAAGATCTCTAGGCCCTAATTCGATTCTTAGAGGTACACCCTTCATTTCCCATTCGGCAAATTTCCATCCAGGTGTATGGTCGCTAGAATCTAATTTTACCCTGACTCCCATTCCTTTTAATTTGGATTTTATTTCTTCGCATTTTTCTAATATTCCAGGAACATTTTGCCTAATTGGAACGATAACAACTTGGATAGGAGCAACTGCTGGAGGCAATACTAATCCATTATCATCACCATGTACCATGATTAAGGCACCTAATAATCTAGTAGATACACCCCAGGAAGTTTGATGTGGGGTCTCTAATTTATTGTTTCTTCCAAGGAAATGGATTCCAAAGGCCTCGGCAAACCCTTGTCCTAGGTAATGGGATGTGCCAGATTGAAGAGCCTTTCCATCATGCATCAAAGCTTCGATTGTATAAGTCTCAACTGCCCCAGCAAACTTTTCGTGATCGGTCTTTATTCCCTTTAGGAATGGAATTGCTAATAATTCCTTACCACAAGAATCATAAGCTTCTAGGATTGACAAAGTATTCTTTCTAGCTTCTTCTTCGGTTTCAAATAGGCAATGTCCTTCTTGCCAAAGGAATTCTGAGCCCCTTAAGAATGGACGGGTTGTCTTTTCCCATCTAACAACAGAACACCACTGGTTATAAATCTTTGGTAAATCCCTATATGAAGATACTAGTCTTTTATATAAATCAGAGAATAAAACTTCTGAAGTTGGGCGGATTATCAATGGATCTGCTAGTTTTTCTCCTCCCCCGATAGTAGCAACTAAGGTTTCAGGGGCAAATCCTTCGATATGTTCTTTTTCTTTATTGAATAAAGAAGTGGGAATAACCATCGGGAGATAGACGTTGCTAGACCCATTTTCCTTGAATTTCTTATTCAAATAATTTTGGATTTCTTCCCATATGGCATATGAATATGGAAGGTAGGAAATAAAGCCCTTGACTGAGCTATAATCCATTAATTCTGCCTTTTTGCAGACATCGGTATACCACTGGGCGAAATCAACATCCCTAGGTGTAATCGCATTGTTCTTATTCATTTGGTTTGACATAAATTCTCCTTATTTTGTCATGTCCTTAACTCTTTTGATTGATTTTTGGGGTACTGGCAATATCATCTGATCAAACGGGGCGAATGATTCGCTAGATATATATTTTAAGCCAGACCTTACAAGTAATTCGATAGAGGCCCATCCCTCAATATCTGTTGCAATGATGGGCTTCCCATATTTTAATAGTTTTTCGACTAAAGCGTGCAATTGAGATCTAATTTGCGTATCCATTTCCGAGGCACTTCCTGCAAAAGCAAACCCACATACGAAATAATCAAATGCCGTATAGACTTGGGGAGGAAGCTCAAGCTCACCTTCGTTTAGGAATAATGCAACTTCATATCCTTTAGCCTTGATTGCTCTCATATCATCAATGACGGCATCGGGATTAGTTGGATAGAAATGGGATTTGATATCCCCTTCTTCAAAGATAAATACAATATGTGATTGCTTGGCTTTTGATAACCTAGCAAATGTAGTGAGCATATATCCTCTTTCTTCCGTACGTACTGGATAGAATAGGGCTTGTGTCTCATCTTTTCTCTCGCTAACAAAGATTGGAAGGATGTTTTTGGCTAAAGTTGAGAATAATGCAGAAGAATCATCAGTCCTAGAAGCATAATCTTTCAATTCATCTAATGAACCAAAATAAGTGTCTTTCGGAGTAGCCTTTGAGAAATAGCCAATTACTTTAGATTCCTGCACCGAATATATAGGCCTAAAGAAATAAGACAATTTCTTTTCATTAATGATACGTTCGACTTCAGTTCTATAAGAAGCATCATTAAGTGGATTAAGTGATTCTCTTCCTTTCTCATACCAAAGCAAGATTGGCAAATCATCATAGGCAATCTGGGCAGTCCTTCTAGCCTGGTCAACTACATCTTCAGCCGTTCCGACAAAACGCTTATGTTCAATAGCCCCTACCCTAAGCTCGACGCTAGAAAGCAAGCCGTTAATCGATAGATATCTATTAATCGCATTGATAAGGGTGTTGATTAGATAAAGCATCTTGACCCTTTCGCTATTTTTTATATCAGATACTACAAGTTCGTTCTCAGAGCATTGAAGCAAGAAGCTTTTCGCGTTTACATATGGAAACATAGCATTCTTTAATTGAGAGAATATCAAAGGTTCAATTGGCTTGTCTTTATCAAGGATCTTCTTATATTGGAATCTAAAGCAGGCAGTGAATCCCCTACGTTTATTCGCAGGAAAAGCAGTTGATAAATCCTTAATGGTTGAAAGCCCATATTTAGAAACGTTATAAGCAGAATTTTTAGAAGTATGCATGTATTTAAGTAAATATGACTGCATATGGATTACTTGCTTCTTTTGATCAACGCTTTCAACTTGTAGCAATGAAAAATATTGCTTCTTTGAGCCACTAATCTGGACATCAGTCTCTAAATAATCTGGAGCCTCGGTTGACGAATCAACAAGGGCATTAACCCAATCGATTACACGTCTTTGCTCATTACTAGGGAATTGGGAATAGAATTCACCTAAAGACCAATTCCTAACATTGCTTAAACTAGACGAGTTAAAGAAACGGACGGAATTATTAGCGACATCAATAATAAAAATTCGGACGGAATTAGATTGCTCAGCAAGCAATTTCTTATATTTTTCGTTTTTCTTTTCGGTTATGAAAAAAGATGCGCAGACAGCAATAATGGTAATGGTAACTAATCCAACACATAAGACTAGTTCCCAGTTATTTTTTATAAACGCTAGCATCTTTTCAATCATAGCAAATGGAAGTTTACCACAAAATCAGGCAAAATAATAAACATCCTCTTTTGAGGATGAGGCATATTATTCTTATTTTTGGCTAAAAATAGAAAAATAAGCGACCCGTGTATCAATATTCTTCATTTTTCGTTAATTTTAGATTTTTTAACAATTGTTAGAGTTTTTAAGTAGTGATAATATACTCCTTGCCGCGGAGAAGTACCCAAGCGGTTGAAGGGGTTAGTTTCGAAAACTAATAGTGGGGCTTTGCTCCAGCCGGGGTTCAAATCCCCGCTTCTCCGCCAAAATCGAGTAAGCACCCTGTCCAATTTTGACAGGGTTTTAAATAAGCAACATTATTTAATTAAACATCCCTGGATAAAATTTCTCCCAATGATTTAGCATAACTATTTCCTTATCACTAAGCTTTGAGTAAATTTCAGAACTATTAAGATATTCTTGCTTATTAATTTTTAAGAAATACTTTTTTATATCTCCATAATACGGATCCAAATTAGCTAAATAGTCCAAGATAAAGTCATAGCCGTAGTCGTTGTAAGTGCCATATTCTTTAAAACGTTTTAGGAAATCTTCGAATATAGCAGGGTCAGCGCTATCATCGCCAGCCAAAAAAGGATCAGCCTCAGAAAGATAAAGACCAAATAATTCATTTTTCTCTTTTTGCCACTCTTTATTCAGGACAAGATACATTAATTTAAATATTTGAATTGGCTGTTTAATCATTTATTTTGCCCTCCCAGGGAATAGTTTTATTGCCTTGTTGCTAAATAAAACATCAGCAATCCAACAAAAACTTTTTAAGAGGCACTACTTCAATTGTTTTGCCATCGATACTTAAAATCTTTTCTTCTTCATATGTCACGATAATCAATTTTCCATTATCGTTTTTGCTTGAATCAAAATTTAATAAATTGCTAACTTCCCGACTATAGGCATTGCCTTCGTTTATTGAATACGCAACTTGGATAGCAGTATTTGAATCAGATAAATAAAAATCAATATCAACTTTATTTCCTTTTAAATAATAAAGTGATTCTTTATGGTTCCTATAAAGATGTAGCGCCACAATATTTTCAAGTAAAGAACTATTTTTATCATCTAAGAAAAGATTCAGTAGCCCATTATCCATGAAATAGTATTTTGGATTGCTAGTCCTATCTAAAAAAGAAGCGTAGTAATTCTCTATTGTAAAAAGCAAAAATGCATCTTTGCAATAAAGGCAATAATCTATAACTATGTCCTTTGAAATCTTATAACCAAAGCCAGTGATAATATTTTGTATTTTTGTATATGAAAGATCTTGTCCAACTGATTCGGCAATCTTTTTTATCATTAATTTCATGCCATTTTCGTTTCTAACATCATTATGAACAATAATATCGTTATAAAGGACTTTTTGATAAACGCTAGATACATATTCTCTCTTGTTTTTAAAAATTAGGGATTCAGGAAATCCGCCATTAATAAAGAAATCGCCAAGTAAGGAATTTAATCTAGCTATGTCTTTGGAAGAATATGCGTCCTTATTAGCAGAGCGAGCTCTTAAAAATTCATTAAACGAGTAAGGCAATATTTCTCTTGAAATATACCTACCGCCCAATTTTGCTTCCACTTCTTTTGAAAGCATTTTTGCATTGCTACCTGTTATATCTACTTTATAACCTTGGTTAGAAATTCTAATAGCAAATTTCTCCCATCCATCTATATTTTGAATTTCATCAAAATAAAAATAATGCTTCTTGCTCGATAATTCTTCAGCAACTTGCAAAACATCATCAAAATCTTCCACATTGAATTGCAATAAACGTTCATCATCGAAATTGATGTATATTATTTGATTCCATTCAACACCTTCTTTAATAAGATCTTGAACCCTTTTATATAACAAAGTTGTTTTTCCCGCCCTTCTAAGGCCAACCAAAACATAATTGACATTTTTTTCAAGGAAAACATCCCTGTCTACAATCACTGCATCTTTTATTACTTGATGTTGGTCAAATATAACTCTTTTTATTATGTCATGGTTCATAAGCAATTCTCTCTTGTCGAGTATATTCTACAAAATATAACACTTTTTGTCGAGTATAGTCGACAGCAACAACATTAAAACCATTTTCATGTAAGAAATATCTATATTTTGGAATAGAAAAGAACTCCAAATAGATACAAATAACAAGAAAAAGAAAATGCCCACTAGATCATAAATCCAATGGGCACTTAGCTTATTTTATTTTACTAATGTATAGGTAACGTTATTGTTCTCGTCAACGGTTTTTAGATAGATGTATGAAGTTTCTTCATCGGTGGCGTCATTTTCGATTTCTAGTTTTAGATATTCTTGATTTTCTTTAATAAATGAAGTCATTTCATATTCAACTCCATTATATTCAAGTTCGATTTCAGTAACGTTATCCTTACCAGTTTCGAATTCATAGGAATATTCCTTGCTAACTTTTCCATTTGTCACAACTGTATAGGAGTATTTTTCCTCTTTAACAGTTTTTCCATTCTTAACTTCTTCTTCAAACGATTGTTCAGAAGTTATAAATGAATCAACACCAGTTTGGATAGTAATCTCGTAGCTAGTTTCCTTTTCCCCTTGTTCTTCTTCTATTTCGTCTTTAGAAATGAATGGATATTCGAAGCTATCAGATTTGATGATACCTTTTCTAATTTCTTCTTTTTCAGATTCGTTTTCTTCAACTTCTTCATTAAAGGTAACGTTATAATAAAGAGTTACTTCTTTATCAGTCCCGTCTACATCTTTATAGCCGATGACTTCTTTGTTTTCATATTCTTCTAAATCAGAAGTTTCCTTTTTGCTAGTAAGGCTATTCTTGCCCTGGTTAATGATGAAGTCAGCTTGTTCAAACATTGGCATGACTTCCGCTAAAGGATCTTGAACTGGGGTTTCTTCTCCTTGTGGCATAGCTCTTTTTGCAAAGGAACCAGTTCCGATTGAAGAAGCTAATTTGCTTGCGAGGACGAATTGGGTTTGGGTAATGCTTTCTTCTTTATGGTTAACATTAGAAGAGGAATTTGCTAACGCGCATCCCATGGATGAGGCTCCGATTAGGAGTAGTAATGGAGAGATAATTAATTTTTTCATAGGTTTTTACCTGCCTTCACTAATTAATACAAACTAGAAACCTATTTTCTTGAAAAAATTTATAAAATCTTTTTTGCAGAAAAGTTTTTATCCATGTAAGAGAAGACATTGCTAGATGTATCGAAACTTACATTATTCCAATCTTCTTCTCCTTTATAATTAATATTAAGTATATTATCCAAGACATTCCCGAATTCATATTCATAGCCTTTTTCAATTCCTTTATGAATATTTACTTCAAAACTTTTCTCATAACCTTCTAATTCGTATTCGATCTTATTTAATAATCTATTGTCTTTATATTCACTTAAGCAGTAGCTAAGTTCGCTTTCCCCTTCTTCCATCTCGGCTTCCTTTTCTATAAGGATATAAGAACTTGGGGAACTAAATAATTTGATAGAAGTCTCTATTTCAGATTCATCTTCTTCGACTTCTTTTTCAGTAGTTATTTCAATTTCATAAGAATTATCCCCATCAAGCAACAACCCTTTAGTCTTTTCTTTCTCATCTTTATTTAAAGTAGATGCAAAATAACATTTATATTGGCTAGAGATAAGGATGCAGTAAGGATATTCTTCTTTATCGCTTTTGATTGGTTCATAGAAGGAAGAAGAATTTCCATATTCCTCCATCCCCTTAATCAAATCATAATAAGAATAGAAATAATTGGACATGTCATAGAATTCATCAAATGAAGTTATTTCTTTTTTGTTGAATCTTCTTTTTAATGACATGGGTGAGCTATTTTCTTGATTAACGAAATTCACCCCTCCAAATAATTCATAACAGACTTTATTCATGACCGCATCATTTTCAGGAATTAATGGATTAACTTCACTTTGAGGTTTGCCCCCTAATATAACTCCAACTATAACTGAAGCAGTTACTAAAGAGGCTAAACCAAATGAACCACCGAAGAAAAATCCCTTCTTTTTATACCATGGGGTCGCTATTTCTTCTTTTGGGGTTACTTGTTTATATGAAGAAAGAATAGATTCAGAAGTAGTTTTGATATCCAAAGTGCTTACTTCTTCTTTTAAAGTCGATTGTAGTTTTTCCTTAAAATCTTTCATCTTGTAGTTCCCTCCGTAATGTTTTTATAGCCTTCGCATATTTGAAGCTTATCGTTCCTAATGGCTTTTTCATGATTTTAGCAATTTCCCTTTGCTTTAAATCATCAACCATGGCTAGAAGAATTATCTCGAATTCATCGCTAGGCAATATCTTTCTAGCCTTATCAAATACCCCTAACCCTAGATCATAATCATCGTTGCTGCTCAGCCTAGTATCTTCATCTTCAAGTTCTACTTCCCTTTCTCTTTTTTTAATTAGATTAAGGGACAAATTTCTAGAGATTGTAGCTAGGTAAGCCATGATGCTTTTATTTGGGTTTATATCATCTAGAGTTTCTAGGAATTTGATATAGGTCTCATTTACAATGTCTTCTGCTTCTTCTTTCGAATGCAAGATTACATAAGCAGAAAGGAAGACATTACGCTTAGTAGATTCAAAGAACCTTGGAAAATAATCCATGTCCCCCTTCTTTAAATTAACAATACAATTAGTTAGCTCGCTTTTTTCCATGATCATTAATATATACAACTTCAGAAGAGATTTTCTTTAAAATTAGTAAATTCGACAAAAAAATATATGTTTAGACTTCCTTGTTAGTAAATCCGATTTCGGATATAATACCTAATTGAAGGAGGACACCTATGAATTTAATTGAAACAATTAACCAAATAGTCAATGAAAGAGATTCAATATTTGACCATATAGCTTTATGTTCTGGCGTGTCCGAACTTGCCTATATGATTCTCTATATTATCGAAACGGAAAAGGACAAGAACTGGATTCAATCTGATTTGGCGGATTCTTTCTTCTTTTCCAGAAAGTCAGTAAATTCAGCCGTTTCAAAACTAAGCGATGAAGGCCTGATTTATTTAGATTCATCTACCTATAATGGGAATAAGAAAGTACTTAAGCTTACGGATAAAGGAAAAGAATTCTGCGCTAAATGGATTACCCCAGTTATCAAAGCTAGTGATGAATCTTTCTTAGCCCTAAGCGAAGAAGAATTACGTCTAATGATTGAATTAGAAAGAAAGCAACTAGATGCTTTCAAAAAGAAAATAAAAGAAACGAATTTGATTTCGAGGTGATCGATATGGAAAAAATACGTATATCTGACCACTTCAGTTTTGGTAAAATTTTAAAATACACCTTAGCACCAGTCTGCATGATGATTTTCTCTTCAATCTACACGATTGTCGATGGTTTCTTTGTTGCAAATTTTGCATCAAAAGAAGCATTCACTGCAGTTAACTTGATATTCCCAGTCATTATGATTGTCGCTGGAGTTGGCTTTATGTTTGGAACTGGCGGAAGTGCTTTTGTTGCGGCTTTATTTGGGAAAAAAGAAGACGAAAAAGCTAGGCAAGCATTCTCGATGGTTATTTATTGCTCGATTATTTTAGGGGCAATATTATCTATTATTTTCTTCTTTTTGGTCGAACCAATTGTTCATGCCTCTGCCTCTGTTAATCCATCTACATCAACTAAAACAATAGAAAATGCAATTCTATATGGAAGGATAATGATTGCAGGTGAAGTTTTCTTTATTCTTCAAAATACATTCCAATCTTTCTTCTCCGTTGCTGAAAAGCCTGGCTTAGGTTTTGTCTTTACTCTTGTGGCCGGTCTAAGCAATATGCTGCTAGACTATATTTTAATTGGAGTGCTTCATCTTGGGGTGGCAGGTGCTGCTATTGCTTCCCTTATTGGAATGATGGTTGGGTCAGTTGGTCCATTACTATATTTTAGTTTCAACAAAAAGAACCGAATTTATTTAGGGAAACCTGAATGGAACTTTATAGATTTAGGAAAAATAATGATTAATGGGTCAAGCGAATTCGTCTCTACTATATCTAGTTCAATAGTTACGATGGCCTTTAATATCCAGTTATTAAAATATGTAGGTGAAAACGGGGTATCCGCGTATGGAATAATCATGTATGTCTCCTATGTATTTGCTGCTATATTTATCGGTTATTCAATAGGGATTAGTCCTGTAATTTCTTATAACTACGGGGCCAAAAACAAGAAAGAATTGACTTCCTTATTCAAAAAGAGCTTGATTTTAATTGCTATAGCTGCCTTATGTATGTGGGGCTTAGCAGAAGCCTCATCCATACCATTCTCAAAAATGTTTTCTAGCGGCTCAGCCGAATTAGAAGCCTTATCAGAAAAGGCCATGAGAATCTATTCTTTCTCCTATTTAATCATGGGCTTTACAATGTTTGGATCATCTTTCTTTACAGCATTAAACAACGGATTGATATCTGCAGTTATTTCTATAACACGTACAATCGGATTCCAATTATTATTCGTTATTGTCTTACCTTTATTAATGGATGTAGATGGAATTTGGTGGTCAATAGTCTTTGCGGAAATATGTTCAAATTTAATGACTACAATATTCTTATTGACTAACGCTAAAAAATACGGTTATTACACGAGTAAATAAATACACGGGTCGCTTATTTTATTTAATAGGCTTGATAAAGAAACGTCCGTAAACTTGCTTTAATTCGGTGACGCTAACAAAGGCAGTAGGATCTGCTTCCTGGATGATTTTGACAGTAGATTTGATTTCATAAGAAGAGACAACCATCTCGATAATGGTTTTATCTTGCTTAGAGAAAGCTCCGGAGCCATGAATAAGAGTAGCCCCATGTGGGATATTGGCCAATAAGACACTAGCCAAATCAGGGTTAGAAGTAACAACGCTAATCCTGACTTTCTTGTTACGCAAATTAATCGTATCGACAACAAACATGACAACGAGCATGTAAAGCACAGAGAACATTACGCACCCAATCATCTTGAAGGCATCATTATTAGACCAGCCCATTTTAGTAACGGTAAGAAGAGTGAATACAGTTATCGTGCAGCAGTTGATTAATGTTGAATATTTTCCAACAAGAGTCGATTTTTTAATTGAAATATAATAAGCAACCGTATCAATTCCACCGCTACTAGCATCAATTTTAAAGGTCAAAGCGGTCGATAATCCAACAAAGATTCCACCAAATATAGCCCTAGATAAAAGTCCCCCATTAGCATCGGCAAATTTAGCAACCGTATCAATTAAACCCTTATCAGGAGTGTTACCTAATAGATTTGTAAATAATGAAACTTCAGCAACATTGATTAGAGTAATGATGGCAAACCTTTTCCCGATGCCGAAGAAAGCAAGAAGGAAGATAGGCACGTTTACTGCAAAATATAAAATACCGTACATAAGGTCTTCGAAATTTTGGCCTTCAGGGAAGCCCGGAATAAGCCTTAAAGCTGCAATAATAGTTTGAGATATACCGCTAGCACCGCCGGATACTAATTTTAGTTCGTGGGCTGCCGATAAATAATTAGGAACAAGGAAGCATTTATAGCCGATTGCAAAAGATAGTGCCGAAAGAGTCGACACTATAATTGCCCAAGTCCAATTTAATCCTTCTTTTAATACCTTGTGGTCATAAAGGTAATCATTGATTTTAGACCTAACAGTTTTTTTCTTTACCATAATTTAACAGTCAAAAGTATAGCCAAAGTAGATGTTAAAAAGAAGTCAATTCATTTAAATTTAGCAAATAAGTAAAAAAGAGTAGAATTAGATTATTGATAGCAACGGCTCTTAATGTTATTATTTACGGGCTGTTTAGATATAAACAGGTCCTTTTTGGAGGCATTACATGAATATTTTAAAGGCTATAGGCGGTTTATTTGTAAAACTATGGCGTTGGATAAAAGAGACCGCTTGGGTTCAACCATTACTTATTGTCGGCGCTATTTTTGCCGTCATCTTCTCAATTCCAAAGATTACCGAATGGGTTCAATCAATGGATGCCGGTTCTGTTTCTGCCTACTACACTCAATTCAAATTAACTCTCGAAGGTCAAACTTCAACCGATGAACATACCACTCAAGCTGATGAAATAACTGGTTTCATCAATGAATGGTCTAACTTCGATCATAAATACACTTCTTATGCCGACTATAAGGCCAGCTTAGATAAAGACGCCAAAGACATGATCGAAAAATATGGCGAAAAGTTCTATCTAGTCTATGTTGGAAAAGATTGCACCAACTGCGAAACAATCCAACCAGGATTTGAAGCCCTCCAAGAAAATTGGGGCAGCAGCTATGTTGCTGATGATTCTAGAAGTTTCAAGATGTACACCATCTTCTCCGATGAAGAATCCACTAACGATGATGACTTCGATACTGATGATAACAAGAAAGCCTTTGTCCGTTATTTGGACAAATGGAATGATGAAGGTTTCTTCACCAATGGAGGAGGACGCTTAGAAGAAGCTCCATATCACAAAGCTGCTTCCGTTTCCGATTCTGATTATGAACACTTCATCGATGCTGATCATTCTTCCTTCTCAGTACCAACCATCCTATTAGTTGATTTCTCCGAAGAAGCATTCAACTTACAACAATCAAGAGTTGGCTTAAGCGAAGTTATGTTCGGAGTCAGCGGCTCTGATAAAGTTGCCAAAGCCGACTTATTAATGGAAATGTGGAATCACACCACCAAATCTGATAACACCAATCCATTCTCTGACGTCTATAAACAATCTGTAAAATAAAAAGAAAAATAAAATTTAAAACCTGCCGCTAATTCATCTAACGGCAGGTTTTCTTTATACCTATATATTATATAAGGAACTATTCAACTAATTGGAAAGCATAAGCTGCTCTTGCAATAACTATATGGTTCCCGCTTTCATCTTCTGAACATGTTGAATCCGAATCTTCAAATCCCATTCCAGAATAATCAGAAGAGAAATAACGATACTCAGAATTAAATAAGAATCTTGGAGCTTTGCTATCCCCTTCTTCTAAAGCCTCAGTGAATGAAACTTGATCCCAAGAGAGGTTATACATTACTTTCTTACTTAACTCTATTGTATAAATTAGATGAGAAATATAATCGGTCTCTTCGATTTTCCATCTAACCACGCAGTTAACAATACTAGTAAATTCAATGCTACATTCATCAAATGTTTGACCATTTTTGCTCTTGACCAATGAATATATAGAAGGGTACTTCAACTTGAATTTCTCTGACGTTGAAGTTGATGTAGATGTTTCAGTTGTTGAAACACTTGATTTGGTTGAATCTACATCGGTAGTAGATTCGCTAGTCGAGGTTGGTTTAGTGCCACATGACAACAGTAAAAGCGGGACTAATGCAAATATGAGTTTTTTCATTATCAATCTCCTTTAATCGATCATCTATAAGTCATTCTACAAGGACAAAGTCATAAATCATTTTCCCTGGAGAATCACAAGTTTCGCAAATGCTACCATTTTCATCTACGCCTGGTAAAAGTCCAGGTGTTACAAAACACATACCATTGTATGTTTCTGAAAAATATTTCCATTCGCATAAACTAAAGAAATCAGGTACATCCACATCCCCTTCCATTAGGTTTGGTTTAAAATAAACCATATCCCAAATGGCATCGTACAATATGTTTTGGTCATATTTTATTGAATATGTTTGGTGGGACATATATTCAGTTCCATCTAGACTCCACTTAACCAAACAGTCCGCCTTATTAACAAACTCAATCGTGAATGATGGATAATTTATTCCGTTTAGAACTCTTTGCAATGAATATGTCGATGGCAACCTGAGTTCGGCTTTTGATGATGTTGAAATCGAGGTTGTGGTCGTAACTGTAGAAATGCTTGGTTCGGTAGAATCTATGTCACTATTAGTAGATTCACTAGTCGAAACTGGTTTATTGCCGCATGACAACAGCAAAAGCGGCACTAATGCAATTATGAGTTTTTTCATTTTTCGCCTCCTTTTTTCATCTTGATGAGGCGATATTCTTCATTATGAATGGATTTGGCCTTATCAAGTTATAGGGGTCACTTGCTTTTATGCCCCTTATATTTTGAATTTAACATTGCTCCAATTCGTGTCAATAAAAAATTTTCTAGACCTAAAATACTTCATTTCCAAAAGAAAATGGGCCTAACGCCCATTACTTCAATTCATAAGTTAGCAAAGACTATTTATTGGATTCTCTTTTCTTTAATAAAGCCAAATTTACACATGGTGGTACTAATTTAGATACATCCGCTCCATTATTAGACATTTCATTTATTGTTGAACTAGAAATAAATGAAGTTTTGTTACTAGCCATAAAGAATACCATCTCAACCGAGTTATCAAGAAAACTATTCGCAGCAGCTAATTGGAATTCATATTCAAAATCAGTTATAGCCCTTAACCCACGGATAATATGACTTGAACCATGTTTTTTTGCATAATCAACAGTAAATCCAGAAGTAAAATCTACATCGACATTTTCTAAATCCTTTGTAGCCTCTTTCATCAAGGCAAGTCTTTCCTCGACACTAAATTCACTTTTCTTATTTGGATTAACTGCTAATAAAAGAGTTACATGGTCAAATAATCCCAATGTCCTTTTCAATATGTCCATATGTCCATTGGTAATTGGATCAAATGAGCCAGGATAAATTGCTTTTTTCATATTATTTCCTCAACAATATCAATTTGGTATAACCGTATTTCTTGTACTTGACTTCGCTAAAACCTTCTAGATTTAGCTCAAGTTCTCCTTCATATTCTATTCCAATTCTGCCCATATTATCTAGCAATGATAATTTATTAATCATATCAATGCTATTTTGATAATATTCCTTATCTTTATATGGGGGGTCTATATATATAAAGGAAAAGGAGATTCCTAGTTTGGATAAATGTTCTAAAGCAGCCAAATAATCCATATCCAATATAACCCCATTTCCTTCTTTTAATGAAGCTAAATTGGATTTAATAACCTTAATCGCATCATTAGAAGTATCTACAAAATAAGATTTCTTTGCCCCTCTAGACAATGCTTCTATCCCTACTGCACCTGAGCCTGCGAATAAATCTAATGTATTCCCATCTAAATCAAAGCTAACCGCAGAAAATAAAGCTTCCCTAACCATATTTTTCGTAGGAACGGTCCTACTATCAGGAGTAGCTATAACTCTACTTCTATATTTGCCACCGATTATCTTGATCATTTGTATTTCCTTTTTTCTTTAAAGGGAGAAAACAATATCTCATCTATTTGTTCATATAGTTTTCTAACTTCCTTAAAAGCATTCATGTAGTCTTTAACAACATCTAATGTATCTAATTCTAGTTTTATTTGATGTAATTCCTGCCTAGATTTAACAGTAAAAGGAGAATCAAAGCCAAAACGATTTAAGTCATCATCATATTTAGAAGATGCTAGTTTCATCTTAATTGACAATTCATTTGCTTTTAAATCAGTTGACATTATTTTCTCTTTTTCTTTAAGTAACACTACTCTAGGATCATTATCTAGATTAGTCTTAAGCAAATTAAGAGCTTCTAAGGTTTCTTGCTTCATAGGCATAATTTTAGGATAAAACAATAGAAAGTGCTATAATTCGCTTACTATGCTTAAGATTGTTAAAGATTCAACCCCCTCATTAAGAGGAAAATGCAAGGAAGTAGAGCTTCCATTAAATGAAAAAGATAGACAGACCTTAATGGATATGCTTGATTATCTAAAGTTAAGCCAAGATGAAGAATTTAGAAAAAAACATCCTAGCGTCAGGGAAGGTGTAGGATTGGCAGCTCCTCAAATCGGAGTAAATAAGCAAATGCTAGTTATTTATTATCCAACTGGCGATAACAAAAACCCTTATGTCGAACTCCAATTAATAAATCCTCGCATTATCTCCAATTCAATAAAGCTTTGCTATCTTTCTAATGGAGAAGGATGCCTATCAGTAGATAAGCCACATAAAGGAAGGGTATATCGTTATTACAAAATAAAAGTCAGTGCCTATTCTTTAAAAGAAGAAAAGATGGTTGAGATAAATGCTAGAGGATATGATGCTATAGTACTTCAGCACGAAATAGACCACTTGCATGGAATATTATTCTATGACCATATCGATAAAATTGATCCATTCAAGAACATCCCTGGCTCGATAGAAATATAAAAACTAGTAGACAAATAACGGCAATGGAAGGCAACTTACCATTGCTTTTTTATATCTAGATTACTTAAAAACTGGCTAAACAAAAAATAGGTTGCAAAAAATCTATATACCTTATAATAAAGAAAAGGGAGGAAAAGATATGTTTAGTACTTTACTCATATCTGCATTAGCGGCTTGTTTAGTTAGCCCTGCAACCACATCATCACACGATTGCACCGACAATTGCCTTAAAACACCATCCACAGCAATGACAGAGTATGACTTTCATTCTGATTTTAATCAAAGTAGCGTACCTTCTTCCACTCAATTAAACTTTAGTGCAACAACCTATTTTCAGAATCTTTTTGAATATTCGCCAATTAACCATGGTGGTTCTTGCGGTTATGTTTCTTTCATACAATATCTTTCGTATTTGGATGCTTTTGTAAATGATAGCTTCATTCCGGAATCATATGAAAGAAGTCAGGGAAATGTGGACACACTTCATCAGGCATTTTCCATTTCTCCGGGCGTGCTTCGACAAAGTTACTCGCAAACAAATTTGTATTCAATCATTCAGGCGAATAAATCCACTGACTTTCAAATGTATTTAATGGATATTGTTAACTCTTTTAAAGAACGCGATCAAAATCAATACAGTTCAGGAATAGGAATGTGGGATTACAACATCATCATCAATAGCCTTTATTCGTCATCGAACTATAATTTTTCCTATACAAGAGTCAGTTCTTTCGGCACTAACGCAAAACCAACAGATACAAATGTTGTAAACTGGTTCGATTCCTACGTAAAAGGTAAACTCGATTTAGGGCTTCCTGTAATTTTACACATAGGTCAATACGATTCGAGCACAAATAGTTTAAATAATTATCATTCCGTCGTTGCGTATTATTACGATGCTTTGGGAATTCATGCCAATTTTGGATGGGGTTCTGACTCCACTGACGTTGTAATTAATTCAAGCTACCAAATAACCGAAGCCGGATTAATAGATATGTCCAATGTTCTAGTAACGCACTCAAATAACTACTTAGTAGATGGAATAGAGTATTGCGGTTGTGGCATGCATAATCACCGATACATTGACCATTATTGTACGGTTTGCGCCGATTACACAGAGGAGCACGACTATCATGCTCCGTTTGTTTGGGTTAATTACTATCGTCACAGAATTACATGTGGATGCGGAGCCACAACTTTACAGCCACATTCGGTGGCAAGTGGAAGTTTCGTGGGAGGTTTGGCCACATGTTTGGTTTGCGGTGGCAGTGCAAAAATGGGATTCACGCCATTGAGTGAAGATGAAATGGATTCTAACAATAGCGGCCACGACCATGAAGAAATTTCCTCTTGTCTACACGGCGAAGAAACACAGGTCTACAACTAAAGAATTTTATTCTCGAAAGGAGACAGCTATGAAAAAAAACATTTTTATAAATAAAATATCATTATTCTCGTTAGTTGGAATGTCATTAATAAGCTTAAGCTGCGCCAGCAAAAACTTTAATCTAAAAATAATTAATGAAAAATCAGCAAAATTAGAAATTGAAAAGTTTAGATTTGATTATGAATATGAATATGCTACCCCTGGAGCTTCTTTAACTTATAACTATCTTTGGGATGGAACTAGCTTGCAAGATAGCCAAACCGAAGTTGTCCGTTATTATTTCTCTTTCTTAACTGAATATAAAGAAAGTAACAATACCTATTATCTCGCCTATCTAAAACAATCAAAAATAAGTGAATATAAATCCTATCTAAAAGATTATGAGCAAAAGAATAATCATCAGGATCAAAATTACCATTTCGTCGGCTATGATAATGAAAAAGTTATAGATGGAAAATATTATTTTGCCCATCAAAAACTAGCCAAAGAAGATAATAACGACGTCATATATTATTCAAGCGAAAACATAAAAGACATCGTTTATAAAATAGATGATTATCAGCTTGTATTCGCTTGCTTTAGTAAGAAAGCCATTATAAAGAAAAACCTCTCTAAAGACGAAACAATAGATAAAGAAATCAATTTATATAGAAGGGCTGAATTGAGTTTTGATAATGAAAAATCAACACCTAAAGAATATATCTTTGAAACTAGAGAGAAATATAATCAAGAAAGCATAAAAAGGGATTTTGATTATGTTGGGGAGAAAATAGAAGCATATCCTGAATCCTATAAAGAAAAAGAATACGGAAGTTTCCCTACTTTAGGAATGGAAAACAATAACATTGATTCAGTAAGGGCGAATGTTATCAAGGAAAATGATGATACATATGTCATTCTTCCTAGGTATATGAAATCTAACGACGCTAAAGTTGATTTATTAGATGAAGAAACAGTTTTGCAACCAAATGAAGATGTATTTGGAAAACATAAAAAGGAATTTAGGGATGCTTTTGTTAAAGAATATAACGATTTAGAAGGATTATTTGATTATTCTAAAGTAATAGAAATAATGAAAATAAAATAAAAATTCGTTCGTTAAAACCTGATATATCCATAAAAGAAACCGTTTTCATGTTTTTGGCTTTTTGTTTTCCTAACTTACTATGTTATAGTAATAAGGCAAAAAGACGAACATACTTTTGAAGGTGTCTTAGACGAGGTTATATTCTATGGTACAAGAATCTCCAATTAATATTTATGCGCTCGGGGGATTAGGCGAGGTAGGTAAGAATGCCTACTGTTTTGAAACCACCAATTCAATCATAATGGTCGATGCCGGTGTTAGATTCCCAGAAGCAAATTTACCAGGGGTTGATTATGTTATCCCTGATTATACATATCTAAAAAACAATAGGTCTAAATTGAAAGCCCTATTCATTACCCATGGTCACGAAGACCATATCGGAGGCATTCCTTTTCTTATTAGATCAATACACGTCCCCGTTATTTATGCACCTAGACTAGCCGCTGCCTTAATTAGGCATAAGCTAGAAGACAATAGGATCAAAGACCCAGTCAAGATAGTTGAATACGATACAAATTCAATTATTAGGATTGCTGATGAATTTACCGTTTCTTTCTTTAGAGTCACCCACTCCATCCCTGATTCATATGGAATTTGCATTGACACAAAGCAAGGTAGGATTATTGAAACTGGTGACTTTAAGATTGATTTGACTCCAGTTGGTCCAAATTTTGAAATCGATAAATTAGCTAGGTTAGGTAGCGAAGGCGTTGATTTGCTCATGGCAGATTCTACCAATGCCGAAATCGAGGGCTATACACCTAGCGAAACTAATGTCAGGGCCGGTGTAGAAGAAATATTCGAGAAAGCCCCTGGAAGAATTATTGTTTCTACCTTCTCAAGTAACATTAACCGTATCCAGCAAGTTGTCGAAGTTGCTGTTGCCCATAAAAGGAAGATATGCATCCTTGGAAGGTCGATGAAAAATGTCATCTCAATTGCAAGGGAATATGGTTATATAAAGATTCCAGATGTTTCTTTGATTGAAGAA
The DNA here is from genome assembly GCA_902464635.1 of uncultured Caryophanales bacterium. GTDB lineage: Bacteria > Bacillota_I > Bacilli_A > RFN20 > CAG-826 > Alloenteromonas. The sequence continues at coordinate 3,726 of CABQKC010000015.1, read as the reverse complement.
TCAATGTTAAAGAACTACCGTCTATCTGAAGTTTGTATTATTTGTACAGGTAGCCAAGGCGAACCAATGGCAGCCTTATCTAGAATCGTTTCTGGAGACAATAGAAATACCACTATCTATCCAGGTGATACAGTTATTTTCTCTTCTAACCCAATTCCAGGAAACGGAGTTTTAGTTGATAGGTTAGTCAATAATCTAGTCAAAATGGGTGCTGATGTTAAACAAAATTCATTAGCATTCTCCCTCCACTCCTCAGGCCACCCATCCAGGCAAGAATTACGTTTAATGCAACGTCTAGTAAAGCCAAAGTATTTCATGCCTGTTCATGGCGAATATAGAATGCTTAAGTTACATGGCGATATAGCAATGCAACTAGGCATGAAGCAAGAAAACGTCTTTATTTGCGATAATGGGGATAATATTGTCCTTAAAGATCATAAGATTACAAGGGGTATCCATATATCTGCCGAAGACGTCTATATAGATGGCAATGATCTCGATGGGGTTTCTGGAGCCATAATGTCAGATAGAGACATATTGAAAAACGATGGAATGATATCGATTATATTAACAATCGAAAGCAGGACCAATACTTTAATCGTGCCTCCAATTGTCTATGCTAGAGGATTCTCTTCTGCCGAAACTAACCACGTAGTCAGGCATTCCCAAATAAGAGCGGAAGAAGCTGTCAGGGAATTAATGAAAGAAAGAGTAAGCTTTGGTGAAATAAAAACTGCACTTAAGTCTGTTGTTTCTAAATATGTCGAAAGAAAAACAGGCAGGAAGCCAATGATTATTCCTTTAATCATGAATAAGGATTAATTATGTTTATACTTGCTTCTTCTTCTCCTAGAAGGAAGGAAATACTAGCTAAGTTAATCCCTTCTTTTGAAATTATCGTTCCTGATATTGATGAATCTATTTTGGATTTGCCTCCAAAAGATTTGGCATTAGAAGAATCAAAGGCCAAAGCCTATACGATTTCATCTAAATATCCAAGTGATGAAATACTTGCCTGCGATACAGTGGTAATATACGCAAACAAGGCATTAGGCAAACCACATAATAAAGAGAATGCCATTGCAATGCTTAAGATGCTAAATGGCAAGAAACATATTGTTACTTCCGGCTATACCTATATTGGAAATGGCATAGAAATAAATAGGACTGTATCTACTGAAGTCTATTTTAATGAACTAAGTGATACTCAAATTGAGGAATACGTAAATAAATTCAAGCCTTTTGATAAGGCTGGATCATATGGGATACAAGATGATTATCCTTTAATAAAGGAAATTAAAGGCAGTTATTATAATGTCATGGGATTACCTATCGAAGATATAGCATTCCATGTCTATAAAACTAAGTTCATTCGTTAAAAATCTTCTTATATACTTCATTGGCGTCCCCTTTTAATACAAGGGTTAGCTTATTTGACATCAAGATAAATCCGTCGACCCCGGCGGATTTTAATTTTTCCTTGTCTAATTTTGAATAATCCTTTAGGTGAACTTCGATTCTAGAACCAATCAATTTATAATCGACTAGATTATCGTTTCCCCCAAAAGAATCTATATATTCGCTTTTATTGCCTCTAATCTTGCTAGACTCCTTTTTGCCTTTCTTCTTTGAAAGAAAAAAGCAAAGCAAAAGGACAACAATTATCAAGCCTACCACTCCCAAAGCTAGATAAAGCGCATTTTGTTTTAAGAAAGAATTGAAATCAAGAACATATAAATAAAGATTGAACATACATTAACCTTCCAAGTAGTATAATACCACAATAGGAGCTTAGTTATGTCAAATGCAATTGAAATTGAAGCTAAAATATTAATAAGTCAGGACGATTATAGAAAATTAGCAAAGCTATTCCCTGAATGCCCTAGATACATCCAAACCAATTATTATATCGACTCAGAAGATAGAATCTTAAATAAAGAAGGCATTGCTTTAAGAATAAGACAAAAAACCGATAGATTCGAATTAACTTTAAAAACTCCTTTATCACAAGGATTATTAGAGAAGAACTGTGTCATTACCAAAGATCAGTTCAATGATTTTAGGAATAAAGGAATATTCCCAAAAGGAGATACATCTAGATTCTTAACCATGCTAGATATTGATTTAGATTCGCTGAAGATACTTACATCTTTAACAACCGAAAGAATCGATGTCGAATATAAAGGCGGCTTGTTATCGATTGATAGAAATGTCTATTCCGATATCACTGATTATGAAGTGGAATTTGAATACAATAATTTAGAAGGTGCAAAGACAATTTTATCTGAATTATTAGCAGAACACGGAATAAAAGAATTTACCTTCAGCAAGTCTTCAAAAACCCGCAGGGCAATGGAAGCATTGAAAAATAATTAACACATGTATCGAAAAAAGGCCTAGATTGAACCATCTAGACCTTTTTAAATTGCCTAAATTAATATAGTTTCTTATATAAAATAAGCGAGCCAATAGAAAATAATAAAGAAGAGAATAACCCGAAGAATAAAGGTATGTCATTGCTCAAAATAGAAGCAAAATCAAAATATCCTGCAAAATTAGTAAATACATCATTCCCTAGCATAAATAAGATAATTGATCCCAATGAAAGGAATAATGAGAATATTGAAAACAATATAATCAAGACAGCATTCTTTTTTGCCTTAAAGCAAGACATATAGATGGCTATATTAATTAAAACCAACAAAAGGCAAATGCTAGAACAAAGAAGATAGATATTATTTAATATGGCTAAATCTAAACCTTTATTTGTTATCAAGGAACCAATCAATTGATAACTGCCCCCAACAAAGTAGCAGGCGCCTAAAATTATAGAAGAAGTCAATAAAGTAGTTCTATCTTTGTTTATATAGCCAATTATTAATCCTAATAAACCCATAAAGGATATTAAAGACGATATGGCCAATAATAAATTAGGTAAATCTAAAATTGAGATACCATTCAAAAGGTTCTTGAAATAAGAAAAGTCATAGAAATATAAAACATTGCATCCAAAGAAAACCACAAATGAGAGGATGCCCATTATTAGGAATAAAGGCTTTTTAATAGGTGCGTTCTTCATAATCTAATCACATTTTATCCTTTGCATGTGGGCAAGTTGCATAATTCTCACATTCTTTTGGAGAACAATACATCTCTGCTAGGCGTCTCGCCCTAGGGATAAAGGTCCTTATTTCTTCTTCGTTATATCCAACTTGAAGCCTTCTATCATCAACAATTATTGGACGTTTTAGAATAGAAGGATTCTTTCTAATGAAATCAATAAGTTCAGATATAGTCATATCATCAAAATTGATGTTATTTTCAGAGACTATCTTAGAACGGGTAGAAATTATATCATCAGTCCCATTTTCAGCCTTGGCAATTACTTCCTTAACATCATCAACAGATAAAGTGTCGCCAAAAATATTCTTAGCCTCATAAGGTATTTGCTGCTCATCAAACCATTTCTTCACTTTTCTGCAGCTAGAACAAGATGGAGAAGTATAGATCTTAATCATAACGAATTCATTATAACAACCATTGCGTTAATCTAAAAGATTAAAAAATCTTGGCAATTACCATTCCTTTAAGAGAGTATAAGGAATTTTGTGTAAACGTTTCCCAGTAAGATAACTAATTCTAATCACTTTTGATCGAAGTATTCAACAATTTCCCTCCAGCACCTAACCTTTCTCTTGCCAACCTTCTCGTTGTAGTGCAGGGCCA
>CABQKC010000014.1 GCA_902464635.1 uncultured Caryophanales bacterium | reverse complement strand
ACGATGGTTACTACACTTTCCGTCCTTTTTTCATTTTATTTTGTAAAAGTTGAGAAATTATAGCAAAGAATTATTAATCTATATTATTTGGTTGGATTATTAAAAATAATGATAATTACAATTTTTATGTTCTTATTTAATGAAAAAGGGCATAAATCAAGGGAATTATATGAATAAAAAGGGGAAACACGTTTTTGTTCTCCAAAAGAAAACGGCAACAATGTTACTTACTGCCGTTATTAAGGTTTAGAAGTATTTTTTATTTTACTGTTTTAGGTAAAAACGAGATTAACTTATTTGGATCAAAGCAGGAAAGAGGGAGCATTACCTGTCTTATAAGGCCATGGAAAATGATTAGATTATCGGAAGTAATTACAGTTACTGAATGTATCCCTAATTTTCTTTTCTTATGTCCTACAGAAATTTCTATTGTTTGAGTAGCGGGATCAAACTGCAAGATAGCTTTTTCATTAGCCTTAGGAACCCAACATAACAAAACTTGAACAAGTGCAATAACCATGAAAACGGCTCCGATAGCCAGAGCAGAAAGCAACGAAGCATCAAACAGCGCTTTCGTGTTTGCGTTTGAAAAATGCGCCACTTCCCCAATTAAACTAAGTAAAAAGCCCATTCCAAAAGAAATACAAGATGCCATAATGAACTGATAGTTATAACGACTAACATTGTATAAAAGCTTCCTTCTCTCAGCTTTAGTAATTTCAAAAGATGTTATTTCAGTATTCATTTTATTTTCTCCTTTTTTGAAGCATACCTATTTTTTAACATAAATGCCAACATAGTTAGGAACGAAAAGCTTCTCACCTTTTTAGCACAAAAATCATTTAAAAAGCTAAAAAGGCGAGAATTATTAATTCCATCGATTTCTGCCAAATCGTAGAATTTAATACTTTTACGGAAAAGACAATTTGCCGATTCTAGTTCTTCACTTGTTGGCTTAAACAAAGAAAAAACAGTAGATCTTTCATCGTAATAAATTGTTCTTCCTAGGGCGTTAAATTCGGTCATTTTAAATAGTTTCCATTAATTAAGTGTCAGCAATAAATAAAAATCCGTAAAAAACTTTTAAGAATTATTTGAAAGTGTTTACGGAAATTGCATTCTTATAGACACTTAATTAATAAAGCAACATAATTAACTTATTATGGATGCCGAAAAAGAATTGAAAAAAGCCATAAAAAGCGGAAGTAGCGAGAAAATCAAAAATGCATTCGAAGGCTTTTACAACAAAAACGTAAGGCTTGTGTATCGTATATTGATTGATTCTTTCGGAAAAGACGATGAAACAAGTGATGATGTCCAAGAATCGTTCGTTGCTCTTCTAAAGGATCCATTAAAACTCTTGAGTATTAATAGAATGGCGGATTATTGGATAAAGACAGCGAAGTACATTCGTTACCATAGAATCGAAAAACAAAATACTGTCGAAAAAGAAGTAGAAGAAATCGAAAGTGGATCAAGTTCAATACCGAAGCTAGTTCAAGGAAAAGAAATATTTGCAAAAATAGAAGAATGGCTAGGACATCCTGACTCAGATATAGTCATTCTAAAAGCAGCATATGAGTATAAGGAAAAAGAAATTGCAGCAAGACTAAAGATAAGTGAGGATTCAGTCAGCTATCGTTATAGAAAAGGTATAAAAGAGTTAAAAAGGAGGCTAAAGGATGAAGAAAAGTAAAATTGAAAAACATTTATTTGATGAAGCCGATTCTTTAATCTCGGATGTCCCTTCTTTTGAATCGATAGACAAAAGAGTAGATTGGGATGACATTGCAAGTAAAACAGGCAGACAAAAGAGAATACATTGGGGAGCTATAGCCGCTACTGCATGCGCTTGTTCGTTTGTGCTCGGTATTACTTTAGGATTGACCATACATTACAGCACAAAACCTCCGACTCATTATGGGCAAGGAGAAGAAAGGCCAATTGTACTAGGTAATTTTAGAATAGATAAATGGAGTTGTTTCAATGAACAGTGGGATTTTTCTGAATCTTCCTTAATTGTTCAAAAAGAGAAAGCGATTAAGGCCTTTGGCAATGTGGATATATATGAAAAAGATGGAACATTTGCTTGCTCAATTTCTTTTTATGGCAGCCCATTTGCTTATTTTGATTTCACGGATTTTTCCCCAAAACTAGCAGGTTTTGGTGGAGACGCCCTTTATGAAAACAATGTATACCCAGTCCGTATAACTTTTGGATTCGTGTCTGAACAGCCAAAAAGTCTAACAATTGCATACGGAAATTCATCATCGGATTCGTCTGGGTATGCAAACTATAATTTAGTCAAATAAATTTACGGAAATTGTGCAACCAAACACACTTAATTAAAAGATAAGTGAGGCTTTTATGTTAGAACAATTAATTTTAATTTCAGCATCTCTAGTCGGCATGGGTGACGGGAAAGTAGAAATGCCAGTTACGATGGCAGTTGAAAAACTAAATGACTGTTTGGAAAAGCAATTTGGAGAAGACATGGGTAAAGATGGGTGCTCCCCTTTGTATTCAGGAAACAACGTAATTGGATTTGAAGCAAGCATCAATCAAGATAAAATCAGTTTTGATTTAGATGGATTTCTGATAAAAGAATATGAAAAGCCGCCACTCTATGCTTCCAACGCATCATCGTTAACACCTTTAAAAACGTTAATTTCAAAAAGTGGTTTCGCAACTGCATCATGTGTTTCGCAGATTTCATCATTAGCTAACAAGCCACATCAAAAATCGTTTGGAATATGGAATCCTGTTTCTTTTGAATCAGTTGAGAAAGACTGCGCACAAATAGCATCCATGGATTTGATTTACACATACAAAATGTCAGGAAAAAGAAATCCTTCTACTTACACTTCTTATGAGAAGTTATTAGAAGCATTGAAGAAATCACAAAAATATCAAGACGATTTAGGCACTTCTTTAACCGATTTCCTTGTGGGGTTTAATTCGGTCCTATCTTCGTCTTTTCAATTGGCAGAAGGCATATACGATGCCACAAGGCCAGTTGTTTGCGCATACTCTCCAGAATCGGAAAATTTAGGTCACATAGCCATGAAAATAGGAGAAGCAGAAACTAAATTCCTGGAAATATTTAAAACCAAATGGGATATAGTAGTTTCTTCAAAACCAAATTATTATGGCGTAGAACCTACTGGCGTTAACAAAACCATAGAAAGCTGTTTCTTTGGCGTTCAATCAAATAGAAGACAAGCCACATTTGTTTTATCAGGATGCTAGGTAAACGAAACGGAAAATTTAAAACCCCCTAACAGCAAATCCATTAGGGGCGTGTGTTGATTTATTACTTTCCTAGACCAGTTAATTCTTTAAAATGGGGCAAGCCTAATATCCAGTCACAGAATACGTGCCATTCTTTAAGTTTGTGGTTGCATCTTTGACGATACATTGTTTTAAGTTGTTGATAATTAGTAGTCATGGTCGCACATAAACAGAATCCACAAGGCAATGAAGCAACTAAGACACGCCACTTGGCTTTCTTTTCGTCTTTATGTTCGTCATCGTCTTGAATTTGATTATATTCTTCAACTAATTCTTTCATTCTTTCTAGAATTTTAGGATCGGTATCTTCAACACATTGGCTAGAAACATCAAATTTTAATAGGCAATGCATTGTTGATTGGCTAGAAATAAAATCAAACCAATGATAACGCTGGGCTTCTTTCCACCAATATAAAGGAGCAGCAACATCCAATTGGACCGTAATTCCTTTTAAGAAATTATCATGCCCCTCGCCAGAAGTAGTAGAACCAAGTCTAGAGGCTCTAAGGAAATCTTTTTCATTAGCCTCGCTAGTATCGATTTTTACCCTCATAGGGTTTCCGCTAGCCTTTACAGCTCTTTCTAAGCCATAAACATAAGTGTTGCTTACTTCGAAATTCATCTGCATGCCTCCATTAAATTTTCTAATAAAGCTAATCTAGTCAATAATCCAACTCCACCCGGAACAGGTGTTTGTAATTTTACAGGCAAATTTGGAATTGCATCTCCATGCAACTTGCCATCTACCCCTCTATTTATTCCAACATCAACAACATAGCAATCCTTATTGTATTCAAAATCGTTATTAAGGAATCCTTCTTTTCCAATTGCCACTACTATTAAATCGGCATGCTTAATATAGAATTTCTTGTCTTCAATAGAAGTCTTTGAATGCAATACAGTTACATTGCAGCTTCTGCTTAATAATAATCTAGCCATTGGCTTCCCAACTATGTTTGACCTTCCTAGCACTACTGCGTTCTTGCCAGAGAAAGTGAAACCTTCATTCTCTAAATAGGAAACTATTCCCTTTGGGGTGCAAGGAATAAAAGAAGACAAAGGATGGAATCCATCTATATCTTTTTTAGGAGAAACCGCTAATTTAATAACATCTTCATTGATATGTTTGCCTAATGGTAGTTGGACAATTAATCCATCAATAGAAGAATCGTTATTGCATTTATCTATAATCTTCAATAATTCTTCTTGGCTAATAAGTGGGTCAACTTTATTTAAAATAACATTAGCCCCAATTTCATCTCCATCTTTTAATTTGCCATTGACATAGGCATTAGAAGCAGGGTCATCATTAGCCTGGATTATCATTAAAGTAGGCTTCTTGTCCATAGAAGCAATCTGGTTTTTCAAAGTTTGCTTCCTCATATTTACGAATTCTTTTATTTCCATAGTGAAAAGTTTATCACGTAGAAAGGTTTCTATATAGAAGAAAAAACGCCAAATGAGAATAAACTCAGATGGCGTTAAGTTTTTATTCCAACCTAATTAGGCAGCAGTAGAAGAACCACCACTAACAACAGAAACAATCAAGGCTAAGAACAAGAAGAGAACAGCAAAGGCAAAAGTTAACCAAGTAACTACCTTTTCAGAGCCACGCTCCTTAGTTTTAGCAAAGACATTAAGTCCTCCACCGGTGATAGCACCAGAAGCACCTTCTGATTTACCACCTTGCAATAGAGAAAGAATAATTATGATTAACGAAACAATGATAAATATGATGTCATACCACTTCATAGCAAAACCCTCCACTAATTAGTGCTAGTAAAGGATAGACTAAAAATCCAAACTTTACAACAACTCAAAATAACTACTTTATTCATTTGAATAAATCTAGAAGGCTATAACCCTTCCTAAAATTCTTATCTATATAGGCATGGTTCCTATCAACAATGAAGCAACTTACACCTGCGTTTCTAGCGCATTCTTCATCTTGAAGCGAGTCTCCAACATAGCAAACATCCTTATTTGGTTCTACATTCATCATTGAGCAACCTAATAACAAAGGTTCGGCATTAGGCTTTCCGTTTTTATACATATCATTTCCGATAATCACTTCAAAATAGGATTCCAAATGAAAGAAAGAGAGAACTTTCCTAATATGATCAGATGTATTTCCTGATACAATGCCTATCCTATTTCCATCATTTTTTACTTTATCCAAGACTTCTTTTGTTTCAGGGAATATCTTGATTAAAGATAAAGACTCAGGAGAATCTATTGCAATTCGAACAGCTTTAACAAAAGCAGGCCAATCTTCTTCCTTAATGTTTTTCATTTGCAAAGTCTGAAGTAAAGAATAATGCATGAATTCGTCACATTCTTCATTACTAATATCATTAATTCCAATAGCAGAGAATCCAGCTTTATAAACTGGGCGCAATGATAATTTTGTATCAGCTAAAGTTCCATCAAAATCAAATATATAAACCATATATGTACCTACTTATCTAATAATGCTTTTGCTTCAAATAATATATCCCTAAGTTCTGCCGCTCTTTCAAAATCATAAGCTTTAGCGGCATCATTCATTTGTTTTTGTATATCTTTTATCCTAATCTCAAGTTCCTTACGTGAACTCTTTTGGCTAAGTTCGATTATCTTCTTGGTCTCGTCTTCACTATTGGATAATGGAGGTCTAATCTCTTTTACAATCGAAGTTGGGACAATACCATTTTCGTCGTTATATTTCTTTTGAATAGCCCTTCTCCTATTGGTTTCTTCGATTGCCTCTTTCATAGAATCCGAAATAGAATCGGCATACATATTAACGGTGCCATTTACGTTTCTAGCAGCCCTACCAATAATCTGAATCAAAGAACGTGTACTTCTTAAGAATCCTTCTTTATCAGCATCCAAAATACATATCAAGGATACTTCTGGTATATCAAGGCCCTCTCTAAGCAAATTAATCCCTACAAGCACATCAAACTTGCCCTTCCTTAATTGATATATGATCTCACTTCTTTCTAATGTCTTTGTTTCGTTATGGAGATATGTAACCTTTATTCCCTTTTCCTTTAAATATAAAGTAAGGTCTTCTGCCATCTTGATTGTAAGGGTGACAATCATGACCCTTTCATTCTTTTCGATACGTTTCCTAATCTCGAAAATCATGTCATCGACTTGGCCTTGTGTTGGCCTAATATTGATACATGGGTCCAATAAACCAGTAGGCCTAATGATTTGTTCCACTACTTCATGATGACATTTTTCTAATTCATAATCACCTGGAGTCGCGGAAGTACAAACTACTGCAGAAGGCATTAAACCCTCGAATTCTTTGAAATTAAGAGGTCTATTATCTAAAGCAGAAGGCAACCTAAAACCATATTCGACTAGTGTTTCTTTTCTAGACCTATCTCCATTATACATGCCTCTAACCTGAGGAATGCTTACATGGCTTTCATCAATTAGAAGTAAGAAGTCTTTCGGCATATAATCCATTAAGGTGTATGGCCTTTCTCCAGGATGCCTTCCATCGATATGCCTAGAATAATTCTCAATGCCAGGGCAACGTCCAAATTCCTTCATTGAATCCATGTCCTGCCTAGTTCTATTTTCTAGTCTTTCAGCTTCAAGCAATTTGCCATTATCATGGAAATACTTAAGTCTTTCATCTAATTCAATAGAAATAGTATTGCAGGCTGCTTCTATACGCTTTCTAGTCGAAGCATGATCATAGGCAGGGAAAATAGGATAGGTCGCATAACTTCTTTCTATATTTCCGGTAACTGTATTTATTTGATGAATAGATTCAACTTCATCTCCAAAGCAATCGATTCTAATAAAATAATCATGTGTTGCAGGAGCAATATCTATAACATCGCCATGCACCCGAAAAGTGCCTGGCTTCAATTCGAGATTATTTCTAGTATATTGGGCATCTATTAAATGTCTAAATAAGTCAGCTCTATCTAATGTTTCATTTGCCCTAATTTCAAATATCAATCCTTTATATTCGTTAGGATCTGAAAGCCCATAAATAGAAGCAACAGAAGAAATAACAATCGTATCGCTCCTAGAAAGAACCGAGTTCATCGCACTAGTTCTCATCATGTCGATTTCTTCGTTCATAACTGCATTTTTATCTATATATGTATCAGATTTAGGGATATAGGCTTCAGGTTGATAGAAATCAAAGTTGGATATAAAGTATTCGACTCTATTCTCAGGAAATAATTCCTTAAATTCCCCATATAACTGGGATGCTAAAGTTTTGTTATGAACCAAAACCAAAGTGGGTCTATTTAAGGCAGCCACAATATTAGCATCAGTAAAGGTCTTGCCTGTACCGGTCGCTCCTTTTATTACTTGGATTTGTTTTCCTTCTTTAGTGCCTTCTAATATCTTTGCTATAGCTTCAGGTTGGTCGCCAGTAGGCTTAAATTTAGACACTAATTTAAAAGGCTTCCTGACGTATTCCATACTACTTCTTCTTCCTTTTAATTGTCAAAGGTAAGAAACCTTCGCCATGAACATTGCTTGCATCGGTAAAAATCAAAAAGGCGTGTTCGTCAACTTTTGAAACGTAATTTTTTAACAAGTCGGCTTCTTTTTTGCTCAATACTACCCTGACTAATTTTCTATTCTCGCCAGTATATCCACCAATGGTATCAATAATCGTGCACCCTCTATCCATGTCGATTTGGACAAAATTAACTATGTCTTCGTATTTAGAAGAGATAATATCGCAAGTTACATAACTAGAAGATGCAACATAGATAATTTGAATCATCGCGCCGGCAATAAGAGCAGATAATATCCCAATTAATCCCAAGGGAATAATATCTTCTTTATTCCAAAGGCAGATAATACCTATCACAACGATTGTAGAATCTATTGTCAAAGAAGAAACCGATTCTTTAATGCGGGTATATTTAGCAATAATCGCACACAAAATATCAAATCCGCCAGTAGAACCATGGCCTTTAAAAGTTATAGCAACCCCTGCTCCTACAAATATCCCTCCGAATATACCAGCAAGAAGATATCCTAGCATCTTCTCATCCATATTAAGCAAGGCGTTTGATATAGGGCTTAATAGATTTGTTCTATAAAGCAAGGAAACAAAAGCAGGATAGAGAATCGAGGCCAATAAAGTATGGGCAGAAAACTTCTTTCCCATGAAAATAAGCCCAACGAAGAAGAGCAAGATCGTTATAGTCCAAATGACAATATCGACTATTTGAAAATCAACTCCATTAGCATCCAAAAAATATTGAATGATAATTCCAATAGAAGACAATCCGCCGGTAATCAAATCAAAAGGAATGAGGAATGCAGCGTTTCCAAAAGCCAACACGAAAGAACCAAGAACAACTAATGAAACATTAATTATTCCCGCAATAATTTGCTTTTTTGTTAGGTTTTTAATTCGATTTAGGTTCATCTTTTCTTGATTCCATTTCTAGATATGCATATAAGAATGCATTTATATTTCCATCCATTACGTCTAAGACATTGCCGGTTTCTTCACCGGTTCTATTGTCTTTGACTAATGTATAAGGTTGGAAAACATAGCTTCTAATCTGTGAACCCCATTCAATATTTTTTTGCTCTCCAACAATGGATTTTAATTGAGCGTCTCTTTCTTCTAATTTCTTTTGCATGAGTTTATCAGTAAGCATGCTCATACATGTTGCTTTGTTTAATAACTGGCTACGTTCAATTTCGCATTGGACAACAATTCCAGTTGGCAAGTGGGTAATTCTAACTGCAGAGGAAACTTTATTGACATTTTGTCCCCCGGCTCCCCCAGATCTAAATGTATCGACCCTTAAATCTTTTGGATCAATTACTATATCGCTTACTTCGCCAAATTCAGGAACGACGTTAACAGATGCAAAAGATGTATGTCTTCTAGCATTGGCATCAAAAGGAGAAATCCTGACTAGACGGTGTACCCCTTTTTCTCCTTTAAGCATTCCATAGGCATCATCGCCAATGATTTTAATAGTAGCGCTTTTAATACCAGCTTCATCCCCTGCTTCTATATCTATAGGTTGGACTTTGAAATTGTTTCTTTCGGCCCATCTTCCATACATTCTTAAAAGCATATTGGCCCAATCTTGGGCTTCTGTTCCTCCAGCACCAGGATGAATTTCGATGGTACAATTTAAAGAATCATACTTTCCAGAGAATAAAAGTTGATGACGGATGCTCTCGCAAGAAGAAGCAAGTTCATCTTCTGCCTCTCCAATTAAATCCAACATATCAGCATCGGATTCTTTTGTTTCGGAAAGCATTTCTACTATATCTTTATAAGCAGATTTTGATTTTTCGTAATTTTCGATTTTGTTTTGAAGCGAAGAAAGACGTCTGCAAATTGTCTTTGCATTGTTTTGGTCATCCCAAAAACCATCTTGGTTTTGCTTTGCTTCCAGTTCGGCAATCTCGGAATTTATTTTAGGTAAGTCAAAGAGAATCACCGAGCTGTGTAACAAGTTCGCCTAGCTTTTGGGCTTGTTGTTTTAATTCCACTAGCTCTTTCATTTTATTCCTCTTTCTTATCTTCTTTTGGTTCGGCCTTTACTTCGATTACGTTTTCGTCGTTAGTTTCTTCAGGCTCCTTTTGGATTTGAAGTTGGACATTCATGAAATTAAATACGCAGTCGACTGCAATGTTTTGGTTCATTTCACGGAATAAGGAATAACCTTCGTTGACGTAATCTTGAAGTGGGTTAGTCTGAGCATAGGAACGAAGTCCGATACCTTCTCTTAAATGAGCCATGGTATCGATATGTTTAGTCCAGTTCCTATCAATAACGGACAAGGAAATTTGTCTTTCAACTCTGTCGGCTTGCTCTTCTGGCCAGGTCTTTCTCTTTTCTAAATAATTAGAATATAAGAATTCTCCAAGGTCTTCTCCACCTTCTTCAACTGTAGCCTCATCATAAGCTTTAGCAGGGAAGGTTCCTTCTTTTACGAATGAAGGTTCGACTAACTTCTTCAATGTTTCTCCATCAATTAAGCCTTCGTCTTTAGAAGCGGCAACTGCCTTTTTAGCAAGGAAAGCACCGGTATCTTTAAAGAAAGTATGAACTAATTCGTTAATATCTCCAGCAAGCATAATGGAGTCTCTACGATCATAGATAATTTGCCTTTGCTTAGCTAAGACATCATCATAGTCGAGTAAGTTCTTACGTGTATCAAAGTTTCTTCCTTCAATTTGCTTTTGAGCATTGGTTACAACATTTTGGATAATCTTGTTTTCAAGATGATCTTCGCCAAGTTGCTTAATAAAGAATTCTCTTCTTTTGTCATCGACGAACCTTCTCATGAGCTCATCTTCAAAAGATACGTAAAACCTAGAATAGCCTGGGTCGCCTTGACGTCCAGAACGACCTCTTAACTGGTTATCAATACGTCTAGATTCATGTCTTTCAGTGCCTAAAACACATAAGCCACCTAGTTCTTTTACACCTTCGCCAAGTTTAATATCAGTACCACGGCCAGCCATGTTGGTGGCAAGTGTAACAGCACCTTTTTCGCCAGCATGAGAAATGATTTCAGCTTCTCTAGCTTGGTTTTTAGCATTCAATACTTCATGTGGAATGCCGGCTTGAGTTAATAAAGCAGATATTTCTTCGTTAGATTCAACGGAAACTGTACCAATAAGGACTGGTTGTCCTTTTTCGTGTCTAGCCTTGACTTCTTCTACTAACCCCTTGAGTTTAGCCTTATGGGTTCCGTAGATATAATCCATGTCATCAATTCTTTGGATTGGCCTATTTGTAGGAATTGTAATGACCTTCATGTTATAAATCTTTTCGAATTCCTCTTCTTCAGTTTTAGCAGTACCGGTCATACCGGATACTTTCTTGTATAACCTGAAAAAATTCTGGTAGGTAATAGTAGCCAAGACCGTTGTTTCTTGTTTGATTTCAACGCCTTCTTTAGCTTGGATAGCTTGTTGCAATCCGTCATTATATTCCCTGCCCTTCATTATACGTCCGGTGAATTGGTCGATTAATTGGACTTGTCTTTCCTTATCAACCATGTATTCAACGTCACGATGCATGACATAATTAGCTTTTAGAGCTTGGTGGATTCTATGTACCAAGTCTTGGTTTTCTGGATCATAGAGATTGCGGATTCCAAACATCTTTTCAGCCTTGTCGTTTCCAGAATCGGTAAGGTTACAAGTCTTGGTTTTGATATCTGTAGTGAAATCAACTTCAGGACGAAGCATCTTAACAAATCTATCCGCTACCATATATTGGCTAGCAGCAGCTCTTTGACCACCGGAGATAATAAGTGGGGTTCTAGATTCATCAATCAAAATAGAGTCAGCTTCGTCAACGACGGCATATTTTAATCCACGTAATACACGGCTAGAAACTGACTGAGTCATGTTATCACGAAGATAATCGAAACCTAATTCAGAGTTAGTTGTATAGGTAATATCGCATAGATAGGCTTCTTTTTTCTCGCTAGAAGTCTTCGAGGCAAGATTAACTCCAACAGTCAAGCCTAAGAAACGATAGATGTTGCCCATCCAGTCAGCATCACGAGCCGCAAGGTATTCGTTAACGGTAACAACATGCACGCCATCACCAGTCAAGGCGTTTAAATAAACTGCCATAGTTGCGGTAAGAGTTTTACCTTCACCAGTTCTCATTTCAGCAACGTTGCCATCATTTAAGACAAGTGCGCCGATGATTTGTACTTTAAATGGGAATTGATGGATAGTTCTCCATGCACCTTCCCTAGCCACGGCGAAAGCTTCATACTTAATATCGTTAAGTGATGCGCCGTTTTTTAGTTTTTCTTGGAATTCAGCGGTTTTTGCCCTTAATTCGTCGTCAGTTAATGCCCTAAATTCTTTCTCATATGACATGACGCGATCTGCTTCGCGAGCATAGCGGTTGAGTTCGCGTTTCTCCAAATGGAATATTGCTTCAATAAAATTAGCCACGTTAATCTCCTTAAGTTACAGCGTTAAGATAATACCATTTAGTTAAATGGTAAACAATTACAGCGTTATCAAAATTTAAATTTTGTTTTCGCCATTATCAAACAAGATAACTTTTTCGGATGTAATTTCTCTAACAAATTAAGACATGCTCTAGTTGTTGAACCTGTTGTGAATACATCATCTACAAAAAGGATTTTCTTCGTTGATAAGTCAACTTTTTCCTTTAAGGCAATAATTTTGTTTACCTTTTGCCTTTCATAAAAAGATAGGTCAGACTGCTTTGATTCTTTTGTTTTAGCCAAGATATCTAAAATCGGAAGCTTAAGTATCTTACACATCTCGATTACTTGGTTATAACCTCTTTCTTCATTATGAGATGCCGAACTCGGGGCTGGAACAATAACATATCCATGGTAAATCAGCTTCAAAACATTTATCGGATAAGCAAAGAAAACATCTTTAAGTTCAATATCTCCACAGCCCTTAAATCGATAAAGGGTATTTCTTATTTTTTCGTTGTAGTCATATAAAGCCAAACATTTAACTTTCTCCTCCTTCCACCTCATCCATTTGCAGTTAAATTCCTCAAAACATTTTTTGCATAGACAAGGGTTAGATAGGAAAAATATCGAGGGCGTGTATTCGATTTCTTTAAAACAAACCTTACAAAAAGGAGTTGCATCGTTTAATTTCATATATTGCTTTCTCCATTTCTTTATTTTTCTTGTTTGCAAGGAAAATAACTTCCCCTTCAGGAGCATCCTTTTTCCTTCCAACCCTTCCAGAAATCTGTATTAAAGACGCCGCATCGTAAATTGAAGAAGATGCATCTACAACAATAACCTGGATTCCTTTGACAGTCACCCCTCTTTCAAGGACAGCTGTAGTAATTAAATATTTGTATTTCCCTATTTTAAAATCATGAATTATCTTGTTTCTCCCCTCTCTTTTGCTTGATACATAATTTCCATTAGGACAAAAGATAGAAATGCAAGAATAAACTTCTTCAGACATATTTACAGTAGGGACAAATACAAAGCAGGGTTTTCCTTGTTTTGAATATTGTTTTAGTTTCCTTGCTATGTAAAAGCAATAAAAAGAACTAGGACATATATTAATTTTCGGTACAGGAATCGGATTTTTATGGAATCTAGTATGCAAGGTTAAAATTAATCCATTTCTTCTTTTTATTCCATTGACTAATGCTTTGCTAGGAGTAGCAGACATCAAAACAAAATTTCCCCTTAAGCTCCTAAAAAACATTGCTTCCAAAACGTCATTCCCCTTAAAAGGAAATGCATCGACTTCATCCATTACGATTAAATCAAAATAATGCTCATAACGATATAATTGATGAGTAGTTAAAACTAGGCAATCACCTTCTAATATTGATGTATGCCCCCCATAAATTGGGACAATCGAATTTCCTGGAAATGCAGATTTTAGCCTTGCTGTTAATTCAATCACTACGTCTTTTCTTGGAACTGCAAAAGCTACGTTAAGCCCATGCGACATGGCATATTGGATAACCCCGTATGAAATCTCGGTTTTGCCAGACCCAGTTACTGCATAAACTAAAACATCTTGCTTCGATAAAAAGGCATCTATTATCTTTTTTGATAACTGCTTTTGTTGTTTTGAAAGACAATAATCTAGCCTTAAAGCAGAGGCTTTTACTTCTTTGGGTTTATTAGGAACGCTTTCCCCGCGGAATTCAATACACTTCCTACAGTAAGGCTTATTGTTTTTATAACCAATATATTTTTGATCCTTGTTACCACATATAGGGCAAATAAAAATATTATCCACACTATATAAGTACCAATATAAGTGTATCTAGGCTCAAATATTTTCTATTTCTTCAACGCGTCTATGGTGCTTTTCCAAAGGAGAGAACTTTTCAGAAAGGAAGATATCAACTCTTCTTAAAACATCTTCTTTCTTCATATAGGCAGCCCCAAAGGAAATGACATTGCAATTATTGTGTTCCCTGCATTTGCCAGTTAATACATCATCGTAACCAACGCCACACCTAATTCCTTTTACTTTGTTACAGGCAATAGAAATTCCGATTCCAGAAGTGCAGCAAACTATTCCTAAACTTGCTTTATTAGAAACTATGTCATTAGCAACTTTTTTAGCAAATATAGGATAATCGCAGGATTCTTTCGAATATGTTCCTTCATCAATAACAACAAATCCCATTTCTTTTAAATGAGCAGCTATATCATTTTTTAGATCAAAAGCCCCATGATCTGCCCCAATAGAAATAGTAGATGGTTCCTCTTCAAAGACCTTTTTAATATCTTCGAAAGGAATTTTTCCTTCTCTAATCAACTTAATTTGATTATTTGATAAATCAACAATTGTAGAAGGTGTATTCGAAACGCATTCTCCATCAATAACAAATGGTATTTGATTATTAAAGTAGGAGCAGGCTTCTTTAGAAGTCAAAGATGGTTTGAATCCACTTTTATTAGCAGAAGGGACCAATAAGGGTTCCCCTACTTTTTCAATCATATCTAAAACTTGGTTAGAATTAGGAACCCTTACGCCTATTTTATTAGTCGATAGGCTTAGATAATCCTTTTCGCCTTCTCTAGCATCTAAAATCAAAGTAATTTCACCAGGCATGAATTTTTTCATAACATTGATGATTCTAGAATTTACTTTACAATGCCTTACAACCTGACAGATAGAAGAGCACATTAAAGTAAACGGTTTATCAGCCGGCCTTTCTTTTAATGCGACCAATTTTTCAAAATATTCTTTCTTAGAAGATAATATTCCAATTCCATAAACTGTTTCAGTGGGGAAACAAATTGCTTCTCCCTTTTTTAATGCATCGACTGCAAGATTAACTTCATCCCAACCAATAATTCTAGTTTCCATAATTTACTCCAAGAAAATAAAGGCAAATCTATCAAGGTCATTGAGATCTTTAATAAATTCCAGTTTATATGAATAGTTCCCTAAATATTTTTTGCATAGATCTTCTATGTATTCTTTTAAGTCATAACCTATTTCAAAGACGATAAGCAAAGATCCTTTTTTAACTTTATTAACATCTGCCAGTATCTTTTCATATACAGAAGAAGAAAAATCTAAATATAGAGCAGAGGAAGGTTCAAAAAAGGAAACCGAAGGCTGAACATCTTTTTTATTGACAATATAAGGTGGATTAGAAATGATAATATCTAAATTCATATTCCTTTCTATATAAGGCTTTAAGGAATCACCTTGATAAAATGAAATTGAAAGAGAATATTTCTCTGCATTTTTCTTAGCGACTTCTAAAGCAGGCAAAGAAATATCAGAGGCAGAAACTAGCCAATTCTTATACATGTTTTTAATAGAGCAGGCAATGGCTCCTGAACCAGTTCCAATATCTGCAACTACTAAATAATTTCTAGGATCGAAATAGTCATAAATCTTCTCACTTAGATTTGCTATTAGTTCAGTTGTTTCCATCCTGGGGATTAAGACATTTCTATCTACATATAATTTAAGATCAAGGAAATTAGCTTCATTAATTATATATTCAACAGGTTCATTATTTTTTAGACGCTCAACCTGAGAATTAAATAAGGCAATTTGCTCTTCATTCATCTCTTTATCTTTATAATATAAAGTATCAATTGGCGACGCAAATCCCATATCAAATGCAAGCAAAACGCGCAAATCTGAAGAAAGAATATGATAAGGTTCACAAAGTTTCAAAGCTTCTAGATATACCTCATAGATTTTCTTCATCTTTGTGTTCTTCCTCTAATAATTTTTGTTCTTGGTCAAAATGAATTAAAGCATTAACGACTGGGTCTAATTCACCTTCCATTACACGGTCAAGTTGATTGATTGTAAATCCAATTCTATGATCGGTAACTCTATTTTGCGGATAGTTATAAGTCCTTATCTTTTCAGAACGTTCCCCAGTACCTACTTTTAGCTTTCTTTCAGTAGCACGTTTGGAGTCTTCTTTCTCTTGGAAATAAGCAAAGACTTTAGCCCTAATCATCTGCATGGCAATTTCTTTATTTTGTAGCTGTGCTTTCTCAGTTTGACACGCCACAACTAAGCCAGTCGGAATATGGGTTATACGGACTGCAGATTCGGTTTTATTGACGTTTTGTCCTCCAGCACCTTGAGAGTGGTAAGTATCAATTTTTAAATCATTTGGATTAATCTTTACATCTACTTCTTCGGCTTCTGGCATTACTAAAACTGTTGCTGTTGAAGTGTGGATTCTTCCGCTAGCTTCAGTCTTAGGAACGCGTTGGACACGATGGGCACCAGACTCGAATTTTAATTTAGAATAAACGGAATCTCCCTTAATCATAAAAGAAACATAAGAATATCCGCCGGCTTCAGAAACCGAGGCATCTAGCATTTTAATTTTCCAGCCTTGTTTTTCAGAATACTTTTCATACATCCTGAATAAGTCGCCCGCGAAAATATTAGCTTCGTCTCCTCCGACTGCACCTCTAATTTCGACAATAATGTTTTTGTCGTCGTTAGGATCTTTTGGAAGAAGAAGAGTTTTAAGGGTTTCCTCTAATTCTTCGTTTCTAGCTTGAGCGGATTTTCTTTCTTCTTTGGCAAGTTCCGCAATTTCTTCATCGCCAGAATTTTCTAATTCAAAAGAATCGGCAATTTCTTGTTCGTGCTTTAAATATTCATTATAAAGTCTAGTAGGTTCTTCTAGATAAGCCTTCTCTTTTGAAAGCTTGGTAAATCTATTAATATCAGAAGCTACATCTTCTTTTTCTAATTCAGCCTCCAATGAAGCAAATCTCTCTTTTGTCGCCTCGAGGCGTTTTTTCATGTTCTCGTCCATAAATAATCTCTCTACGGGGTGAAATTATATCATTTACCCTAGCAATTTGGAAAACAATGGAGCAAAACCTCTTCTAATCATAGATTAGCAACTAGCAAGTAAGACAACAAATAGTTATAATTTGAAAGATATGTCTTATAAAGCCTTATATAACAAATATAGACCTGCCTCTTTTGAAGAAGTGGCAGGACAGCAAAGCATTGTTAGAACTTTGCGTAACGCGATTAATAGCGGAAAAATTGCCCACGCCTATCTTTTCTGTGGCCCTAGAGGTACCGGAAAGACTTCAATGGCGCGTTTATTTGCTAAAGCACTTAACTGTGAAGAAGGCATTGGCCATCAATGCAATAAGTGTTCAAATTGTTTGGCGCTTAATTCTTCTTCCCATCCTGACGTAATCGAAATTGACGCCGCTAGCAATAATGGCGTTGACCAAGTTAGGGAATTAATCGACCAAGTCAGATACCTTCCAATCAAAGGAAGATATAAAGTTTACATAATCGATGAAGTCCACATGATGTCACAAGGTGCTTTCAATGCCTTATTAAAAACATTAGAAGAACCACCGGATCACGTAATCTTTATCTTGGCCACCACTGAACCACATAAAGTTTTGCCAACCATTCTTTCTAGATGTCAAAGATATGATTTTACAAAAATCGATGATGCTGATTTAAAAGCTAAATTACTTTGGATTGCAGGAATGGAAGACTTCTATTATGAAGATGCTGCCATTGACGAAATCGTTAGACTTGCCGATGGAGGCATGAGAGATGCATTATCAATTCTAGACCAAGCTCTTGCCTATGGAGATGGAAGTGTCAATGAAAAAGATATTCTCTCTGTATTTGGGCTTACTTCCTCTAAGCAAAGAGTAGAACTTCTTAAAGATGTAATTAGTGGAAATATATCTTCTATATTATCTAAAGAAGATGAATTCGTAACAGGAGGAATAGACGTTAAAAGACTTTGTTCTTCCTTATTAGATATCCTTAAAGATCTATTAATATATAAATCTACGAAAGATATCAAATTAATACGTTCGTTAACTTTAGAAGAGGCCAACGACCTCTCTTCCTTATTAAATAACAAACGCATAAATGAAATGATTGATGTCCTTTTGAAAACTCAACTAGATTTCAAATCAGTTTCAAATGTTCGTTCCCTTTTTGAATTAGCCTTATTAAAAATGGCCACCGCCAATAACGTTGAGGAAGTTTCTCAAGTAGCCGCGCCTAAACCGGTCATTAAAGAAGAAGTTAAGGTTGCTCCTATTGAACCTAAACCAGTTCAAACTCCTTCAAAGAAAGAAGAAGTTAAGGTCGAAACTGCCCCTATCCAAAAAGTAGAAGTCAAAGTAGAACCGATAAAAGAAGAACCAAAGCCAGTTCAAAAAGAGGAATATAACCCTGATACAGATGGTAAATATACTGGTTCTATCGTTCCTTCATTCCTTCTAGAAGACGAAGATGAAAAAGAAGATAGCCAGCCAAAAGAAGAGGCTCCTGTAGTTAAAGAAGAAGCACCTACAGATGAAGAAAAAGAAGAGGAAATCATAGAAGAACCTCAGCTTAATACTTCAAAAATAAAACATACAAAGGTTGTAAATGCCGGTGATAAATATGAATTAGGCATGCCTGAGATTATCCAAATCATGGTTCTTGCTACAAAATTTAAAGATGAAAGAAAAGCTCTTTATTCTAGTTGGAATCAATTAGATTATCTAAAGCTTGACCCAAAACTAGGCGAAGCTGCTGCCTTGCTTAGAGACGGCACCCCACTATGCTTATGTAAAGATGCTATTATCATCGTCTATAATTTCACTAGACTTGCCAATAAAGCCAACATCAAGGAGAACCAGGACACCCTAGAAGAACTTCTTGAAACATTATTAGGAAGAAAGGTATTCATATTTGCAATCGATAGAGACTTAAATAACAAAGCTCGTAACGAATTCGTAAACCTACAACAAGTCAATAAACTTCCAAACTTAAAAGATATTAATTTAGTATTACCAAAGGAGATTAATTAATATGCCAAACCCAATGCAACAAATGCTTGCCCAAGCCCAAAGGATGCAACGCGAACTAAAGAAAGCCCATGATGAATTAGAACAAAAGGAATTCAAAGTTTCTAAATCTGGGATGGTCGAATTAACCGTATTAGGCTCAAGAAAAATCAAATCTATCAACATTGATAAAGATGCTCTTGATCCAGAAAATAAGGAAATGTTAGAAGAAGCCATTTCTTTAGCATTAAACGAAGCTTTAGAACAAATCGCAAAAGAAAACGACGAAATTGAAACCAAAATTACCGGTCAAAAAGGAATGATGTTTTAATAATGAGCGAATTAAAAACGCTTTTGTCTTTGATTGATTCTTTTTCAAAATTGCCAGGAATAGGTACCAAAAGTGCTGAACGTATGGCCTATGCTGTTTTGGAAATGAAAAAAGATGACATCGATCAATTTGCCAAAGCCCTAATCGATAGCAAAAACAACATCCATAAATGCAAAATATGTGGCTTATATAGCGAAGAGGAAGTTTGTTCTATTTGCCAAGATAAAACATTAGACCACTCCACTTGCATTGTTTTAGCTTATCCAAAAGATATCTTGCCATTTGAGAAAATGAATTCTTTTAAAGGCGTTTATCATTGTTTAGGAGGTTTAATCTCTCCTAATAAGGGAATTGGCCCAGACGATTTAAATATCGCCTCTTTATTAAATAGGATTAAAACCGAAGGAATAAAGGAAATAATAATCGCGACTAGCCCTACTCTAGAAGGGGAAACCACTTCTTTATATCTATCTAAGATATTAGAAAGCGAAAATGTTGTTGTTACTCGTTTAGCTTATGGACTTCCAATGGGGGCTTC
This sequence comes from uncultured Caryophanales bacterium, assembly GCA_902464635.1. Classification (GTDB taxonomy): domain Bacteria; phylum Bacillota_I; class Bacilli_A; order RFN20; family CAG-826; genus Alloenteromonas. The sequence goes on along the minus strand of CABQKC010000014.1, from coordinate 32,500 downwards.
TATCGACTATGCCGATACTTTGACTTTATCCAAAGCAATTGAAGGAAGGAAGAAATTATGAGCAAATTCATTACATTTGAAGGTGGAGAAGGTTCGGGAAAATCTACCGTCATGAAAGATGTTGCTGCTAGGCTAACAAAAGAAGGTTACAAACTAGTCTTAACTAGAGAGCCTGGCGGAACTCCAATTGCCGAAGAAATTAGAAATGTAATCCTAGATAAAGATAATACCAAGATGGATCCTAGGACCGAAGCTCTTTTGTATGCCGCTAGTAGAAGACAACACCTAGTAGAAAAGATTTGGCCAGCATTAGAAAGAGGGGAGATAGTACTTTGCGACCGTTATCTTGACTCTTCTTTAGCATATCAAGGTGGGGCTAGAGGATTAGGGGTTGATGAAGTTTTATCTATCAACATGTTCGCCACTGAAGGAGAATATCCTGACCTCACACTTCTATTCGATTTAGAGCCAGAAGAAGGGCTAAAAAGAATTGAGAAAAATAAGGGAAGAGAAGTAAATAGACTAGATTTAGAAAAACTCGAATTCCATAAAAAAGTTAGAGATAATTTCCACGCTTTAGCCAAAAAATACTCAACCCGTTATGTCATTATCGATGCTTCTAAGTCATTGAATGAAGTCGAAGATGAAGTATATAAAATCATAAAGGAAACAATATCTAAATAATGGGTATAAAGAATTATGTCGAAAAAAATCAGCCTCTTCTAAGCAAGACTTTTTCTCTTGCTATAAAAGGTAATAGGATTGCCCATGCCTATCTTTTATTAGGTGAACCCGGAATTCCATTAAAGGAAATTGCTATTTACATGGCTAAGTCAATACTTTGCGACCATGGAGATCCTTTAGCAGATGAAACATGTAACACATGTAAAAGAATTGAAGAAGGTGAATACCCTGACTTAATAATTTGTAATGGAGAAGAATCTTCAATCAAAAAAGAAGATGTCGGATTAGTTACTTCTTCATTTTCAAAAACAGCCTTAGAAGAAAAAGGCATAATGATTTATATAATCCATCAAGTGGAAAATATGACCGGGGAAGCCTGCAATTCAATTTTGAAATTCCTAGAAGAACCTACCCCAAATACATATGCAATACTTACTTCTAATAACGAAGCTAAGATATTGCCTACCATAATCTCTAGATGCGAATCTATTAGATTGCTTCTAAAACCTAGAGAAGAAGTAGAAAAAGAAGCCATTGAAGATGGGATAAATGAAGAAGATGCCGAACTTCTTTCCCCTTTTTATAACGATGCTAGCTTAATTAAAAGCATTGTAGAAACAGACGATTATAAAAATACAAAGCAAGCATTCAATTGCCTTGTGGATGGGTTATCTTCTTCCCCTTCGTTTGCTAGATTTGCAATCGAAAACCAAGTAATACCATTAATTAATACAAGGGTGAATGCTAGAAGGTTATTTGATTTCTTAAGTTTATCGTTAGAAGACGCTCTTTCTATAAAAAATAACAAGACCCCTGTATTAAAAAGCAAGATTGAATTGATAAAAAATTATGATGTTAGCATTTCTTCTATAGAAGAAGCCCTAACAAATGTATTAACATTAAGGGGAGAGATTGAATCTAATATCAATCTAGGTTTATTGCTAACTCACCTTATAAGTTTAATTTGCAAGGAGTAGATAATGGACGAAACTGAAATGTTTTATGTCGGAATAAGATTTCTAGGTAATGATAAGACCTACTTCTTTTCCACTGAATTTAATGATTTAAAAGAGGATGACCTTGTTGTTGTCGAAACAGTTACAGGTCTAGAAATGGGAACTGTAGCCACTCCTTTATCTAAGATTTCCACCTATAAAGGAAACTTGGAATTAAAACCAATATTAAGGAAGCCAACTAAAGACGACATGATCGACTATAACTTCAATTTGGAGCAAGGAAAGAAAGCCTTGGCTATTACTAGAAGAGAGGTCGAATCCCTTGGATTAGCCATGGATTTAATTGATGCCATATATACTTTAGATGGCTCAAAAGTAACAATTTCCTATACTTCAAGCGAGAAAAGAGTCGACTTCCGTGAATTGTTAAAGAAATTGGTACGTTTGATTCCTGCTAGAATCGAATTGAAGCAAATCGCTTCTAGAGACAAGGCCAAGATGGTAGGCGGGATTGGAATCTGCGGATTACCATTATGTTGTTCCACGTTCCTTACCCAATTCGATGCTATTTCGATTGCCAAAGCCAAAAACCAAATGCTTACACTTAATATTCCAAAATTAAGTGGGCCATGTGGCAAATTAATATGCTGTTTATCTTTTGAAGATGATACTTATACAATTGAGAAAAAGGATTTCCCTCATCTAGGAACTAAGATCCATTTGGATGAAGGCGATTATTTTGTCGATTCATTTAATATCATTTCCAGGATGGTTAGATTAACCAATCAAACAAAAGATGATTTCCGTACATTCCCATTAGAAGATATTAAGGCCATGATGAATGGAACTTATAAAAAGAAAGAAATAAGTTTGGATAAGGAATATAAATTACCTGACTACAATATCTCTAGCAGCAATACTAAAGATAATTCCTATATGGGCATGCATGTAGATAAAGACAATAGAAACAAAGCGGCCCAGCAAAACAATTTCCAAAAAGATAGAAATAATAAAAATAGGGACAACCCGCAACAGCAACGCCCAAAAAACGACAAGAGAAATTTCCATCACAATAAAAATAGGCATAACAATAAATTTAGGGACAATAAAAATGGACAGAAAGCTTAATTTTTCCTCCTCTACCCCTTTGCTATATTTAATTTCTACTCCTATTGGAAATCTAGATGAAATGAGTCCACGTGCCATTTCCGTTCTAAAGGACATGGATTTTATTGCTGCTGAAGATACTAGGAACTCCGGTTCTTTGATGGCACATTTTAATATCTCCAAACCTTTCATTTCTTGTCATGAACACAATGAAGAAGAAGCTTCTTCTAAAATAGTTGCCCTCCTAAAGCAAGGAAAGAAAGTGGCATATATGTCAGATGCTGGCTATCCTGCTATTTCTGATCCGGGAACTAGATTAGTAAAGAAGTGTTTAGAGAACAATATAAACGTTTCAGTAACATCTGGGCCAAGCGCTGCGATTAACGCTTTGGTTTGCTCTGGATTAGATAGTTCTCATTTCTATTTCCATGGATTTTTATCCGCAAAAGAAAGCGAAAGGAACGCAGAACTCAAAGATTTAGAATCAAAAAAAGAAACCTTAATCTTCTATGAATCTCCACATAGAATAAACAAAACGCTTGTTGCAATGGCAGCTACTCTAGGCGATAGAAAAGCAGTTATAGCAAGAGAATTAACTAAGCTTCATGAAGAATTTATTCGTGGTAGTTTAGTTGAATTAGCCTTATTAGATGAAGCAACTTTAAAAGGGGAAATGGTTATTGTTGTTGAAGGCAAGAAAGACAACAAAAAAGAAATTGATGACAATCAAATTGCCTTAGCGTTAAAAGACGAGCTTGAATTTGGTAGAAGCGGAAAAGAAGCAGTTTCAAACGTTGCTAAATCAATGGGGATAAAGAAAAACAAGGTTTACGATATATATTTAAATTCATTTGTAAAATAAATTAGGGAAGAAGAGAAAAGCCTAGCCTGCTCTTCTTCTTTTTATTATCCATATAATATAGATAACCGCTAAATATCATCAAAGAAGCTAGGCCCATATACCCGCCTTCTTTTAGATATACAGTATCAAATTCAAGAACATAGGAATTATTACCGCTAGGTGCATCAAATCCTAATAGGCCACCATTAAGCTTATAAGTCTTGCAAGCTAAGGTAGATCCATCTTCTTTTTTGACTTTTACTTTCCATCCTAAATCATAAGCAAGCTGAGTGGATACAACCGTATCAGATGTATAAGAAGTATCAAAAGTATAGAAATTAACGTTGTGTTTTACGTTTTTAAGCGACCCATTACGTAATTTAATTACCTTTTCGTTAACAATCGAATAGTCTTCTACAAGCATCTTTATAGTAGATGTAGATACTTTATGTTTATGGGTGCTCGAGTTCCCGTATTTAGGCCAATAAAGGACAATATTCTTTACCTTGCCTCCTTTTGCATATAAACCAATCGTAGATTTATCGGAATGGTTTTTATCGGTAGAAGCAATATTTTTCATTCCTTTATATTCATAAGAAAGAAGCTGGTTTTCAATTACATTTCCTTGAGAATCAAGTTTATCTCCAAAGACCAGAATTTGAGGCATAAAATCAAAAAAGCTAGCCTGAGAAGAAGAACTATAGGAGGAGTTATAATACTTAAATTCGATATAGGCCCCTTCATAACTTGAATTGAAATATGGATCTGAAGTCGAATTTTTAGAAATGACAAGATGATCTTTTCCGGCGACTATCTCGCTATTATTGACAAAGCTAGTAACAGATTGATTATTAGAGAAGAAATAATTAACTCCCTCGTTTTTATAACTTGAGTTGCTAGAAGGATAAATTCCATCCCCTTCATTGCCAGCATAATTTTCAAATTTCAAACCACTATAATAAGAATAATAGATTGATCCATATTTGTTCTTCATATTTGAAGCAGTCCAATCTAAATCGTTCCTGATATTAATTCCTTCAGGAACTTCTCCCTCATTGAATATGGCCCCGTTTTGCTCAATTTGGGATATATCGTAATATCTAAAGAAATTATCCCCACCATTGCCATAGAAATTAGTTTGCTGAAACTCTTTCTCAACTTTCAATTCATAAACCAAATCTTTATCAATTGCATGCCCTAAAGAAGGTAAATAATCCTCGCTGACTCTAAATACCCTATATTTATTTCTATCTACTGAATATTCTTCAATTTCTTCTGCCCCAAAAGGAACATTCTCCCCTATCCAGCCATTTATTGGAGTTGAGACAATGTAATATCTAAATCCTAAAGCCGAGTCTACTCCCCATTTTTTAGATCTATAATTGCCACTCCAACCAGTATCGACGAAGCTTTGATCATCATATGTCTTCCTAGTTGAAGAAGAATATTTAAGGCCATTCATGACCGCAAAATCATTTACTTCGAAATTAAGAAGGGAATGGAAACCGCTAGATTCAGGTAGCCCTATAGCAAATTGATAGTTCTCACTTCCGCCACTATCATCAACATATGCTCTATAAAATGAGTTCTCATTGTCTCTAATTCGCTTAGCCATCTCTCTATTATTGGCCAAAGAGACTTCTCCACCCATATAGGTATTCTTAATTGACCATAATCCATTATACATATAACCGCTATTTCCCATTACAATGGCTTCGGCGGCTATACAGACAAAGAATATATGGGGCAAGTGTTTTTTCTTTTGGAATAAAAGCAGCAATAAGGTTTCAACACCAATCAAAATCAATTGGTAATATAAATACCATTGCCTAAATAAATCATCATAATTTTCATTTGGCATCAAATAGGAGTTCTTAAAATAAGTCATCCCGTTGATAACGCTAAATTTCTTTCCTTCTAATAACCAGAATATAGAAAAATAAGAAAGGATAGTACCTAAAAAAGCTAAGGCAGACCCTGCTAAATAAATATAAGGGGAATATTCATTTCTTTTATCAAAAGCCCTGCAACCATAATAAACAATAAGAGGAACAAGAATGAAAAACCATCTTCCATATCCATTCCCACTAAAGCCAAAAAAGAAATAATAGGCAAATGTTGTAAATACAAGGAAAAGGCAACCGCATATAGCTAATATATGGTCAATTCGTTTTTCCTTAATAGACATTATAAAAGAAGCAAAAAACAAAAATATGAAGGGCGTGTAGCAAAATAAGGAAGCAGTCCAAGCATCATAGATACCGTTTTTAGCAATTACTAAAGGCAATGTTTGGAATCCGCCAGTTGGGAAGAAAAATGATATCAATCCCATTAATTGCCTACCTGGATTATCCCCAACTTGCTCAAATAGTAATGAGAAGAACCTATAATATTGCCTATCATTAAATGAGCCTTTTAACGAATTAAAATAAGCCTGTCCAATTGAAGAAGTTCTTCCTGATAAGCTTGATTGCCTATATGAAGGAAGCAAGGCCCATGCCCCTAACATTAATCCTAAAGCAAAAGCAGATATTCCTAAAATTATTCCCCTGCCATTATCTTTAATATTTCTTTGTCTAATAGTAGTAAAGTAACGCCATAAAGCATACATCACACCAAAAATACAGGTAGGAACAAGCAATAAGAAACAAGATAATTCAATAAGGAAAATTCCAATAACTAGATTGCCAATCTTTCCTTCTTTAATTGTCTTTTCTATTCCTAATAAAACTAGAGGTAGATAAGTTATCGCAGAGACAAAAGTAGGGAATCCTACCATGAAATTTAGATAACCTGAAAACGCAATAGATAAGGCACCAAACCTAGCAGTATTCTTTTCTATGCCCATATAGGTTAGATATGCTTTAGCAAAAAAAGCAGTCATTGTTAGCTTTATAATCGTTGATAAAGCATATAAAGCCGGTATCCAAGACAATGGGAAAAACGACATTACGATAACAAAAGGATCAAATAACCCATAATATGTATTTGAACCAATGTTGTCCCCACCTAAAAACAAATAGGGATCGTATAAAGGGAATTGCCCAGTTTTGAAAAACGTCCTCCAACTCAAGGCGTAATCATAGGCAAACGGTAAATATTGATGGGAATAATCCCAGTTAAAAGCACTAGTAAATTGGTTTTCAATTAACCCATACGCGCACCAAGCAAAGCCGATTAAAGCAAGAGCAACTCCATAATAAAAATCACTCCATGGGTCAAACAAAAACGAAAGTTTCTCTTTTAGAAAAGCTTTGATATCAAAATTATTTCGTCTATATGAAGAAAGGCTTGAAGCCATATATTTTATTCTTCTTCCTTTTTCTTCTCTTCCCCAATTCCAACAACGTCTTTAACAGGAATACTGAAGGCAATGCCTTGTCCTTTTGTATTCATGCCAGCCCCTTTATTAACAGAGAGCATGACGGCGTCTCTAATTGAGGATTCTACTAAGATAAGAACTACTTCTTTTTCAGGGGTAATGACAACGCCGAAAAGTTTTTCCATATCTTTGTTGCCTGTTCCTCTAGCATTGAATACTGTTCCGCCTCTAGCGCCGGCATCTCTAGCAGCAGACATTACCAAATCAGTGAAGCCGTGGTTAACAATACAAATAATCAATTCATGGTTAGTTTCCATTGTTTTCTTTCTCCTTTTCTTTTTGTTCTTTTCTTAATTCAATCTTTTCCTTCTTGGATTCGATTTTTGATTCTATCCTTTCCTTTAACGAAGCCTTTTCCTGGAATTGAGTATTCGATAGCATTTTATAGATGGAAACACCCAAAACCGAATCAATCGGGCAACAATAGGCGATACCTTTAGAAAGGGTGGATATGCCAAATCTAGCTTCCAGTTCAGATTTTAATATAGGCCACCTATCTTCTTTTACAATAGATATAATTACATCTTTCTTAAGTTCGCCTATACCCATAACTTCAATCATTGCGCTAGTGGCAGTTCCTCTTCCATGGAAGCAAGTGCATATAAATGCTTCATTATTGAATAAGATTTCACTAATCGCATCTCTTTGTCCATCCCTAACGACGACTGTTACAAAAAGTAGTCGATGCAATTTATGATTTTCTTCATAAGGAATAAATTCTTTTCCCATTAGGCTACCTCCTCGTCAACAAAGTGGATGATTTGATCATCGTTTTCTTCAACTAGGCGTTTTCTAGTCTTCTTATATAGGACATTGGTTTTGATCTTGCTATATAAGCCTAATCCTTGAAGGACGATTAAAGGCATCATAGCAACCATCGCTACTAGACCAAATCCATATAAATAGACATCTTCTCCCCTAGCAAAGGCAAAACCAATACAGAAAGGAAGAATAAATGTAGAAGTCATAGGCCCAGAAGCAACTCCGCCGGAATCAAAAGCCATTGCGGTATAAATCTTTGGAACCATAAATGAGAGTACAAAAGCGACAATGTAGCCTGGAATTAGGTAATACATGATATCAAATTGGAAATAGGCACGAATTACCTGTAAGCAGACAGCAGTTCCAATCGAAAGCGATAAGACAATAAGCATTGTAGTCTTTTTAATCACACCTTCGCTTATATCCTGTACTTGTTGAACTAAGACGTGTACGGCAGGTTCTGCCAATACACCAAATAAACCAAATAAAGCCGCTAGAAGAAGAGCATAAGGTAAGAATGACGGAGATGACCCTAATGTTTGTCCTACCTTAGATGCAATAGGCATGAATCCAGCCTCAACCGCTGCTAGGAATAAGACTAAGCCGATATAGACAATAACCATACCGATAATGATACGGGCAACAGTCTTCCATGGAAGCTTAATAAAAAGCAATTCATAGACAATGAAGAACCCCAAAATAGGAAGTACTGATATAGCTACACTCTTAAGACAGTCTAATAAAGAATGCCCGAAGTTCTTTGCTAAATCAGGCTCTAATCCTGCTAAAGGATCCTTATAATCGCTAATTGAAGGCAATTCTTGTCCAGTTGCCTTCATTATTGAAGCAATTATTACGACAAATAATATAGGCCCGATTGAACATAAAGCAGTTAAACCAAATGAATCTTCAGCTGATTTAGCACCATGGCTAGCCGCCATACCTAAGCCAAATCCAAGCAAGAACGGAACAGTTACAGGACCAGTAGTAACTCCGCCTGAATCGAAACAAATTGGTATAAATCTAGGATCGACAATATATAGAAGCATGAATACCAACCCATAGAAAGATATAAACATTACATTTAGATTCAAAGAGAAGAATACCCTAAACATACCAATAACTAAGAATACTCCCACCCCAATACCGATTGTCCAAACAATGATTTGTTCATCAATACCAATTTGGCTAGACAAAACAGTTAAATCAGGTTCAGCAATAGTAACTAAGACACCAAGGATAAATGTCATGGCAATTACAAAGAAGAAGTTTCTTTTCTTAACCAAGGAGCCACCGATTATCTGACCAATTTCAGTCATTGATTGTTCGGTGCCTAAATTAAATAAGCCCATACCGATAATAATCATCAATACAGCTATCAAGAAAGTATAAATATCAGTATTGGTAATTAAATATTTCTCATCGAAAGTTCCGTTAGGCAAGGCAAAACGTTCGACAAGAAAGAAAACGATAATAACAACCGCGATAGGCAAAGTTGAAATAATGGCTTCTTTGAATTTTGACCACCAGTAACTTAATTTCATCATAGGCGCCTCTCCTTTCTACGTCCTTTTTTTATTTTAGTCATAGCCCTGCTATCTCTATAAATAACTTTTTCTTCTTTTTTGACACTTGTCTGTTTTTGTTTAAATATCAATTGCTTGAAGGAGGCCGGCATATCGCTTTTTAAATCATATTTCTTTCCGGAAAGAGGATTTGTAAATGTTAATTGATAAGCATGCAGCCCTAATCGCTTTATAGGATCTGCAGGTTCACCATATTTGTCATCGCCAATTACATAATGACCAATATGGCCTAGCTGTACCCTGATTTGATTCTTCCTGCCACTAGACAAATGGACATCTAAAAGGGAATAAGGTCCGTTTTCCTTTACTACTTTATAATCAGTAATCGCAAGTTTTCCTTTTTTCTTATCGTTAGTAACCCTAATAAGTTGGAAACTATCTTGGGTTAGATAATTCTTAAGGGTGGCTTCTTGCTTTTCCATATGGCCTTCAACTATTGCATAATAGGCCCTGCAAGTTACTATATCCTGCCAATTATTTTGAAGAGTCTTGGCAACATCATGGCTTTTTGCAAATATCAATACACCTGAAGTATCTTCATCCAAACGATGGACAACGAATATACGTCCTTGATGTTTTTCTTCCATATAGGAGGAAACTAGCCTATAGGCAGTACGTCCTTTTTCCTTTTCAGTCGCAGTAGTTAATAAAAAAGAGGGTTTATCAATTGCAATGATATCTTCATCTTCATAAATGACTTTTAATCCAGACGAATCTCTTTTAGCAATCCTATTTTTTGAAACAGTAACTACATCCTCAGGATAGATTTTATAGTTATATTGAGATACAGGTACCCCTCCAACTGCAACTTGATGATGTGTCAAAATGCTTTTAATGGTCTTTCTTGGGGTAGAAGGCATCTTAAAAATAAGGAATTCCATTAATTCGGTTTCCTTATAGACCTTGAATTCTTTTATTGAATTAGGATTTATCAATCCTTTTTTGCTTCTATGTTCTTTTTTATCGTTCTTATTCATATTAATTACCCATATAGATCTTTAAGTCTTCTAACGCTTCTAAAGCGTCATAATATCCCTGCCTATAAAGATCTAATAACATCTGTTTATCCTTACAAGAGACTCCTACTTCTGGATTAGTTTTTGGACGGATAATGAATACACGCCCCTCTTCTTCTAGTCTATCTAGCTCATCCATCTGCTTGTTATATACTTTCTTTGATTTTAAGAAAGCATCAAGGAATTTTGGATATTGTTTATATAAGGATTTTGCAATTGTCTTCTGTAAAGTTTTTAATTCCTGTTTCCTATATCCTTTTGGTCTAGTTCCTATAACTACTATTTTCTCAATATTATCTTCTATAGGTTTATGGAAAGGAACACTAGAAGTTACTCCACCATCTAGACAAAGAGTACCCTCTACATCGACTGGTCTTGCTAATAAGGGCAAAGAAGAAGATGCTGCTAGACCTAAATAAGGATCTTTTAAATCCCCTTTTTCGAAATAGATAGGAAGCCCATCTTCCATTTTGGTCGCACAGCTATAAAACTTTATTTTGGATTGGAAGAACTTCTTTTCATTGAATGGAGAAATTTCTTTAGGAACTTCGTGGAAAAGATAATCAAAATCAAACATCGTTCCCTTGAAAATCCTATTCCTAAAAGAAATAAACCTAGGGTTATTCATAAGTTCTACTACAATGAATTTAAATCTATAAGCATCACCTGAAACATAATTAGCGCCAGCTAAAGCACCAGCTGAAGTGCCAACAACATAATCAAAACGAATCTTACTGATCATAAAGGCGTCCAAAACACCAGCAGCATATATGCCTCTAGTGCCTCCCCCTTGTATTACTAATGCCTTCTCCATATCTAAATTTCCCTATGTATTTAAAATTATATTATTTTAAGTGGTTCTAAAAAAGGCTAAAACTGCATAACTTTTTCCTTTAGAAAAACCAAAAAAGCCAATTATGTTTTTATAAAGCCTCTTTAAATGTCATAATAAGGCCATGAAAAACAAAAAATCCTTAATATTTATCGCATTTGGAGCCCTTTTATTAGTAGCTTGCTCCGCACCTAGCCAATCGTCTTCTAATACAAGTTCAAGTGAACAAACTACTACTTCTTCTATTGTTACTACATCTACTTCGACTTCAACTAGTTCTAGTGAAAGCATCAAATTAGACGGCAACGAAAAGAAATTCAAATTCTACTGTGTAAATGATTTTCATGGAGCCATCTTAGAAGGTGAATCCAATAAAGGCCATGAAGCCGGGATAAAGAAATATTTCGGTGAATTAAAAAGATTAAAAGAAGAAGACCCAGAACATTCAATTCTTTTATCGGCTGGAGATATGTGGCAAGGGTCTCTAGAATCCAATTATTATTATGGGGAAAGTGTTGTTGAAGCCATGAATGAAGCAGGATTCGATGCGATGGCATTAGGCAATCATGAATTCGATTATGGTCAGGAACGCATATTCAAAAATCTAGAAAAAGCCAATTTCCCGTTCCTAGCAGGAAATATAGTCAAATGGGATAATGGCTATACCCAAACAAAATGGGACGATAGAATCAAAGGTTCGATTACTTTGACTAAAGACGGAGTAAAAATCGGAATAGTCGGAATGATTGGAACTGGCCAAACAATTTCCATAATGTCGAAAAATGTCGAGGATATCGGTTTTGCTAATTCTGCTAACTACGCTAGATTAGAAGCCAATAAATTAAAGAAAGAAGGATGCGAAATCGTAGTACTAGCCATTCATGATTCTTATAACGCCGTCGCTAATATTTCTAATCTAAAGAATTATTTCGATGGAGTCTTTACAGCTCATACCCATACTCAAGAAGAATACTTTTTAGATGGGGTGCCAGTCGTCCAATCTCAAAGTAACGGCACTGCTTATTCTTATTTTGAATTAACTTATAATGATGGGGTTACTGCTTGTTTAGATAATTCATACAGAATGGTACCTTATTCATCTTCTTGGAGTGAAGATGTTGCTATCTCTGCCGTTGTAGATAAATATATTAAGGACGAGGCTTTTCTAGCCAAATCAACTGCTGTTGCAGGAACTCTTACTGGAGGTTACCTTTCTTCAAATAAAGTAGCAGTTTTAGGTTGTGCCGCAATTTATAATGAATATAAAGATCTAGGAGTCCAATTTGCTATTGAAAATAGTCAAAGGGCATCGTTGCAGCAAGGAGTAATAACCTACTCAGATATTTATAAAGCAACTCCATTCATGAATGAAATCGTTATAGCAAGGGCCAAAGGAATTGAAATTGCATCTACTTTTAACCGCAATTGTTATTACCCTAGAAACTTCAAGCTAGAAAATACCGAAACATATACATTTGCAGTCATTGATTATCTCTATTTCCATCAAAATGAAAGCAAGCAATATAACTATTTCTATGGGCTCGGCAAGGGAAGAGTCGAAACTTTAGAAATAAAGAAAACGTACCCGTTCGATTTGACTTTCAAATATATAAAGAACCAACCTAATTCCACTATAAACGCTAGAGACTATATATGAAAAAAGACGGCAATAACGAAAACAAATGGCTATATGTCTTCCCCATTATTATTGGGATAGTAGCCATTTGTACTTTGCTCGGAATTATATTTTTCGGCGGTAGATAATTATTTATCGCTTAATTTTAGGATTGAAGAATATAAATCGGTTCTTCTATCCCTAAATACACCCCAGTCTCTTCTTTCTTTTTCGATTAACTCGAAATCGAATTCATGATAAAGGATTCCTTCTTCGTTTCTAGAAAGTTCTTCTACCTTATTTCCGTATTCATCAGAAATAAAGCTAGAACCAAAGAAAGTCATGGAAGAGTTTCCATTAGTTTCTTTTCCGATTCTATTAGCGGCAAGGACTGGAACAATATTGGCACCTGCGTGGCCTCTCATGACATTTTGCCAATGGTCTTTGGAGTCTTTATCAAGAACAGGTTCGCTTCCAATAGCAGTTGGATAGCAAATGATGTCCGCGCCTTTTAAAGCTAATATCCTTGCACATTCAGGGAACCATTGATCCCAGCAAATGCCGATTCCAATCTTTCCAATTGAAGTAGCAAATGTCATGAAGCCAGTATCGCCTGGAGTGAAATAGAACTTCTCTTCATAGCATTCCCCAGTTGGGATATGAGACTTCCTATAGATACCTAATATATTTCCGTTTTCATCAATAACAGCTAAGGAATTGAAGTAGCAGTTGTTGTCTTTTTCAAAGAAAGAAATAGGAAGGATAACATGGTTTTCTTTAGCAACTTTTTTGAAGTGTTCTAAGGTCTTGCTAGAAGAAGCAACTTCTGCCAAATCAAAATAATCATAATTTTCAACTTGGCAAAAATAATGACGTTCAAAAAGTTCAGGAAGAAGTATTAATTTAGCCCCTTCCTTGCTAGCTTTTTGGATAAAAGAATCAACTTTTGCAATATTTTCTTCGTAAACTGAAGACATTTGCATTTGGACTAAAGCGACTTTTGTTTTCATTTATTGACCTCCGGTATCTGCATTGTAATGCAATGAATGTTCCCTCCACCAAGTAATATTTCTCTTGTATTTATTTGATGAATTTTCTTCTTTGGATAAAGCTTCTTAAATAATTCTAAGGCTTCTTCATCTTCCTTGACTCCAAACGCCGGAAGGATAATGAAGTTCTTGCCTTGATAGTAATTAACATAAGAAGCAGATAATCTATCATCGCCCATTCTTGGCTTAGCTTCGAATTTGCTCTTTTCTATTCCTTTAGATTCCTCTTCTGACATATATAAAGGAGGGTTTGGAAGCATAGCCTTATGGATTTCTAAATGTTTCCCTCTAGCATCAGTTGCATTGGCCAACGCTTCATAAGTTTCCTTACAATATTCATATTGAGGGTCATCTTGATTATCAGTCCACGCCATCACAACTACACCTGGCTTAACAAATGCGACCATGTTATCGACGTGTTCATTTGTTTCATCCATGTAGATTCCATGTGGAACCCATATCACTTTTTCTAGAGATAAATATTCTTTTAGGACTTCTTCTATTTCTTCTTTTCTTAAAGTTGGGTTTCTTCCTTTGGAAAGAAGACAGGCTTCTGTAACTATTGCAGTGCCCTTGCCATCAAAAGCAATCGATCCACCTTCAAAGACAAAAGAGTTAAGACGGTAATCGCTAATCTTGTATTTCTTGTCGAATGTTGAAGTTAATTTATCATCGTCTTGGTAGTTTGAATAAAGTCCATCGACTTCTCCACCCCAGGCATTAAATCTAAAGTCAACCCCACGAATAGTTTTGCCGTTGGTTAGATATATACCCATGTTATCTCTAGCCCAGGAATCGTTATATCTAATCTTCAAGAGTTCGACATTTTTCATCCCTTTATACGAAGGAGCGACCCTTTCATATATTAAAGGATGGACACCTACTATAACTTTTTCATGTTTAGAAATAGCTTCGATTACCTGTTTATAGTTAGCCAAAGCAGGAACGGCATCATCTCTCCAAGTATCTTTTCTATATGGAAGAAGGATTACGGTAGCCTTATGCTTTTCCCCTTCAAAAGGAAGCTTAAAACCATCTCCAGATGGGGTAGTCCTTCTATTTTCCCTATAGTCATTAAGACGTTTTTGATAGATTGGGAATTTCTTCCATTTCTCGTTATCTACAACTTCAAAACCATCGGGATAGTTACTTAAAATCGTGATACCTGAAGTTTTGTAGAATTTAACCCTATCTATTAGTTCTTTTGTCCAGACTTCACCTGGAATAATAAGCGGAATTCCTGGCGGATAAATCATGACCATTTCCTTAGAAATCATTCCAAGGCAATTATCGATTTTAGCAATCTTTCCATCGGCATGGAAAGCAACTCTAGGACGAATAAGCATGAATGGGAAAGAGGAATCAAAATGATGATCAGCATAAGTAATTTCTGGGCGGAAATGCTTGCTTGAAATATCTTTTAAAGCCTCGATTAATCTATCAACATGTTCTTTCTTTGTTCCAATAGCAAATATGGCTAAGACGGCATAGGTCTCTGCTAATTCAAGCTGGATATCATAATCTTTCTTAATCAAATAATATAATTGGAATCCATCAATATCTAATCTATCAAGCCCAATAACTAGCTTGGATTGGTCGTAGTCGAATGATCCGTGTTCAAGGAAATGCTTTTTATCTTCAACAACAAATCCAGGGATCTTATCTATCTCTTCTTTTGCATATTCAGCTAACCCATATACTCGTTCTTGGTCTTCTTTGCCATTTATAGCCATATATGATCTAGCCGCGTCAATTGTAGCCATTAATATCATTGATGGGGAAGTTGTATTAATAATATTTAATGCTCTTTGAATATCATAACGAGAGAACATCTTTCCCTTTAATAATAAGACTGAGGTTTGAGTTAATGAGCCTGCGGTTTTATGAAGAGAAACGCTAGACATATCGGCCCCTGCATCCATTGCAGTTAAAGGAGAACCTTCAGCATGAAAATAATAATGGGCTCCGTGAGCTTCATCTACCAAAACAGCCATCTTATGTTCGTGGGCAATTTCAACGATGCTCTTTAAATCAGAAACTGAACCAAAATAAGTTGGATTGATTACAAAAACAGCCTTAGCAGAAGGATATTTCAATATAGCCTTTTTATATTCTTCAACAGAAGGCTGGTTAGCAATCTCTAAGTCGTTATCAATTTCAGGCATGACAAATACAGGAACTGCCCCACTTAAAATAAGAGCGTTGATTATTGATTTATGAACATTACGAGGAAGTATTATTTTTTCTCCAGCCTTAACAGAAGCTAGAATCATTGCAATGATTCCCGAAGAAGTTCCATTAATCAAAAAGAACGCTTCATCGGCATTAGTTGCCTCTGCAAGTAATTTTTCAGCCTGCAAAAGAGGTCCGTGAGGTTTAGCTAGATTATCAGTTCCGATTGGAGCATTAACATCACATCTATAAAGTTTCTTTCCAAAGAAAGCAGTAGCTTTATTATTGATATTTCCCATATGATGTCCAGGAACATCAAACGGTACTACATCTTTTTTTACATAACGTTTTAGACAGTCAAGGAACGGTGTCCTTCTTTGATCAAGTTTTCCCATAACGCTAAAAGGATACTATTAATATCTCTTTAGAGATAGCACTTTTTTATTAAGGTAATAAGCCAAGCTGAACAAGCGCCAAATAAACGCCATTTTCTCCTACTTTTGATGTAACTAGAGTTGCTCTTTTTTTAACTTCTTCTTTTCCATTCCCCATGCATACAAAAACTCCAGTTTCATCCGCCATGGAAATATCTTGGATATCATCACCAAAAGAAACACATTCTTCTTTCAATAAACCTAGTTCATCTCTAATGGCTTTTATGCCTTCGCCTTTTTCATGCTTACCACCATTTATATCAACCCCGCATTCAGCAAATCTAAAGAAAGATAGATTAGGAAAAGCTTTCATAAAGATATCATCATATTTATCTGGAGCATATAAAAGAGTGCCTGTTACTTCTTCATTTGAATAAGAATGAATGGTAGGACAATCATCATGAAATATCTCTTGGTAAGATTTATAGAATTCATTTGGAGGAGCAATTAAAAATCTAGACCACGGGGTAACCATCTGCATTGTTAAATCATTCTTTAATACTAAAGAGGATAATTTAACTAAATCCTCATGTTCCATCAAAGTCTTTCTAACCACATGGTCCTTACCAATTACGGCAAAAGCACCTGCACTAGAAATAAATCCATCCCATTCAATTCCAAGGTTGTATAAACCGAAAGAGAATATAGATTCAGTATTTCTAGCTGAACAAATAAATACTTTTATTCCTTTTTCTTTTAGTTTTTTAATTCCTTCGATTGCAGTAGGAACAAAACGTTTTGCCTCATGATCATAAAGAGTCCAATCGATATCAAAAAATACAGCTTTAATCATTGTTAAACCTCAGTTTTCTATTTAATTCATTTAATAAATCTTTATCGGCCTTAGATATACTTCTATCAAAGTTAAGCAAGCCGTTTATTTCTCCTTCTACGTCGCTTAGTTGGGTATAAATAGCAATACTTAAACCATTATTTTCCTTGCAAGGAATTACTTCATTTAGATACACGTCCTTAATCTTTTTGTTTAATTCTTCTTTGGTTTTACACTTTCCATAGCCGAAATGCTTCTTATTGACCTTGCTGGCTTCGAATGAATAACCTCCAAATTCAGTTAAGGAAGTAATTCTATTATCCTTAGGCTTGATTTTAATCTTTTTGAAATAGATGTGCCTTGAATAAAAATCGCCGCATCCTTGATCATACCAACCCGAAGTCGAATCCAATAATCTCCCATTTAAGTTAGGCTTACATTCATTTGATAATCTAACCGCATCAAATTGGCCCCATCCTTCATTAAATAAAGTAAATATTGCAATGCAGGTTTGGTTTTGGAAATGAGTTAAAAAAGGAGTAATGCTATTTTCAAAGAAATCACGAGATTCCTTTAGCTTCCTTCCAAGCAAAGAATAGGTTTTCGTGTCATTGAATTTATAGCTTATAAATGGAGCTGTATAAATTAAGAAATCCTTATATTTAGCCCCTCCGTTAACAAAATCCTGCATGACAATCATGCCTAATTTATCGCATAGGTAATAAAACATATTCATCTCGATTTTAATATGTTTTCTAAGGCAATTAAAACCGTATGATTTCATTGCCCTAATGTCATTTTCATAATCTTCAAAGGAAGATGGAGTTAAACCTCCCTTAGGAAAATATCCTTGGTCAAGAACTCCACTAAGGTAATAAGACTTGTTATTTAAGGCAAAAACATTATGTCCTTTATATTGAATAGAAGAGAATTTCCTGAATCCAAAAGAAGAAAAGACTTCATCATCATTACCAAATATCTTAATCGAATATAAAGAAGGTTCTTCTGGGCTCCAAGGGTAAAAAAAGGAAGAAAAATCAATACATGCCTCCCCTTCTTTTGAAAAAATAGCCTTAGTAAGAAGGTTGTTATCCTTACTTATCTCAATCGATATTTCTTCATTGTTACCTGGATAATCAATTTTGAATGTAGCTTTCTTTAAATCAAAATCCTGATCTATTTTTAAGGACTTAATATATTTATCTGGCACCGCTTCGATATAGACACTGCCATAAATCCCGCTAGTAGGTGTATACCATATCCCTTTATTTTTGTTGCATTGTTTGCCTCTAGGATAGATTGGAGAATCGGTATCATCAGAACAAATAACTTCGATAACATTTTCTCCTCGGCATTTACCTAAGTCGAATTCAAAAGGTAAATAGCCGCCAAAGTTACTACCTAGATATTTCTTGTTAAAATAAACATGGCTAACTTGATCAACGTTTTCAAAATGAAGGGTCAATCGATAATTTTCATATTCTTTAGGAACAACAAAAGACTTTTTATAATGCAAGAAATCATCTTTTGATACCCTTTTATTTATCCCTGATAATTCAGTTTCGACCGAATACGGAACAAGTATTTTTTCATTGTAAGAAGAGGGAAATCCAGCTTGCTTATCAATAATAAAATCCCATTCGCCATTAAGGCTAAAGTATCTTTTTCTTTCAAAGTAAGGATTTGGGTGTCTAGAAAGTGGTATTTTTTCCATACATTTTATTTTAGCAAAATAATTATTATTTATAACAAGTGATATACTAAATATGTATGGAACTTAACGAAATTCAAACTAAATTATCATCTCTAAATGTCGACGGCTATCTTTGCATCGATTATGAATGTAAAAATACTGCCCTAATATCTTTAATTGGAAGAAGGATGCTTACTAGAAAGCTTCTTTGCTTTATTCCCAAAGAAGGAAAGGCAACTTTAATAACACACATCATCGATACAGTATATCTAAAAGATGAACTAGTAACATCTCAATTTGATTTGCTTGTCTACAAGACTTGGCAAGAGATGTTGGAGTTAGAAACTAAGTTATTAAAAGATAAGAAAAAAATAATGATGGATGTTTCTTCTAATGGTTTATTGATGAGAATTTCCACTGCCGATTATGGTTCGGTTTCTTTTGTTAAAAACTTAGGAATTGAAATTGTTTCTAGCGGAGATTTGCTCCAGTCATTAACTGCAGTTTTGACTGAAAAACAATATGAAAATGAGCTTGATGCATGCAAGAAAACCCTGCAAATCAAGGATGAAGCTTTCAAATTGATTAAATTGGAGATAGAAGAATTTGGACAAACAAACGAATACAAAATCCAACAATATATTGCCAGAAGATTTAATGAAGAAGGAATGACTTTTGATGATCCTCCTTTAGTCGCAACAGGTAAAAATGCTTCTAACCCACACTACTCACCTACTAAAGATAATTTCGCGATCATCAAGGAAGGTGATTTAGTCTTAATTGATATGTGGGCTAAAAACGATAATGAAGATGGAGTATATGCCGACATCACTTGGATGGGTTATGTTGGAAATGAAATCCCTCAAGTATATAAAGGTAGATTTGAAATAGTAAAAGCGGCTAGAGATGGAGTAATATCATTTCTAAAAGAAGAGCTTCCAAAGAGAAAAGTATATGCTTTTGAAGCTGATGATGTGGCTAGAGAAATAATAACAAAAGCAGGTTATGGTGAGTATTTCACCCATAGAGTTGGGCATAATATTGCGGTTGATGTTTCTCCTCATGGGCCCGGTGCAAATCTAGACAATTACGAAACCCATGATGAAAGAACCCTTATGGAGGGGACTAGTTTCTCAGATGAGCCAGGTATATATGCCGAAGACTTCGGAATGAGAAGCGAAACAAATTTACATATAAGAGATAATAGACTTGAGGTCGTCGCAGGGCTTCAAGATGAAATAATCCCAATAATGAAGCTTTAATCAGACATTCTTTCGATTAATTTCTTAATCTCTTCAACCTTTTGATCCATTTCTTCAGCAGGACAAGTCCTAACGCAACAAGCCAAATGAGCGCTTAAAACCTCGGAATTAGCCTTTCTTAATATTGAAATAGTAGCCAAAAGTTGATTGGAGATATCGACGCAATAATCGTCATCTTCAATCATTTTCATGATGCCATCAAGTTGACCTCTGGCAATTTGAATATATCGATTAATTTTCTTATGGTCGGCTTTCATTTACTTAATGTCCGTAACAGTATATCCAACATCAGAAATGGCTTTTTTGATTGATTCTGGATCAATGCCATCTTTAGATTTGATTACGGCTTCTTTCTTTTCAAGGTTAACATTAACAGACTTCACGCCTTCGATTGATTTAAGGGCATCAGTAGCATGAGCAACGCAGTGCATGCACTTCATCCCCTCGATAGTAACGACTTGTTTAACTCCACCAAATAACATCTTTTTACTCCTTATTTTTTAAATAATTTAATCCTCAATGCATTTAGGACAACTGTAATGGATGAAAATGACATAGCCAAAGAAGCAATCATGGGAGTAAGTACCAAATGCTGCTTACTTCCTGTGAACCAATTCGGATTCACTTTTACCCAATATAACACCCCTGCTGCTAGAGGAATTAAAATAACGTTATACATGAAAGCCCATAATAAGTTTTCTTTTATGGTCTTAACTACCTTTTTACTTAAATTAATAGCAAAAGGAACATCATTTACTAAATCATTCATCAAGATAATATCAGAACTATTTTTAGCCACATCAGTTCCTGAACCAATAGATACTCCGATATCAGCTTTTGCTAGAGATGGTGCATCGTTTACCCCATCCCCTACCATCAAAACGGATCTGCCTTCTTTTTGAAGTCTATCAACGACTTCTTCTTTTTGATTAGGCAAAACATTGGCAAATACTTCATCAATGCCTAATTTAGATGCAAAATATTTGGCACTAATCTCGTTATCGCCAGTAAGCATGACAACATGTTTGCCCATTTTCTTTAATTCCTGGATTGCTTCAGCTGAATCATCTTTTAGAATGTCACCTACTGCAATTAATCCAATTAGAATCGAATCTTTTTCTACAAATAAAACAGTATAGCCATTACTAGATAAATTCGTTGCCTCTTCTTTAGCAAAAGAAATATCCACTCCCCTATCATTCATTAAACTAACATTCCCAATTGAACAAGAAGAAGACGTAATTCCTTTTCCAGAAACAAAATTACAATTTAATTTGCTAGAAGAAATTATTCCCTGCCTCTTGCCATATGAAATTATTGCCTTGGATAATGGATGTTCGGATTTTTCTTCTAATTCACATGCTGTTTCAATTATTTGCTTTTCATCAGTATTAAAGGAAACTATTTTAGCAACGCTCATTTCCCCTTTTGTTAAAGTACCTGTTTTATCAAAAATAACTGTATCTAACTTATTTAATCTTTCAAAAGCCTCGGCCGAACGAATTAAGACTCCATTTTCAGCCCCTTTTCCAGTTCCGACCATAATTGATACAGGAGTCGCTAGCCCTAATGCACAAGGGCAAGAAATTACTAAAACCGAAACGGCAAGTTGGAAAGCCAAGTCAAGAGGATTATTAACATCAGTTAGTACGCCTCCAAATCCTAAAGAAACCCAAACAATAAAAGTAATTAAAGATAGGCCTATAACAGTAGGCACAAAGAAAAGAGAAATTCTATCAGTCAATCTAGAAATAGGAGCCTTTGACTGACTTGCCTGTTTTACTAGTTCGATAATTTGCGACATGACAGTATCGTTGCCAATAGATGTGGCTTTGAATTCAAAACTACCTTCTTTATTAGTCGTGGAACCAATGACTTTATCGCCTACGGTTTTCTTGATTAATTTTGATTCTCCAGTCAGCGAAGATTCGTCAACGTGAGAATTTCCGTCAATAATAATTCCATCACAAGGAATTGCCTGCCCTGGTTTTACAATGACAATATCTCCGACGACTAAATCTTCGGTTTTTATTTCGAAAATCTTATTGTTTCTTCTTACTGTTGCTACATCTGGCAATAATTCAATAAGAGATGCAATCGCAGATGAAGTTTTAGAAGTAGCTTTTGCTTCTAAGAACTTTCCTAGTCCAACAATTACAGGAATCATTGCTCCAGATTCTATGTAAATATTCATAGCGTTATTCATTAACAGTTCATGATTGTGGTTAACCTGCCCTACAATAACCAAAACGAAAGAATAGATTCCATAAAGAATAGAAACGGTAGAACCAAGAGCAACTAACGAGTCCATATTTGGGTGGAACTTTATTAAACTTTTATACCCTGAACTAAAGTGGGAAAAATTTAAGACAATGATTGGGATTAGAAAAGCAAATTGAATACTTATATCTATTATCATTATCAATCCATAATTAGGATCATCCATCTTAGGGTAGCCAAAAATCATTGGTCCCATGGAAAAGACCATCAAACAAATAAGCAGCACAAAGCTAACGATGACTTTTGTAAATGTCTTTTTTAACGCGTTCTTTCTATCCGCTTCAATCTGCTTCAACGTTTTATTAACATATAGTGAGCACGAATAGCCAGAAGCGTTTACGGCCTCTATTATTGCATTTTCTTTAATGATTGAATCATCATAATCAACGTTCATGCTTTTGCCTAGCAAAGAAACATTAACGCTATTGACTCCATTAAGTTTAGATACAGTTCTTTTAACATTGGCTTCGCAAGCGGAGCATGTCATTCCATTAACATCAAATCTTTTATTCATAAATACCCCCTAGGGGTGCCTTTAGTATAATTAACAGCTCGATTATATACAACAAAAATGCATAAAGGGGATTTTATATGTAAATACTCATAAAAAGGGGTTATAAGGGCTATATAGAAGCTAAAAGATACGCGCGAACAAGCGATATAGCAGTAGAAAGTAGCAGTTCCGCCCCACCATTTTCAAAGTGGGAAATCATCCATTAAATCATTGTTACTTTTTAATGGGAAATTTATGGTTTTAGGCAACAAAAAAAGCTGCCACAGCCTATATGCCATAGCAGCTTTTTACCTACTTTAAACGGTTAGTCGATAGCAATTTGATGTTGTTCTTCAACCTTCTTAACGTCTTCTTTTGGAAGATCGATTGACAAAACACCATCTTTATATGAGGCGTGGATATCCTTTTGTTCGATATCCCCTACATAATAGCTACGAGTAGCCGATCCAGAGAAGCGTTCCCTATGAACAAAGCCTTCTTTCTTGCTTTCTTCATGTTTGATAGAACGATTGACCTTAGCAGTAACGGTAAGATAACCATCTTTCAAATTAAGGGAGATGTTATTCTTATCGAACCCTGGTAATTCGACTTCGAGAGTATATTTATCTTGGTTTTCCTTGATGTCTGTTTTCATAGATAAGGCACCAAAATTCTCAGAATTTACATCTTCGAATAGATTATCGAAGAATGGATCCAAGAAGCTTCCAGCATAACGACCAATATTGTGTGACATAATTTAGACCTCCTAATGGTTTTAGCACTCTCGTATTTCAAGTGCTAACAATATAGTAAGCCTTTTTTTAGCAGTGTCAAGGGTTGAGTGCTAATTTTTTGATAAATCTTTGTATTCTCCGTTTACCATAGATAATAAATCGCTTGGATTTAGGCCAACTTGAAAGCCTCTTCTGCCACCTGAAACGTAGATTTTATCGAATAATTGAGCAGTCTCGTCTATAAATACAGGAAACTGTTTCTTTAAGCCAATTGGAGAACATCCACCGTGGATATATCCGGTCAAAGGCAACAATTCCTTTTGCTTTATCATTGAAATAGACTTTGAATTTGACGCTTTGGCAGCCTTCTTCAAATCCAGCTCACCAGTCACTGGAATACAAAAAACATAATGCTCTTTCTTATCGTTTTCGGTTACTAACGTCTTAAATACACATTCGGGATCTTCATTCAAACTATTAGCAACACCTATCCCATCAATAATTTCCTCGGAATAGACTCTTTCATCGTATTTTATATTTGCGGCGTCTAGCAAGCGCATTACATTGGTTTTATTCATACCCTAGCCTTCTTACAAGTCATTATTATAGTCATATAAGCAAAAAGAAAAGCCCAGAATCAACTGAGCTAATCATTTTTTTGTTTAATTAATTACTTAACAACAGCTGCGCCGATTCCAGCAATCCCAGAAACTAATCCAAAGATAGCAGAAAGAATAGCGCCAGTTTGTAATGTGCCAACAACTTCAGCCTTTGCGCCAACCAAACCAGCAAGTCCGCCAAGAATTCCGTTTAATTTTTCAGCATTGGTGCTAACAAAATTACCAGGAGCAATGAACATGAAGATACCAGCAACGACTAGAACTAATCCAGCGACAGCAGCGACAAACTTGCCAATCTTAACTTTCTTAAAGGAAATAGCAAGTCCAGCAAGTAAAACAACTGCACCAGCAATCATCATAATGAAGCCAACTAAACCAAGAGTGCTTCCAGCCAATACTTGATTGCCGGAATTGTCTTTTGTACCAAAGAAGACATCGGTTCCTTTGTAGATGGAGCCTTCAGTTGTCGAAGAAGTAGTGACAAGCTTGCTTCCGGCAAAGTCCATGGTAACTGAGAAGACAATTGCTAATACGGCAAAGACGAGGGCTGCTGCCATGATGAAAACTGGCAACAATGATTTTTTAACTTTTTTAGCCATTTATTTATAGCCTACCTTTCGGTAGATATATTACCAATTTTAAAGAAACTTAAAAGTATTAATTGCATAAAAATGAACGGTTTATTAAAAATGACTATTTATTGTCTAATTCTGACAATAAGGAATTTAACTTTCTTGCACTTAATAAAAGTTTCTTTTTGTCTTCACTAGAAAGTAGCTTTATATCTTCGTGTTGTTTCTTTATATCCTTGATTTTATCTTCTTTTGGATAATTTGGATTAGATAAAACTGCCTTTAATCTCTTATCAAAAGCTAAGATTTCATCAACAGGAACCTTTTTAGAAGTTTTAGGTTTAGAAGCAGGCTTTTTAGCGACCTCTTTAGCAGCAGGCTTAGCCTTTTTAGGCTCTTGTTTCTTTGGATTTGCTTCCTTTTTGGCTTCCTTTTGCTTATTAGGTTCTTTCTTTTTGGATTTATCCTCGCTAGGTTCTCCAACAAGTAAAGTTGCCCCATTAGGAACAACAACCTGAACGGATTCGGGCTTTTCTTCCTTTTTAAGGACTATTGGCTTATCTTCTATAGCCTTGGCCTTTTTGCTAGATTTAAATGTCTTTTTAGAAGAAGCAGGTTTAGATTCAGCCTTTTTAACATCATCTTTTTTCATCTCAACCTTAGAAAGAGGTTTCTCTACTTTAGGTTTAGTAACGTTTTCCTTTTTCTTCGTAACAAGTTCTTTTTTAGCAATAGGTTCTGCCTTCTTAGTTTCTTTCTTATTTGCTTTAGGATCCTTAGCATCAAAATCCATATAGACATGATAGCCATTAGATACTTTCTCGCAGATAACTTCAAAAGAAGAATAGAAGAAGGATGATTTATTAGATTTCTTTAATACTAAGTCAATCTTTTCGACCATATTCCTATAATCAGGAATAGTTAAATCAGCCTTACCGTGAATCAAAGGAAAATAAGGAACACTAGGATCTCTATATAGAAGTCCATAATGAGCCGATACATCGTTTAATGCATCTTCAATGGTCCTGCCGTTTCCGTAATAAAGCTTTTGCTTAGCCTCTATCGGCGAAGCAGCAATAGGCTTATTTTCTTCCTTTTTAACTACAGGGGTAGCCTCTTTTGGCTTAATCTTAATAGAATATTGCCTTAATAATGCATTTAATTTAGAAGCATCATAGGCAAGTGTTAATTTCTTCCTATCTCCTTCACTAAGTCTATTTAGATTTGCTAATTGAGTTTTGATATCAGCAATCTTCTTCTCAACTGGATAAGTAGGTGAAGAAAGAGTGTCTTTTAGTTTTGAATCCGTTTCCATTACCTTAACTAAGGCAAATGGAAAAGCTTTTTCCTTTTTCTCTTTTAGATTATCCTTTTCAATTGGTTGTGAATGGTTTTCTTTAATAGCAGGAGCGCCTTTATTATTCTCTAATACGCCCCCTGGAGCTATTTTATAGACAAATACTTTGTAACCTCTTTGACTAGCTAAATTATTTAAATTTACTAGATCGTATGCGAGTTTTTTGTCTTGCGTAATTACCGCGACTCTAGAATAGATTCTATCAGCCGATACTTTTACAAAAATTACATTGTCCGCAAAATTTTGGCTTTCTTTGATCTTTGAAACAGTTAATAGCTTTCTCCATTTTGCATGACGGACAATTTTTAATGCTCTTTTAGCAGCAATGCGCTTTGAATCGCGTTTCTTGTTCTTTAGATGTTTCTTTAATTCATCAATGCATGTTTTGAATACAACGATTTGCTGACCTTTTTTACGGTAATTCTTCGCGTCTATTAGAACATCCATCCATTCTGGAAAATTTTCATCCATAAGAGAACAGGTATCTAGGATTACATAGTCGAACGGATTCAATAGTTCGGCTAGTTCACTGGCCTTTTTCTCTTTTATAAACATAATAATAGAATGGTATTTATAACCTCCTCCGAAAAAGATTATACCCTAAAGAAAATAATCCAAGGGTAAAAAATTTTAAAGGGCCTAGAATTAACTAGGCCCAGACGTAACTTAATTTTGTTTTGATAAATCAACTAGCTTAGCAGAACCAATGAAGTTCCTAACGCTAGAAGCTGCAGAGATTGCAGAATCTCTAGATGGATAAGTTTCACCCATTACTAGGACTGCTCCATTGTCGGAGAAGACACGGAATTGGTAACGATTTTGCTTATCTCTTAAGATAGAAATTGATCCGGCAAGAGCTTTTTCCTTAATATTCTCAATTGCCTTGATAACAGCATTCTTTGAAGAATATGTAGTAGTCATAAATAACAAGACACCATTAGATGCAAGCAAACGTCCTTGCCATTTCTTGCCATCTTCAGCAATAAAGATTTCGACTTTGCCATTTGCAGTATCATTAACTGGAGGAAGCTCAACCTTCCATTCCCTGATTTCGGCTTCTGGGATTTCCTCTAAATCTTTTTCCCTATGAGTCTTATAGAATTTTTCAACAGAAGCTAATGCATTTTGGGCAGATAACAATGTTGGATAGATTTCACCAGCAACAATTAAACGTCCATCGTTAGCAGTAGAGATTCTAAATTGAGAGAATCCGCTCTTATCAGTAACAACGCGCTTAGATCCTTCTTTGACATTCTTACGTAAAGTAGCAATGCCATTATGTGCGCCTTCTCTAGTTTTATAGGAAGAGGACACAAGAAGAATCTCGCCATTATTTGCCTTTAATCTATATTTATAGAAACCGGCTTCTGGGAATACTTCATATTTTCCAGTTTGACCTTTTGTTGGTTTACTAGCTTCTTTTGGAGTTTCTTCAACTTTGGCAACAGGCTTTTCTTCTTTTGATTCAACCTTATTTTCTTTAGGTTCAGCAACCTTTTCAGAAGCTTTCTTGGTTACCTTCTTAACAGGCTTTTTAACTACAGGAGTATCTTCTTTTTTAGGTTCTTCAGCCTTTGGCTCTTCTTCTTTTTCAGCAGGTTTTTCTTCACCATTTTCTTCATTTGCAGGTTCAATGTCTTCGATTTGATCTAGCTTGACTTCTTCGCCTTTTTCTTCACTTGGCTCTTCAATCTTTTCTTCTTCCATGACCGGTTCGCTAGTCTCTTTTGATTTAGAACAAGAGAAAGCAAACATAAAGGAAGCAACGGATAAAATAACTAGAATTGCAGCTGCTACTAAAGAAAGAATAGAAGCTAATGCCTTTAAGTTCCCTTGGGTCAAGACCAAGCCTAATCCATAGAAAGAAGCGACTCCACCTAGAAGGAAAGCAAACATCCCAAGCAACATGGCAGGTTTCTTTCTAACTCCAACTCCAATTAAGCCAATTAGGAAGCAAGCGACTACTAAATAGCCCCAAACTCCATCGATGATGGCAACGGCTTTGAAATTGCCACTGAATGAAGAAGATTTGAACACCAAAACATCCTTCATTACGGGAATTAACCCACTTTCTGCATTGAAAAAATCAAATTTTGAAATAAATGGAACAATAACTAAACAAATCGATAGCAATAAAATAACTACAGATAAAACTATCGAGATTGGTTTGATTTTCTTTTCGTTTTCATTCATACAAAATCCCTCCTTGATTTGATAATGATATTTTCGCTTCTTTAAAAAAGAAAACAACCTTTATTTAAAAAATAAAACGCGTTGAGTAACCAAAAAATAAAATTAAGGCCACCCGTGTAGCTAAATAAACATATCAACATGATTTAAATTTTAGTTAAAACGCCTATTTATCGTTATTTTTGTTTAAATCACATCACAAAATCACTACACGGGTCGCTTATTTTAATAAAAGAAAAAGACCACCAGGAATGGCATAGATATTCTCGATGGTCTAATTATTGATTTTATTTTCCGCCGATAGAAAGAGATTTTATATAAGCATCCCCAACAGAAACTGCAGAATCATCAATTTCAGTTCTATTAGAGAATCCCTTTAAATCCTTAAACATCTTGAAGAGGTTTCCTGAAATGGTAATCAAATTCAATGGTTCAGCAATCTTCCCATCACGGATCATATATCCTTCCGCTTGGCAAGAGAAGTTGCCAGAATTTGCATTCATTCCAGTTCCTAAACCAGCAATTTCGGTGATATAGACACCTTCTTTAATTGGAGAAATAAGTTCATCAAAGCTTGCTTTTCCTCCTTTAACGAAGATATTGGAGAAAGTGGTACCGAATTTGCCAGATCCCCAAGCACCATTGCCAGTAGATTCGACTCCGTCCTTAGCGGCGGTTTCCCTATTATATAAATAGGTTTTCAAAACACCATTTTTAATAATGAAATGATTTTGAGTCGCAACCCCTTCATCATCAAAGAAGGAATAGAATAGATTCTTGGCAAGTGGCTTTTCTTCAATGGTTAGTTTAGATGAAGCAACCTTTTGATTTAATTTGCCTTCCAAAACAGAAGAATGACGTTGGACATTATCCGCTATAGTAGATGATAGATAATAGCCAATTAAAGGAGATACGACTGCTTTATCCAAGACTGTTGGATATTTATTAGAGGCACAAGGGGCGCCACCGAATTTAGAAACAGCCCTAGAAACGATGGATTTAGCAAATTTATCAACATTGAATTTGGATAAGTCGTTATCAATGAAAACATCATAGAAAGTCTTAGTCTCGCCTTTATCTTTAGCTATTGCACCAGCAAAGATAACGAAATTATTGTCTTTTTGTTTTAATTTCAATCCAAAGGAATTATAGAATTCAGAATAACCTTCACCTTCAACATATGTAACATCATCGGCATCGGTAATTCTAGAATCGGCAGCATAAATTGCGTTTTCTAACTCCTTTATCAAGGCAATTTTCTTTTCAACAGGAATTAAAGACAATTCCTTGTTATAGACATTCCTCTTCTTATATTTAGGAGAGCCAGGGAACAAGCCAATTTCACATGGCTTTTCTGAATATGTAGCAGTCAAGATGATTTGGTCGACTAGGAAAGAGAAAGAAGATGAATCAATCTTTTGGCTTACCCCGAATCCCAATTTGCCTTTATATAAGCCGCAGGCGATTAAGCTTTGGGAATTAGCAACTTTATAAGAATCTATTTCATGGTGGAATAATTTGATTGTAAGGCTGCTGGATTTAGATAATTTAATTTGAGATTGCTCGATGCCTTTTTCTTTAGCAAGGGCAAAAAACTTTGCAAAATTCATTCTAATTTTCCTCCTCTTCCGCCAACAGTAATTTCTTTTATCCTAATCGTTGGTTGGCCAACATTAACAGGAACTAATCCAGATAAAGATCCGCACATACCTTGGCCTAAATCAAGATCATTACCAACTCTATCGATGTTCATCAATACTTCTTTGCCGCTTCCGATAAGAGTGCACCCTTTAACAGGTTCACAAATCTTTCCATCCCTAATAATATAGGCTTCGCTAGCAGAGAAGTTGAATTCACCAGTAGAAGGCTCAACAGATCCGCCACCGAAATTAACAACATAAATACCTAGCTTAGTATCTTTTATGATGTCTTCTGGTTTATCTTTGCCTTTAGCAATATAGGTATTAGACATTCTTGAAGTTGGGGCATATCTATAGCTTTCTCTTCTAGAACATCCATTGGCTTCCATATTTAGTTTTCTTCCATTCGCCTTATCAACAAGGAATCCAACGCATATACCATCTTTGATAAGTTGGTTATTCATCGTAACATGGCCTTCAGAGTCAATATTATTTGAACCCCATTCGTTTTTTATTGTTCCATCATCAAAAGCGGATACGATAGGAGAGGCAATTTGTTCTCCAATAGAATGAGAGAATACGGATAATCCTTTAGCAGTTGAAGTCGCTTCTAATGAGTGTCCGCAGGCTTCATGGAATATAACTCCACCCCATCCGTTACCAATGACAACAGGGAATCTTCCTGATGGGCATTCTTTAGCAGTAAGCATCATGACGGCTTTTTCACCAACTTTCTTAGCTTCCTCTTTATAATCCAAGACAGAAGTAAAATAATCCCATCCGGCATATTTGCCAGGTCCAGTGAAATAGCTTTCGATTCCATTTTCTTCCGTTGAAGCCATGGCAATCATGGTAAGCCTACCTCTTTCTTCGCTATTCTTATAATGCTTACCAACTTCACCTTCGGCATTAAAGATTTCAATTTTCTTCTTGTTGTTAATGAAATTATCAATTATACGAACTATCTTTGGGGATACTTCCTTAGTTATTTGATAACATTCCTTAAGATATTTAATCTTTTCTTCAGGTTTAACTTCATCAAGGTGGTTCTTGATTTTATTAATAACCTTAACTTTTTGGTTTTCAATTTCCTTGACCGTAATAACTCTTTCCCCTTCAAATCTAGAAGAAAGTTTATTAGCCAATTCCATTAGGCTTTTCTTAGTTAAATCGGAAGTATATCCATAAACGGATTCAGTTCCTTTTAGGATTCTAATTCCTGCTCCATAGGTAAGAGAGGAACCAACTCTATCAACGGTTCCATTTTCAAGAGAAATAATAGAAGATTCATTTTCTTCTAAATAGATTTCTGCATAATCTCCACCAGTTAGGAGGGCTTCATTTAATACTCCGATAGCAAGTTGTTTTGATATCATAGTAGCTCCTTTGCATGTTTTTAGCGTTTATAGTGTACTTTTAAAAAAAATAACTACAATAATTATGTGAATTTAAAACAGCTAAAAGAAATCGAAAACGCAAACTTTAACAAAATCAGGACTACTTTAACTAAGGAAGATAGGCTTCTTTTAAGCTGTAAGAATAATTTTATAAACAAGAAAATAGATTTCCTTAAATCATATTATTACAAAAGAAATAAGCTCATAGACCAAGGCGAAATTAACTACGTCTATTGTTTCAAGGAATATGAATATGAAGAAGACTGCCCAATAAGCAAAGTAATTGGAATATTTTCCTTATCAAGTCAAATCAAGGAAATCGATTTAATAAACGCGAAGAAGAAATTAGATGAAATAGACATTAAGGAAAATAGGAAATTATTTAATTTACTCCATAATAAATATGCCGATTTCCTTTATCTAAATATCGAAGAAGAAACTGGATTAAAAGATGGATATATTTCAATGTTAACTAGATATAAAACGATTATCCCTGACTTTACTTTAGGTTTAAATCCAGTAATTTCTAGCAAGGGAATAAGCAAAGAGATGATTTTATTGCCCCCTAAATTTAGAGTCAAAAACATTGATAAATGAGCCAATTTCTCAATTTTCCTTTTTCTTTTAGAAAAATAAGGTTGAACATGCAAGCTTTTTTGTGTATCTTTATTGCCGAACTCTCTGTGTGAGAAGCCTCATACGGCGAAAGGAGTAATGGACATGAAAAAAGGAATCCACCCGGAATACCACAAGTGCAAAGTAACCTGCACTACCTGCGGTTCGACATTCGAAACTGGTTCTACTCTTGATGAAATCAAGGTTGATACCTGCTCAAATTGCCACCCATTTTATACCGGAAAACAACGTTTCGTTGCTAACGATGGTAGAATCGATCGTTTCAACAAGAAACTTGCCAAGTCTAGCAAAAACAAATAAGCCAATTTTATTGTAAAAATGGTAAAATAGCCGCGAGATAAACGCGGCTTTATTTTTCCCTAGGGAGACTAACTATTCAAAGTAAAGAGAAAAATTAATTATTTCGTAAAGTGTCGTT
>CABQKC010000013.1 GCA_902464635.1 uncultured Caryophanales bacterium | reverse complement strand
TAGAATTAGAACGTTAAAGCGAGTTTCTGGTTTACACAGAATTCCGTATTCTCTCTCTATATCAATTCGATAGTAGTTGAATATTCTTGCTTGTATTAGTAAATTTTTCTTTTTTGCCTTCATATATGAAAAGGTAGGTAATGCTATGATGACGAAAGAACAAGAAATAAAATTCTTAGAATTTTGTGATAATCTCCATAAATTTATAATTAAAAATGGATGGCAAGGTGCTTCCTATGCTTCGGTAGCTATGATGTTTGCAGTCGCAAAAAAACTTGGTATAGATGCAAAACCGTGCATAGGTGAGTGTATTCAAAAGAACCAGGAACTTTTTGATCATTCTTGGTTGTTAATTGATGGGAAAATATACGATATAGCCATTTCGATGCCTTTAGAACTAGAGTCGGCAACTGGTCCAGTATTCGCATCAATTGATATGAAAACTAAAAAAGAAGTGGATATAGAATACGGAATTAAGTATAAGGGCTTGGGCAAAGAAGCTTTAATCCCTTTTAATCAAAATATTTATAGATATTTGCGCGGGTGTGATGTCCTTAAACTTATTGAAGTTATTATCGATTTGGCTAAAAGTTCACGCATTTATATAACAAGAAAATGGATGGAGCAAAATTTATCAAATGAATATTTTGTGTTGGTGGATAATCGACCATAGAACTGCTCTAAATAGTTGCCTGTTCGAACCATTTTGCAACTTATTAAAGTCACCATATAAAGAAAAAATGCCATATATAGGCACCTTTTTAACTAATTGGCGGACCATACGAGATTCGAACTCGTGATCTTCTCCGTGACAGGGAGACATGTTAGACCGCTACACCAATGGTCCGTAGCGTTACATAATATAGCAAGAACTACTTTTCTTGTCCAACAATATTTTTATAGCAGGGGACCTCTAGAAAGAAGTCCCCAATACTACTTATTTTAATCCTAGGAAAGCTAGAACTGATTCTTTAGGTCTATATCCAGTTGACTGATTAACTAATTTGCCATCTTTAAAATGTACTAAGGTTGGGATTGAATAGACATTTAATTCAGCAGCAGCTTCACCAATTTTATCAGTATCGACTTTCAATACCTTTAATGTAGGATACTCATCTGCTATTTCCTTTATGATTGGGGAAAGCATTTGGCAAGGTCCACACCATACGGCATAGAAATCGACTAAAACATCTCCAGAAGCAATCTCTTGTTTGTATTCTTCATAGCTATTAATTATTTTTTCCATAATGATTATTCCTTTCTAGTAACCCATTATTACATAAAACAATATAAATATGATAATAAGATGCACTGGGAAATAAGAATAAGAGAATATTCTCCACCATTTGGAGTCATATCCTCTTTTCCCATTATATAGGTATATAAATATTATTGATAAAAGGCAATATGATTCTATCCCCATTGAAAATGGATCATAAGGAGAAACTCCATTGCTTCTAACCCCAATATAGCTTATCCCCCAGAATATCAATGTTACAAAGAATAAAATTGAAGAAGAAATGATATTAATTAATTTTCTTCCATTAGGTAAATCTAGGAACATCTCATCTGATATACCTAATGATTGGTTTGTATTATGTGCTAATTTAATAGCAATTGGGGTTGCATAATAAAACCCTAATCCAATAAGAAGGTTAAATATAGAATAACCTGCACGAAGATATATAGGGAATACATAAATACTAATTGCATTTACCTTTTCATATATATCTATCACATATGAGCCCAATATATATCCAATAGGTAATAAGGCGAATAATTTCTTATATCCTTTTAAAGACAAGCAATATAAGACCAGGCATAAAAAGAATAAATCTGCGATTGGATTATAATTAGACCCAAAGCCAGACATTCCTTTAAAACCGTAGGTAATGGTAATCTGGCTAATCAAGGTTAATCCAAATAATATACCTATCTTCATTAGATAATTATTTTTATTATGGGTATGCCTCATCCCTTCTGCTAAAAGGAAGGTAAATAAAGGAAGGGATAATCTTCCTATAATCCTAAATATATAGCCAACATTATTAAAATTAGGAAGCGGATACATTTGGTTCGATCCATATAACATCAAAAAGACACCGATATGGTCTAGTGTCATGAATATCATAGCTAGTATTTTTAGGATAAACCCATCTAATATTTGATATGATTTAGTTTCGTTCATATTGATGTAGTGGTAGTTAATATTATTAATATGACTGATAATAGATTATTTAAGGCATGGGCTGTATATGAACCAAGTAACCCAGCTTTTTTATAGGCAATGCAAAGAAGTAAACCTGCGACAATATAAGAAGGGATATTTATTAATTCAATGATTGTAGCTTGGCTAGAGCTAAAGCAAGTCCAGTCAAAATGGATAAATGCAAATACTAAGGCAGAGACTATATAGCCTAATACCTTGCCTAATCTAGATAATATGGAGAACAATCCAACCCTATATCCAAGCTCTTCCGTCATCGGGCCTAATATCCCAAATATTATGATGGCAAATAATGGATATGCCTTAGATATTGCCCTTATTGAAGATTCATTCCCATTGACGCTAGGATCAATCCCGGCTGCACTAAATAATAAATTGGATATGATCCCATATATATAATTGAATGCTAATAATAATCCAAAAAAACCAACCCCAAGGAAGAATTTCTTAAATGATGCCTGCTTTATAAATTCTTTATAGCTACCGATAAATAAAGCCGCCATAAATCCAAATAGCAATGCATAGGAAGTAAATACCCTAATTGAAGCGCCTTCTATGCTTAATAGATATTTTTGGACATCTTCAATCGGGCTATTTGGATTATTTAAGGAAAAGATGCCACTTTGGATAAGCTCGACAAAAGAAGCAATCAATGATAATCCGATTATAGACAAGGCAAAGAATAAGGCTTGCTTCCATATAGGAGTATGGATGAAATTCTCAAAAAATAGGCAACCCCTGTCATTATTATCTTCATTGCAATAAGGACATTTTGGATAAGTTGGGTCATAGCTATGTCCGCATTTAGGACAGGAAGTGTTAACAAAATAAGTCTTCATGGAGTTAATCTTATTTTCTAATCAAGAATAAAACAAGGGAAGTTATTAATATATTCATTAATTTTCCTATTGTTTTTCCTCTTTCTTGACCCAAAATAGACATACATGCCTAAAATGTTTTCTTTACTTGGATATAGATTTAAGGTTTTGTATCTAAATTAAATGTTTTCTTCCTTAATGGAAGAATAGTAAAATTAAATTAAATCAGCTGGTAAAAATTATGAATTATCTAAATCTGCTTATGGATGTTGAACAGATTAGCAATATAGTCAACATCACTTGTACCGTATTATTTGCATCTATTTTGGTCATATTGGCCTTATGCTTCCTTAGAGGCCTATTAAGAGGATGGAAAAGAGGGACTTATAATCTAATATTCATCTTGATATTAGTCACGGTTGCCTTATTGACTTTAAATCCAATTGCTAATCTAATCGGGTCAATAGACATATCATTTATCGGCTCTCCTCAGACTGTAACCTCTGGAGATATTACCTTTACCTTTGAAGTAACTACCCTCCAGCCGACTATACAGGATTTCTTTGTCCAATTCTTTAAGGCAAGTGGATATGCCGCCTCTCCAAAAGACATCGTTTCATATTCAACTGCCTTATCATATTCAGTTATTAAATTAGTTCTTATATTAATAGACGCAATATTGATATTTACCTTAGGTTTATTATTTATCTTCTTAATGTGGCATATTGCCTTTAAAAGGATTACTCCTAAAGATAAAAGAAAGAAAAAGAGTTTAAGGCTAGTATCTGCTTTTGAAGAACTAGTTGTCGGTGGAATTGCCCTTACTATGTTTTTGACTCCTTTAACAGGACTCGTCAATTCGATGGCATATAACGCCGATTTAGACAAAAAGGAAGCCGACAAGAATGAATATGCTTCTTTAGTTTATGGGGTCCTTGAATCTTATAAGAATTCAGTATTTAGCAATGTCTTCTTTTCTTATGCTAAACAAGATGGCAAGCAAAGCCTAGATACCCAGTTATTAAATTTTTTAACCGAAACTAAAGTCGAAGATTATTCAACTTCCTTAGTAAAAGAAGTGGGGAGTGCTGCTAATCTAGCTTCTACTTTAGTTAATTCTGGTTTTCTTTCTTTAGTAGGTGGACAAGAATTATCCTGGAGGCTATTCTTTGCAAGTAGTTCAATCCCGACTGTTTTGACTTATCTAGCCGATATGGATTTAGTTAAGGTAGCTCTTCCAGTTGTAATTACTATATTAACTAATATGGAACAAACTAAATCCATATTAGGAGAAGATACAGTTAATTATCTAAGCCAATCTAATGTTGATTGGAGCAAGGAATTAAAGAATCTAGCATCTATTTATACTAAATTAGTAGATGCTGATTTATTCCAAGTTCTAGTAGAAGAAGAAAGCAAGACTCCTATATTCGATTTATCTTATTTATTCGATATGTTTGATAACGAATCAAATAAAGCTGCATTTAATGAAGCCATTGATTTTGCCGATACTGAATTAAGTAGACACCTAATCGCTGGATTAATGTATTCATTATGCCAAAAGGGTGAGAATAAGAAAGATGCTGATCCTTCTACTATCCAACTAGTTGATTTCATGCCGAAAAATAATGAGGGCAATATAGATTATTCTTCCTTTGCTTCATTCTCCTGGATGAATGAATTAAAGATTGTCTATGATTCTTTTTATTTCTTAGTCCAAATAAATCCAGTAGAGATGAAAGAAGTATTTGATTGCTTTGGTAGAATTGAAACTTCTACTTCAAATAGAAAGAATGCAAGTGGGGGTGCTGCTTCTTTAATTAGTGATCAATTCTCCAAAAAGATTAGCAATTTCCTAATCGATAATATCGATAAAGTAACTGACCCAATAATCGGTGATGTAACTAAAGTTGATGGAAATGGCGTTTCTACTTCATCTAATAAATGCCTATTAGATTCTTCTTTATTATCTAATGCCCTTCCTGAAATAGTCCCGATGCTAGAAAATTCTTTAAAAGGATCCCTTGAAGGTATTGATTTAAGTGGTGCCCAATCTAGTTTAATTGATACAAGTAACAATAAATCAATAAGAGGTAACTTCAAAAACGAATTCAATTCGATATTCTCTGTCATAAAAGATTTTGCTAAGACGACATCTGGAAAAGCCTTTATTAAAGATATCGACCATATGCCTGGAATTAATTTCGATCCAGCTGGAAAGCTATATTCAATTGATTCAGATTTAGTAGATGCCTTGGCAACTGGATTATCCAATATTGATAATTCCCTCATTGTAAAAGAATTAATCCCTTCTTATGTTGATTCTTTATTATCAAATAATGAATCCTTAAATGAATTCTTCCCAAGTGGAATTAATACAAGGCTATCTTCATTAGGTAGTGAAGTCGGTAAGATTATTAGATTAGTTGGGGATTGTCCAAATCTAATTAGATTAGCTTCTAGCGGTTCATTCTCTTCCTTAGATTCCATCATGGAATTCTTAAAGAACAATGGGGATGAGATGAAATTATTATTAAAGACTGTATGCAGTTCTAAATTATTATTCGCCCCATCTACAGAAGAAGATGATCCTGGGGTATCTAGCGAATCTATCGCAGATTTTATCAATAACCTAACAAAAGGATTTAAGGAAAATCTATTTACTGCCGAAGATATAAAGAACGCGAAAGATAGTAATGGTTCCTTAGATAACGAAATAGATGCAATGGTAGATGTATTAATCGAACTTGCTGAAAGTGGGGTCGCTTCTTCTTTAAGCGAACTAGGCTCATCTTATTCTTCTTCAATCAATACATTATCTAAATTAAATATCGAAAGCACATTCTCTAAGATTGATGAATCTAGCTTAATGAAAAAGATGTTAAGCAATGTTCTTGATGATGGATTGAATACAATCCTAGGTGAAGATAGAGGAAACGTATCTTTTGAGAATGTCACTAGCTGGAAAGAAGAAGGCAAGGCTATACAAAATATTATCAATCTAGCTAGCAAGGGATTAGATTTATCTAGTCTAGATTTCTTCTCTAGTGGGGAATTATTAACCGAAATGTTAAAAGCTTTAGCAGGTTCAGGAATATTCGTCCACGAAGGAGAATATATATTCCCCGAATTCCTTTATAACAAAATAATCAATTCTTTAGATAAAACCTCTTTAGAATATTTTGCTGATAAGGGTGCTGACTTAAATACTTTAAGCAAAGAAGAAGCTACAACGGTATTTAAAGAATCCTTATTACAATATAAGAATAATAAAGATGGATTTATTAATGACGAACTAAATAAGATTTGCGATGTCTTAAAAGGTATCTCTTCTTTAGGTGGCTTGGATTCCCTTACTGATCTAACTTCTGATTTATCAAGAATTAAATTGGAGAAGATATTAAAGAACATTGCTTCTTCATCTACTTTAGGAAGGGTACTTCTATATAACGGGATGAATAAGGCGATAAGTAATTTACCTTCTGCAGGCGGAATCCATTTTAGCAAGGTTAACTGCGACTTCTTCTATGAGGAATCTACTACACCCAAAGATAAAGAAGATGAAGTAACTAATGTCATGCATATCTTATCTTTAGTATATGATTCTGGATTAATTAAAGACGGGAGTATGGATTTATCTAAATTAAATATTGATTCCATCTCCGTTGAATTCTTCCTTAAACCATTATTAGATGAGATAAAAGATTCAAAAATTCTAGGTGTTAGTTCTGCTAGTGTAGTGGCATCTAGCGATGAAAATGAAGGAACTTTATTTGGTGATTTAATATTAACTTTAATTGATAAATCGACTTTATATGATTTAAGTTACTATCCTAATCTCGAAGCAAGCAAAAATGATGAAGTTCCTGCTCTTACTAAGAAGAACGGTTTAGATGAACCTATCAATCGCCATACTACTTTGACCAAGGTTTCTATTGTTAATGGAGTTGGTGTTACTTCTTGGGACAAAGAAATTGAATCTATTTGCAATATATTGAAAGGTCTTCAAGATTCTCCAATGCTAGATGGAACGAATATAAATACTTCCCTTCTTTCTAGTCCAAGTGAATTCTTTGGATATGATAATAAAGAAAAATTGGCAAATAGGGATAATTTAGAAAAGTTGTTAGCGGAAATTAGTAATTCAAAATTATTAGGTTATGCATTGCCAAATAAGATTGAAACCATCCTATTTAGAGTTGGACCTGATGGACAGCATTTCAATGTAAACCATATCGTAGGCAATCGCGCTTTCAAAAACGATTTCCTTTGGGCCGCTGAACCTTATTACACTGAAGAAGGAGATAAATCTACCGGAACATTTAAGCCTTATGTTCCTTATAGCGAAGGCGAAATCTCTAATCTAGTAGATTTGTTCTACAATCTTTCATACTGCGATGGTTTAGACGGGAATAACTTAAAATCAATTGATCCAACCCATTTGACTAAAGGGTTAAAAGCCATGTCTAAAACTGGAGTATTTAATTCTAAGGAAGGTGTTAAAGAAGAAGACAAGACTGGCACTATATATTATGAATACACGAGTCCGTATGGCAGACTTGACGTTGTCAAATTATTTGATGAAAACAAAATGACTTGTTTCCAAGCTGTCATGGCAAAGTTTGTTGATACTGATTCACTTCACGATTATCTTTGGAATTCCGCCAATCCAGGCGATGCTAGTTATACTTCTATTAATGATAAAGTTATAAAACTAGTGAAAAATTGTTTTAAAAACAAATATGATAGTGGCAATTTCATTGAATCAGATAAAAAACTAGATGAATTGTCCAAATTCTATTCAGGCTTATTAAACGCAGATGAAAAAGACATTTTTAAGATAGACAATACAATCGATTTCGACAACGTTTCTAGTGAAGGTCTTTCCGCTTTATTTAAAGTCTTGAATGAATGTCCTTTCTATCAAGACGTCATTCCAAATGCGATGTATGAGTTATTTAAGGGCGATACATATAAAATCCCTGGAATTAATTTAGCCAGGGCCAATTGCTTTGTTAAGTATAAAACTTCATCAAATCCTGGCTTATCCAACGAAGAATGGGCGGGTGAATTAGACTTAATTTGTTCGATATTGCCTTTGATTAGAGATAACAAAACTGCTTTAGCAAATGCATCGAAAACATTAGAAAATCTAGATCCATTGTTATTGAGATCTTTGATGTATGATTTCTCCGAATCATATGTATTCCATAATAATGGGGATTGCCTAAACAAAGGAACTAGTGGTACTTTAAAAGATGATTTAACTGTGTTTGAACAACTTGTTTATTATATCTACGACAATAGTGGACTTGCTGAAAAAGCTTTCTCTATTTCTTCAGATGGGGCTAAATACCTAGATTCTATTGGTACAAATCCGACCTATACATATAAAAATAAATTACATGATAGGATTGTTTCCTTTACAGGTAGTTGGATGGATGAGATCAACCATTTAACTTATGGATATGATGGAACAAAGGAATATGGGCTTATCTATGATGCGAATAGGCACCAATTATTGAAGAAAACCGGTTCATCTAGCAATGGTCCTATCGATATAAGCAAAGATACCTTAAAAACCCTTGAACCGGAAAAAATAACCGATTTATTTCATGATATGAATGGACTAGCCATTGTCGAAGATGCTTTATCTGATACCTTATCTGATTTATTAGAAAACACCGGTCTTAATGATAAATCTATTATTGAATTCGATATGCTAAATTCTACTTCTTATGATTTCTCTGATTACTATCTAGAAGAAAATACCCCATCCATCAATAGGATTACTTTCGATTCTAGTAATGGTAAGTATTCAGTTAAGTTCATAACTGGTGAGGAATTGAATCCTGTATTAACCGTTAATGATTTAGGTTCTAATAAATACGAGGTTATTACCAAAGATTTACGTAATCCATTTACATTAGAAGGTGTAGAGGGTGGCGTAATATCTAATGTTCATGTTTATTTCGATACGGCCATATATTCGTTAACTAGAGAGCAACTTGCCAAGAAAGACATCGCTGCGATTGGCTCTTTATTAAAAGACATGTACGATCCTGCAAGCCATAAATATTTCGATTTTAATGCCAAAAGCACAATTGATACTACTAGGAATAAAGACTTCCGTGACTTTAGGCACGAAGGCCATTCAACAAAAGGGATATTCGATTTATTGAAGGATTCAACCATCTATTCTGACGAATTTAATTTCGATGGAACTAGTGTCAAGGTAGGGGGAGATGCTACTAAGACTACATTTGCTAGCAGGGGGCTAGTATTCAATAATATATTAGAAGTGACGGTTGACTTTAATGAAACCAAAGTACCAGTTTCTTTGGCTTCGAATTTTGACGGTGCTAACAAGTATAAAAAATCGGAAAAGATTACTGAAATATTTGGCAAGTCTAATATGGCTAATGAAGCAAAGTTCTTTGATGAGCAAATATTCTCCTCTTCAATCTTCCAGGCTTATCTAGATACTGCTTCCACAGCAGCCGATTCTGCTACGTTTGCTACTTATAACGGTGTTTTAGGTGCAATTGCTAAAGGCAATGCTACTGATCCAACATTAAAAGATGTAAATATCATAAATTATCTAAAAGACTTCAATAATTATGATTCGAATCTAGGAAAAGAATTGCTTGCAGGTCAATTAGACCATTATATGGAACTTAATGTTGCTAATATCAATAGATATGCGTTAGGTGGT
Source organism: uncultured Caryophanales bacterium (assembly GCA_902464635.1). Classification (GTDB taxonomy): domain Bacteria; phylum Bacillota_I; class Bacilli_A; order RFN20; family CAG-826; genus Alloenteromonas. The sequence continues at coordinate 45,555 of CABQKC010000013.1, read as the reverse complement.
GGCTCTTTATCCAATCCATTAGCGGCTAGATCTTCGTTCATATCTTCTACAACCTTCACTTCGTTCAAAGAAGGCGATTACGCCCAACTTAAAGATTCTAATGTCTTAGATGGCTTGTCCAAAATGATTAATCTATTATTTGATTTGGTCAATTCCAATAAGACTGTCACCTATTTAGGGGATATAAATAATGAAAATAGGCATTATGTCGATCTAGTTTATCTAGGCTCTTTATATGACATACTTGCTGGTAAAGGTATCTATGTCGCTAATACAAACGATATGTTTGACATAAAAGGTGATACCAATTACATAAATACCTATTCTAATCAAGTATTCATGTATTTTAGCGTTGCATCCATTATCTCTGCATCATGAAGAACTATCTAAAAGAAGAAGTACAAGGCGAGTCTAGTTGCCTTGGTTCTATATTTAAATGTTTCCTTTTTCCTTGCGATTCTTTGGGCGAATTTAAAAGTAAGCTAGAACAAATTAGCAAGGAACATCATAAGGCTAAACATATTCCTTATGCCTATATCATTAATAATGAAGTCAGGTGCAGTGATGATGGGGAACCTTCATCTACTGCAGGTAAACCAATGCTAGACTTCTTGACTAGAAATGATATGGATAATGTAGGAGTAATTGTAACTAGATATTACGGGGGCAAAGATTTAGGAGTAGGAAGGCTTCGTTCCTATTTCCTTTTATCTTTAGAAGAAGCTTATAAAAAAGCTAGTTTCATAACAAAAGAAGAGACCCATTATGTAATTATCTCTACTCCTTATGATATTTTCTCTTCTATTTCTAGGTTAGCTAAATCAAAACATATATGCATCAAAGATATTTCCTATCAGATGAATGTCATATTCTCTATATATGCCAAAAAAGAAGAAATAGATTCACTTCTATCTTCTTTTGTTGATGCTTATCTTCTTCTAGAAGAAGGGGATAAGTTAATTGAGAGTAAACATCTATCCTAAATAGATTTGAAAAGGGATAGAATATCCATTGTGGAGGTAGTTATGATTCCAAAAGATGAACTTAATTCCAGAAGACTAAGGTTTTTAAAGGGAATGGAGCCTAATAGCGTCGCTATTTTATTTTCTGGCGAACCAAAGATAATGTCCTTGGATGAGGATTATAAATTTGAGGTTAATAGGAATTTCTATTACCTAACTGGTATAGAACAGGAAAATTCTATCCTTTTATTAGTCAAGACTGAAGGAGAAGAAAAAGCCATATTGTTTATTTCTAGCTATGATGAAAACAAAGAGAAATGGTATGGAAAGAAATTAACAATAGAAGAAGCCAAAGAGATTTCTTCTATCAATAATGTCTTGATTAGCCCTTCTTTCCAACCAAGGCTAGAATCATTGATAAAAGATGAGAATTATCCAATCAAGAATATATATTTCGATTCCGATCCTGAATTAAAGATTGGACCAGCTTTATTTGTCGATGGATTTATAAAGACATTATCTTTGTCTTATCCAAGTTTGGCCTTTAAGGAATTTAATCCAATCATCACTAGACTTAGGATGGTTAAATCCAAATATGAAGTCTGCGAATTCGTCAAGGCGATTGAAACTACCCGTCAAGGGATAAAACTTGTTATGGCCGAGACTAGAGGTGGGGCGAAAGAATATGAACTAGTATCCACTTTCTTAAAAGCCATCAATGACGATAACGGATATCAAGGGGAATCGTTTAATACCATTATGGCAAGCGGAGTCAATGCGACTACCCTCCATTACCCAAATCCACAGGGAATATGCAAAACTGGTGAATTATTATTGATGGATCTAGGTGCTAAACACAATTATTACTGCGCTGATATTTCTAGGACTATCCCAGTAGGTGGCAAATTCAATGAATACCAGAAAATGGTATATGAAATTGTATTGGGCGCGAATAAGGCGGTCGCTAAATTTGCTAAGCCTGGAGTTACATTAAAAGAATTGAATGAATTAGCAAAAGAATATCTTGCATCTGAATGCCTTGAAAAAGGAATAATTAGCAATAAGGAAGATATATCTAAATATTATTTCCATTCCGTTTCCCATCATATTGGACTAGATACCCATGATTTAAGTGATAGGGATTTACCTCTAGAAGAAGGTAATATAATTTCGGATGAACCTGGGTTATATATAAAAGAAAAAGGAATAGGGATAAGAATCGAAGATGATTTATTAATCACTTCGACTGGAGCGGAAGTATTATCTTCCTCCATCTTGAAAGAAATCGATGAAATCGAATCATTTTATAAATTAGGTAAGCAATAATGGACGAGACGACTATATTAAATTCTAATGACAACAAGGAAAAACCAACATTTAAAGAAAAATTACTAAAAGCCCTTAAATATATAAAAAATAACATCATGGTCACTTCTAATGGGATGGCCATCGGTTTATTTGGCACTCTTATTATCGGGACTATATTCGATTTATTCGCAAAGATCCCAATGATGGGGGCAATATCTAGTTGGACTGCCCCGTTAAAAGGAATATTGATGGGGGCTGGCATTGGGGTAGGTGTCGCCTTAGCCAAAAAAAGAAGTGGCGTTGCAGTTATTGCCATTTTATCAGCTGGTGCGATTGGTAATTATGCCTTCTCTTTCTCAACTGGAGAAGTAGCTTTAATAAAAGACCCATTATCTTGCTATGTATCTACTTTATTAGCCTTACTAGTAATAAAGCTAGTAATGAGAAAAAAGACCCCGGTAGATTTGATACTTATTCCTTTACTAGGGGTAGGTAGCGCTATGTTATATTCTTTCCTCTTAGCAACTCCAATCCATTATATAACTATAGGAATAGGGGAATTAATCAGGTTATGTTTCTCTAATATAGTCATATCCTTCTTTATGTGTATATTGGTATCGATGCTAGTAGGCATGGCCTTGACTGCCCCGATATCTTCAGTTGCTATTTGCGTTGCAATTAATATAGGCGGCATATCTCCTTTAGCCTCGGCAGCTGCTTTAATTGGATGTTGCACCCAGATGGTTGGATTTGCTATCCAATCCAAAAAAGATAATTCCATCTGGACATGCTTAGCAATTGGATTAGGTACAAGCATGCTTCAATTCAAGAATATCGTAAGAAAACCATTGATATGGCTGCCTACGATTATAGTCTCTGCTATATTAGGACCTTTTGCCATGCTATTCCCAATTAATGATATCCCTGCTGAATTTGGATCTAGTTTGTCTGTTGGGGCGGGTATGGGTACTTCTGGATTAGTTGGGCCTTTAAACTTCCTCTCCTCGACCTCTTACTCCTATGTTATGGTCTTATATATAATAGGTATATGTATATTAGCCCCAATTCTACTAGTATTCCTAGTCGACCTTGCCTTTAGGAAACTAAATATCATCAAAGACGGGGATTTCTCTTTGGCTACTGATTTATAATTCCTTACAAAACGTTATTCTTGTCTAAAAATAGTAGAATTTATCCCAATTTTAATTTGGTTTATTTTATAATGATGTCGTTATGAAAAAATACATCTTGGCAATAGACCAAGGCACGACCTCGACACGTGCCATTTTAATTAATAAAAAAGGCGAGGCAGTATTTAAGGCCCAGAGGGCTATAGATTGCATTTATCCTAAACCAGGTTGGGTAGAAGAAAACCCTGACAAGATTTGGATTAGTGTTATCGATGTTATCAATGAATTATTAGTAGTCGCATCTTCTTCCATGGATGAAGTTGATTCAATTGGTATTACTAACCAAAGAGAAACGACAGTTGTTTTTGAAAAAGAAACAGGCAAGGCAGTTTTCAATGCAATTGTCTGGCAATCAAAGCAAACCCAGCCATTATGCGAAGAAAGAAATGATAAATTCGATTTCATCCAGCAAAGAACCGGATTAAGGATGAATCCATATTTCTCTGCATCTAAGATTAGATATATCCTTGACCATATTCCTAATGGACAAGAAAGAGCAGAGAAAGGTGAATTATTATTCGGGACAATCGATACATGGCTAATGTATAAGATGAGCAACGGCAAGATATTTGCTACTGATCCTACAAATGCAAGTAGAACCATGTTATATGACATCTTCACCAATTCTTTTAGCAAGGAATTATGTGATATATGGAATATCCCAATGTGCATGCTTCCTGAAGTTAAAGATAACAATGCTGATTTTGGCGAGGCTAGTTTCTTCTCTGGGAATGTCAATATACATGGGGTATGCGGCGACCAGCAAAGTGCCTTATTTGGACAGTGTTGCTTCCATAAAGGGGACAGCAAGAATACTTATGGGACTGGTTGCTTCATGTTAATGAATATTGGTGATAAGCCAATTATATCTAAGCAAGGATTACTTACTACAGTTGCCTGGTCGCTTGATTCTAAAGTCACTTATGCCCTTGAAGGTTCTGTATTTATTGGAGGGGCAATTGTGCAGTGGCTTAGGGACGAGACTAGGTGGTTTGAGGATTCTTGCGATTCTGAGATGTATGCGAAAAAGCGTCCTGATACTAATGGAGTATATTTTGTCCCTGCTTTTGTAGGACTAGGGACCCCATGGTGGAATGATGATGCTAGGGGAGCTATATTTGGATTAACCCGTGGGGCTGATAGGCATAACATTACCCGTGCTGGATTATATTCAATCGCCTACCAATCTAAAGATGTAATCGAGACGATGAAAAAAGAAGCAGGGCTAAACCTATCCATATTAAAAGTAGATGGAGGGGCTTCTGCCAATGACTTATTGATGCAGTTCCAGGCTGATATATTAGGATGCGAAGTTATTCTTCCTTCTTGCCTAGAGACTACGGCTTTAGGAGCAGGATATTTTGCAGGGTTAGGATCAGGATTCTGGAAGGATCTAGATGAAATACATTCTAATCACTGCGTGAAGAAATCTTTCTCTCCAAAGATGAAACAAGAAGAAATTGATAGGCTTTATGATGGCTGGTTAGCAGCGGTTAAGGCTACAATGGCTTTTGCTGAGATAGAAAAGAAACAAAAAGAAGAAAGAAAATAAAGTTACTATCTAAAGGACTCGAGTTTGGGTCCTTTTTGTTTCTAGATTATTCTTTTGTAATTAAGCAATTTGTGTTAAGGTATTTATGAAAAACTGAAGTCCAACTTCGGAAAATCTGAAATCAAACTTCGGAAAATCTGAAATCGTACTTCAGAAAATATAAAAAGGAAGAGGAAGATAGTCATGATTAAAAGACACATAACAAAAGCTATTGACTTTGCTATTAAGCATTTTCCTTGTGTTGTTTTAAGCGGGCCAAGACAAGTAGGAAAAACCACCTTGCTAGATAAGAAATATAAAAATGAAGGCTTTTCTTATGTAAGTTTAGATAACTCGAGCGATCGAATTTTAGCCAAAAATGATCCTAAGTCATTTTTGAAACTGCATCCATATCCAGTTATTATAGACGAAGTTCAAAAAGCGGTTGAATTGTTTCCTGAAATAGAAAACATAGTTAATGAAAAACGAAGGCTAGAAGGCAATAGTAAGGCTAACGGAATGTATATTTTATCCGGATCAAGCAGAAGGGATTTGCTAGAAAGAAGCAAAGAATCTCTGGCTGGTAGGGCTGCTTTGCTCGATATGTCTAGTTTATCTATTGACGAAATATACGAAAGACCTAATCGACCTTTCGTTGTTGACATTCCAAGCTTCTTGCAAAAATTGGAGATGAAAACTTTTTCGCAAGAAGAAATATTGGAGTTAATGCTAAAAGGCCAATTGCCAGAATTGTATGATGATGAAAAACTACAAAGCCCTATCTTTTATTCATCGTATATAGACACGTATCTTAGCAAAGATGTTAAAGATTTAATTGACCTTGAAGACGAATCTAAATTTTGTAATCTTCTTGTTTTGCTAGCTTCCCTAACCGGGCAAGAATTGGTTTACGAAAATCTTTCAAAACAAATAGGTGTGAGTGCAAATACTGTAAAAGCCTGGATTAATGTTATGCAAAAAACAGGCATTATTTATCTTTTAGAGCCATATTATGAGCAGTCATGGACGAAAAGAATTGTTAAACGTCCAAAGATATATTTTTTTGATACTGGTATAGCTTGTCATTTGCTTGCCATTGATTCTGTTAAAACATTGGAAAAAAGTTATTTGAAGGGCCACTTATTTGAAACATTAGTAATTAATGAGATTAGAAAAACATATATGAACGAAGGAGAGAAGGTAAAGATATTTTATTACAGGGATTTTAGTCAAAATGAAGTTGATTTTGTTCTAATTAGAGACGGAACCATGTATTGTTTTGATGCTAAATTTGGAAATAATTTCAACATGAGTAGCGTTTCTTCTTTTAAAGAATTGGAAGAAACAAAGTTTGAAAAAGGCAAAGGCGCAATAATTTGCACTAGCGAACAGATAAGCGCACTTTCACCTGATATACTAATAATTCCTTTTTCGGTTATCTAATTAAGTTTATAATTTAAAAATACATGGAGAGAATATGAAAACCAATAAAATTATTAAAATTATTAATTACTGTCTTGTCGGGATATACCTATTACTTTTTGTGATAGGGATACTAGTTCCGTTACTTTCTACTAAAATAGGTAGTGGTACTTCTGCTACAGTTAATAAAGTATATTTCTTTGATTTATTTGCTGGGGTTACTTCTAGTGGGTCTACTACTAGCATTACTCCGACATATTTCCAAGGTGCATTAATTATTTTTATTTGCATCATGGGTGCCTTATTTGTACTTTTTGAAAATAAAATCCTAAAGATAGTTGGTTCAAGTTTCTTGCTTACTGGCCTTGGATTTAATTCTTATATCTTTAATTCAATTAAGACTGCGAAAGATCTAATTGTAAAAGGTGCTGGAACAAGCTTGGAATCTGCCTCTATGGGAGGAGCCGTCTTATTGTTAATTGTTGGAATAATTGGTTTACTTATCTCCTTATTACTTTTAATCGAAGCCAATTTATCTACTATTGCTAAATTATTTAAGCCAAGGATGAGTTTAGAAGAAAGACTGACTGAAATTGAATCCTTAAAAGAAAAGGGATTAATAAATGAAGAAGAAGCCAACTCATTAAGGAAAGAGGCTTTAAAATGAAAGTTATTAAAATCATAAAAAGAGTAGGGGCATGCGTGAGCTTAGTCTCTGCTATTTTGATATGCATCTTAATCTCTTTGGTCATGATTCAATATAATTATGAATCAGGGTCTTCCACTTCGTTTTATTTGTCTACTTTTTTAGGGGATACTTATTCTTCTTACCAATTCATTTTCTTTGTTATTATTTTTGCTTTCCCTATAATCGCAGGATTAATTGATAACAAGATTTCTTCAATTGCCATACCTTCTTTAGGGATTGCATTCCTTATTCCTTTATTAATAAATATATCCAAGGCAACCGAACCATTTTCCACATTTGAATATAATGGCGTTACTATTGCTAGCTGCGTTTTAAATCCCTCCTTATTCGTGGACATTATTGGATTAATCTTAATCATGCTTTCATTTGTAGTTATGCTAATATCATCCTTGTTCATCAAAGATAAAGCAAAATGATTAAAAGAAGAAAGTTATACGAAGACTCCATAATATTCACCCCAAGGGAAAACTTCCCTTTCTTTTATGCATATAGGAATACTTATCCAGATGTAGATTTCAAATTGCTTTCTATTGAAGATGTAGAAAAGATGTTTTCTTATTCTTATGATGACCGTGCCTTGATTTTCTTGTTAAAGAAGGGGATGAATTACGATAAGGCGAGTAAAACTTTAAAAGCCTTATCAAGAATGAAAAAAGGCAAGACATATAAAGATCCTTACCTAAATCAAATCTATCCATATTTTTTAGAATTATTAGATAAAGGATATTTATATAACAATGAATATCCATTTGAATTCTTTAAGAATAGAAACATGGTTATATCTGGATATGGGGATGCATCCTATCTATCTAGCTTAATCAAGGATTTACCTAATATAGCACTTAGCTATGATTTGCTTGATGAAAAAGCTAATCCAAAGATATATAAATTCGATGATTTCCATGATGAACTCCATTATATATTTCTTGATATCATCTCTTTATTAAAAAAGGGAGTATCTCCTTCTGAAATTACCTTAACTGGCGTATATAATGATTTCCTTCCTGAATTAGATATTTATTCTAAAATATATGATTTACCTATAATTATTCCTTCTTCCTTATCTTTAATTAATGTTCCGTTTGTAAAAAAGGCATTTCTTTCTTTAAGTAAAGAAGAAAATATAAATCTAGAGACATTAGATAGGATTAGGCTTCAATATGAAGATTTTGAGTCTAATCCAAATTATGATCAATTTGTTGACTCCATGTATTCTCTTTTTGATGAAGAGCTTGATAGGAGTAGCTATCTAGAGGCTTTAAAGGCTAGACTAGAAGAAAAAAAGAAAAAGGGCGAAAGATATTCTAACTGCATTAACCTTACTTCATCTTTCTTCTCTCCTAGAGGTGGCTATTCTTATCACCTATGTTTTTCTTCTAAGCAAGCTTATAAAATCCCTCAAGAAGATGGATTAATTAATGATGCAGCTAAAAAAGAACTAGGAATGTTAACTTCTTTAGAAGAAGAAAAACAAAATAGGCAGAACCTTGTTTTTGAGTTGCAGTCTAATAAGAATATGATGCTATGCCTCCCTTCTTTTTATCTAGAGACGGCATTTTACCCATCTCCATTAGAAGAAGAATTAGATATGGAAGAAATATCTAATCCAAGTTTACCATCGTTTGAATATTCTTCTTATTATGCAAAATTTTCCTATTCATATCTAAAAGAAAAACAAGAGAAATTCTCTATATCTTCTCCTTATCTAGATTCATTAGAAAGAATATCAGGTCCATTACCTAGCTTTGACCATTCATTTAAGAAATTTGAATTAGAACCATATAACAAGGATTATTCCTATACTTCCTTAAATACATATTCATCTTGTCCATTTAAATTCTATTGTTCTTATATATTAGGTATTAATGAATTTGATGATACTTCATCTTCTTTATATGGGAATCTTGCACATAATGTTCTTTCCAAAATGTATGAAGATGGTTTTGATTTTGATATTGAATTCAATAAGGAATTAGCTAATCAAATAAAAGAAGATACACCTTATTCAACTAGGTTATACCTAAAACTAAGCTACCCATATATTAAAAATACATATGAATGCATAAGACGTTATGATGATTCTTTAGTATCACCTTCCTATAAAACTGAATTTAATTCTAGGTATGGATTTGGGCCTAGCTTTATTAAGGGTAGAATCGATAAGGCTATATTCTTAAAGAAGGCGAATGCCTATATGATAATGGATTACAAGACAGGGTCTGCTTCTTTTGATCTTGATAAGGTTAAATATGGTCTTTCTTTGCAATTACCAATCTATTATCTATTGCTTAAAAATGATAATAGGTTTTCTTCCTATAACCCTTTAGGATTATTCATCGCCGAGATTAAAGTAGAATTCCAGGAAAACGAAAAGAAGGATATTTGTCTATTTGATTTAAATGGGATATTTACTAATAAAGATTATAAATGGGCAGGCAATCTAGAATATATTAAAGGGGTAAAAGAAAATAAAGATGAGACATTATCCAAATCAAGCGAATCTAGATTTATTGTAGATGATGCCTTGTCTAAATTAGAAGAAGAAACCAAGACTGCTATAGAAAAAATAATGCAGGGGGTTAATGAAATTGATTTTAAAGTTGCCCCAGTAAAATATAAAAACGAAGATTTACCTTGCAAATATTGTCCATACAAAGATATTTGCTACCGCGATCCTAACGATATAGTAGAGATTAATCCAGATAATATCGAAATTGATGAGGAGGATGAATAATGCCATTTACACCTGACCAAGAAAGTGCCATCAATTTTGATAAAGGGAATTGTCTAGTTGCAGCAGGGGCTGGAAGTGGCAAGACTGCTGTTTTAAGCGAACGTGTCCTTGAATTAGTAAAAAACAAGAAATGCGAAGTCAATGAATTATTAATATTGACCTTTACTAATAAAGCCGCTTTCGAAATGAAGGAAAGAATTAGAAAGAAAATCGGAGAGAATATAACTACACGTCCTTCATTAAAATATATCGAGCAGTCCGATATTACGACTTTTGATGCTTTTGCTTTGGGTATAGTCACTAAATATTATCCATTGCTTAATTTCAAGAAGGCCCCATCTTTAATCGATGAATCTCTCCTAAATGTATTTAGTAACGTTACTTTAGATAACATCATTGAAAGAAGATCGAAATTGGCATTTGAAGGCAATGATGAATTGCTTAGCTTTTATATGGAGACTTATTTTGATAAGGATTTTGTTAAATTAAAAGAAACGGTCTTATCCTTATTAAAAGAAGCCGAACTAAAAGAAGATAAAGAAGAATATATATCTAATCTAATTAAGAATACTACTTCAGTTGAATTTGTTAAAGCCTTGGAAAAGCAATTCTATTTGATGGTACGTAGTTATCTAAATGCCGCTAGCGATGGATTAAGTGGCTATGAAAGTGGGGATTTAATTAGTATCGATAGCGACTATCTAAATAAATTCCTATGTTGCTCTTCTTTAAAGGAATTAAAAAGTTGTCTAGAGGCTAATCCTAAATTTACCACTTTAACAAAGAAAATAGAGCATGAACCCCAAGAAACTCTAATTAGAGACAAAATAGTAAAGGCTAATTTTAATAAGGCCAAGCCTTATTTTGATTGTAATTTTGATTCGATTTATCAAACAATCCAAAATCAAATCCCTTATATGAAATTAGTAATAGAAATAGCAACTGAATTAAATGATTCTATAACTAATTATAAAAGGGAAAACCTAGCTTATTCTTTTTCTGATATTGCTTCTTTGGCCAGGCAAATAATAAATATCCCTAGTGTTAATAAGATATTAAAATCCAAATATAAATACATCATGGTCGATGAATATCAAGATACTAGCGATCTTCAAGAAGCGCTTTTATTATCTTTAGCGGATAATAATCTATTTGCAGTAGGTGATATTAAGCAATCCATCTATAAATTTAGGAACGCCAACCCAAAATTATTCTCTTCCAAAATGGATAAATATAGATTAGGGGAAGATGGGACTCTAATTACCTTAGCGGATAATTTCCGTTCTAGAGAAGAAATACTAGATGGGATTAATAATTTCTTTAATCCGATAATGAGAATAGATGCAGGGGGAGTTGATTATAGAAATAAGCAAGCCCTTAATTTTGGCAACAAGAAATATGAACCTTCGTCAAATAAAGATAAATATGGGCTAAAAGCCATTGTCTATGATGAGACTAAAGGGATAGAAGAACAGGCGAACTTAATCGCAAAGGATATCATTTCCAAAGTCAATAATTATGATGTCTGCGATAAAGGAAGCGGCAATACTAGAAAAGCTAAATATAGCGATTTTGCGATATTAATTGATAAAAAGAAACAATTCGATATCTTTGCAAAAGTCTTCTCTAGTTACCATATTCCATTAAAGATTACATTTGATAAATCTATATATGACTATGATGTAATTATCTTATTAAAGAACCTATTGTCTTTAGTTTATGAAATAGATAAAGACCCTATTGATGTGGATAGGTTAAAGCATTTATATGCATCTATTTCTAGAAGCTTCCTTTATGAATATAATGAAGAAGAAATATATAATTCCATAAAGAACAATACTTTCTTTGATAGCGAGCCTTTTAAGATTGCGAAAAAATTATCTTCTTTAAAGTCTAGTCTTTCTTTATCTGAAATAATTAGGGAGATAATATTCTCCTTCCCTTTATTAGAAGGATTATTAAAACAAGATAATATCAAAGCCAATCTTGAACAGATTATCAATTTCCTTTCTAAGGCTATATCTAGCGAGAAACTAAATTATTCTATCAAGGACTATATCGATTATTTTGATTCAATCGATAAATACAATAACAAGATTACAATTGGCTCCCCTGAAGTTAATGGGGATTTAGTATCCTTGATGTCAATCCACGCCTCTAAAGGACTTGAATTCCATGTTGTCTATCTTCCTTGCTTAGGTTCTAAATTCAAAAAGAGTGGGGGCAAGCAATATTTTAATAAAGAAGTAGGTTTTGTATTCCCTATAATCCCAACATTCTTAAGAAAGAAAAAGAATTACCTAATCGATTTAGCTTCTTATTATGAAGATAAAGAAGATATATCAGAAAGAATGAGACTTCTTTATGTTGCCTTTACTAGGGCGATGGAATCTATGATATTAATGATTCCTTCTTCTAAATCTAATCTTGTTTATAAAAGTCTTGAAATAGAGCCAGTTGAGAAATATGAAAACTTCCTTTCTTTTATCTCCAATTCCTTATGTCTAAATAATTCTAGGCTAGATATATCTATTTCTGAAAATCAAATTAAAGCGACTCCTGTAGCGATTAAGCAAGAAAATATAGATATTAAAATAAAGACATTTATTGCACCTAAACCTACATTGATACCTGCTAGGCCATCAAAGAAAGATAGCTATATCAAAAATTATGATAGCCTTCTTTATGGAACTAAGATGCATAGATATCTTGAGGTAGTAGACTTTGCTTCTAAGGATTTATCTTTTATCCATAATAAATATGAAAGAGAAAAGATAAAGAATGTATTGGATTTACCTATATTCCTAGATGCCTATAAAGGTAAGAGATATTGCGAATATAGCTATATTGATCCAAGCGATGGCAAGCAAGGTAGCATTGATATGTTTATCGTATATGATGACCATATAGATCTATTCGATTACAAATCCAATAACATTGATGATCCTAGCTATGATAAGCAGGTTTTAGCGTATTCTTCTTATCTAGAATCTGCATTTAATAAGAGGGTTGATTCTTATTTATTATCTATTTCCAAATGCAAATTAAGGAAGATAGAAGATTAATCCAAGTGTATTTATGAAAACAATAAATAATCTAATATCAAAAGATAATTATGAAACGGTATTAACCACAAAAATAGAGAACGTTCGATATATTATAATATACTTTGAGTTCCCCCATTTTAGACAATGCTTAGAATAAAAATGGTGTTTTCGGATGTTTTGTAACCTAAGAAAGTCGTTTTTACCTGCTATCCGAACCGAGGGATTTTAAATAATAATAGAAGTGCTAAAAGATTTGTAAGTGGTACCTTTATTTAGTAGATATCAAATGCTGAATCAGGCAATGCTCCAAATATTTGCTTTAGTGTATATCTCCCAATTGTTAGTTTAAGTAATTCATCAGCATTCTTGACATCAATAGGTTTCTCATAAAATTTACATACCGAAATATATTTTTCTCTATTGTCGTTGTAATAAGTAATAGAATAACGATTCCCTCTATAAGTAAATTCAATTTCTCTATTTTGGCTAATTAATGCTTCAATACATTCTGCTTTCATTATTGAAAATTCTCCCATTTTCCCGGCGTTTACACGTCATTTTCATCTTTTGACCATCTATGGATATGAGGAACCACAGGATGATTCTTTGAGTTGCCATGGCAAGTGTAATGAATATCAAGGTATACTTCGCCTTTATTATAATATCTTTCAGATACCACGTAACCACCAACAATCTTTTTGATAACTGAATTTGGTTTAAACCTTGGCGGAACCGATTGGCCTTTACATGAACATAGCAGCTGCTATTGACTCTCAAGGAAAGAAAGAAACGACTCACCATCAATTAAGAGAGAGTGAGTGAAAGAAATTAACAAAGAGATATAGATGTTAGATCTGCGTTTTTGAAGTTAAGCAAAAAGGACTTTGACCCTAACATACGCTCGATGTGTCTTAAGATGCGTTAATGAATAATGATCTAGAATCATAAAGGTATTGCTGTTTATTTTTAGAACAAGTGTGACCATTTTCCTATTAGGGGGGAATTAGTTTTGCCATATTATAAAAGTCAAAAGAAAACCTCTTGATAGGGCGCCGCTTTAGGTCCCATCACATTGCGAGAGATCGTCTCACACCTTCTTTTTACTTTTTTGATTCTATAGTTAATAAATTCAATCGAAAGGATTGATTGCATAGACTACCAAAAAAACTACCCAAAAACTTTTATTATTAGTTATGAATTTTGAAGTTTATAATTAATACATCCAATCAAGAGGCAACTATATGAAGATCATTAAGAATATGTACCTATCGATTATTAACATTGCGATTGCTACCGGAATGATTATTTTGTTCTTTTGTCCAATCCTAATATCAACCCAAGCACCTGACCCATCCACTAGAATTGAAACTATTGTAAGCCCATTTCTACATATCTATTCAATCGCAACAGTATTCTTGCTATTGATCCCATTAATAATTTTTATAGTCATTAACGTCCTTATGTTATTAATGAAAAAAAGGATATTGAATTGGCTAAACCTATTAATATCCTTATATGTCTTTGTTATATCTATTTGCTTTATCTTCAATTATGAATTCATAACTTTAGGCATTGTATTCATTTTCATTTTTATTTCTTTAATGGTTCTTTCATCTATTTCTAATTTATGTATAGATGAATATAAAAGAAGAAAACAATTAAATTAGTTATCTTGCTTATATATTCCTAGTTGAATCGCAGCTTCCTTGCTCATGAACGCGTAGTTGCTCCATTTCTCCTGGACCAATATGAACCTGTGGAAAGGTACGACTTTGTTTGGCTTTACTATCTTGGAAGTGGATACTTCTCCAGTAGAATTTTTGCTTATCTTGCTATTGAACTTTATCTTTCCATCATCCATGAGTTCTGCATCTACATTGCCATATGTCCTTATTCTTTCAGAGAAAGTAACTATAATAAATAACCAACTTGTCAACATCAGAACGTATGCTAAAGAAGTAAGAAATGTAGTCAGCTCAATGATTTTAAGACCGAAAATAATGGCGATTGCAGTTGCTAAAGCAAAGCAAATGATTAACCCAAACGTGAATCACCAGTTTTTAGCAAACCATAGTTTCGAATGATCCCATGTTTCTAGGAAATAACTAACCTTTTTCATTTTGACCCCTCCAATTAGTTCGATAATTGTCTCAAATCTATTTTATTTTCGTTATTCTAGTCCTTTGAAATGGTAGTTCAATATGTTTTTAGGGAAGAAGCTTATCTAGTTAATAAGAAGAAATATTTTTTATTTCATACCTTTATTTATTTCTTATAGTAGAATAATCTTGATGGAAAATTTAATTGAGAAGGATAAATATTTCGCCTTATTAGCATCTCTAGGTATAAAAAGAGAATTAGATTATGAATATCTATATTCCTTATTTTCCTATGCCATGTCTGGATTAGATGAGATGAGAGGAGATAACCCTGTTGTTGCATCTATGGGTGTTAATCCTGTCTTATTAACTATATATCTAGTAAATGAACACGCTTTCTATCTAAGGACACATAAAGATAAAAGCGAAGAAGAATTAAAAGCGGATATGCAATATGAGCAATTTATCGCCTCTATTGCAGTCGATAAATATTTTACTAATGAACATCTAGCCTATAAGATGGGTACTTTGACATCTAGATTCTCTCCTGCTATGTCTACCCTTGATTTATATCTAAATTTTGTCTTGGGTATGTTAGCTAGATATAAAAAGAATGATCCTAAACAAACATTATTAGTAGATGTCATGAATAAAGGCTTCCAGATGGCTAAATGTGTTGCTACTTTATTAGAAAGTGGATTTGAGACAGAAGCCTTTTCTACCTGGAGAACTCTTCATGAAAATGAATGTATCCTCCAATGCTTAGTCAAATATGGCCAAAAAGTCATAGATAGATATCTTTGCCACATGAAATATGCGATTGCTTTTAGAGGTGGCATTAAGGATAAAGAAGAAACTGATGCCGTCTTTGTCGAGATAAAAGAAAACATGAGACAAATAAGACTTAAGTCAAAAGACATGAAGCGTTATATCGAATATGGTTGGCTAACTGGAGTGGACAATGTCATGTCCATCCCTGATTTCAAATTCAATTTTAGGGATGGGGTGGAACGTGTTGCAGGATTAAGCGCCTATTCTAAAGTATATGAAATGTCTAGCGAGATTGCCCATTCTTCCCCTTTATTAATATATTCAAAGAAGGATTATTTCTTTTCGATTACTTTATTAAATCTATATGAATCGTTCTTTAGGTTAGAGAAATTCTTCTCCTCTTTATATTTATCTAGCGTCAGCGAAGAAGAAAAGCAAAGATACCTGAATATGAGGAATCTATATTATTCCGAACTAGTTTCCGCTTATAATGAGCAAAAGGAAATATTCAAGTCTATTGGTAAATAATATATGGTCGATTCGGTAAAAGAGTTAATTTTAAATATCCAAGATCCTACTCCAAGCGAGAAGAAGCTTGCCAAAAAGTTAATAGGATTAGACATCAATGAAGTTGTCTATATGTCCATTACTGAATTAAGCGAGAAGATTTCTTCTTCTGAGGCGACAATCCTTAGGTTTTGCAGAAAAATAGGATTCAAGGGATTCCAGGATTTTAAATTAGCCTTATCTAGAGATATTGCCTTAAACCAAAAAAATGAAGACATGTCTGCAACATCTTCTTTCCTTGCTAGTATTTCTAAATCATTAGAGAAATCTAGTGATTCGTTGGACGAAGAAGATATAAATACAGTTTGCAAGAAAATGCTTAATTCAAGGAGACTATGTGCCTTTGGGGTTGGATCTAGCTATGTTGCCCCTTTGTTTTTAAAGCAAAGGTTATTAACAGTGGGCAAATTAGTCTTAGCCGAGCAATCTAGCCATACCATGACTGCAATTGCATCCAATTTAAATAATAAGGATGTAGTTTTATGCTTCTCGGTTTCTGGAGCGACTAAAGATATCCTTGATGTCGCTAAAATTGCCAAAAGAAGTGGAGCATATATTGTTTCTATTACTTCTTATCCTTCTTCTCCATTAGGCAAATTATCCGATATGATTTTTAATGGATGTTCAAAAGAAGCATCAGCCTATAGAGGCAGCCTTACTCACTGCATGGGTCAATTATTTATTGCCGGTATCTTAGCGGAAAGCTGCGTTTCCATGTTAGGCAAAGAAGGGGAAAAGATAGCATTCAAGACTATCTCTGATTTCTCTGATAAATTGATTTAGTTGTAATTAGATATTTATTTAAAACATCGTTTATAAACATTGTTTTTAATGTTAGCAAAATCATTGCTTTTTTAATTATTGAAAGCAAGGCACCCATTAATTATAATTTATATGTTCAAAGATTTTGAACTTATGAGGTATTGAATATGATTATAATGGATTTAAAGTTTCAAAATGTTTTGGGTTTCAAGGATATTCATTTTAATTTTTCCTATCCAAGGAAAATAAAAAACAATACCTTAGGTGATGAATGTCTTAAGGGAATCCCTAATTTTAGATATAAAAAAGTAAATATCATCATGGGGAGCAATTCTAATGGTAAGTCTTCTTTAGGCATTGCTATCTGGAAAATATGCATGTTTTTAAGAAATAAGGAAAGTAGTAACTTATTTGCCCTTCTTTCTGATCAGGCCGATTTCATGAATATCGATATAGATTATGTTTCTCGCATTGCTTTAAATCGCTATGTCCTAAATAGAGTTAGAATCCGTATGGAAAAAGAAGAATCTTCACCATCTGGATTTGATATCAGGATGGATTATGAGAATGCTTTACTTAGAAATGACGATACTTATGAATCTGCATGTTTAAATTTAGCTATGAAGGCTAAAAATAAAGATTATATAGAATGCCTAAATGACATTTCTTGTTCTGATGGCTGGTTTATTTCAATGCCGATTACTGAAACTGGATTTGATGATTTTGTCTTGAATCTAGATGCAAAAGAAAGAGAAGTGTTTTCAAAAGTCTTATTCAAGACATTAGTTACTTTAGATCCGAATATCCAGTCTGTTAATGTAAGTTCTGAAATTGATGATGCCTATATTGTCAAATATGACGATGGGAAGAATACTCTTGTTAAAAGCGGAGACAAGATAAGTGATATCCGTTATCTTTCTAGCGGGACTAAATATGGATTTTTAATTGCCAAGGTATTTTATTTCCTAGGCAAACATAAAAATGGTCTTTTCTATGTGGACGAACTTTTCTCTTACATCAATTCCGATTTAGAGATTGCTATGCTAAATACGATGATTTCAATGTTAGGGGATTGCGAGCAACTTTTCTTTACTACTCATAACTCAGAAGTACTGCTCCTTCCTTTCCCTCTTCATTCTTTCTTGTTTTTAGGAAAAAAGAAAGAAAATGGAATAGCGTTAATTAATTATGTCTGCGCTTCTGATGTTGAGAAACGAAATAATGTAGTCATTAAAAACCTATATGACAACGATGCTTTTGATATTTCTCCTGATACAAAAGAAATATTTGGATTGAAAGATTTGTTTCCCGACAAAGAGTGAATTTAAAGTAAGTTTCAAATAGAATAAATAGCAGTTTATTTGGCGAACTATTTTTCGATTAGTTTTTTTAACTTTTAAAAGTGGTAAATAAAATTATAGAGATAAGACTAAAAGAGCAAAATCTATTGATAACTGCTAGATTTTGCTACATTTTTATCTACCACTTTATCTACCACTTTATCTACCACTTTTTTCTATAAAATGGTAAAATTAATTAAACGAGGAGTGGGCAAATGAATTATCATGATTTGGTATATGATTTAATTGAGCGTGACGAAGAAGGGTGGTTTGAGTTTAAAGAAAATTGGTTTAACAAAGAAGAAATTGGCATGTATATTTCTTCTTTATCTAATGCTGCCGCAGTTTGTGGCAAGGATGAATCTTATTTGATTTGGGGAATTAATGATAAAACGCATGCAATAACTGGAACGAATATAAAATATCATTGTGAATATAGAGGTGAACCGTTTCAAAATTATTTGGCAAGGAATCTTAATCCGTCTATTGCTTTTCAATTTAAAGAGATATCTATTGATGATAAACGTGTAGTTATTCTTGTAATTCCCTCCGCAAAGAAAGTGCCGACTTCCTTTAATAGAATTAGGTATGGAAGAATAGATTCTAGTATTACCAATTTGGAAAAATATCCAGAAAGAGAGGGAATCTTATGGAGGGTATTGCTAGAAGGATACCCGACTATGCTTAACACCGAATCGCCTACTCAGGACCTTACGTTTGTTCAATTAAAAAATTATTATTTAGCAAAAAATCTTTCATTTAATGATGAAACTTTTAGAATCAACCTTCATTTATTAACGTGTGACAACAAATATAATATGCTGGCTTGCTTTTTAGCTGACAACGGCGAAATTCCGGTTAGGGTTTCTGTCTTTTCTGGGAAAGATAAAGCTTCTCCTCTTTTTTCAGTGAAAGAATTCGGGAACCAAAGTCTTGTTTCCGTTATAGATAGGATTATTGATTATTCCGACTCGATTAACATGCCAAGAGCGCTTGAGAACTATGAAACCGGCATAAGAGAAGACGTTTTCATGTTTGATCAAGATTGTTTTAATGAAGCTGTTAAAAATGCTTTTATACATAATCAGTGGCTGAGAAAAGTTGCGCCTATGATTACTTTCTTCGATGATAGAATTGAAATTATTTCCTTTTCGGCATTGGCACCAAACCAAACGATTGAGGGTTTTTACAAAGGACACAGTATACCCGTTAATGAAGAACTATCTTCTATTTTTCTCGCTACACATTTGAGTGAAAGAACAGGAAAAGGTAATCCTTTGATAGTTTCTCGTTTTGGACGAAAGGCTTTTGAAATCACGGATGCTTCGATTAAGGTTACAATCCCTTATAACTGGGAGCATAAATTCGAAGAAACGGTTAATAGAATGCCTAACAAATTGTCTAAAACTGAGACCAAAATATTGAAAATTATCAGCAACAATCCCGAATTGTCTCAAACTGAAATTGCTGGTTTATCTGGCTTTGGCAAAACAACCGTCCAGAAAGCAATTACGAAGTTCAAAAAAATGGGCATTATCGTTCGTCAAGATTCTAACAAAAGTGGATATTGGAAAGTAACAAAATAGTTTTTATACTTGGTAGCTTTTTGTTGGTGCCTATATTTGAAGAGCTTTTTCAAAATTGAATAAATACCTTTAAACCAAACGGTGATCATTTTGAATTTCTCCTGATTTCCCGCCAAAGAGAAAATTAAATAATATCTAGCTTTTCAAAGTCTACATTTTTTACAAGTTGTCAATTATTATGAAGATGTGATTATTTTTAATGAAAACTTTTTTCAAAATGTTGTTTAATATATATGAAATTCATACAATTAATGAAAAGGAATTTCGGAATATGAAGACAATTGGAATTGATGTTGGTGGAACTACCATAAAAGGTTCTAGATTCGATGAATTCGAAAAAGAAGAAGTTAGTGCTTCTATTAGGACTGAGAAACAAGATTTCTCTATTTTCGTAAACAATATGTTTTCTTTAATCGGAAAGCTTATTGATCCTGAAGTTAAAGGAATTGGGATTGTCTCGGCTGGTGATATTAATCCTGACCATGAATCATATGGCAATGTTATCAATATCCCTTGCTTAAAAGGAAGAAGCCTAGGAAAAGAAATCGAAAAGAAATTTAATTTGCCGGTCTATATTGAAAATGATGCAGTAGGTGCTTTAGTAGGCGAAGCCTCTTTAAGAAAAGAAAAGAATATAGAAATGCTTACATTTGGGACTGGGATTGGTTCAGCTTGTTTAATAGATGGCAAGCCATATCATGGGGAACCTTATGATTTTGGTCATGTTGCTTTGTCTAGAAATGGATATAAATGCAAATGCGGAAAAAGAGGATGCAGCGAAGTATATCTTTCTGCGATTGCCTTATGGAAATTAGCCTGCAAAAGATATAGGCACAATATCGAAGTAACTGAATTAATGGACGCTTATAGAAATGGGGACAAGCTTGCCCATTCTATCATCGATGAATATTCTTTCTTATTAAATAAATTATTAGGGATAATTGATAAGAAACTAGCCCCTGAAGTAATTATTCTAGGTGGTGGATTAATGGGTTCTAGCGATGTATTTAAAGAGCATATCAAGAAATATAATGCTAAAATCGAATTTGCCGTGATGGGTAATAAAGCTGGTGCCTTAGGTGCTTCAATACTTATTAGGAGGGAACTAGAAAATGGAAGAAAAGTCAATTAATGGTTTTTCTAACGTCAATATATGTTTTAAAGACGAAATTAGAAAAGGAAGTGTTTCCATTTCTAATGAACATATATCTTCTTTTGATGGTGGGGAAGATTATCTAAGACTAAAAGAAGGCTTATTCCTTTGCCCTGGATTAATTGATGAACACATACATGGGTGCCTTGGATTTGATGTAATGGATGCAAAAATAGAATCCATCCAAGGCATGGCTAATGCCTTAGTTAGGGAAGGGGTTACTTCCTTTTTAGCTACTACAATGACTGAAAGCGAGCCTAGGATTAATGATGCCTTAGCTAATGTTGCTTCCTTTATGGAAAGCCAAAAAGAAGGTGCAACTGTATTAGGAATTCATCTAGAAGGACCATTTATTTCGAAAAAATATAAAGGTGCCCAAGATGAAAATAATATCCTTAAGCCAAATGTAGATAAATTCATCTCCTTCCAAGAAAAAGCCAAAGGGAATATCAAATTAGTTACCTTTGCTCTTGAAGAAGATGATGGATCTTTCCTTGAATATTTAGTCAAGCATAATGTAGTGGCTTCTATTGGACATAGCGCTTCTAATGCTTCGACTTTACTTAACGGCATTGATCATGGGGTTAGATGCATTACCCATTTATATAATGCACAGTCTCCATTTACCCATCATGAATCTGGAGTAAGTGGTGTAGCTCTAGCAGATTCTAGGCTCTACACCGAATTAATCGCCGATTTCTTCCATTCCACAAAAGAATCAGTAAAGATTGCCCTTGATTGCAAAGGAAAAGAAAAACTAGTCTTGATATCAGATTCAACAGAAGCCAAATATTTACCTGCTGGTAATTATTATTTAGGTTCGACTCCGATTGTATCAGATACAAATGTCGCTAAATTACTTAATGGGACAATTGCAGGAAGCGTACTTAGATTAGATAAAGCCTTAAGGAATATATCTTCTATATCTAATATATCTTTCGTCGATGCGATTAGATTAGCTTCCTTTAACCCTGCCTCAAATCTAAGATTAACTGATAGAGGAGAGATAAAAAAAGGGTATTATGCTGATTTTGTCATCATGGATAAAGACTTTAATGTCTATGCGACTATAGTCAAAGGTAAACTAGTTTATACTAGCAATGAATTTAATCCATTTTTAAAATAAATATATAAAGGAACAAATATTATGAAAATTATCGAATTTGAAACAAAAGAAGAACTATCTGCCTATGCTGGCGAACTACTTTTTGATTTACTTAAAGTCAAAAAAGACGCAATTCTAGGTTTAGCCACTGGCTCCTCCCCATTAGGATTCTATGACTATGTCTCTTCTACCTATAAAGAAAAAGGCATCTCTTTTAAGGATGTTAAATCATTTAATCTAGATGAATATGTAAATTGCCCAATCGAAAAAGAAACATATAGATATTTCATGAATGATAATCTTTTTTCTAAGATTGATATTGATTTATCTAATACCCATTTCCCATCTGAGAGCAATCCTTCTAATTATGACAAAGAAATAGAAAAAGCAGGTGGGGTTGATTTCCAATTGTTAGGAATCGGAAGAAATGGCCACATCGGATTTAACGAACCATATACCCCATTTGATAGCAAGACCCACCTAATTGAATTAACTTCTTCTACTAGAGAGGCTAATGCTAGATTCTTTAATAACGATATCAATATGGTTCCGACTCATGCCGTTTCTATGGGCATTGGAACTATATTAAAGGCCAAGACAGTCGTTTTGATTGCTAATGATCCAACTAAAAAAGAAGCTATCCTTGGCCTAAAAACAGGTAAAGAAGATATCTCCAATCCTGCAACTAGCTTAGTAAACCATCCAAATTGCTATATCTTAATTACCAAATCAGTTCTTGAATAATTATGAAGGATTATTTTAAGGAAAACGCCTATTCTTTATTTTCAAAACCTTTTTGCGCTTGCAAAGAGGCTTTTATCAATGTCCATAGGATTCCAAATTATGTAATACCCAAAGATAAGACTTTAGAAGAAGTAATCATGGAGACGACTTTATGGACTCATCCTGATACTAATCTAAGTTTTGATTTACTTGAATCAGAACAAAAGAAACACCAGGTATATTATCCATATGAAGATTCTAAATTAGGATTATTCTATTTTAGCGTTCCTAATCCTAAAGGAAGTGTCTTGTTGGTACCGGGTGGGGCTTATGGATTAGTATGCACTTATCCAGATGGCTTTGCTAAAGCTAAAGACATATTAGCCCTTGGGTATAATTGCTTCATCATCATGTATAGAACAAATGTTGAAGCAAGTTTTCCTAATGTCATCGTCGATTTTAGGAAGGCCATGGATGTGATTTATGATAAAAAGAATAATTTTGAACTAGGTGAAAAAATAATCTTAATGGGATTTTCTGCTGGAGGGCATCTAGCTTCTTTAGTATGTAGAAAAGACATCGCATCTACTTATGGCATTCCTAGGTTTAAATATCTAGTTTTAGGTTATCCAGTCATAAGTCTAGAAAATAATACCCATATAGAAACTAGGGATTATTTTCTAGGTAAATATAAAGACAATCCTTATTATCAGCATTATTTCTCTACATCTAATTTTATAGACAAAGATTATCCAGTTACTTTCCTTTGGAGATCAGAAGATGATCCTAGCGTTCCTATCTCTAATTCAGATGAATTTGAATTGGCCTTAAAAGAAAAACAAGTACCCCATATGTATAAAATCTATCCTGGAAAGGTACATGGGCTAGACATGAATCTAAATAAATCAAGGTATTGCTGGATTAGTCCTGCTTTGGATTTCTTTGCTAAAAATCCTAGATAAAATCTAAAATGAAAAGGAGGGCAAGCACCCTCCTTTATTTTTATCATTTATCAAACGTCTGCATAGCAGCTGCCGCCGATAAATTCCCTCATCAAGGAATTTGATGGAACCCATCCTTCATCCATATCAACGAAGAATTTAAGCATTCTCATTAATCTAGTCGCGACTGGGAAATTAATTGATTCCTTATCAATTTGTTGTAATAGTGGCAAGGCATACTTCTTCATGACACTTAATTCATATGGAAGCATGGAATTATAGACATAATCGCTTCCTTCTTGGGTATCATAAATCCATTTGAACTCGCCTTTCCTGACTGAAGGCCACATGGATATAGTCTCTTCGGCAGAAGAATTCCTGAACTTGAAGTCCCTGACTATACGCCTAATTAACCTTAAATCAGTTAAGGAAACTGGGTTATGGTCATCTAGGTTAATCTGAGCTTGCGGGGCGATGAATATCTTGAATTTATTTGATTTAGGGATATCGATGGTAAGTCTATCGTTTAAGGCATGGATGCCTTCAATGATTATAGGTTCTCCCTTGTTTACCTTAAGTAGCCTTCCCGGAACGCTTTTCCCTGATTGGAAATCAAATCTAGGTAACTGGACTTCTTCCCCATTAATTAAATCAACCATGTTTTGGTTAAATAATGGGATATTAAGTGCCTCGATTGATTCTAGATCTGGAGATCCATCTTCGTCTAGAGGTATCTTGCTTTTTTCTAGATAGTAGTCATCGATAGAAATTCTAATAGGCTTAATCCCCCTAGAAAGGAGCTCAATCCTAAGTCTATTGGCAAATGTAGTCTTTCCGGAAGAAGAAGGGCCTGCAACACAAATCAAGGAGATATCGTCGATGGAATCTTCGATTAATTGGCCTAGCTCGCAAAGCATCCTATTATGTCTAGCTTCACAAATGTTGATGAATTCGCTTGGACCTCTTTCCTTAATGGATTTATTGATATCTGCAACAGTAGAAGTACCGACAATCTTTGCCCAGTCATGGCTTTCTTTTAAGGTCCTGCCAAAAGTTGGGGCATCCTGGAATGGAGGGATTTTCCCATCATATTCGCTTCTAGGATATTGGAGCAAGAATCCAGGCGCATATAGCCTTAATTTATAATCCTTTATATATCCAGTAGAAGGAACCATATGACTATACATATAATCTAGATAGCCATCGCATTCATATAGGTGTACTGTCTTTTCTGGACGGTACTGAAGAAGTGCTAGTTTATCTTGATAGCCTAATTCTTCATAGATTCTAGAAGCCTCTTCATTGCTAACTACCATTCTCTTCAATGGGAAATCTGCTTTGACAATGTTATCGATTTCATGATTGAGGCGAATTAGCATTGCCGTATTAGCAACATATCCTGGGGTCAATAGGTGAATTGATAAACACCTAGAGACGTTATAGGCTAACCTAATCTTTAATTCTGGGTAGCATCTTTTAAATGCCATCGAGACAATATAACGTAAAGAAGCTTCATATGTCTTAATTGAATCTCTATCCTTGACGGTAAGGAATTCAACTTCGGCATCATAATAGACTTCATATGTAAGTTCTCTAACCCTGTTATTGACTTTGGCGACTATATATTTCTTGTCTGGATCTTTATCTCCTAGGATATCTAGAAGGGAAGTCTTCTTCTCATATTCCCTAGTCTCTCCGTTTACTTTTATCTTAAATGTCATAAGTTACCTCCTCATCAGTTTAAACTTTTGAGTTAGTTATCTTAATATGTAAGCCCTTACATTTCAATTAGAAAGTATTCCATTGAGTTTCACGATTTTTGATGTTACTTGACAGAATTGTTGCAACAAATGATATCAAGGCACCAAATCCACCCTTGACCACGGGTATTTTTGGCTATGTTGCCCAAATTGGTTCATAATTCTCCTTTTTGGTAAATTGTTACCTTTTTTTCGATTATATTGCATTTGTAGATTCTCCCAATGCATTTATTCTTTTATTTATACTTAAAAACATAGATTTTAAAAGATATGTTTCCGATGGCAACGGAGATATTATTCCATTGAGTTTCACGATTTTTGATGTTACTTGACGGAATCGTTGCAACAAATGGTATCAAAGCACCAAATCCACCCTTGACCACGGGTACTTTTGGCTATGTTGCCCAAATTGGTGAATGTTTTATTCCCTTTTGGCCAAATATAGATTACCTCTATCATGGCATAAACCTATATAGGGCAAAGCTTTGAATTCGGATTGTGCTAGGCCACGCAAAAGGCAGACCCCCAATTCATGGAAGGGGCAGAAGAAAGAAAACCGAGCAATTGAAACTGTTCTAAATCAATGCCATAAAGTTCTTTAGAACTTGTAAATTGGCAAAATCGTGAAACTCAATGAAAGTATTCCACAAAATAGGTTCTTTCCTTTATAATACTTAGAAATGAGAAAATCACTGCTTATAGTTATCGATTACCAAAATGATTTCGTAAATGGGTCTTTAGGCTTTGAAGGTGCTTCAAAACTAGAAGATAAAATCATTGATTTAATAGAAACAAAGGAAAAAGAAGGCTTTGAAGTAGTCTTTACCAAAGATATCCATGAAGATAATTATCTAGATACAGTTGAAGGTAAAAATCTTCCTATCCCACATTGCATCAAAGGGAGTAAGGGAGAACAAATATATGGAAAATTAAAGGAGGTTGCTTCTAGACATCTTATTTTTGAAAAAGAGACTTTTGGATCACTAGAATTAGCTAATTACATTGCAAAAGGAGATTATAAGGACATCATTTTGTGTGGAATTGATACTTCAATTTGTGTTCTTTCTAATGCAATACTTGCAAAAGCTGCTTCTCCTAGTTCCAATATCTTTATAGCGTCTTCTTGCTCCGGATGCGGAGATTTAGAAGCAGAAAGAATAGCTTACAAGGCTTTAGAAAGGGTACAAATATATAAATTATGAGCAAAGCATTAATCTATCTACAATCAGGCGGACCTACTAGCGTCATCAATTCAAGTCTTTATGGGGCAATTAGAGAAGCCCAAAAGCATAAAGAGGTTTCTAAAATACTTGGTTCCTTACATGGAATTGAAGGACTTTTAGATGATGATATTATCGATATTGGAAAAGAAGATGATGAAGATATCGAATTATTGAAGCAAACCCCAGCGGCCATATTAGGCTCTTCTAGATATAAGCTTCCTTCTTCTTTTGAAGATGAAGCCTATAAGAAGATATTAGCTACTTTAGTTAAACATAACTGCGGTTATCTTCTTCTAAATGGCGGGAACGATTCGATGGATACCTGTTCTAAATTAGCCACCTTTTTTAGGGAAAATAATGTTGATATAAAAGTAATAGGTGTACCTAAGACAATCGATAATGACTTGGCTTTGACAGATCATTGCCCTGGATATGCATCGGCTTGCAAATATGTAATCAATACCGTCAAATCCGTCTGCCTTGATGCTAGATGCTACAAAAAAGGAAAAGTCTATATCATCGAGATGATGGGAAGAAATGCCGGCTGGCTTACTGCTAGCGTGGATTTACTTAAAAAACCATATAGGCCAGATTTGATCTACCTTCCAGAGACTAATTTCGATTTGCTTAATTTCTTGAAGGATATCCGTGAGATATATGAGCAATATGGCAATGCCGTAGTTGCTTTAAGCGAAGGCGTTGTCTTTGCTAGAGATGTATCTAATGTCTCTAAAGATTCATTCGGACATGTCCAGCTTGATGGAGCTTGCGAAGAATTAGCTAAGATTGTTAAACGTACCTTAGGACTTAAAACTAGGGCCACCCAACTTTCCTTGCCTCAAAGAGCCAATCCTCAATTGATGTCTAAAGTTGACCAAGAGGAAGCAATAGAAGTAGGTGCCCATGCTGCTTTAGCTGCGATAAATGGAGAATCGGAGAAGATGGTTGCCATTAAGCGTATTTCTTCTTCCCCATATAAAGTAAGTTATGAGCTAGTAGATGTTAAAGAAGTTGCCAACAAAGAAAAAACAATCCCAGCTGACTACATGGATTCATTATTTGGCATGTCGGATAAATTCAAAGAATACTTAACTCCATTAATTAAGGGAGAAATCGATATCCAATACGAAGACGGCATTTGCAAAGCCGCCCATTTCAAGAAGATTAGGGATTAGTTTGTACATTATATAAGTTGTGTTAAATTTTATTTCTAATCTCTTGAAGTCATTCTTTAAAAAACCTAAACTTTACTACGTAACATTATGGGACTATTTAAAGAATTAAAAGCTGAAAAAATTACCTTGATTGCACTAGGAACAGTATATCTAGTCGGGATAGCTTCTTTTGCTTGCTTCTTCTTTTTAGATAACCCCGGCTATCCTCTAGGCTGGATTTTAGGCGGAGGGCTTTCTATTATTTGCTATTTAAGCATCGTATATGGAAGCAATGCCATCCTTTTAGGTACCCAAAACAAGAAATTTGGTACTTCTTTCATCGTATTATTTGGCTTACTCCGTCTAATTTTATTAGGTGGGGCCCTTTTGCTTGCAGGTTATTATACTTATAAGCTTAATTCCAATTGGTTGAATCTATGGACTACTTTTGGGGGAATGATTCCTCTAGGAGTAGTAACTGGAATTACAGGACTTCTTGCTAATAAGAAAATCAAGGAGGTCAAATAGAGATGATTACATTAGACATGTCTAATATGTCTCAATATTTTGGACCTGATTTCTTTGAATTCCATCTTTCTGGACCAGTAATATCTTCTTTGACCATCATGGCTATCTTGGCTATTCTTTCTATTATTATAGGAATATTGGCCAAAAGAGCTGATCCTACAAAAGCTCCTAAAGGATTACTACTTCTAGTAGATCTATTCATGGAGAAGATAGTTAACTGGACTAAGGATACGATGGGAAGAGAAAATGTTGGCAACTGGCCAGCCTATTTCTTCTGCTTGACTTCATATCTATTTATATCTTTCATTTGGTCTTTGACTGGATTCCCTTCAGTTATTGATTATCTATTGATGCCGTTTACTTTGGCTTTGGTAATGTTTGTTCTAATCCACGTCACGGCGATTAGATATCAAAAATGGAGTTATTTCCATCGTTATATCGAGCCACTTAAGATTTGGCTACCAATCAATTTGGTAACAATGTGGACTCCAATTATCTCTACTTCGTTACGTATGTTCGGCAATTGCCTTTCCGGGTCAGTTGTCTTAGGCATATTAAGCTGGGCTTTAAGAAAGGCCTCATTAGCTATATTTGGCTTTATGGGTAGCTGGGGACAAGTATTCCTTGCTCCTATTCCATTAGCCATCTTAAATCTTTATTTCAGTCTCTTCTCTGGCTTTATCCAGACTCTCGTATTCGCTTCCTTAAATGCCGTATGGATTTCGCAAGAAATGCCTGATGAAGAAGCAATGGGTGTCTATTCACAAGCTAGCAGAGGGGAAAATTAACCCATAGGAGGTAATTTATGGGACTATTACAATCTATCTTGCCAGTTCTAGCAGATGCTAGCCAAGCTGGGCTAATTGCAATCGGAGCCGGACTTGCCGTTTGCTTTGGTACATTCTCCGCTATCGGTGAATCCTTGATTTGCTGCCATGCAATAGACGGCATGGTCAGGAATCCAGAAATGTCAAAGCAATTACGTTCTACCATGATCCTTGCTGTTGCTCTTGATGAATCTACTGGTATCTATGCCCTTATTGTTGCCATATTGATTATATTCGTATTATAAAAATGACTAATTTAGTTTTGCTTTATATTGCTAGGGTGCTAGAAGATTCTTCT
The DNA here is from genome assembly GCA_902464635.1 of uncultured Caryophanales bacterium. Lineage (GTDB taxonomy): Bacteria > Bacillota_I > Bacilli_A > RFN20 > CAG-826 > Alloenteromonas. The sequence continues at coordinate 15,815 of CABQKC010000013.1, read as the reverse complement.
ACTATCCCTTCTTCTCCTTTTGATAGGGATTCTTTTACTGCAAAGCTTTTTCCTAACGGCATCTATGATTTCGTTATCCAAGTTGCTGCCTTTATTATCCTTATATTACTTATGTTCTTCTTTGCCTATAAGCCAATAAGGGCCTATATGAAGAAAAGGCATGATTATATCGATAATGAATTAAAAGAAGCAGAAGCTAAAAAGAAAGAAGCAATTAATGCTAGCAATCGCAAAGAGGAACTAATCCAGGAAGGCAAAGACGAGGCTAAACGCATTGTATCTTTAGCTAAAGTCGATGCCGAGAATTATAAAGCCAAGGCAATAGAAGACGCCAATAATGAAATTGCAAGAAAACGCAAAGAAGCTGATGAAGATATTGCCCTTGCCAAAGAAAAATCTATTGTAGAAGCAAACAAGGAAATCGTTAATTTGACCCTTCAAGCCTCTTCTAAGTTACTAGAAAGAAGTGTTAACGAAGATGATGACAAGAAATTTGTCGATGATTTCGTTAAGAAAATGAAAGGCGAGAATAAATGAAAGACGCGACTAGGGTAGGGTTTGCCTCCGCTTTATATTCTCTTACTAAAAAAGAGAGTCTAAAAAGTGTAGATAATGCATTGGATGAAGTTTCGCTTTTATTAGAAAAAGTGCCTGAATTCAATAGGCTTTTGCTTAGTTACGATGTTTCTTATGAAAATAAGAAGGAAGTAATTACGAAGACTTTTTCGTCCTGGAACATCCCTAATCTAGTTCCTTTCCTTTGCCTAATTGCTAAATACCATGGATATGATGACTATTATAAGATAGTTGAACTATTCCATTCTTATTCTGATAATGCCTTAGGCATTACTAGGGGAATTGTATTCTCTAGATTCCCATTAGATAAAGTTGACTTAGAGAAAATAGAATCTTCTTTTGAAGATAAATACAAGAAAGTAAAGCTCAAGAATATCATCGATTATTCTCTAATTGGAGGGATTAAGGTTACTCTAGATGGGAAAGTCTATGATTATTCGCTTAAAAATAGGCTTGATAGCCTTGGAGCAATGTTATTAAGTGGAGGTAATTCCGATGAAAATTGATTCTAATGCGATTGCAGCATTACTTAAAAGCCAGATAGAGCACTTTTCTTCTAGTATCGATGAAAATGAAACTGGTACAGTAATTTCAGTTGGCGATGGAATTGCCACGATTTATGGACTTAATAATGTCATGCTAGGTGAACTACTTTTGTTCCCAAATGATGTCTATGGCATGGTGATGAACCTTGATGAAGAAGATGTCGGGGCCGTTTTATTTGGCTCAGATATCAATATTGAAGAAGGGGATAATGTTAGACGTACTGGCAAAGTTGTCGAAGTCGGCGTCGGGGATGAAGTATTAGGAAGAGTCATTTCATCTTTAGGCCTCCCTCTAGATGAAAAAGGACCAATCAATTACAAGAAGACTAGGCCAATCGAAAGAATTGCCCCTGGAGTCATGAAGCGTCAATCTGTATCAACTCCTTTAGTAACTGGAATCAAGGCCATAGATGCGATGATTCCAATCGGTAGGGGACAAAGAGAATTAATAATCGGCGATAGGCAGACTGGTAAGACTGCAATTGCTTTAGATACCATCATTTCCCAAAAAGGAAAAGGAGTAAAGTGCGTATATTGTGCGATCGGGCAAAAGAATTCTTCAGTTGCCTCGATTGCTTCTAAACTAACTGAATTAGGTTGCAAAGATTATGTAACTATAGTCTCTTCAAGTGCTTCTGAAAGCGCTCCTTTGCAGTATATTGCCCCATTCTCTGCCATGGCTATTGCAGAAGAATGGATGGAAAAAGGAGAAGATGTCCTAGTTATATTTGATGACTTATCTAAACATGCTGTCGCCTATAGAACCTTATCCTTATTATTAAAGAGATCCCCAGGAAGAGAAGCTTATCCTGGCGATATCTTCTATTTGCATTCTAGATTATTAGAAAGGGCCTGCCGCCTATCTAAAGAATATGGAGGGGGCTCAATAACTGCTCTTCCTATTGTAGAGACTCAGGCTGGCGATATCTCGGCTTATATTCCTACAAATATCATTTCCATTACCGATGGACAGATATTTCTTGTAACTGATTATTTCAATGCTGGCCAAAGACCTGCTATCGATTCAGGGTTCTCTGTATCTAGAGTTGGTTCAAGTGCCCAGACCAAGGCCATGAAGCAAGTTGCATCTTCCCTAAAGATTGAATTAGCTTCCTATAGGGAAATGCTTTCATTTGCTCAGTTTGGATCTGATTTAGATGCTGCTACTAAAAAGATTCTTACCCATGGGGCTGTTTTAATGGAGACATTAAAGCAAAAGCAATATAACCCATATCCACTTGAAATGCAGATATTAGAATTATTTGCAGTCAAGAAAGGATATTTTGATGACGTTAAGGTAGAGCAAATATCTACTAAACTAACCGAACTTGACGAATTTGTTTCTTCTAGACATAAGGAAGTCTTGGATAGATTTGCCTTGGGCACTAGTTTAAGCGAAGAAGAAAATAGACATGTCGATGATGTAATAAAGGAATTCTTGGCAAGATAAAATGAGTGGAAACCTAACTAAGACAAAAAGAAGGATAGCCTCTGTTACATCTACCCAAAAGATAACAAAGGCCATGGGCATGATTGCCTCTGTCAAGACTAAGCGTAACAAAGATTTGTTTGACGCTTCCTCTTTATCAAGCAAGAAATGCTTTTCCATTTGCTCTTATTTGTTTTCTGCCTGCAAGAAATCACCATATTTTATAAAAGAAAACGAAGGGGAAAAGTGCCTATATATTGTTATTACTTCTGATTTAGGATTATGTGGTGGATATAATAGCAACCTCTTCCGTCATTTTGACCCAATATATAAGCAAGAAGATGAATTAATCGTCTTTGGTAACAAAGGCAAATCACATTACCATAAAGAAAAAGGATTTAACCACTCATCTATTTTAATTGATCCAAGCCTAGATATAAGTTTAAAGGAACTAACTGCTTTTGCTTCAAAATTACTAGAAGCCTATAAGGATAAAAAGTATTCATCTATAAAATTGGTGCATACTAGGTATCTTAATTCGCTTAGTTTCCTTCCAACTATCACTACAATTCTACCAATGGAAGTAATTAAGGACGAATCTAATCCTAATGCTCTTCCTCCTTTAGTAGAACCGACTCCAGAAGAATTATTAAACCAAATAATCCCTTTAGTAATCGGTTATCAATTAAAAGAAGGATTAGATGAATCCAAGTTAGCAGAGCAATCAAGTAGAAGGAATGCGATGGATGCTGCAAATGATAATGCAGATGAATTGCTTAATAATCTCAAGATTGAATATAACAAAGCTAGACAGACCTCCATTACCCAAGAAATTGTCGAGGTTGTATCAGGAAGCGTAAACGCATAAGGAGAATTTATGGAAAAGAAAATGGATGCATTAAAAGGAATTATCGTTAGATGTGTCGGTCCTGTTATTGACGTTGCCTTTAAAGATAAGACTCTCCCCAAGATTTTAACAGCCTTGAAAGTAGATTTGGGTGAAAACAAATCCCTTACATTAGAAGTAATGCAACATATTGGGGATGACGTAGTTAGAAGTGTTGCCATGGGTCCTACTGATGGATTAAAAAGAGGGATGGAGGTAATTAATACCAATGCCCCGATTTCAGTTCCTGTCGGAGATTGCACTTTAGGCAGGATGTTTAATGTATTAGGTGATCCAATTGATGAAAAAGGTGGCGATTTCTCTAAAGAAGTCCATATGCCTATACATAGAGATGCCCCAACATTTGCAGAACAAAATGTCGGCAAGGAAGTATTAGAGACCGGCATCAAGGTTATTGACCTTCTTTGCCCTTATCTAAAAGGAGGAAAGATTGGTTTATTCGGTGGGGCTGGAGTTGGCAAGACTGTCTTAATCCAAGAATTAATCTCTAATATTGCAAAAGAACATAATGGTACCTCTGTTTTTGCTGGTGTTGGCGAAAGAAGTAGGGAAGGTAATGACTTATATTTTGAGATGAAAAATTCTGGTGTATTAGAAAAGACCGCCCTTTGCTTTGGACAGATGAATGAACCTCCAGGAGCTAGAATGAGAGTCGCCTTAAGTGCTTTAACAATGGCAGAGTATTTCCGTGACCAGGAGCATCAAGACGTCTTGCTCTTTATTGATAATATCTTCCGTTTTACCCAGGCAGGAAGTGAGGTTTCTGCCCTTTTAGGAAGAATGCCATCGGCTGTTGGATATCAACCAACCTTATCGACCGAAATGGGTCAATTACAAGAAAGAATTACTTCTACTAAGGATGGATCTATTACTTCAGTCCAGGCGATTTATGTCCCTGCCGATGATTTTACTGACCCAGCACCTGCGACAACTTTCTCTCACCTAGACGCGAAAACTCTTCTAGATAGAAATACGGCTGCCTTAGGTATTTTCCCTGCTGTTGACCCTCTTGAATCTAGTTCAAATATCCTTGATCCAAATATTATCGGACAAGAGCATTATGATGTTGCTAGAGGAGTACAGAAATTACTCCAAAGATATAAGGAATTGCAGGATATCATTGCAATTCTAGGTATTGATGAATTATCTGATGAAGATAAGGCAATAGTTAACCGTGCAAGAAGAGTAAGAAACTTCTTGTCCCAACCATTCCATGTTGCAGAAGCATATTCTGGATATAAGGGAATATATGTCCCTTTAAAGGAAACAGTACGTTCGTTCAAGGAACTTATTTCAGGCAAATATGATTCTTATCCTGAAAGTGCCTTCCTTTATTGCGGGACTATCGAAGATGTCGCTAAACATGCCGAAGGACTTAAATAATGCTAATTAGATTAGTCTTGCTTTCAGGAAATGGGATTGCCTTTGAAAAGGAATGCGAAAGATTTGTCGTTCCTTCTTTTAAAGGCGACATGGAAGTATCTCCGGGTTATACTCCTATTATTGAAGGACTAGATAAAATCGGCATCGTTAGGGTATATACTCCCGAAAAGCCTTATTATTTTGTTATATTTGATGGGGTATTAAGCGTTGAGAAAAGCGGTGCTTTTATAGTCGCATCTTCTATTGAAGAAGCATCTAATATTGATTTAGCTAGGGCTAATGCTGCAAAAGAAAGAGCAGAGAAGCGTATAGCATCTAAACAAGAAAACATTGATATGGTTAGAGCCCAGGCTGCCTTGAATAGGGCATTAGTAAGAATCAGGGCCAAAAAGCTATTTTTAGGTGAAAAGCCTTATTAATTGCTTGATTTTGAATTTCTTTATATAGATAAGTGCTTTTATTTTCTTTTTGAAAACGATTTCTAATTGAATATATAGAAACTATATATAAAATAGTTTCCTTGGAGGGAAAAAGTATGAATTTTGTATTTATTTCGCCAAATTTCCCAGTTAGATATTTCAAGTGGGTTGAATCTTTAAAGAATAGGGGAGTTAATGTATTAGGCATTGGGGATTCTCCTTATGGGGATTGTCATCCAAGGTTATTATCTTCCTTAAAAGAATATTATTTTGTAAAAGATCTTTCTAATTTCGAAGACATGGTCAGGGCCATATCATATTTCCAGACTAAATATGGCCATATCGATTATATTGAATCCGATAATGAGTGGTGGCTATCTCTTGATGCTAGATTAAGGGAATATTTCCATGTCGATACAGGTTTTTATCCTAGTGATATGCTAAAGATAAAAGCTAAATCCGAGATGAAGCAATATTTCAATATGGGTGGGGCTAAAACAATGAGATATATCCTAGTAGATGGGATAAACGATCTAGATAAGGCCTTAGCATTTGCAAAAGAAGTAAATTATCCTGTATTTGTTAAGCCAAATATTGGGGTTGGTGCATCAGATTCATTCAAATTGAACAACGAAGAAGAAATAAGGAAATTCCTTTCTTCCAAATTGGAAGAGACATATATCATGGAAGAATATGTCGATGGATTCATCGTTAGCTTTGATGGAATATGTGACTCCAATTCAAATGTCGTATTCGCGACTACCGATCACTTTATGACTCCTATTGCAGAAGTAGTAAATGAGAATGAAGATTATTATTACTATAACAATCCATTCTCCTTGCCTTTCTTTGACATCGATAAAGAAAAATTCCTTGAAGTTGGCAAAGGTGTAGTAAAGGCCTTTGGAATAAAGAAAAGGGTATTCCATATTGAATTCTTCGTATTGAATAAAGATAAAGAAGGATTGGCCAAGAAGGGTGAATTTGTGGCTTTAGAATGCAACATGAGACCAGCTGGAGGATATACTCCTGATTTAATTGACTATGCGAATTCAGTTTCTTTATATGACATCTATGCCGATGTAATTTGCTATGATGAAAACAAAGAAGACATGAACAAGACTAAGTATTATGCCTTTGCTAGCGCTAGGCGTGATGGCGCTAATTATGTCCATAGCGAGTCTGAAATATTATCTACCTATAAAGATCAAATATGCATGCATGGCAGATATCCTGCTAATCTAGCCAGGGCAATGGGTGATTTGTTCTATTATGCTAAATTCACTTCTTTTGAAGAAGGAAAAAAATTCGATACATTTGTCAGGCAACGTAATAAGTAGAGATTGATCCTTCCATTTCATCTTTGGAAGGATTTTTTATATCCCCATTTTCTTTTATCAATATAGAATAATCAGTAACGTTAATATTAAATCTATTCTGTAATTCTTTTTCACTTAGGTTTGTCACATCAAATAGATAAGTATCCTTATTTGATTTATTTGCCTTTTCCAAAATGGAAGAATAATAAATGGATGGTATTTCGTTTTTATATAGAAGATATAATCCATCATTAGAAAAATCTAGATTGATTGAAGAAGTATAGATATTAGTTAAATTGATATATGTCCCGATTGTTTTGGTTAATTTCTCTTCATCAAAATAAGTTCCGGTTAAATCGATTTTACTTCCTTTATCCTTATTTAATAAATATAAAGTAGGAGTAGCTAATCTAGAAAATAATTCTTCTCCATAATCTAGATTGCTTTTAAGTTGGTCAATTCCATTTCTAATGCCTATATCGATAAAGGCGTTGATTCTAATTTGGAATTTATGGACCATTCCCATGAAAGTAGGTTCAAGATCTTTGCAATGATCGCAGCTAGTTTGATGCAAGAATAGTAACACGTCCTCATTATTTTTTAATTTAGAAGCAATTTGGTTTCCATCTTCATAGACTAATCCAGTCTCATAACTAGTCCCATTTATATCTAGATTCCTATTGATATTTGCCTTATTGACATCATCAATAGAAAAGGAATAGGAATAATTTGGGTTAGAGCAAGAACCCAATAGAGACAATAACGGAAGGATATATAAATAGTTTTTGATTTTCATAAGGTGCGATACTATATTAAACTAGATACGAAAATTGCGTTATGAAAAAGTCTAAAGAAGGGAAGAAAAGTTTATATTGGCTATTTTTTTCTTTGTTTTGTTTTACTTCGACTTTGATTCTTATTGAATCTTGCCTTCCTTCTTATGTTTCTTCGCTTCAAAGTGATTCGATTGGAGATATAGTCGTTGGATTAATTAATTCCTGGACTACCCCAAAAGAGAAGACACCCGTATATGCTTCTAATATTTCTTTTTCTTATCCTCAAGACAAAAATCTTTTACAAGAAAAGGAAGCAATTATAGGTACGACTAAATTAATTAATTACAAACTAGATTTCCCTGAAATAGATAAAAAAAGACAAGAGAAGCATTACGATGATTTAAATTGTTTTGTCTCTAAAGGGGATAAAAATGGATTGCAGATGATATTTAGCCCAAATTCATCAACTGGGTCGCTTAGAATTATCCCTTTAAAAGAAGATAATTACGAGATTACTTTTAAATCCAATAATTTCTCTAAATACATTTCTTTTAATTCAATTGGAAACAAGACAATAACTAACGACATGGTATCTTATTTTGGAGAAAAAGTAATTGAAATTAATGATGGATTGCCTAGCCAAATCAAATATAGCTATTTTTTATTAAATAGTTCAAAGAAAGAATATGATTATTCATATTTAATGAGATTCTTTAAGGAATCAAATAATTATTTCTCTTCTTCTAATGAATCTATATTCAAGATTGATTGCAATTATATTGTTCCTATTTCAGTTGGTGAAGCTTCTTTATTATTAAATGAAAAAGAAGTATCTAGAATAAAGGTTAATTCAGTTGGAACTTTTCCTTCTTCAACTCCTATAGTAGAAAGCAAGGATTTACATCCTTTGGATTATGATTTTATTGATGAATGCGGAATTGATTTGCCGTTTGATTCTCCTATAACTTATTCATCAAGCAATCCTTTAATTGGTAAGGTATTAAATAGCTATTATAAGAAAAATAATGGGGACGTGTATGAATTAATTAGGCCAAAAGTATTCGGATATAGAGATTTAGGAGAAGTGAAAATAAGAGGCAGATTTATCGGGACTAATTCTAGTTTTGATATTAATCTTACCTCAAAAGAATTAAAGGCTACTTCGTTTGAATTGTCTCCAACTGTCAATAATTCTAAAGTCGATTTTACTAATCATGAATTTGCTGCAGGAGATCTAGTCTATTTAAATCCAATATTCAATCCAAAGAATGCAAGTCAAGGCAAGATTCATGTCGAAGGGGATAATATTGAAATATATAATAATGACACCTCTTACCCATCTTTTAAAATAAATAAATCAGGGGAGATAAATATAGTTGTCTCCATGGGTGAATTTAAAAAAGAATACAAATTAAAATCAATCGATGCCCCAACCATTACAAAAGAAGATGAAGCTAAAGTCCATTATTCACTTAGAAAGATATTAGGCCATTTCCTTTTGTTTGGATTTGATGGAATATTTGTTGCTTTAACCTTATATCTATCTTCATTTAAATCTAAGAAAGATAAATATTATATATATCCATGTGTAGTTCTATTTGGTTTCTTTATTGCCTTATTATCTGAATCATTCCAGGCTATACCTGCATTAAGAAGAGGGCCATCCATAATTGACGCTAGCATTGATTATGGAGGCTATTTATCTGGATTTTTACTTGTAACAGTTATATACCTATCTAGCCTATTCATTAGGAAAGTAAATGAAAAAAGAAAAACTAAGAATAAATGATCTATCTTCCTTAACCTATGGCAAGGAAGGAGAAGAAAAATTTAACGCCCTTGTTGATATTCTAGGGGAGGAGATTTTATCTAACCCAACATATCTAAAAAATAAGGAATTAATCCAACATGGGTGTTCTTCTATTTTTGAGCATTGCCATAATGTTGCTATTGAATCACTTAAGATTGTGGCTAGATTTAATATTAAATGCGATATCAAATCATTAGTAAGGGGCGCCCTTCTACATGATTATTTCCTTTATGATTGGCATGATAAGAAAAATAGATTGCCTCATCATGCCTATAAGCATCCTTTATATGCCTTAAAGAATGCCAAAAAGGATTTTGATATCTCTAAAACTGAGGCTAATATTATCGCTTCACATATGTTCCCTCTTTGCTTTATCTTGCCTAGATGCAAAGAAGCTTTAATTGTTTCCTTTGCCGATAAGATATCGACTTTAAAAGAAAGAAAGCTTTATAAGAAGAAATCCAAATTATCTAAGTAATATGCTTTCTTGGAATTAGCTATATTTAAGAAATTATCCAGCGAAGTTTCTTTATATCTAGCTAAAGCCCAATAATACCAAAGGATATCTAAAAATGGGATTAATGCATATATGTCCCTTATTTCTTTTTCGTCTAAATCGAATTGCCTAAGGAAATAATCAATCATTTCTTTGCTCAATGCATTTTCTTCAATTAGGGATGCCAAATCAAAATAATATGAATTGATGGAGGCGAATTCAAAATCGATTAGATAGGCTCTATTTTCATCTATTAGGATATTGCCACTCCAAAGATCATTATGGGAAATGACTTGCTTGGAAGAATTGATTATATTGATTGCCTTTCTTACGATTTGCTTTTCTTCTTTAAATGGAGATTCAATGTCTCTCTTATAAGAAGATAATCTTTGCATCAAGTTAAATTCATCCTGATTATCAAAAATAGGGAGGGCGTGTAGTTCTTTTATAACATTTGCTACCTTAATGATGTCTTCTTTATTATTCTTATCAAATTCTCTACTCTTTATAAATTCTTCGACCTTATTCCCGTTTTCATCAAAATAAAATAAAGTAGGGGCAATTCTATTTCCTTTTAGGCTTTTATAGATATTAAATTCAGCTTCAGGCAAATTAAAATCTTTATCTACTTCATTATTTATTTTTTTTCTAATCAATAATTCATTGGAGGCGTATATTTGATTTGATGTTCCTGTAGTTAATTTGCTAAAGGAAGCAGGGGTGTTATCAATTAAGGATTTATAATCATTCATAATTTCTTTTTCCTGTTATTAAATAAAGAAACTGCCAAAGGGGATATTTTCCTAATATAGAAGGATTCATAACTAGATAATTTAACTTCTCCAGGCTTATTTCCTTTCCTTATATCTTTCCTTTTGCAATATATGACTTCCCCAAAATCTAATTTAGAAGAAAGAAGGCTAAGCTCGCAGGCAAGTTCTATTTCTTGTTTGCTAGGATTCTCCTTTTCTAGAATTAGATGGGACCCATGGTTATCTTTAACATGGAAAAAACCATATTCTTTATTTGAACAATAGACGAAAGTCAAAAAATCATTGCTAGAAGCATTATGTCCGAATGCATATCTAGTCCCTTCATGTTCAATTATATATGGATATTTTGAACTAGGGAGTTCAATTTTATTTTCCTTTTTCTTAAGGTCAAGGCTAGAGAAATAGGTGGCTAATCTAGACGCAGATAAAGAAGAAATAAAAGTAATTAGGTTAGTGATTTCTTCTAATTCGGCTTGAGCCTTTTCTAGATTCTCTTCCCCTTTATTTATCTTTTCTTTGCTTTTCTTGCTAGAAGAAAAATAATATTCGGCATTTCTAGCTAAAGATAATTTCTTATCTAGTTTTATCTTCTTCCCATAATAATCAAATTCGCCGCAGTCTAGATTTATATTATCCATATTCATGAATATGTAATTCCCGATTTCATCATCATTAAGATGCTTATTCCCGTCTTCTATATCTTTATTAATCGCGATTAGTTTTCTTTCTAATGCTTTTTTCTTGGATTTAATTTGCTTGATATAGGGGGAATATTTATTTAATAATTTTCTTTCTTCTTCCTTTGATTCATTATCCAAACAAAAGGCAAAGAATGAATCTATATCAAAATCCTTCTTGTCCTTAATATCCATTGCATTATCGGGGGGGTTATATATAGCACCTCTAGTCAATATCCTTTTACTTTCTAAAGTCGAAGGATTTAAGACCATGATAATATGTTTATCTTTATCTAGAATAAGGAAATTTGGTTTAGTAGGAATTAATTCGGCGATTAAATAATAGGTTATTTTTTGATATATGGAGTCAATGGTTTCAATTTCAAAGCTAATGATTCGGTCATTATTTACTTGAGTTATATTTCTAATAATTCCATCAGAAATATTCTTCCTTAGGAAAAAGAAAATCGAAGAAGTAGAAGGGACATTTATTAATTTAGAATCCCCAATATAGATAGATGGGTTAGATCCATCAAAAGAAAATACAAGTCTATCTTTCCCTTTTAGGTAATAAGAAAAAGTCTTATCCGAGGCGATAGATAACCTAAATAATTTGGTTTCTTTTAACCTCGAATTTAATTTAGTTACATAGGAAGAGAATTCATCTAGACGTGGATACATGGGTTAAGTATATCATTTTGGATTATCTTATAAATCAATAGAAAACAAAAAATATCTGCTTTTTTATAGTAAAAATTAACCATATATAGCCTTGGTCTAGTTGATTTAGGCATTTTAGGTTGCTAATATTTACCTATTATATGAAAAAAGGCTTGCTATTTATCTTATCTGGCCCATCTGGAGTCGGAAAAGGGACAATCAGGAAAGAGCTTATGAAAGATAAGTCTCTTAACCTTTATTATAGCGTTTCCATGACTACTAGGCCAATTAGACCCCATGAAGAAGAAGGCAAGGACTATTATTTTGTTAGCAAGGAAGAATTCCAAAGAAACCTAGATAATGATAACCTTCTTGAACACGCTACTTTTGTAGGGAATAGCTATGGCACCCCTAAGGATAAAGTCGAACAACAATTAGAAGAAGGGAAGAACGTCCTTCTTGAAATTGATGTACAGGGTACCTTAAAAGTATTAGAAAAAGTAAAAGACTGCGTTTCTATTTTTCTTTTACCCCCTTCTTTTAAATCTCTTGAAGAAAGAATCAGGGGCAGATCAACTGAAACTGAAGAAGTAATAAAGAAAAGGTTAGCAAAGGCAAAAGGGGAAATGGAGCTAGCCCATTATTATAAATACCAAGTACTTAATGATGAAGTTTCTAGGGCTACAAAAGAAATTTCTTCCATTATGAAAAAAGAAATGGAATTAAAGGCATAACGCCTTTTTTTCTTATGTTATAATTTTTATATGCAAGTCATTTCTGTTTTTATCGAACATTCAATATTCGCTTTGTCGAAGACTTTCGATTATCTTGCTTCTTCTTCGCTAAACATCAAACCCCTTTCTAGGGTTTTGGTTAGATTTGGCAAGCAAGATAAGACAGTTGGATTTGTGATGAGTGTCTCTTTCACTAATCTAAGTAAAGAAGAACTAGATAATCAAACAGGAATTAATCATTCCTATATTATTGAATTAATTGACAAAGAACCTTTAATTGATGAAAACCTTCTTGAATTAGCAAAAAAAGCATCTACATATTATCTATGCCCATTAATTAGCATTTTAAAGGCTATGTTGCCTTCATCTTTAAAACCTTCTTATTCTGCCTTAAAAGGTCCAAAGATTGCCTATGATAAATATGTCTATATTGCTAAAGATGATGAAACGGATTTAACCCCAAAGCAAATCGAAGCCTTTAGATTAGTAAAAGAAAATGGGGAAGTATTAAAAAAAGAAGCAGGTTCAGTTTCCATAGTTAATGCCCTTATTGGAAAAGGAATATTTGCGACTAAATTAAAAGAAAAAAATAGACTTAAATTAGATGAAATTAAATCTACCCTCCCCCCAATTTTGAACTATGAGCAAAAAGAGGCAATGGAAGGGATTTATAATTCTCCTAAATCTATTAATCTACTGCAGGGGGTCACTGGTTCAGGCAAAACTGAGGTTTATCTCCAACTCTCTTCTTTATACCTAAAAGAAGGCAAGGGGGTAATTATGTTAGTCCCTGAAATATCTTTGACCCCTAGAATGGTTAATTTCTTTAAGTCTAGGTTTGGTGATGGGGTTGCTATTCTCCATAGCGGACTTTCAAATGGAGAAAAATATGATGAATATAGAAGAATAAAAAATGGGGAGGCTAATATAGTAGTAGGCGCTAGAAGTGCTATATTTGCCCCAATTAAAAACCTTGGTTTAATCATATTAGATGAAGAACATGTTTCTTCCTATAAACAAGATACACCCCCTTATTATTCTGCTAGGACTATTGCCTTGATTAGGGCTAGGCTAGAAAATGCAAAAGTAGTATTAGGAAGTGCTACCCCAAATATAGAAACAAAAGCCAAAGCCGAAAAAGGAACATATGGGTATTTCGAATTAAAGAAAAGATATAACGAGCTCCCTCTCCCTAAGGTTTCTATTATTGATTTATCAAAAAAAGGAGCCCTTGTTCCTAATGCCCCGATATTTTCAAAAGACCTGCTAGAAAAGATAAAACAAAGAGTAGCTAATAAAGAGCAAATAATGCTTCTAATTAACAAACGGGGTTATTCTTCTTATTTGACTTGCGCTAGTTGTGGACATGTTTTTATTTGTCCAAATTGCAACTGTAATTTGACTTATCACAAGACTGATTCAATGCTTAAATGCCATCATTGCGGTTTTGTTCTTCCTTATCCAGAAACTTGTCCAGTATGTAATTCCCCTAAAATAAGAAGAGTTGGATTTGGAACTGAAAGAGTAGAAAAAGTATTAAAGGAAAATATTCCTGAAATTAGAATTGCTAGATTAGATACCGATATTACTAAAATTAGAAATAACCTAAACAAGACATTGGAAAGTTTTAAGCAAGGGGAATTTGATTGTCTAGTCGGAACCCAAATGATTGCAAAAGGCCATGATTTCCCTAATGTTACTTTAGTCGGAGTCATGTTAGCAGATATTGGATTATCTTTGCCTAGCTATACTTCTAGCGAAGATTGCTTTAATCTCATCGCCCAGGTTTGCGGTAGGGCTGGAAGAGGAGAAAAAGTAGGGGAAGCTGTCATCCAAACATATAATCCAACAAATTATGCGATTAATCTGGGTTGCAAGCAGGATTATTATTCTTTTTACCGTAAGGAAATGGAAGCAAGGCGAATTGGGAAATACCCTCCATATTGCCATCTTATCTGCCTTATCTTTTCTTCAAAAGACGAAGAGAAACTAAATGCTTCGGTTAGGCAAGTCAAACAGGCAATCGACGATAAAAAGTTCGATTCAGTGGTTACTATTGGACCTTTAACCCCGTTTATCAATAGAAACGGTGATATCTATAAAAAGGAACTTTTGATTAAATTTGGAAAGTCCGATGAGATAAAAAAATATATCTATGACCTTCTTTTGCTATTATCTGGAAAGGGTGGAGTAAAGATTTCTAGCGACGTCGATCCGATTTCTTATTGATAGATAAGCGACATTTGGAAAAATAATTAGCATCGTCTCTTTTTAACTCTCATATGGCAATAAAAATTTCCATATGCTATCATATGTTTGCCAGGAGAACCAAAACATGCCTTTTAATCAAAAAGAATATGTCGGAAATTATAATAAAAACAATTATAAAATGTTTCCTTTTCGCGTGCGCAAGGATGATAAAAAAGTAATTGAAAAATTAACAAATGTTCCTAGCATGAATAAATATATTTATTCTTTAATCGACAATGATATCAATCCAAGCATTTTAACCATTAAACAAATTAAAGATAGAATTTTACCTATTTTATCCATGCACAACATCCGTGAAGTTTATTTGTTTGGCAGTTATGCAAGAGGCGAAGCAAAGAATACAAGCGATATCGATATTTATTGCGAGGCTGGCGACATTAAAACATTTATTGATCAAGGCTTTTTGGAAGATGAATTAGCGGAAGTCCTCGGAAAAGATGTTGATATTATTTTTATGGGTTCTAGAATGGATGACTTTTTTAGAAAGCAACTGGATGGAGACAAGATTAGATTATGTTAACAATTAAAGAACAAGGCTTGTTGATGAGCATTATTAAGCATTGCAAAAAAATAAATGAAAAAATGAATGGTCTAACAAGAGAGCAATTTGATAATGATGAAGATGTTTTTCAAATAATTTGTTTTAATCTTCTTCAAATTGGAGAACTTGCAAAGAGTTTTGAGCCAACTTTTATTGCAAAATATAATGGTGCTCCGTGGCGACAAATTAAAGGGATGAGAGACAAAGTGGCTCATGCATATGGCGCAATTGACATGGATAGGGTTTGGGATACTGCTTTAAATGACATTAATCCGTTAATGGGCTATTGCAGAAAAATTCTAAATGATAATCAATAAAATTGTGTTATCGTAGTTTATAATGGTTTTTTAGTTTGGTAGACAGGATAGAAAAGGTCTAGTCAACGCAAAAATCTGATTTTAACTTGAAATTTAAAGATAATTAAAGACAGAAAGACCAATTTTTCTAGATAGAGAACCAAATGTTGGATAAATATAGGCTTCAGTTGGCATCTTTTTCC
>CABQKC010000012.1 GCA_902464635.1 uncultured Caryophanales bacterium | reverse complement strand
TAATATGAAATTTTCAAAAACTAGGTCTATTTATTTAAAAAGTGTCAAAGATGCGAAGATTAATAAACTAGGTTTGAATACTGCGAAAGATTTAGTAGCAGGATATAGCCTTGAAGAATCTGCAAAAAGGAATAAATCATCGAAGAATAGTGCCAAGATGGCTTTGTATAGGTTTAGGAAATGGGCAAGGGAAATTATATTGACTAGGACTGGTGAGCCTGTTGATAGCGGATTATTCCTTGATCCATATATTGCTAATTTGAATTAATTAAGGAAAATATAAAATAAGGCACTTTTTGAAAGTTCTTTTTAACACGGCTATAAAGAATCCTTTAAATGAGGATTTTATTAATTGCAAAATTAAAAACATAGTCTATTGCAAATATTGTTTTTACTATATAATATAACGGAGAAGCATTTATGGAGTTAATTGATTACACGAATAATAAATTAAGCGGAATAGCGTATGGTGGTTCGGAGAAAAAGGTTGGGATTATGATTTATAATTCACCTTATATGCTTAAATTCCAAAAGAAGACACCGTTCGGAACTAGATACAATACTATTTCGGAATATTTAGGGAGCCACATTTATCAAATGCTTGGCTTTAATTGCCAAGATACTGTTCTTGGTATTTATAAGGGTGAGAATGTGGTGGCGTGTAAAGACTTTGTCGTAGATGGATACCAATTCGTGCCGTTTAATGATGTAGGCGAATCTACAATTGAAGAAGACAAGGAACAATATCAGTACAGTTATGAAGATATTGTTGAACTCTTGATAGCTAATAAGAAACTAACTAATGTTGAAGAAACTATTTCCCTATTTTTTGAAATGTACATCGTAGATGCTCTTCTTGGGAATTTTGATCGTCATGGTGGGAATTGGGGATTCTTGAAGAAGGACAATAAATATTGCGCAGCCCCTGTTTTTGATAATGGATCTTGTCTTTTTCCGAATTTAGCAGATGAAGATGAAATGCTAAAAATTATGAATGATGAAGAACAAATTAATTTGAGGGTATATAAATTTCCTACATCCCAGATAAAACTATCTGGAAATAAGAGTTCTTATTTTGAAGTTATTTCTTCTTTGCAGTTTGAAGAAATGAATAAGGCATTATTAAAGATATACCCAATTATTAATTTAGATAAAATATACAAACTTATCGATGATATCGACATTATTAGCGATACCCATAAAAAGTTTTATAAAACAATGATTGGAAATAGATATGAGAAAATCATTAAGTATTCATACGAGAAGTTGGTGAAAAGATAGATATGAAAACATATACATCTAAAGGAATAATTTGCATTGCGGGTCAATTTGATTTGATTTATCGTGTGGCTGACATTTTCTATTACTTAAATGACGATGATTCTTTTAAATATGTCTTTAAGCCAAATTATGCGGTTACTGAATTAATTAGTTCATGGTATTTTCAAGGTATCCCTGGATTGAACTTGGATTTAAAGAAAGAGGAATACATTAGGGAAAATAGGGTTCCGGTTTTTATCTCTGAAAGAGTTCCATCTCCAAAAAGAGAAGACTATTTTGAACTTCTTGAAAAAGTAAATATGGATTATATGGATCCAATTGAATATTTGATAAGAACCAAAGAACGATATTCTGGAGACAAATTATTTGTTGTTCCTTATGAAGATAAAAAAACAGTGATTTTGAATAAAGATACCCATGATACGAATGCATCGTTGTTGAAAAAGATTCTTAAAGAGATTTGCTTTGGCAACGATGTCGTTATAAATAATCAAACTATTAATGATAGCAATCGTAAGATATTCCATGACATCTTTATGGATTTATATTCAAGGTCATATGAACTTAGAAAAGAAAAACAAAAAGAAGGAATATTGGAAGCCAAAAATAACGGCAAGTATAGGGGAAGAAAGCCAATAGAAGTAGACGAAATGAAATTTCTAGATCTTTTGTCAAAGGTTGAAGAAAAAGAAATGAGTCCTAAAGAAGTCGCATCTATATTAGGGATTAGTATCGATAAATACTATAGAATTAAAAAGAAATTGCAAAATTAAAAACATAGTCTAATGCAAATAACATTAACGTAACCTTTCAAAAGTAAAATTGTTATACGAGACTGTTTGATAAATGAAAGTTAAGTTAGATTAATATCCTATTGCTTCTTCCTGGTGTTTTCGTATAAAATTACTGCATAAAAGATTTTATATTAATCAAATTAATGTTGACTAATGATGGAACGTGCCTCTATTGTCAACGATTAAGGGAGGAAACCACAAAAAATGAAAAAAATTCTAGGGTTGGCATTTATTGCCTTGATTGCTTTGACTATGGCGCCAGCAAATAAAGAATCTAATTCCCCCTCTTCAATTACTAAGAAAAACAGAAGTAGTGAGTTTGATGCACATTGTTCTGTATACGGCTTTTCTATTTCCAGTGATTGGGAGCCCGTTTACATGAAGGATTTTAAAGTCTATTCATATCCAGTTAGGGACGCAGGGCACCTTCAGTATCAAACTGACATCCAACAAGTTTTCCTAAGTAATAAATATTCATCTAAATCATTTGCTTTTGCTTATAGGGTTGTTCTTTCTCCATTACAGCCAGGGAGAAATTGGGGTTTTCTTGGAATAGGAAGTTATGGAGACAATTGGTATGCCAGATCATTGAAAACCACAATAAATTTAAGAGATGGTTATTCTTTGGCAGACTGGTCTCCTAAAAATGTTCCTGCAACTTATTCAGGCTCGATAGGTGTAGGAGGAGGCTCAGGAGGCTTTCAAATTAGTGCATCTGTCGATTTCTCTATGTCAGAACTTACGGTTATCAGCAGATCAAATGTTGCGACCGCTCATTATGAGACTGAATATAGAATATCTGGGGCGGGAAATTACGCTGCAAACTCAATTGCCTTCTATGGATTTCTAACATTTGTTACTCCTGGCCCCGGCGGCGCTTGGATAGATGTTACTCATAGTTGTGGTTATGAAGGCGTTGAATACCACCATCTTGTTACTCATGATTATTCATTTGGATATTAAAAATATGAAAAACAAATTATTAATATTATTTAGCTTATTATTGCCTTTATCATCGTGTGGTGAGGGCGATTATAGCAAGAAAAACATTGAATACATAAATGAAAAAGAAGCTTATCTATATACATTGCGTGATAATAGGCAACTTTTCAAATCGCTTAAATTTACTTATAACGTCGATAATATAGCTGAGATTAAAAACAATCACGTCTTTACTTGTGTATTAATAGATTTAACTCTTGAAAATGTAACTCTTTCAAAAGAAAACATTGATGAACTTTATTCGTTACTTGAATGTAAATCCTATGTTTGGATTACGTTTTATGGAATAAGCGATACATCTTTCTTTGCTTATACAAAGTTTGATAATGAAAAACACTTTTTCGATTATAAATCTGCCACTTTGCAAACTTGGTATAACGATGGGAAAAATGATTATGTAAATAATTCCGGTTATTCCACTTATCAAGATAACTATTCAAATGATTCTTATAAAGAAATGGTACTAGGTTTTTATTCAAGTGCAGTAAAATCAGTGCTAGGGTCATTCTAATATGGTTTTAGAAGCCAAAAACATTTCAAAATCATTCTTTGAAAAAGAAAGAACAATAAAAGTAATTGATAATTTTTCTTTTTCTTTTCCTTCAACAGGGTTTGTATGTCTTATTGGAGAGTCGGGTTCTGGCAAAACGACTTTATTAAATATACTTTCTTCGTCATTAAAGCCAGACGAAGGTTCTGTTATTTTGCTAGGGGAAGATATATATTCTTCAAAGCAAAAACAACTAGTGGAATTAAGGTCTAATAAGATTGGTTTTGTTTTCCAAGAAGGCAATTTAATTGAAGATCTTACTGTTGTAGATAATTTACATTTCATATCAGATGATGAAAACCAAATCGATGATTGCTTGCAGAAGTTCAACATATTGCCTTTGAAAAATGTTTTGGTTTCTAAATTGTCTGGCGGTGAAAAGCAACGCGTTTCGATTGCCCGTTGCTTCCTTAAAAGAAGTGAAGTCATTTTTTTAGATGAACCAATCGCTAATCTAGACAATAAAAATGCATTAGAAGTGCTAGAGGCCATAAAAAAAGCTTCTAAAGCTTCTTTGTGCTTAGTTTCCTTGCATAATGAAGAAGCCGCTAAAAAGTATTCTGACATCCTTATAAAGCTAATGGGTGATGGGGGATACGAGGTTGTTAAAAACTTAGAAAAAGAAACAATTTCCTTTGTAGACAACGTTCGTGTCGAACCAAACGTTATAAAAAACAAAAGAATAATGTGGAAATTTGCCTGGAATAATTTTTTATCTAGAAAGGCAAGGACTATTTTGCTACTTATAATATCGTCTATTTCGACGATATTCTCTTTGCTTCAGGGATCTGTTTTGTTTTTTAATTCGTCAGCTGCGTTTTCTTCGGCACTAAAGAAAGAGGAATCCTGGATAATTCCTTTGAAGCAAACTCAAATTAACGAACCTACAAAAGAAGAGGTTTTATTGAAATGCGGTCTTGATTTTTATCAAAATTCAAAGAAAGAATTTGGAGAATGTGTACCAATCATAACGGGCAAAGAAAGTAAACATAATACAACCTTATATTATGTCCCTTTTGTAGATGGGCTTGTTATTAATGGAAAGAGTATTAATAAGCCGGATTCGGGGCAATGTGTTGTTTCTTCTTTTATAAAAAATATATGGCCTAATTCTCTTGCTTCTAGCATTTCTTCTATTTTTTCTAGGATTAATGTTTTTTTTAATTATGCAGAAGTGGTTGATATAGATTATTCTCCTTCCATCATGGATTCCCATATTAGAAACCCAAATTACCAAGCAAATAATCTAGATAGATTTTTGACAAAATATGCGTATGTAATCATGAATCCAAATGATTTTTATTCAATATATAGCAATTCGACTTCCTTATCCTTGCCAGGCGCATCCTTTGCGACTGAAATATTAACAATGAAGCAATACGCTAACTTCATAACTTTTTATTCGAAATTCAATAACCAAAATATATTAAATGGTACTCAAATAAATAAAAATGATGATGTCGTTGTATCGAAAAAATATCTTTCTTCATTAGGCATTCAGGAAA
Source organism: uncultured Caryophanales bacterium (assembly GCA_902464635.1). Lineage (GTDB taxonomy): Bacteria > Bacillota_I > Bacilli_A > RFN20 > CAG-826 > Alloenteromonas. The sequence goes on along the minus strand of CABQKC010000012.1, from coordinate 60,591 downwards.
AAGATTATGCCAACTTCATAAACAAAAGCTTCTCTTATCGCGATTTGTCTTCATCCCCTAATTATGTGAATTATGAGCAAACTCCGAATATTTATTCTATTAAAAAAGAAGTTACAGTAGTTGGAATTACAGATGATGAAACATCCGATGTTTATGTTTCAGAAGAATTCTATTCAGAAATATGCCAAGTTCTTCCCTATTATTCATACCAAATAGCCGCCATAAATAATAATAACTCGGCTATGGGTCTAACTTTATCTAAGAGCAATTTTGAATCTACGTTGAACTTCTTAACCCCGATTTATGGAATAACAAAGATTAAAAGCGGTACTTTCTCGAGTGTTTTCATAACTTTAAGCGTTTTGTTATTTTCTTTAACTCTGTTTGTCGGCATTTCAATTGGGATTGAAAGCGTATCTGGCAAAGAAAAAAGAATTGCTTTATTGATGTCATTAGGCAACTCATCAAGTTCGTTATCGAAATATCTTTTATTGCCTTGCATCATTTTACAGGCTGCTTGCTACATTTTTTCATCAATCTTTTCTTTGATTTCGATTTTTGTCATTAATAGATTGCTTATGGGTGAAAATGCTTTAGGCATATCATATTCTTTGTTCCGTTTAGAGAGCGTCTCTATAGTTCTCTGTCTTTCTATTGCAATGATTTCTCTAATTGCTTCCCTTCTATTTGTTGTTAGGAGAATTTCGAAAGTTGATATAGCCGAAACATTAAAAGGAAAGGTATAGTCCTTAATTTGCTTTTTTGAACAAAGGTCGAATTCTATCCTTTGTTGTTGCTTATTAACCCATGGTTATAAAACCGCTACCATTTTGTTGATTTTAATTGACAAGAGAGCTATTGACTATTAAAGTTATTGACGCTGAAGGTTATTCAATATGGGTAGGGAAAAGGTTTTTTTGATTTGCAGCGAATGTCTAAGTAGAAATTACGCTGTATATAAAAGCAAAGACAAGACAACCAGGCTTGAATTGAATAAGTACTGCAAGCATTGTGGAAGGCATACCCTCCATAAAGAAAGTAAGTAAAGGAGACAACGATGAACCCAATCAAATATACAAAAGAAGTTGTCAAAGAAGGCAAACGTGTACGTTGGCCAAAGCGTGAAGTTCTATTGCCAACATTAGTAGTAGTTCTTTGCATAGCTGCCTTTGCCGCCATATTCCTCTCCTTGGAGGATTTAACGGCTGGATCTCTTATCCAACAATTAAGGAATGCCTTTGGAGGTAAATAATAATGGCTGCAACAAATTTAGGCGAAAAGCAGTGGTACATCGTAACCACTTATTCCATGCACGAAGCTAAGACTGCTGATAATCTTAGGAAACGTATAAATACCATGGGCATGCAGGATTTGATTCTCCGTGTCTTGGTTTGTGAACAAGAAGTACCAGTCTTAAAAGATGGGCTTCCAACTGGAAAGACAAAGACAATCAACCTCTATCCAGGCTATATCTTTGTTGAAATGATCATGACCGACCAATCTTGGTATATTGTCCGTAATACCCCAGGTGTTACCGGTATTGCTGGATCTAGCGGTGGTGGACAAAAGCCAACCCCAGTTACCAGGGAAGAAATCGAACCAGTACTTAAGAGAATGGGTATGGTTGATGAATCTATGTATGACCGTTATGCTGTCGGCGATAGTGTCAAGGTTATCCATGGACCTCTTGAAGGAACTGAAGGTAAAATCGTTTCTATCGATAAAGCCACCGGTGCTTGCAGAGTTGAAACAGTCTTCTTCGGACGTTCTACTCCAGTCGATGTTGATTTCTCTGAAATCGAAAAAATCTAATGAAAAAATAATCCCCCAAGCGAATAACTTAGGGGATTTTTATATTGTCTAGTCGTAGATATTCTTTCTTATTTCGTCTAGGGATTCATCAATGCTTTTAAATCCTATATAGGAATTCTTGTTCTTAAAATCATCTAATCCCATATTTAAATAAGTATGATAGAAGACATTAGATATATTTAAGAATAACATCTCAGATATCCTAAGTTTCGATTCATTGGTTTGGTCATCTGCAACAATAGAAATGAGTCTATCGGCAGTAGATAATGCTAATCTACCATAATTATCGCAGGTAAGATAAGTAGGGGCGGATTCGATTGGTTTGAGCCAGTCTAGATATTCTTTTAATGGAGAATTGTCTTGGAACAATTTATCTCCGTTTATAGCTATATGCATCGAAGTGGCATTATCCATTAATTTGGGTGGGTCAAATCTAGTTAGTTCTTCTTTTGTTACATCTGTAATTTCTTTCCCGGCATCTTCTTTCGCGAACATCTTATCCAATAAGAAAGAAGCGGCTCCGATTACATAAACGGCTTCTTCTTTTGCCCCTTTGCTTATGTCTAAACGTAAAAAGGAGTCGACCGTGTAATCGAATTGGTCAAGTAATAATGAAAATAAATCTAAAGCGTGTTTCATGGGGATAATGATACATTATTTTATTAACAATAGTTTATAATTTGATTCATTATGAAATATTTGGTTGTTTCTGATATACATGGTTCTAGCAAGGGAATGGATTTGCTTAAAGAAGGCGTATCTAAATTTAAGCCTGATGTAATTCTATTGCTAGGGGACATTTTATACGGGGCATATGATTCTTCTAGTAGCTATGTAGTTAAGACATTTAGGGAAATGAATATTCCTATAATCGCAGTAAGGGGGAATTGCGATTATGAAGAAGATGCCTCAACTTTAGGATTTGATTTGCCTTTAAATAGATCTATTTCTATATTTGGACACAACGCCCACTTGTCACATAAACCATTCTCGTTTGTATCTTTTCCTCCGGGCGAGATTCTTATAAATGGGCATACTCATTTCAAATGCCTTTATTCTGAACTAGGAGTAATTCATTTGAATCCTGGTTCAATCGGATTACCTAGGGATGAATGTGCTTCTTTTGCCCTTATAGATGAAAAAGGCATAAGCCTAATAAATGCCGAAAACCTAGAAACAATCAAGTTTTTATCATTCTAGATTATTAAATATGAAAAATTGTTCATATTCTTGTTGAAAATATGAATGTTCTTTCATATACTTATGCTTGTAAATATGAAAACTCATTCATATAAAGGAGGTAACATGGCAATTCCAAGCGACAAGATAATAGACAAAATGGAAAGCCTGCTAAATATAGCTAGCGATTTTACTAGATTAAAGATTATGTATGCTTTATCAACAAAAGAGAGCAATGTATCCGAAATAGTAAAAGAAGTAGGTGCATCCCAATCTTTAGTATCTCATCAGCTTTCTATCTTAAGGAAAGCTAACCTCGTATCGACTAGGAAAGAAGGTACGTGCGTCTATTATTCTTTAGCAGATGATCACGTTACCAAATTGTTGAATGTAGTTTATGACCATGTCTTGGAGGATAAATAAAATGGAAGAAGACTCAAAAAAAGAGATTATAGCTCTTTCTATTAGGGCTGCTGTTACTATTGCCCTTATCCTAATCGGAAAGCTTTGGATAAATGAAGATTTCTCCTGGTGGGGTAATTTAATTATCATGCTTAGTGCCTATTTTATTATAGGTTATGACATCATTATCAAGGCTTTTAAAAGCATATTCATCGAACATGAGATATTTAATGAATGCATGCTGATGCTACTTGCCTCGGTTGGCGCTTTTGCATTAAGGGCATATGGTCCTGAACATAATGAATATATGGAAGGGGTTTTAGTTATCCTTTTATATCAAATAGGAGAAATGTTTGAAGACCTAGCTGAAGAGAAATCCAAAGACGCGATTACCAAGGCCATAGATTTAAGAAAAGACAAGGCCAATGTTGAAATTAATGGAAAAATAATCGAAAAAGAAAGTGAAAAACTTATTCCTGGCGATATTGTTGTTGTTGGAAACGGAATGAAAGTTCTTTGTGATGGGGTCGTTATTTCTGGTAGTGGAGAGACTGATGAATCTTCTTTGACTGGTGAATTTATCCTTATCTCTAAAAAAGAAGGGGACAAGGTTGTCTCTGGATCAATTTTGAAATCTGGTTCACTTAAAGTAAAAGTAAGTAAGCCATATAGCGAATCTACGATTGCTAAGCTATTAGACTTAGTTGAAAATAGTGCCGAAAAGAAATCAAAGGCCACTAGATTTATAACTAAATTCTCTAAATATTACACTCCTATAATTACCCTCCTAGCCTTGCTTGTTGCTATAGTGCCTCCGCTATTTTTAGGAATTTCATCTTCTAAAGTCTGGGCCGATTGGATCTATACTGCTCTATCTTTCCTAGTAGTAAGTTGCCCATGTGCGATTGTAATTTCAGTACCTCTAGCCTACTTCTCCGGGTTAGGATTAGCATCTAAAAACGGTATTCTAGTAAAAGGGGCCGGCTATTTTGATAAATTAGAAGAATTAAAAAAGGTTGCTTTTGATAAAACCGGAACTCTTACAAAAGGCGAATTCAGCATAAAAGAAGTAACCCCTGTAGGTGTTTCAAAGGATGAAATGCTTGAATATGTAGCTGCCGCCGAATCTAATTCGACCCATCCAATTGCTAAATCACTAGTGTCTTCAAGCAAATTTGATTCAAACCAAATCGAAGAATATGTTGAGGAAGCCGGATCTGGAGTTGGCTGCGTCTATAAAGGACATAAAGTCAAAGTTGGCAAGGCTAGTTATTGTAATGGAGTTGACATTGAAGGAGCAGGAGCAAGAGTTTATGTCTCTATCGATGATAAATATGTTGGATATATTACTTTAGTCGACCAATTGAAGTCTGGTTCAAAAGAATGCATCAGTGGATTAAAAGAAAAAGGAATCACTACCTATATCGTTTCTGGGGATAAAAAAGAGAATGCCTTAGAAATTGGAAAAGAATTAGGCGTTGATGTTGTTAAATATGAACTTAGGCCAGAAGAAAAAGTTTCATTCTTGCATTCCCTTATTGATGAAGACGATGGAAGTGTAGCCTATGTCGGGGATGGAATTAATGACGCCCCAAGCATTGTTTTAGCTGATGTTGGCATTGCAATGGGTGGGTTAGGTTCAGATGTAGCGGTTGAGAATGCCGACTGCGTCATTATGAACGATGATCCTTCCAAGGTTGTTAGCCTTATCAAGGTTGCTCATAAAACTAGAAATAGGGCTACATTTAATATAGCTGTTTCCTTAATTGTTAAATTTGCTGTCATGATACTTGCCGTTATTGCTTCAATAATGGGCACCTGGTCATTACCTTTATTTGTGGCAGTTCTAGCAGATTCTGGCTTAGCCATGTTAATGATATTGTCTTCATTGCTACTTGGATTTAGCAAAATCAAGAAATAAAAAAACTAAGCAGGCAAAAATGTTTAAAGCATCAATGCTTGCTTTTTCATATTAGACTTTTTCTCAACTTGTATTATTTAGTTTCAAAGTCTGGCTTTAAGTTGATTTAAGCGCCTCTAGTAAGTTAAACTGTTTGTAATTAATATTGATTATGAAAAACGCGCTTTTGTTAATGCCGTTGTTATTTCCTCTTACAACGTGCTCGAGAAAAATATATTATCCAAAAACCCTTATGTCGTCACGGAATTTGGGAAAGAATATTCGTTTTATTCCCGCAAAGACGACTCACTTGTAGGAACAATTGAAATTACCCGTAATCTTGAATTAATTTCTGTAAATTTAAAATATGAAAGCAACGAAAGCCAAGAAATTAATTTAGAAAGGTACTTGCCAAAATTCTTTACTTTGGAAGGAAAACGTAGATGTTTTGTTAATAAACAGCCAGTTCTAGAGTCAATTCTTATTAACGGGACTGATTACATGGGGAAAGAGTTGAATTCTATTGAATTCTCATCAAATGCTAAAGTGGATTTCAAATATCAAGAGACAATTCTCGATGCCTATATGGTCTTTTTAAAATTAGACCCTTCCTTCATTCGTGATGTTTATCATGTTAGTAACGACTGGGCCGAGACCTACTTTATCCAAGGTTATGACATGTCTGCTTATTTAGGAGATATAGATGAAAGCTGCCAATGCTCTTGCCATTGATTTAAACAAACTAAAGTATTTTTATAAAAATATATTTCATTTAGTTTTTGTCATTCAAAAATATGAATTGAGTTGAATTAATTTTTGTTTATTTAATTCTTAAGTTTATTTTCCCAAAAGTTTAAATGTGTTTTAAAACTAAAATAGTCATTTTTCGATAAATGAGTTTGATAAATGTTTGTTAATGATTTCATTTTATATTTGAAAAATGCTTTAATTCAAAAATGTCAATTATCTAACAACTGATAAATTAACCACAAAAATTCTTCTTGATTTTCGCGTATATGCACGCGTATAGTTATACTCGCGTGTTTTATCGCGCAATGCGTGGGAGGGCCTAAATGTAGACGACGGCCCGCTAACCACTGCATGCTTTGTTTCTATAAAAGGAGAAAAAACATGAGCAAAAAGATCGTCAAAGTCGTCAAGATGGAACTCCCTGGTGGAGAAGCCCATCCTGGCCCAAAGCTAGCATCTGCTGGCGTTGTCATGAACAAGTTCTGCACCGACTTCAATGCTAAGACCGGTGACAGAAGGGGAGAAATCGTCCCAGTCATCATCACTGCCTATGAAGACAAGTCCTACGACTTCGTCATCAAGACCAGCCCAGTCGCTGGATTGATCCTCAAGGCTGCCGGAGTCAAGAAAGGTTCTGGCAATGCAAAAACTGCAGTTGGACATATTAGTCAAGCCCAACTTGAAGAAATCGCCAAGTACAAGCTTCCTGACCTCAACACCGAGGATATCGAAGCCGCTAAAAAAATCGTTGCCGGTAGCTGCCGTCAAATGGGCATCACCGTCGATGCAAAGTAATTGAGGAGCAGGTAGATGAAAAAGCATAGCAAAAAATATGAAGCCGCCCTCAAGAAGGTCGATGCTTCCAAAACCTATTCACTAGAAGAAGCCGTCAAATTGGTCAAGGAAACCTCCGTCACCAAATTCGATTCTTCTATCGATGTCAGCTTCAAGTTGAATGTTAATCCAACCCTTGCTGACCAATTAATCCGTGGCACTTTCACCCTTCCTCACGGAAATGGTAAGACCAAGAAAGTCTTAGTCGTTACCAACACCAAGCTTGATGACGCTAAGGAATCCGGCGCCGATTTCTTCGGTGGAATCGAAATGCTAGAAAAGATTCAAAGAGAAAACTGGTTCGGATTTGATATCATCGTAGCCACCCCAGACATGATGGGTGAACTTGGTAAGATGGGTCGTGTCCTTGGTCCAAAAGGCTTAATGCCAAACCCAAAGACCGGTACCGTTACTATGGATGTCAAGACCGCTGTCAGCGAAATCAAAAAAGGTAAGATTGCCTACCGTGTCGATAAAGATGGCAACCTCGCCATGTCTATCGCCAAAGTTTCCTTCTCTGATGCAGATTTACTCGATAACCTCGCTTCCATTTGTGACCATATCGCTAAATCCCGTCCATCAACCGTCAAGGGAACCTATATCCTAAGTGCTACTGTCTCAACCACCATGGGACCAGCCGTTGCGATTACCTTTGCAGGCCGCAACTAATTAATTTGGTGAATGGCTTCGTATTCCTAAGATAGCCGGGGGCAAGTGCCTTAAAAGATCACCCTGCTGAGGTTGCAAATAAATTCACACTCTCACTAGTTATATTGAAGCTTCACATATATATCCAAAAAGAAAGGAGGTAGAAACATGAATCAGAACGCTCTACAAGCTAAAAAGAATGCTGTCAACGAAATAGTTTCTAGTTTCGATAATGCAGGTTCCCTCACGGTTGTTTCCTACCAAGGATTAACCGTCGCTGAGTTGCAAGAACTCCGTAGGACATTAGAAGGTGTCAATGCTACATTCACCGTCTATAAGAACACCATGGTTCGCCGTGCCCTTAAGGAAGCAAATCAACCAGAATTAGGAGAAATGCTTGAAGGACCAAATGGCTTTGTTTTCTCGGAAGATATTTCCAAGGGACCAAAAGTTTTGGCCAAGTTCTCCCGTTTCCATGAACACCTAGTTATCAAAGGTGGTATTGCCGAAGGACAAGTCCTCGACGCCGCCAAAGTTAAAGAGGTTGCCAAGCTACCGGACAAGAACGGACTTCTATCTATGTTCCTATCGTGCTTAAATGCACCTATTACCAAATTTGCCGCTACTATTAAAGCTGTGGCAGAAAAAGATGGAGCTGGTGAAACTCCAGCCGCCAACTGATCATTAAGGAGGATCAAACAATGGCTAAATTAACCAAAGAAGAAATTATCGCTTCCTTAAAAGAATACACTGTTCTTGAATTAAGCGATCTCGTCAAAGCTGTCGAAGAAGAATTCGGCGTTACTGCCGCTGTCGCCGCTGGCCCAGCTGCCCCAGCTGAAGAAGAAGGCCCAGTTGCCAAGGGACCAACCGAAGTTTCCTTAATCTTAAAAGGATTAGGAACTGGTTCCAAAGTTGCTATCATCAAAGCTGTCCAAGCCATCACTGGTTTAGGACTTATGGATGCCAAGAAGCTCGTTGATGCTGCTCCATCCCCAGTCAAAGAACACATTTCCCCAGTCGAAGCCGAAGAACACAAGAAAGCTCTTGTTGCCGCCGGTGCCGAAGTCGAAATCAAGTAATTTAATTACTAAACGCCTATTAGCCCGCCTTAGGAAAAATCCTAGGGTGGGTTATTGCGCTATTATAGGAGGATAAAATCATGCCACAATATTTCGATAATAACGAAGAATTGTCCCATGATTTTCATCAATATAGCTTCTCCTTGTTAGGCGAAGAATTCTCCTTTATTAGCGATTCTGGAGTTTTTTGTAAAGATGGCCTCGACGATGGTAGTAGATTATTGCTTGAAACTATCGCCAAGACCGATCTTGGGAACTCCATACTCGATATGGGTTGTGGAATAGGGCCCATCGGACTCTTATTAGCCCATTTCGATAAGAATAGACATGTCACATTAGTCGATGTAAATAGAAGGGCACTAGATTGTGCTAAGCAAAATGCAGCTAAGCTAGGCTTATCTTCTAGGGTCGATATATTCGAAAGCGACGTCTATTCAAATATCAATTCATCTTTCTCCACAATAGTAACTAACCCCCCTATACGCGCGGGTAAAAAGGTTACGTACGCGATGTACGCGGGCGCGATTAGCCATCTTAATGAAGGTGGCCAATTGATCCTAGTCATCCGAAAGCAACAAGGCGCATCGTCTTGCCAAGAATATCTCAAGACCATATTCAAAGAAGTAGAAGTGGTCAAGAGCAAAAAAGGATATCGCATCCTCATCGCGAAGAAATAAGGAGTAAAACATGTCACAACAAGACAACTTCATTCCAAATACGTCTTATAAAGATCCATCTGGCAGAGAATATCCTCATGGTGCCAATGGAAGAATCGACTTCTCTAAGATTTCTGGACGTCTAGCATTACCTTACCTAGTCGAAATCCAAACCGATTCCTACAAATGGTTTTTACAAAAGGGAATCGATGAAGTCTTAAAGGAAACATTCCCAATCGAAAACTATTCTGGTGATTTATTTATCGATTACGTTTCCTGCCGTTTAGAAGAACCAAAATACCAACCATTAGAATGCAAGGCTAACGACTTAACTTATTCAAGCAAGTTAAAGGCCACCCTTCGTTTACGCTTCAAGAAATCTGGCGAAATAAAGGAAGCTGAAGTATTCATGGGTGATTTACCTTTGATGACTGAATCTGGTACATTCATCGTCAATGGTGCCGAAAGAGTCATCGTCTCTCAAATCGTTAGGTCTCCAGGAGCTTATTTCCAAGATACCTTAGATAAGAGTGGTGTACATATCTATAATGGCGAAATAATCCCAACCCGTGGCACTTGGCTACAATTCGAATCCGACATGAAAAATGTCTTATGGGTCAGAATTGATAGACAAAGAAAGATGCCAGCTACCATCATTTTCAAGGCACTCGGCCTAGATAAAGAAGAAGATTTGCTTTCTTTATTTGGCGATACCGAACAAATGAACCTTACCTTGAAGAAGGATTCTGATATCAAAGACGGCACCCAAGCCTTAATTGATATCTTCAAGAAATTAAAGCCAGGCGAACCAGTCACTCCAGATGGCGTCGTTACTTTCCTTGTCCAAAAATTCTTTGATGACAAGAGGTATGACCTTGGACGTGCTGGCAGATTCAAATACAATTCCAAACTTGGTATCTATGACCGTTTAGCCGGTAGGATACTTGCCGAAAACCTCGTTTCTAGCGATGGCGAAATCAAATATCCAAAGGGACACAAATTAACAAAAGAAGAAGTAATTGCCTTAAAAGACGAAGAATTCTTCGAAAATGGTGCCCATGAAAAGGTTTTAAGAGTCAATACCAAGATTGATGACCATTCTAGGGTCAACATCGTCAAAGTCTATGCAAATGACAAAGTTGATGATAGGGTTTGCGCCATTATTGGTACCGATTTGCATCTAAACCTCCCAAGAGTAACTATCTCCGATATGGTTGCTTGCTTCTCTTATTTCTGCAATATCATGGATGGCATTGGCCAAACTGATGATATCGACCACTTAGGAAATAGAAGAATCCGCTGCGTTGGCGAACTTTTACAAGGCCAATTCCGTCAAGGCCTCAACAAGATGAGCAAGACCGTCCAACAAAAGATGTCCATCTCCGATATGGAATCGGTCACCCCTCAATCTCTTATCAATATCCGTCCACTTACTTCCTCGGTTCGTGAATTCTTTGCATCCAGCCAACTTTCCCAGTTCATGGATCAAACTAACCCACTTGCCGAACTTACAAATAAAAGACGTATCTCTGCTTTAGGCCCTGGTGGCTTAACTAGGGATAGGGCTTCCATGGAAGTTCGTGACGTCCACTATACCCATTATGGCCGTATCTGTCCTATTGAATCTCCAGAAGGACAAAACATCGGTCTTATCAATAACTTGTCCACCTATGCCAAGATAAACGAATATGGCTTCATCATGACCCCATATCGTAGTGTTTATAAGAAAGATGGACACGTTTATGTTTCCGAAACCGAATGCTCTTATTTATCTGCTGATGATGAAAGAGGACATTCAATCGCTGAAGCTAATATTAGACTTTCCGAAGCAGTTTTAGCTTCTTCAGTCGGACTAATCACTCCAAAGAAAGACGAAATGGTCAAGGAAATCCTTGATGATGAAATCGTCGTCCGTCATGATGATGATAACCTCATGGTTCCTAAGTTTGATGTCGACTATGTTGACGTCTCTCCAAAACAAATCGTCTCTATTGCCGCTGCTTGTATTCCTTTCTTAGCCCACGATGACGCTACCCGCGCTCTCATGGGTGCTAACATGCAACGTCAAGCCCTTCCTTTATTGCGCCCATCTATTCCATATGTTGGAACTGGTATGGAACAAGTAATTGCCAAAGACTCCGGCTTAGCTGTTGTTTCAGTTAACGAAGGTGTCGTTACCCGTGTCGATTCTTCTTCCATCGAAGTAAAAGAAGGCAAAGAAAAGAGAATCTATAGCTTACAGAAATTCGACCGTTCTAACCAAGGTACCTGCATTAACCAAACTCCAATAGTTAAAGTAGGGGATGTCATCAAGAAAGACCAAATCATTGCTGATGGCCCTGCCATGAGAAATGGTGAATTAGCCTTAGGACAAAATATCCTCGTAGCCTACATGACCTGGAATGGTTATAACTATGAAGATGCTGTCATTATGAGCGAAAGAATGGTCCAAGATGATGTCTTCACCTCCATCCATATTGAAAAATATGAACTTGAATGTCGTGAGACAAAGCTTGGTTCAGAAGAAATCACTAGGGATATCCCAAATGTCGGCGAAGAAGCCAAATCCTTCCTTGATGAAAGGGGAATTATCGTTCCTGGCGCCGAAGTTAAAGAAGGGGACATCCTCGTTGGTAAGGTAACTCCAAAAGGACAAACCGAACCTACCCCAGAAGAAAAATTATTGATGGCCATCTTTGCCGAGAAGACAAAAGAAGGAAAGGATTCCTCCTTACGTGTCCCTCACGGTGGTGCTGGTATTGTCCATGCTGTCAAGATCTTCTCTAGGAAGAATAAAGATCCACTCCCTCCAGGAGTCAATGAAGTCGTCAGAGTCTACATCGTCCAAAAGAGAAAGATTTCTGAAGGCGACAAGATGTCTGGACGTCATGGTAACAAAGGTGTTATTTCCAAGATATTGCCAGTCGAAGATATGCCATTCTTAGCAGATGGTACCCCAATCGATATCTTATTATCTCCAATGGGTGTTCCATCCCGTATGAATATCGGACAGATTCTAGAAGTCCATCTTGGCTTAGCCTGCTCTAAATTACATATGAGAGTAGCTACCCCAGCATTCGATGGTGTCTCTAACGAAGAAGTCTTTGACTTAATGAAGAAAGCTGGATTATCTCCAGATGGAAAGACAGTCCTCTATGATGGAAGGACTGGCGAACCATTCAAGGAAAGAATTTCCGTCGGTATCCAGTATATGATTAAACTTGTCCACATGGTTGATGATAAGTTGCATGCCCGTGCTACTGGGCCATATTCACTTGTCACCCAGCAACCTCTAGGTGGTAAAGCCCAAAACGGTGGACAGAGATTTGGTGAGATGGAAGTCTGGGCACTCGAAGCCTATGGCGCCGCTCATACATTACAAGAAATGCTTACCATCAAATCCGATGATAGAGTTGGACGTAGGAAAGCCTACGAAGCCATTATCAAAGGAAATGAAATTCCTACCCCAGGTATGCCAGAAGCCTTCAAGGTCTTCACAAAAGAACTTAAGGGCTTAGCGATGAATGTACTTCTATATAACAAAGAAGGAAACATCATCGATATGGATGCTCTTGCCAAACAATCCTTAATCGAAGAAAGGAAGACAAATTCCTCTATTCGTAGTGCCATGGCACCTAAGGAAGAGGAAGTCGATGTCACTTCAACTGTTGAAGTCGATGCCGATGCCGCCGCCGAAGAAGGACTTACCATTGCCAAGGGTGTAATGGGCGATAATGACTAATTAATGGAGGAAAAAACGAAAATGGAAAACGAAAACAAAAAAGAATACTTTGACATTAACGATTTGGCCTCCGTCCAAGTCGGGCTTGCTTCTCCTGAAACAATCCGTAGCTGGAGTCATGGTGAAGTAACCAAAGCCGAAACCATCAACTATCGTTCCCAAAAACCAGAAATGGGTGGCTTATTCTGCGAAAAGATCTTTGGTCCAGCCAAGGATTATGAATGCCACTGCGGAAAATATAAGAAGATCCGTTACCAAGGCATCACCTGCGAAAAGTGCGGTGTTGAGGTCATTTCCAAGGAATTCAGGCGTGAAAGAATGGGACATATCGAACTAGTTTCCCCATGTTCCCATATCTGGTATCTAAAATCCATTCCTTCTAGAATGGGACTCGTATTAGATATTCCACCAAAGCAACTAGAAGACATCATCTATTTCGCTGCTCACGTCGTATTAGATCCAGGTACTTCCAATATATTGAAATATAAGGATTACCTTAACGAAACTGCCGCTAGAGTCGAATTTGTCGATGCCATCAATGACATCAAGAGCGCTGGGTTAATTGATCCAAATAGCACTGATGCCCTAAAGGCCGATGAGCTCATTAGCAAGATGCAAAATCCATATGAGACTTTCGACTTCTTCACGACATCTGCCTTTATCTCTAAATACACCAAAGCCGAATTCGGCGAAGGTGCAGAAGCTATTAAAAGACTTCTCCACGAAGTAGATTTGGATAAGGAATTCGAAGCAATTTCTGCCGAAATCCACGCTTCTAGTGGACAAAAAAGAGTCAAATTAGCCAAAAGACTAGAAGTCATCTCTGCTTTCCGCGATTCCAAGCAAAAGCCAGAATGGATGGTCTTAGATGTAATTCCGGTCATTCCACCGGATTTACGTCCAATGCTTCAACTAGATGGTGGACGTTTTGCCGCTAGTGACTTAAATGATTTATATAGACGTGTCATTTCTAGAAATTCACGTTTACGCCGCTTAATCGATATGTCTGCCCCATATGTCATCTTGATGAACGAGAAGCGTATGTTGCAGGAAGCTGTCGATGCCCTTATTGATAACGGAAGACGTTCTAAAGCCGTCACTGGTCCAAATGGACGTCCATTAAAATCCTTATCTGCCGGACTTAAAGGTAAGCCAGGCCGCTTTAGGCAAAACTTACTCGGTAAGCGTGTTGACTATTCCGGTCGTTCAGTTATTGCCGTTGGACCAGATCTAAAGATGTATCAATGCGGATTACCACGTGAAATGGCTGTCCAATTATTACGTCCATTTATTGCCGCTATCCTTATCAAGGAAAAATATGTCTCTGCCCATAAAGCAGCTGACAAGATCATTGATAGATATGATCCAATCGTCTTCGATATTGTCGAAAAGATTATCTCTGACCACCCAGTACTATTAAACCGTGCACCTACATTGCATAGACTTTCCATCCAGGCTTTCCAACCAAAGCTAGTCGATGGTAGGGCAATTAGACTTCACCCATTAGTATGTCCTGGATTCAATGCTGACTTCGATGGTGACCAGATGGCTGTCCACGTACCACTAGGCAAGGCTGCCCAACAAGAAGCTATCGAATTGATGCTTGCCTCCAATAACATCCTTGGTCCAAAAGACGGTAAAGCTATCGTCATTCCTGGACAGGATATGATTCTTGGTAACTTCCACTTAACAACTGAAGAATCTAGAGAGGATTTCCAAGCCCGTATCGATGAATTGACTGCCAAGCTCAATGTCGAAGAATCCACTAATGTCGCTATTGATGAACATAGCGAACTTAGGAAGATGATTGAAGACAACAAGAGATTTAAAGAAGCAGAAGGAAAAGTCTTCCATTCTGTCAATGAAGTTCAGATGGCCTATGCAAATGGGGTCGTCTCGCTCCATAACCGTATCGCTATCCCAGCTTCTGCCATCCATAAAGATGAAGGAACCGGTATCCCAGAAGGAGTAATGCATAAATATTTGATTACCTCCGTTGGTAAAGTTATCTTCAACGAAGTCTTCCCAGATGACTTTAGGTATATTAACGATAAGCCAGGGACTTCCTTAGAGGAAATGAAATCCTGGTTCGTCTCTAGCGAAGATCTAAAGAATGCTCTTGGAAAGAAATTTGATGAAGTCGAGAACCCAGTTGCCGAATATATTGCAACTCTTCCATTGAAGTCTGCTATTGGTAAGAAGCAACTTGGACCTCTTATTGACATGATCTTCCGTCAATATGGAACTAGCAAGACTAGCGCCGTTCTTGATAAAATCAAAGACCAAGGCTTCAAATATTCCATGATTTCTGCCGTTACCGTCGCTATTTCTGATATTAATGACGTCAACGGTAAGCAAGAACTTGTCGAAAAGGGTAATGCCCAAGTCGACAAGATTGAAAATTTCTATAGGAAAGGCTACTTGACCAAGGAAGAACGTCACAAGAAGATTGTTGATGTTTGGAATGCCATTACTAAAGATGTTGCTGGATTAGTCCAACTCCAGATGAGCCAAAACAAGAGGAACCCTCTAGTTATCATGGCTGATTCTGGTTCTCGTGGATCTGTTGATAACTTCAAACAGTTAATTGGTATGAAAGGCCTTGTCGCTAACCCAAAGAACGAAGAAATCGAACTTCCAATCGTTTCTTCTTACCGTGAAGGTATGAAGGTCTCCGAGTTCTTCATTAACACTCACGGTGCAAGAAAAGGTTCTGCCGATACTGCCTTAAAGACTGCTGACTCTGGTTATTTGACTAGACGTCTAGTCGATGTTTCTCAAGACGTTATCGTTAGAGAAGAAGATTGCCATTGCGACCATGGCTTCAAAGTCAGGGAAATTAGAGATACAAGCCGTAACACTGTCATCCTCAAATTAAAGGATCGTCTAGTCGGCAGATTCTCTATGCATGATGTTATCTCCCCATCTACTGGAGAAATAATCATTCCTGCAAATACCTTGATTAGCGAAGACCAAGCCGATAGGGTAGAAAAAGAAGGCATCACTGAAGTCGAAATCAGAAGCGTCTTCACCTGCCAAACCAAAAATGGTGTCTGTCGTCATTGCTATGGCCTTAATAGGGCTACTGGTAAATTAGTTGAGAAGGGCGAAGCTGTTGGTATTATGGCTGCTCAGTCAATTGGTGAACCAGGTACCCAGCTTACAATGCGAGTCTTCCACACTGGTGGTATGGCTGGTACTGATATTACACAAGGTTTACCTCGTGTTCAGGAACTTGTCGAAGCCAGAAATCCAAAAGGCGAAGCTTGCATTAGCGAAATCGATGGAACGGTTTCTTCCATCAAGACTGATGAAAAGAATGCCGAAAGATATATCGTTACCGTTACTAATGACCTTGAATCCAAAGAATACCCAACCCCATATGGAGCTAGACTCCGTGTTGCCGTTGGCGACCATGTCGAAAATGGAGGAAAGATCACTGATGGTGCCATAAATCCAAAGACCTTACTTGAAGTAGCAGATGTCTCCAAGCTAGAAATCTACTTAATCAAGGAAATCCAAAAGGTTTATAGTGCCCAGGGTATCGGAATCGATTGTAAGCACCTTGAAATCATCATTAGACAAATGCTCCGCAAGGTAGTAATTATCGATGGTGGAGATACCTCAATGCTTCCTGGCACCAGGGTATCGCTTGATAAATTCACCGAAGAAAACGAAAAGGTCTTGCTCGAAGGCAAGCGCCCAGCCGTTTGTAAGTCACTTGTACTTGGTATTACTAAAGCTGCTCTTGAGACCGATTCATTCCTCTCTGCCGCTTCCTTCCAAGAAACAACCCGTGTCCTTACCGATGCTGCTATCAAGGCTAAAATCGATAACCTCCATGGCTTAAAGGAAAATGTCATCACTGGTAAGCTAATTCCAGCCGGAACTGGCTTAAGAAGTGAGCAGGAAGAAGAAGAGGCCCTAGAAGACTTCTCCGTCGCTTCCGCCATGAAGAAAGTCAAAGCCCAATACATCGAAAAGCACGATCGTAACGACTTAGAAGACTAATAAATTCCTAGCCCCGAACCTTATATGAAGTGAGACCCAAATGTTGGACCAAAACCAACAGGAGGGTCTTTTCTTATATGAGGTTTACGAAAGAATTCAAATTAGAATGTATTAGAAAGTATAAAGCAGGTGAGCGCATCGACGATCCTGGAGGGTGCAAGCATGAAACTTTTCGGAATACGGTTGTAGAGTGGGTTCGAATCTATGACGCCATGGGTGAGATCGGCTTAGAGCACAAGAAGCCAAAGCGGTCATGGCAAGACAAGTTAGATATGATAGAACGGGTTTTAGGCGGAGAGTCTATCAAATCCGTTGCTCTTTCTAACGGCATAAAGGGCTACCTTCTTTCTAAGTGGTGCAAAATATATAAAAAATCTGGTATCGATGGATTAAAATTAGATAGACGAGGGAGGCCTTCTAAAACGATGAAGAAACCTAAAACATCTAACGAATCAGAAACCAAAAAAGGGCTGGAAAAAGAGCTTGAGCTTCTTCGTGCGGAGAATGAATACCTAAAAAAACTAAATGCCTTAGTTCAAAAAAGGAAGGGCCGACAACCGAAGAAAAAGTAAAGGTTATCGTTGAATTAAGGCAATCCTACAAACTGAACGTCCTTCTTAAGGTCTCGGAAGTTAAAAAAGCGACATTCTTCTACACGATTAACAAGGTTAATAAAGATGATAAAAACAAAGAAATCTTTGAACAGATAAAAGAAATATATCACCGGAACAAAGGGAGGTATGGCTATAGAAGAATATTGCTTGAATTGGCTAATAGAGGATATAAAGTCAACCATAAAAAGATTAAAAGAATAATGTCCTTGCTCAATATCCACGGCATCACGCCTAGAGGGAAATACAAATCTTACAAAGGCGACCAGAACGGAACTTGCAAGAACCTTCTTCTCAACAAAGTTGTTGATGAGGAAAAGCATAAAACAACCTATAAAAGGGACTTCTCGACCACGGCGTGTAATCAAAAATGGACAACCGATGTTTCTGAATTTCACATCGCGGCGGGCAAATTATACCTATCTCCAATTCTAGATATGCATAACCGTGAAATCGTAGCGTTTAACATATCCAGAAATCCGAACTTCAACCAAACAACCGACATGTTAAGAAAGGCATTCGCTAAATACGAAAAGCTGGAAGGACTAATCTTCCATAGCGATCAGGGATGGCAATATCAAATGGAGTTCTATCACGAAGAGCTTAAAAGGCGTGGCATCAAACAATCGATGTCTAGAAAAGGGAATTGCCTAGACAATTCACCCATGGAAAACTTCTTTGGAGTCATGAAAAATGAAATGTTCTATGGGCATGAATATGAATTTAAGTCGCTAGACGAATTGGAAAAAGCAATGAATAAATATATTAAATACTACAATAACGAAAGAATAATGGAGAAAACAAAAGGGCTGTCCCCTTTAGCTTATAGACAACAGCCCTTTGCTCAATTATGATATTAGAAGCAAGTCCAACATTTGGGTCTCACTTCAATATAGGCGCGGGGCTTTTCATATGATAAAACCAAGGAAAACAACAATCTTCTTGGTTTTTTTATAGACGTTATTATAATGATGATGAATCGATGGTTAACCATTGAGGCGGAAAACTCGACCTCGCAAAAACTCTTACAGTTAAACTGTTTTCTTGAGATCCATCGGTTCATTCCTATAAAAATACTAGCTAAGAGATTGTTGGCGACTCTTAGCTTTTTTTGCTATAGAATATACCCATGAAAAAATCGCTCCTTGCTTTATTGCCTCTAATTGGATTAACTTCCTGCGGATCTAATATATTTAGTTTTTTCGAGGGAAAAATAAATAATTCCCCTTTTGTTGATAAAGAATATGACGGCTATAGACAGGTTTCTTCTTTTTCTAAACTTAAAAGCAAAGACCAGGAATTAGAAACGAATACTTTATCTTCTTTATTTACTTTCTCTTCCTTTAAAGTCATGCCTTCTTTAGGAGAGAATAGATTATTGGTAGTCCCTGTTTCTTTTGCTTCTAAAGTAGAAGATGAAGAAAATAAGCTAGATTTAATTAAAAAAGCTTTCTTTGGAGATAAAAGCAATAACCAATTCTATTCGGTTTCTGAATATTATTATAAATCTAGCAATTCTAGGTTCCTTCTAAAAGGGGATGTCACTTCATTTTATAAATCTAGTTTCTCTTTGGAAGAAATATCTTCTATATATGGGATAAGCAAGACCAAATCCACGTTGACTTCAATTTATAATGATGCGAAGCAGTGGCTAAAGGAACAAAATTCTTCTTTATACGACAGCTATTTTTCTACGTATGGGGAATATATACCTATATATTTTATATATGATGCACCTTATTCAGGTTTAGATGGAGGGGTGGCGGATAGGAAGTCCATGATGTGGGCCTTTACGATTAATGATCCTGCCCCGATTTGCTGGAGTTCTTTCTATATGGGTTATCCTAATGATGGGAAGATGGATTCCCATACCTATATCCATGAGACAGGACACCTATTTGGATTACCTGATTATTATGATTCATATTCATCGATATCTAATCAAATATCCCCATTAGGAAGGATGGATATGATGGATTGCTCCTTAGGGGACCATAATTGCTTTTCAAAAACCTTGCTAGGTTGGTCTTCCCCTTATTTTGTTACTTCTTCCTGCAAGATTAAATTACATCAAGGCTCAGGGAATAATGAATGCATCATCATTCCTATCGAATCTAACTTCAATCCTTATGGAAGGTATGTAATGCTAGAATATTATTCCCCAACATACCTAAATTATGTCGATGCCTTGCAAAGAAAAGATAATTCGTTATCTTTGTTTTCTAAGCCTGGAATAAGGGCTTATCTAGTCGATTCTAGATTAGCTGCTTATGAAGGCATATCCAAAAAGGGAATCGTAGATGAAAATATGATTACCACGAATAGGCGTCTTACATTTGAAAACGACAATTCTTCCTCTTCCCCATATCTAATCCAAAATATCGATAAAGGGCTTAATTCTACTGAACTCCCTCCATTTTATTATGCTTCTAACATGAATAAGGTAGTAAATGAGAATGGTAACCTTATCAATTATTCTTCTACTCTTTTCTATGAAGGGGAGGGGATAACTTCTTCTTTTAAAGGATTAGAGGAACTTAAATATAATTTCAAGGTCGATAAATTAACTTCTAGCTATGCATCTATTAGCATTGAGGCTAGATAGATTTACTCAAAGAAAATAATTATTGACATGGGGAATATACCTCGGTATCATTTCACCCGGACGTAAATAGAGGGCTTTTGCCTTCTTTGTTTACCCCGATGATTGATACACCGGGAATTGTGTGTAGAAAAGAGAGGAAAAACACATGCCAACAATTAACCAATTAGTTAGGCAAGGCAGACAATCTGCCACCAAGAAGTCCAAATCTCCAGCCTTAGGCAAGAGATGGAACTCCCTAACCAAGAAAACAACCAACCAACCTTCCTCACAAAAAAGAGGTGTTTGCACCCGTGTCGGTACAATGACCCCAAAGAAACCAAACTCAGCGTTGAGGAAATACGCTCGTGTCCGCTTGTCCAATGGATACGAAGTTACCGCCTATATCGGTGGCGAAGGACATAACCTTCAAGAACACTCTACCGTCATGATCCGTGGCGGACGTGTTAAGGACTTACCAGGTGTTAGATACCATATTGTTCGTGGTTGCTTAGACTGCGCCGGTATCGAAGCCAGACGCCAAGGCCGTTCTTTATACGGAACCAAGAAGCCAAAGGCTAGCAAATAAGGAGGAGTAGTACAATGCCAAGAAAAGGTTCAGTCGAAAAACGCGACGTTTTACCAGATCCAGTGTACCAATCCAAATTGGTTACCCGTTTAATCAACCGTGTCATGTATGATGGCAAAAGAGGCACTGCCCAAACCATCATCTACAAAGCCTTCAAGAAGATTGAAGACAAAACCGGACAAAAGGCTACCGAAGTCTTTGCCTCCGCTATAAATAACATTATGCCAGAAGTCGAACTCAAGGTTCGTCGTATTGGTGCCGCTAACTACCAAGTTCCAGTCGAAGTTTCTCCAGAAAGAAAGCAAACCCTAGGACTAAGATGGTTAGTCACCTATGCCCGTCTACGTGGCGAAAAGACCATGGAAGACAAATTAGCTGCCGAAATAATTGATGCCGCCAATGGAAGTGGTGCTTCCGTCAAGAAGAAGGAAGACGTCCATAAGATGGCCGAAGCTAACAAAGCTTACGCCCATTACCGTTGGTAATTTAGGAGAAAACATATGGCTGACGAAAATATGATTAGCGAGACCGCAACCTACGATCTCCCTCACACACGTAACATCGGCATTATGGCTCATATTGATGCTGGCAAGACCACAACAACTGAGCGTATCCTCTATTATACCGGTCGTACCCACAAGATTGGTGAAGTTCACGAAGGAACTGCCACCATGGACTGGATGGAAGAAGAACAAGAAAGAGGTATCACAATCACCTCATCTGCAACTACTTGCTTCTGGAAGGGTAACCGTTTCAACATTATCGACACCCCAGGGCACGTCGACTTCACTGTCGAAGTTGAACGTTCATTACGTGTTCTTGACGGTGCTGTTACTGTTCTTGACTCCAAAAATGGTGTCGAACCACAAACCGAAACCGTTTGGAGACAAGGTACCAAATATGGTGTCCCACGTATTGTCTTCTGCAATAAGATGGATGCCACTGGTGCCGACTTTGATATGTGCGTCGCTTCCTTAGGCGAAAGGCTTGCCGCTAATGCTGCTGCCATTCAATGCCCAATCGGAAGGGAAGGCAACTTCAAAGGATGCGTCGACGTCATCGAAAGAAAGGCTTATGTCTATGGAGATGATAAGGCCGACGCCCCAACAATCACCGATGTTCCAGCTGAATTAAAAGACAAGGTCGAGCAATATCGTTCCATCTTGCTTGAAAAGCTAGCTGCCTTTAATGATGATTTGATGATGATGGTCCTCGAAGGGGAAGAAGTCCCTGTCGATATGATTAAGTCCACCATCCGTAGTGCTGTATTAACTGGTACATTCTTCCCAGTTCTCTGCGGCTCTGCCTATAAGAATAAATGTATCCAACCTCTACTTGATGCAGTCGTTGCTTACTTACCATCACCTCTAGATATTCCTGGCGAAAAGGGAACCCTAGATGATGAACCATATGTCTGCGAAGCTACTGATAACAAGCCATTCGTTGGCCTTGCCTTCAAGATTGCTACTGACCCATTCATTGGTAGATTAGCCTATGTTAGAGTCTACCAAGGCGTCTTAAAGAGCGGATCCTATGTCTTGAATTCCAACCATGGAAACAAGGAACGTATCGGACGTTTAGTCTTGATGCATGCTAACCACCGTCAAGAAGTCGAATGCTTGCACGCTGGTGAAATCGGTGCCATCGTTGGCTTAAAGTCAACTACCACCGGTGATACATTGACCGATGAAAACGAACCAGTAGTCCTTGAAAACCTCGTCTTCCCAGAACCAGTTCTAGAAGAAGCGGTTGAACCAAAGACCAAAGCTGACCAAGAAAAGATGACAATTGCTCTTACTAAGTTAGCCGAAGAAGACCCAACCTTCCGTGTCCATACCGATGCGGACTCTGGACAAACCATTATTGCCGGTGTCGGCGAACTTCAACTTGATATCCTTGTCGAACGTATGAGACGTGAATTCAAGGTTGATGTCAATGTCGGCGCTCCACAAGTCAACTACAGGGAAACCTTCCGTAAGACTGGCGAAGCCCAAGGACGTTATGTCAAGCAAAGTGGTGGCCATGGTCAATATGGTGACGTTTGGATCAGATTTGAACCAAACCCAGGAAAAGGATTCGAATTCGTTGATGCTATCGTTGGTGGTGCAGTTCCAAAGGAATTCATCAAGCCAACCCAACAAGGTCTAGAAGATGCCCTTACCCGTGGTGTTATCGCTGGATACCCACTAATCGATATCAAAGCTACCTTATTTGATGGAAGCTACCACGATGTCGACTCTTCCGAAGCTGCCTATAAAGTTGCCGCTTCTATGGCACTTAAGGCTGCTGCCCCTAAATGTGACCCTGTCCTTCTTGAACCTATCATGAAGGTCGAAATAACCGTCCCAGAACAATATTATGGTGACGTTATCGGTGATGTTGCCCGTAGAAGGGGCAATATGACCGGGGAAACCCAACGTGGCAATGCCAAGCAAATCGATGCTGAAATACCACTAGCCGAAATGTTTGGTTATGTCACTGACCTCCGTTCCTTGACTCAAGGAAGAGGAAACTTCACGATGAGCTTCGACCATTATGGCGAATGCCCACGCTTCATCCAAGATGCCGTCGTAAAGAAGGTATCTGGTAAATAATTACAATACTTAAAGTATTGCTAATGAATTCGGCTTGTTCTATCATATTCAAGCCAAGAAAAAATCTAGAAACCATTTTGGAGGAAATTAACAAATGGCAAAAGAAAAATTCAATCGTGACCGTGTACACCTTAACGTTGGTACCATTGGCCACGTCGACCATGGTAAGACCACTCTTACCTCTGCTATCACCCATGTTCTTTCTATGAAGGGTTTAGCCAAAGATATGGCTTATGCCGCTATCGATGCTACCCCAGAAGAAAGAGCCCGTGGTATCACCATCAACTCTGCTCACGTCGAGTATGAAACTGAACATAGACACTATGCTCACGTTGACTGCCCAGGGCACGCTGACTATGTCAAGAACATGATCACCGGTGCTGCCCAAATGGACGCCGCTATCCTTGTTGTCTCCGCTGCTGATGGCGTTATGCCACAAACCCGTGAACACGTCTTACTTGCCCGTCAAGTCGGTGTTCCACAAATCCTTGTCTTCCTTAACAAGACCGATATGGTCGATGACCCAGAACTCATTGACTTAGTCGAAATGGATGTCCGTGACCTTCTTAACAAATATGACTTCCCAGGGGATGAAGTCCCAGTTATCAAAGGTTCCGCTAAAGCTGCCTGCGATGCTAAGTCCATCGATGATCCAGCCTGCAAGCCAATCCTTGAATTACTTGATGCCTTGGATACCTATATCCCAGACCCAGTCCGTGATAACGACAAGCCATTCTTACTACCTATCGAAGACGTCATGACCATCTCTGGCCGTGGTACCGTCGTCACTGGTAGAGTCGAACGTGGTATGATCAAGATCAACGACGAAGCTGAAATCGTCGGTATCAAACCAACCCAAAAGACTGTTGTTACCGGTCTAGAAATGTTCCGTAAGACCCTTGACTTCGCTCAAGGTGGTGATAACGTTGGAGCTCTTCTCCGTGGTATCACCCACGACCAAGTCGAACGTGGACAAGTACTTGCTAAGCCAGGATCTATCGTTCCACACGATAAATTCACTGCTACCACCTATATCCTTACCAAAGAAGAAGGTGGACGTCATACTCACTTCCTTAACGGATATCGTCCTCAATTCTTCTTCCGTACTACCGATATCACTGGTACCATCACTCTTCCAGCCGGAACCGATATGGTTATGCCAGGTGACCACGTTACCTTCACTGTCGAATTAATCCACCCAATCGCCATGGAAAAGGGAACCAAGTTCTCTATCCGTGAAGGTGGCCGTACCGTCGGTGCTGGTACTGTTGCTGAAATTCTTCACTGAGTTACAGCTTAATTAGCAAAATTAGCCTTGGGAAACCAGGGCTTTTTTGTTGGATTTTTACCTTATCTATATATTAAAAATGTTGACTAGTTTATATATTTATATAAAGTTATCTTTATGCAAAAAGATATTGAAAAGAAAACAGACGGGCTAGTTAGCCCAAGCTATGCGAAAACCATATTCGCTTATTTAATTGACTTCGCTTGTATCGTAATTACGATGCTAATCGTATATTTTGGTATTTCAAAGCCATTTATAGGACCTGCTAATAACATAGACGGCATTGAAAAGGAATTCACTTCCTTCCAATTATCTTCTTCTTTAATTGAGAACAGCTCCTTTTATAATTTCCCTGCCTATGATAAGAAAAATAATATTTATGGCTATTCTAGATATGAAGATGTAGTCTGGAAATACTATACAGTCTTCCTTCCAAGTAACAGCAATGCGACTTTCTTTGATGAAGATAAATTCAAAGGCGATAAATCTAATCCAGATGAAGTAGGGGAATGGGTATATAGAAATATATATGGATTAGGGGAAAGCAAAGAAGATTCTTTCTATAATCCAATTGATGGCTCTACCGACTTTAAGGTAAAACCGAGCTTGAAACAAAGCTATATCGATGCCTTGTCTAGTGAGAAAGAAGCCGATAAAACCGAAACTGCGACTAAATTGAACCAATATTATTTCAAGCAAGAAGGGCAAAACGTAACAGGTCTATATGTCGATGCAGTACGTCATTTCTCCAAGCAACCATATGCGATTAAATTACAAAAAGAATATTCTAATGCTTCATATATGATGTGGCTTCCAACTGCTTTGATTGGACCTGCTATATTCTTATTTATTATTCCTTTGTGTGTTCCTAAAGGAAGGACAATCGGAAAATTATTATTAAAGACAGGAGTTGCCTCGAAAGAAGGGGTGGATGCTGCTAAATGGCAAATAATGGTTAGGTATCTATTTGAATTGCTAACCTGGTATGTCTTGGCTTTGCCTGTAAATCTAACCTTCTCCGCGACTATATTCCTAACTTTATTGGTAGGTGACTTCATTGTATTAATGCTTTCTAGGTCACATAGATCTATTCATGACCTTATTTCTAGAACGTCTTCTTTTGATATAAAGAAATCTACGATTTATCCTGTATCTAGTTTAGATGCAGAAGAAGTTTTAGTAACCAAAAAAGAAATAGAAAAGACAGGGGTCGATTATTTTAATAAACCTGCCAAGAAGGTAGAAAGCGATAATCCAAGTTTTGAAGTGCTAGATTCTTCTACGATTGGCAAGGCAAGAAAAGAAGCGAAAGAGATTGTTTCATTTGATGAATTCGAAAACAAATAAAGAAAAAAGGCTATCCCCTTATTTCCCTTATGTAAGGGCAAAGAAAAGCAAGGCATTCCTTTTGGGGTTTGCCGAATTTTCCCTTACTTTCATTTTGACTTTTATACTTTTTATTGCAGCAGGTTATCCTTTATCTTTTTCTACTAATTATGTAAAAGATGCGAATGTTGCTTTAGCGGATAAGCAAGCAAAGTTAAATGAAATTGTCTTATCCACTAAACTAGCAAGTAAATCTAGCGAAGAATCTTCTACTTTAGACGACCCTTCAATTATGGTTAGAAGTTATATAGAAGCTTTGACCAAGACTAGTTTATATGTAAACAGCTTGCCTTTTAGGGAGAATTCAAATGACGGGAAAGGGAATGTAATTGAAAAAGAAATAGATAAAGAATCTACTTTATTTAATTTAGATAACGACCCCGTTGGTTATTATTTCTACGTTTTTAAGCCTAGCCATTCTCCTATCGATAATTATATTTATGATGATGTGGATTATTCATCGAAAAAGGATGAATTCCTTTATAAGAAAGCCTACGTCTATGAAGAAGAAAATAGATTTGTCCAAGTTGATGATTCTATTTCTAAATATAGCCAGATAAGTAAAGTCGAGGCAAAGATACTTAATGATTATCTTATATATGGGCATGATGAAGATAAGCCTACCTATAATTATTATGGGAATGCCTTCTTAAGGGCTAGATCAGTTTTTATCGAAGAAATAGAAACTAGATATACCCCATATATGCAGATAACCGCCTCATTTATGGAAGATTACCATGTCTATGTATCTTCTTTGACGGTTGCGATTTGTCTTTCTTACCTACTTTCTTTCATTATCCTCCAAGTTGTTGTTCCCCTTGTTAGCAAGAACAAAAGAGGTGTATCTGCCTATATGCTTAAGATGGGATATTGTAAAGATGATGGGGGTGAAGTTGGAATAAAAGAGATTTTATTGCTCGCATCATATAATTTGTTCTCCTATTTGTCACCTTGCTTCCTTGCTTTATATTTTATTGGATATGGCGAATTGGCCTTTATGGAATTATTTGGATTTGTATCTTTATTCTATATATGCCTAATGTCATTTATATTTACCATTGCTTCCTTTATTTATATGATGGTTTCTTCTTCTAATAGGGGATTAGGGGAAAAATTAGCATCTATAGAAATAAAAGATTTAAACATGATGGAACCTAACTTACCTCTTTCTGATAAGGAAATAGAAAATGGAACAAAAGAGCCTAGAGATAGTTTATAGCAGTGCAAAAGTTAGCAAGAGGGGACTAGCATTGCTTATTGATGCTTTTGTTACTGTTTTTCTTGCCTTGATTATTTTTGTTACATCCAATTCGATTGTTACAAAAGCCCCATTTTACGTTGAAGTGGCATCTAAAAGAGAGAAAATCCAAGATAAATCAAGGTTATTTAGTGATGACCATATATTAATTAGCGAATATGTAGACTCTTTAACCATATCAAATAGGGAAAAGAATGAATACATGTCTTCACGTATTTCCTCTTTTTATGAGGATAAGGACTTCTATATCGACACTGATCCTAATGTTGGGTATAACTCTAGAAGAAATAAAGCAGTTAGCAATCTTACTCCCTTATTTATTGAAGAAGAAGTGGAAATAAAAGAGAACCCATTATGTGATCCTAGCGTGATTCTTTCTTTCTATAAAGATGAAGTAAATAATTACTGCCTTAAGCAATTCTACCAATATAGAGGATATCTAGAGACGAATAAATTCTTTTTCCTAACTGGGATAATTGAAGCCTTGGCCTCATTGACTATTTCTTATACGATTTTCTATCTAGTTTTCCCCTTAACTATATTTAGGAGAGGAAAAAAGAGTTTAGGCATGTATGTGTTTAAGATTGCTCTTGTTGGAAAAGATGGACTTTCTTTAAGGAGTGGGCCTTATGTAGGCAGGTTCTTCTTTGAATATTTTGTTTTCATCATATTTGGATTTGCCTCGTTTTTAATTAGCTGGGCTATATCTTTTACGATGTTATTGACATCAAAAAGGAAGCAATCCCTTACTGATTATGTATTGAACCAATATAAAGTCGACGTCTCTAAAAATGATGTCTATATCGATTTTTATGATTACACCCATAGCAAGGAAGCATCTAAATTAGCATCGCTTGAAAATAAAAACTTCAACATCGATAACCGCAAAAGATAGTTTAGGTATTTTTTAAATCGCATATATTAATTAATTCATTGGGGGCGTTATATCGTTTATGACATTTTAATTACGATTTCATCGCTTTAATTAATAAACATATTAATTTATTAATTTTCCTTTAATTGCTAAAGTTCTTGCCTACTTATATAATTTAGGCAACAATATAATGTTATGGAAATCAAAATCAATCACTTGACTAAGACGTTCCCGGGAAACATCAAGAAGAATATCCCGGACACCACAGCCGTAAATGATCTTAACATCCTAGTTGAAGATGGCACCCTTTTAGGTTTGCTTGGACCTTCTGGATGTGGAAAATCTACAACCCTCTACATGATTGCAGGGTTAAAAGCTCCTACCGAAGGAGAAATATGGTTTGGGGATGAAGATGTAACCCATCTTGCTGCTGAAAAGCGCGGTATCGGTCTAGTCTTCCAAAACTATGCCCTTTACCCACACATGACTGTTTATGATAACGTCAAATTCCCTTTGACTAATCTAAATGTCATTGCCACTAAAAAGGCAAGTAAGATTCTTGCTTGCAAAAAGATTGCCGAATTAATCGAAGACCATCTTGATGAAATTAACAAGATTGCCGAAGAATCTATCTATGATGGCAAGATTTCTAAATCTGCCTTTGCTAGGGGAATGGTTGCTAAATACCATGTAGTTACTTCTATCGCGGAGAAGATTTTCCATTATGGCTTCTTTAAGCTAAATGGAGAAGAATTGGAGCAAGCTAAATTAGCTGCTTTATCAGACTTAAATGCCTCCATTGAAAAACAAACCCAAAAATATCTCGATAAGGGTTTGACTCTTAATGACGATTACGAAGTTTTAGAAAACGGGATGCCTATTGAAGAAAAGCGTAGGTTAACAAAGGATGAAATCGATGCCTTAGTCCAAGAGACTGCTAGATTAGTCCAAATCTCCCAATATCTAGAAAGAAAGCCAGCCGAATTAAGTGGTGGCCAACAACAACGTGTTGCCATTGCTAGGGCATTAGTAAGAAAGCCAAAGGTACTTTTATTAGACGAACCTCTTTCTAACCTCGATGCTAGACTTCGTATCCAGACTAGAGAAGAAATCAGGCGTATCCAAAGGGAAACTGGGATTACTACCGTATTTGTCACCCATGACCAAGAAGAAGCCATGTCGATTTCAGATAAGATCGTCGTCATGAAAGATGGCGTCAAGATGCAAGAAGATGCACCACAGGAAGTCTATAGGAATCCAAATTGCCTATTTGTTGCTAAATTCTTGGGAACTCCTCCAATCAATGTCTTTGAAGGCGAGCTAAAGGGTGGTTCCTTATATATTGGGGAAGAAAAGATCCTAACCGATAAAGTATTCAAATCCGAAGGCGACAAGAAAGTCTATGTCGGTATCCGTCCGGAAGGATTTATCCTTGATGAAACCAAAGAGGCCAAGAAGGTTTTGACTTTAAATGTCGAAGCTATCCAAACAATGGGCAGAGATATGTCAATTGTTGCTTCTAACCCTCATTTCCTAGGCGAATCAATAAAAGGTATCATCGATTCAGAAATCAATGTACCTTTAGGAGATAATAAAGTCGGTATCCGTCCAAGCAAGATATTTGTCTTTGATGGGGAAACCGAAAAGCGTATCTATCTAACTGAGGCTAAATAATGGAAAGCAAGAATAATTGGAAGGCTTGGTTATATTTGGCACCTGTCATCATCTTGATGGCGGTGTTTACCTTTTATCCAATCATCAATACATTCTTTATTTCCTTCCTAAAAAACTATGATTCCTTGACCGGGTCCAATAAGGGATTTACCTTCGATAATTACATTGATATCCTTACTCCTTTTGGCAAGAATCAAACTTATTACAACGAATTCATGTTGACTGCCTTGCCAAATACATTGCTTTTGACATTCGTTACAGTTCCGATTTCCATTATCTTGTCTTTGATAATTGCAATTGGATTAAATTCAATCAAGGTATTCAAGAAAGTATTCCAAACAATCTTCTTCATGCCTTATGTAACTAATGCGATTGCCATCGGTATGGTATTTGCAGTTATATTTGATACCCAATACGGTGTATTTAACGCGATATTTGGTGTCAAGGGATTCCCTTGGATCTATCCTAACCCAAGTGCAGCAGCAGGTACTGGATTAGTAAATTACTGGTCTGCTTTCTTTGCGATTTGCTTCTATATTGTCTGGCATTCCTTGCCATATAAGATTTTGATTTTCCTTGGAGGACTCCAAAATATCGACCAGCAATATTATGATGCCGCTAAGATTGATGGATCTAATAAAATAAAGACATCACTTAAGATTACCGTTCCATTATTATCTCCTCAAATCCTCTATATCATGATTACTTCATTTATCGGGGCATTTAAGGAATATAATTCGGTCATTGGTTTATTTGATCCAAAGACTGGCGGACAATTCGACAAGAGTACCGGCATGGAAAATATGACTACTGTTGTCTATTTCATCTATAAACGTATGGGTGAATCTAAGCCAACGTTAGGTTATGCCTGCTCTGGCGCGGTTGTCTTATTCATCATTATCATGATTTTTACCGCGATTCAATTCAAGGTATCGAAGAAGAGGGTACATTACTAATATGAAAAACAATGCATACGAAAATTCATATTCAAGTTTGACCCTCGTCCTTAAAGATGATGGTCAATCTGCTAAGCAAAAAGCCAAGATGACCAAAATTGGTAACATCATTGGCCTAGTTCTTATCTATATCTTCCTTGCAGCTTTTGCAGTCCTTATGATCTTCCCGTTCTACTGGATGATTATCACTTCCTTAAAAAGTGGCTTGGAAATCAAAAAGGAAATCCCAACTTTCTGGCCTCAAATAGTAAGATGGGATAACTACTCCCAAGCTTTTGCTAGATTAGATTTCTTAACGATATTGAAGAATACCCTTATTGTTGGTGTGTTCTCTACCTTAGGAACATTATTCACAACTATATTTGCCGCCTTTGCCTTTGCTAGACTTGAATTCAAGGGCAAGGAAGCTATCTTCTCCATTTTGTTAGCTACGATGATGATTCCTGGCGAAATGATGGTTGTATCTAACTATGTATCTGTTTCTTTATTAGGTATGACCGGTGGCACTAGCGCTCTTGGGGCATATGCAGCCATGATCCTTCCATTTATGATTTCTGTCTTCTATATATATTTATTAAGGCAGAACTTCAAACAGATTCCTAATGAGCTTTATCTAGCTGCTAAAGTTGATGGTAAATCGGACTGGCAATTCCTTTGGAAAGTCATGGTTCCTCTTGCAATGCCAACCTTAACGACAATTACCATCCTTAAATTAATGGGTAGCTGGAATGCTTATGTCTGGCCAAAACTCATTGTTGATGGTCATAAGGAATTATATCTAGTCACTGTCGGCTTAAGAGAAACCTTCTCAACAGCCGCCAATATCGATGACTATGGTATCCAGATGGCTGCGACTGTAGTAGTTACTGTTCCATTGCTACTAGTCTTCATCTTCTGCAGAAAATATATTATGCGCGGAGTTAGCCGTGCAGGTATAAAGGGTTAGTCGCCTGACCTCGATAAATAGGTGAGAAAGGAAATATCTATGAAAAAAGTATCATTAAAAACATTATTCTTAAGTGGTTCTGCCTTATTGACTATGGCCCTAACTTCCTGCCGTACAAATACTGGTGGTGCCGAAGATCAAGTTTTACCAACCGATGATCCAAAAACTGAAATAACAATCAAGTTCTGGCACTGCTTAGGACATGCCAAGACTCAAAACCTCGAAATAGTTGCAAATAAATTCAATGAAAAATATGCTGGCAAATACAAGATCGACCTTGTTAAGCTTGCTGGTGGCTATGATGATTTGGCCGATTCCATCAAGACCAAGACAAAAGCTGGAGAAATCCCAGCCTTGGCCATGGGCTATCCTGACTCTTTTGCCACCTATATGACAAATGACGTTGAAAACTCTGCCCTTTATAAGCTAGATAATTTCATTAGTGATCCAGAATATGGATATAGCGAGGCTGAATTAGCAGACTTTGTCCCTGGCTTTATGGAAGAAGGAAAGAACTACCAATTCGAGGGAACCTGGTCCATGCCAATGTATAAGTCGACCGAAATCATGTATTACAATGCCTCTTACATGGCTGGTGCCAACCCACAAAACGACAAGAAGTTCGATAAGGTTAAAGATTATATCAATCTTTCTAATGCCGCTAACGACCCTCTTGCAACTGACGAGCAACTAGAAGCGCTTACCACCTGGGTAAAGGCTAACGAAGGCTATACATATAATGTTCCAACTACCTGGAACGAAATGTTTGCAACAGCCAGGCAAATAAAGACTGACATGGCTGCCCAAGGGCTAGAAGGACAAGAATTCTATCCAGTCGGATATGACTCCGATGCCAATATGTTCATCTCCCAATTCGCCCAAAGGGGAATCGACTATACTGCAGTAGGGGATTCAAGCGACCCATCTACACAATATCTATTCAATAACGACCAAGCCAAGGCCTTACTTACCGAAGTCGTTGGATATGTTAGGGACAAATTATTGATTACCAAGAATTCCCTTGGTGGCTCTAAATACACAAACGAATACTTCAATAACCTAAAGTCTGCCATGAGCATTGGCTCCACCGGTGGATCTAGCTATAACGTATCCGCTAACTTCAGGGTCAAGCTTGCCCCAGTACCATATGCTGATGGCAAGCAACCAAAATACATCCAACAAGGCCCATCAATCTGCTTCTTCAATAACGATGACCCATACATCCATAAGGGTGCCTGGCTATTCTATAAGTTATTAGCCGATCCAAAATTCAATGCTGACTTGGCTTTGGAAAACTCCTATGACCCTGTCAGGCAATCTTCCTTTGAAACAGATTCCTATAAAGAATGGATTGCAAAGCATGATGCAGATTTGAAATACGACATTCCATACCACACCAAGGACTTAAGGGATAAGTACATGGTTTCCCCAGTATTCGTCGGTTCTGATACTGCCAGAAGCGAAATGGAAAAACTTGTCGGCAAGGTAGTCAATTCCAACTATTCAATCGACGAAGCCCTAAAGACTGCTTATGATGCCTGCTCCGCTGGCTATTAATATTAGGAGACTAGATATTATGAAAAAGAGAAACATAGTATTCATCTTATCCGCAGGCTTTATGCTTGCTAGCTGCGAAAATAAGGCGCCTACTACCCCAGTAACATATTTTGATTCGACTGCCGAATCAATTTATGGAAAGATTTCTGATTTCTCCAAAGAGAATAAAGATCTTAAAGTAGGGGATGAACTTACTTTCAATGTCAAGGCTAATCAAGATTTCTTTGTTGAATCTGTTACAAACAACGGTAAAGCTGCAACTTTAGTCAATTCTATTTCTGATTCTGAAAAGGTCTATAAAGTTACTTTAGAAGCCGGAAAGAATAAATTGGCAGCTACTTATTCAGTTGACCCATCAATTGATTTTGCCGACAAATTCAAGCTAAATATTGACCAAGCAACTTTCGATAAGGTCATGTCTAGCAAGAGCTTGACTGCAGCTAGCGATAAATATTTTGATTTCAGGAAAGACGGAATCGAATTGATGAACCTCCCAAATAACAACAAGGGTTTCATCAATTATGTCGATGGTGATACAACCCATGTCGAAACCATGAATTATGGCTATACAGTCAAGATTAGATATCTTGGTATCGATACTCCTGAATCTACTTCTGAAATCGAAGAATGGGGCAAATCAGCTTCCTTATACAATAAATCTGTTTTCGAATCTGCCAAATATGTAATCCTTCAATCCCAAGGCTGGGCTAGAGGAGATACTGTCAAAGCCGCTACGGCTGATGGCAACCAAAGGTCTTTAGCATATGTTTGGTATACCACTAATGCTAATCCAACCCTAAATGATTTTAGATGCCTTAACCTTGAAATGGTTTATCAAGGTTTCTCACAAGGTATTGGTTCCATTGAAGAAATGGGCGAATATTTCTACAAGACTTTCGATAAGGCCAATTTATCCGCCAAAGCTAATTTAAGACATCAATATTCAGGCAAAAAGGATCCTAATTACTATTATTATGATGATAAGAGCCCATTCTTTGATGATTATGTTAAAGAAATATCATTGAAGGAATTATATCTTTCTGGTACCGCTACTAATACGACTGATTCTAAGTTTGTTGATGGCAAGACCTTATATAAGATCCATGGTTATGTCTCTAGAAAGATAAAAGGTGCTTTCTATATCCAAGATAAGGCCGATTATGGTAGAAAAGAGGGCGATCCGCTTCCAGAAGCTTATGGCTTATATGTCTTCACCTATGCCCAAACCGATATAAAAGTAGGGGATGAAGTCAGCGTTATTGGACAGCTTTCAGTCTATGGTGGCTGCTACCAAATCCAAGGTATTTCCTATTCAACCTTGAATCCAGACCTTCAAAGGGATACCCAAATATTAACTACTGGTAACAAGATTGTCCCAATCCCAATGACCATTAATGAATTCAATTCCGATAAGGCTTATAACAATGTACTCATTACTTTAAAGGAAACAGTGTATTCTTATAACAAGACATCTACTTATAATGGTGTTACCTCCGATTCTGCAGAAGGTGGAGTTGAAGAAGTTAATAAATATAACGAGAAATATCCTTTCTATAACACTGATAACAAGATAATTTTCTATGCTAAAGTCGGAGATAAGAAAAACGGCAAGGAAATTAGGATTGTCAAGGATAAGGATATCTTAGTTAAATACGGAACTGAATATTCTAGATCCTATAAATTCTTCACTGGCGGAACTAGCTATTATAATCCAAAGGGTGCCGAAAAGATTTATCCAACTGTCGATAATGATGATCCAAACCTTATTGTTACTACATACAAAGCAAAAGAATTTAACTTCACTGGTATTTTGGGCAATTATGTTTCTTCTTCTGGAAAGACCCAACAATATACCTTTAATATCACTCATAGCGCCGATATTACCAATCTAGGAGAAATTGCCTAATGGCTAATGAAGGCAAAGTATATTTCTCTCCTTCTAGACATAGAGTCTATATAGACAAAGTGGATGAGAAGGAAGAAGTAACTGATTTAACTACAACTATTCCAAGCGAAGAAAATGAGATTCGCGCATATTCCAAAATTGCCCACAATAGGGATATCTTGGCATATGATAAGTCTCAGAACGCTTTATGCTTCGTTGTAATTGGAGGCATCGTCTTGATCATAGGAATACTGTTTATTTTCTTATCACTTCAAAAAAGACGTAACAAGATAGTCGGCATCAACGTTGCCTCTTTGCAATTCTTCATTTGCGTTACTTGCCTCGCAATAGGAATAGCAACATTAACTACAGGTATTATCTTATTGATAAAGGCTTTGAAACTTAAGAAAAAAGCCAATAATGAGATTGCCTATATATCAACTTTGAAGAGGGATATTTGACCACGACTTGTTTGTGGTCTTTTTTCCACCCTTTATTTTGATATAATAAATTGTCAGAAAATCTGGGATGAAAGGAGTAATTATTAATGAAAAAAAGAATCATTCCATTTCTAGCTATTGCAACTTTGCTTGCTGCCTGCGGTGAAAAGCCAAATACGCCAAGTACAAGCACAGGCACTGATAGCGTTCAAACAGAAGTCACAAAGTACACCATCACCGTTTCTAAAAGCTCTGATTACACAGTCGAAGGATTAGCTGCGGAAGGGTATGAGGAAGGTGCTACCGTTACTTTCACCATCACCGTCAAAAATGACAAAAAAGAAATCGACAAAGTCATCGTCGATGGAACTCAATTAGTCGCTTCTAATGGTGCTTATACCTTTAAGATGCCAAGCAAGAACGTTGCCGTTGTTGTTCAATTAAAAGACAAAGCTGGCGTCAAAGTCGCTACTGTCACTGTTGATAATGAATCTCCAAAAGTAGGGGATGTTGTCAATGTCACTTTAAAGCTTGATAACGTTGCCGTTGCTGAAGGCGTTGCCGTTACTGCTACTACCGGTGCTGATTTAGTTACCATCGAAGGGACCAAGGTCACCTGTAATAAAGAAGGTGCAGTTGCTTTAGAAGTTGCTGCTACTGTCGATGGAATTGCTTATAAGAAAGATGTTAACTTCACCATTGGCGAAGCTACCAAAATTACAAGTATCAAGACTATCCAAGATACTGCTCCAACCTATAGTGGCCAAGAAGCTACTTACCCAAGCCAAGTCAATGTTGAAGGTAGAGTTGTCAATGTAAATAAGAATGGTATCGTTGTTTATGATGGGACCGCCATTATCAGCGTTTATGATTCCAAGACTAAAACAGTTGCTAAGGTTGACGAATATGTTCGCATCACCGGTACTCCAACTCGTTATAAATCTAGCGCTACCGACGAAAGATGGTGGCAATTCAGTTATAAAGATACAGGATTAGCCGTTGCTAAGATTGAACATGCTGAAATTGCTCTTCCAACAACTGTTACTCCATTCACTGGTGCTGATTTGAATTCTTATGCCACTCCAGCCGCTGGTACAGTCAAATTAGTTTCCTTTACTGGAACCGTAAAAATCGCTGATGGACATACCAACATTTCTTTAGAAGGTTCTACTAAGACTTTATCCTTCTATAGCGAAAATCACACCGTTGTTAATGGCTTAAAATATAATTTTGAAGCCTACTTAGCCGAACTTCAAGCCGGCAAGTATTTGGCTGCTTATATTACTAAAGTAGAAGCTGCCGAAATGGATCCTGTCGAATCCGTTAGCATCACCAACGGTGCAACAGCTAGTGTTGAAGCAGGCAAGTCACTTCAATTAATTGCAAGCGTTTTACCAGCTACTGCAAATCCAAACGTTACTTGGACTACTAGCGATGCAACTAAGGCAACGGTCGAAAACGGAAATGTTGTCGGTGTCGCCGAAGGCAAGGCTACAATAACTGCAACTACAGTTGGAAAAGATTCTACTGGTGCTGCAAAAACTGCAAGCATTGAAATTACTGTTACCAAGAGCACAGCTCCAACAAATTTAGTTACAGAAACCCTTGATTGGGCTAATAAAACATTCGAACCAACAATTACTACCCCTGATGCAGTATTTACTGTCGGCGCCGTTTCTGCAACCTTACAAGGCGGTGGCACAACTGGAACGCAATGGGCAAATGGCCATGCTGTCCGCATCTACAAAGGTAAAACTTTGACTCTTTCTGTCACTAGTGGAACTCTTTATTCGGCCAAAGTTACAATTGATAATTACAAAGCTGAATATTGCACTGCATTTGAAGCTGGCGTCACTGGTGGAACCTGGATTAAAAACGAAGATCGTGTCTATACTGTAACCGCTTCAGCCGAGACAATTGTAATCTCCGCTGCTCTAAATCAAATTAGAATTAACAGCATTGCCGTTTCGTACGTCCCAGCTGCTTAATTAATTTTTCACCTACATTAGCCATCTCTTAGGAGGTGGCTTTTTAAATTGCCTATTGCTTGAAAGATACTAAAGTATTAGAATGTTCAAGCCTTAAGGCAAACATGGACCGTTAGCTCAGTTGGTAGAGCAGCTGACTCTTAATCAGCGGGTCGCGGGTTCGAGTCCCTCACGGTCCACCAAAATTACTTGATTCGTTCCTTTGCGGAACGTTTTCTTTTATCGGACATCTTTGCTTTTTCTATCTTAGTTGCCATATAATTAAGTGGACATATGGGACAGCCAAAGAAAAGTAATATCAAAAAGATAGTTTCTATTTTGCATAGAAACAAAAGAAAGGTAATCTCTTTGGATTATCTATCTAAATTAGTCGGGATATATCCCGATGTTTTAGGAGAAGAACTTTCTTATTTTTGCCCCTTGATATTAATGGATCCTTCTATTAATATCCGTGATTATGTAGAAGACTTTAGGGCATATATAGCAGAACCTATTAAAAAAGAAGAATCTAAGAAAAAGGTTGTTAAGAAAGAATCTATATCCAAGGTTGAATTATCTAAATATAAAGGGGTAGTGGACTTCGCTTATAAGAAATTTACTTCTATCGGAGGACTATTTGATCCTTCTTATAATCTAACTGAACATGATGTCAGGGTTCTAGAAAAGCTTCTAGAAAAAGAAAATAGGCGTTTCAAGACCAAGAAAAAGAAAACTAGATAGCTTTTAAGTAATTCCTAGTAGTATCGAAGCGCTTCAAAAAGTTAAGGAAAATTAACTATAAGCCCCTTTTAGGGGCTATTTTTAAATCAACATTGTTTATAGACTCCAAAGAAACTATACTAAGGTCATTAAGGAGATTTTTATCTATTTTTGAATATGGCAGAAATCAAGAAAACAATGAAATCCGTTGACGGCAATACTGCAGCCGCAATGGAATCCTACTATTTTACTGAAGTAGCAGCTATCTATCCTATCACTCCATCTTCACCAATGGCCGAACTTGTCGATGTCATGGCTTCTAAGGGAACCAAGAACTATTTTGGCGCCCCAGTCAAGGTTGTCGAAATGCAATCCGAAGCCGGTGCTTCCGGTGCTGTCCATGGTGCTTTACAAGGTGGTGCATTATCAACCACATTTACAGCTAGCCAAGGCTTGCTCTTAATGATTCCAAATATCTACAAGTGGTGTGGTGAATTATTACCAGCAGTACTTCATGTCGCAGCTAGATCATTAGCTACCCGTGCTCTATCTATCTTTGGTGACCATCAAGACGTCTATGCCATTAGACAAACTGGTATCACCATGATAGTTTCCAATTCCGTCCAAGAAATTGCTGACCTTACCCCAGTTGCCCATTTAACTGCAATTGAATCAAGTGTCCCAGTTTGCCATTTCTTCGATGGTTTCCGTACTTCCCACGAAGTCCAAAACGTTGAATTCGTTGATGAAAACGAATGGAAGAAACTTCTTCCAATGGATAAGGTTGAAGAATTTAGGGCTAGAGCCTTAAATCCACATACCCATGCCGTTACCCGTGGCGGAGCTGAAAATGACGATATCTATTTCCAAGCTAGGGAAGCCCAAAACGAACATTTCAACCACGTAGTTGAAGTTGCTTCTAAATACTTTGCAGAGGCCACTAGATTAACTGGCAGAAAATACGCCCCATTCGTATATTATGGTGACGAAAATGCTACCAAGGTCATCATTGCCATGGGTTCAGTTGATGAAACTGCCATGGAAGTTGTTGATGAATTAAATAAGAAAGGCGAACATGTTGGCTTAGTCAAAGTCCATTTGTATCGTCCATTCTCCGCTAAACTACTTTCTGAAGCTATCCCAGCTTCCGTTAAGAAGATTGCTGTCTTAGATAGAACTAAGGAAAGCGGTGCTATCGGCGAACCTCTATATCTAGATGTAGTCGCTGCTATGGCTAGTGTTAACCGTAAGTTCGACCAAATCATTGGCGGACGTTATGGCTTATCCTCCAAGGATACCCAACCAAAGGATGTCAAATCCGTATTTGATTTCCTCGATAATGAAAATAACTGGAATGGTTTCACCGTCGGAATCAAAGATGATGTTACCCATCTATCTATCCCAGTTGATGAAAAGTTTGTTATCCCACATAGTTATACTTCCTGCTTATTCTATGGATTAGGCAGTGATGGTACAGTTTCTGCTAACAAGAGCTCTATCAAGATCATTGGTGATGCCACTGGACAATATGCTCAAGCCTATTTCCAATATGACTCTAGAAAAGCTGGTGGAACTACCCGTAGCCATCTCCGTTTCGGCAAAGAGCCAATCCATTCTGAATATTATGTAAAGAATGCTGACTTCATCTCTTGCTCACTTGATACCTATATCTTCAAATTCGATATCATCTCGAATTTAAAAGAAGGTGGAACATTCTTGCTAAATACCAACATGGATGATGAAACATTAGTCAAGTCCATGCCAAACCGTATGAAGCATTTATTAGCTGCAAAACATGCTAAGTTCTATGTTATTGACGCTAATAAGCTAGCCGCTGAATGTCATATGGGACGTCATACCAATACCACATTGCAAGCTGCTTTCTTCAAACTTTCCCCATCCATCATGGATTATAGCGAAGCCGAGAAGTGGATGAAGAAATTCGTTGAGAAGAGCTATGCGAAAAAAGGTATGGATATCGTCCAAAATAACTATGATGCCATCGATGCCGGCCCAAAGGGATTAAGAGAAATCGCTATTGATCCAGCTTGGATTAATCTCCCATATAACAAGGTTGCTACTGCCGACACTGGCGACACCTATTATGATGAATATGTCGAAGTCATCGACCGTCTTGATGGTGATGAACTACCAACTAGCGCCTTCACTAAACATGAATTGCTAGATGGCACCATGAACGAAAACATCACATTCAAGCAAAAAAGAGGTATTGCCGATAGAGTTCCACAATGGAATCCAACCTATTGTATCGAATGTAACCAATGTGCATTTGTTTGCCCACACGCTACAATCCGCCCATATCTATTAAATGAAGAAGAAGTTGCCAATGCCCCAGAACTAGTAAAGAATGGCTTAAAGCCAGCTATTGGAACCGCCGATAAATCACTCAAGTTCAGAATCCAAGTTTCTACTAGCAACTGTGTTGGCTGTGGACTTTGCGTTGCCGAATGTATGGCCAATGCTACTGCCAACAAGATGGGTAATGACCACTTTGCCTTAAAGATGGTTGATGCCCATAGCCAAGTCAAGGAACAAGAAGCTGCTGATTATTGCTATGCTCATGTTAGCGAAAAGACTAACCAATTCCCAGCTGCTCTAGAAAATGGCGTCAAAGGACTTGGCTTCAAGAAGCCTTACATGGAAGTAAGTGGTGCTTGTGCTGGTTGCGGCGAAGCTCCTTATTACCGTATTGTTTCCCAATTATTTGGTAAGGATATGTTAGTAGCCAATGCTACTGGATGCTCTTCCATCTATTGCGGATCTACCCCATTAACCCCATTTGTCAATGAAAATGGAAAGAATGGACCTGCCTGGGCTAACTCCTTATTCGAAGATAATGCCGAATATGGATTTGGTATGAGAATTGCCTCTGACCAAAAGATGGCCCAAATCGTTAGAATCCTTAACGAAGCCAAAGCTAATGCAGATGTTGAACCTGAATTAGTCGCAGTTATTGATAAATATCTAGCTAACCTTAAGAATAGAGACGAAGTAAGAAAACTAGTTCCAGAATTAATGAAATTAGTCGAAGCTTCTAAAGTCGAATCCGTCAAGGAACTCAAACTCTATGAACGCGACTTAGTCGATAAGTCTGTCTGGATTGTTGGTGGCGACGGCTGGAGCTATGATATTGGCTATGGCGGAGTTGACCACGTATTGGCCAATGAAGCCGACGTCAATGTCTTGGTATTGGATACCGAAGTCTATTCCAACACCGGTGGACAA
The DNA here is from genome assembly GCA_902464635.1 of uncultured Caryophanales bacterium. Taxonomy (GTDB): domain Bacteria; phylum Bacillota_I; class Bacilli_A; order RFN20; family CAG-826; genus Alloenteromonas. The sequence continues at coordinate 19,003 of CABQKC010000012.1, read as the reverse complement.
GCTTCTAAGTCCTCTCAAACTGGATCTATCAATAAATTCACTGCTTCTGGTAAGAAAGAAGCTAAGAAGAACCTTGCCTTAATGGCTATGGCCTATGGACATGTCTATGTTGCCCAAATTGCATTAGGCGCAAATCCAGCCAAGGCTATCCAAGCCCTCAAGGAAGCTGAATCTTATGATGGACCATCATTAGTTATCTGCTACTGCCCATGTGCTGAACAACATATCAAAGGCGGACTTGTTAATTCCATTAAGGAAGAAAAGAAAGCCGTTGAATGTGGCTACTTCACAACATTTAGATATGATCCACGTCTAAAAGCAGAAGGTAAGTCCCCACTTACTATCGATTGCAAGGAACCTGATTTCACCAAATTACGTGACTTCATCATGCAAGAAACCAGATTCTCCCAACTTCCAATTGTTAATCCAGAACACGCCGAAGAACTTCTAACCAAGACTGAGAAGTATGCTAAGGAAAGATGGGAAAACATCAAGAAGTTTGGTGCTTAATATCTAATCTAACTCAAATTGACCTCCATTTATTTGGGGGTCTTTTTTTGACGGCTATAGAACTATCTTCCTTATTTCTTGTGGCAAATAATTGCCGATTATGTTCAATAGCTCTTTTTTCTTATTTTTCGTCGAAGCATAAGAAAAAAGGGTTTTGTAGTTGATCGTATATTTAGAGAACAACACATCTATGGCTTGGCGGGTGTCTTTTCCTGAAAAAAGTGAATAAATTTGTTTGTCAAATAGTAAATCTACAATTAATTTCTCTATTTTAATCGAACCATCTTTGTTTGTGGGGCTTCTTTTAAAAAGCTCAGTTACGTAAATTGCATTTGGCTTCCAGTAGTCGATTTTTTCTTTTTCAGACGGATTTTTTAGAACAACGTTATCAAAACTATCTTTTAACAATTCGAAAACAGGCTGGATATATTCTTTTTCCACTTCAACTACATAAGTTGTCGAGCTTATAAGTTGATTTATACAAAAGTTTAATGAAATGGATGAAAAAACTAATCTATTAGGTTTGATTGGGAAACTATCTAGCAAAGCGTTTATTCTTTCCATCAATCCATCGTTTTCAATGTGAAAAAGATTAGGCGTTTTCGTATAAAACCCATAGCCAACGTTTCCTATGATGCTTTTTCTTATTTGTCTCGAAATAGCCATTTTGCTTTCGTTTAGTTTTATTATTTCATTTGTTGAAACTTTTGGTCCCATAACTATATTGTATGTTACAAATGCCAAAAATCAATAAAATTGGCAAAAGTAACAATACCAAAGAGTGAACAAAACTATTGATGCGCCTAATAAAAAGGCATATTTCGATCAGTCTTTTAAAATTAAACTAGTTATTTGTTTAGATAATCAGCATCTATTCTTTTTATATCTAAAGGGGTTAAGTTTATGAAAAATGTTTTATAACCATCACTTTGATTAATAAATGCAACTTGTTCATTTTTACAGAATATCATTTTGCTAAAAGGTATTCCTTCTTGGCTATAGAACAATTCTTCTATTTTATCTTGCTCAATGTTTTCCTTTTCATCTAGAAAAATAAACAGAATATTGTCCTGAAAATTATATTTTATATAGTCGAGTTCTTTGTCTTTTATTGCATTTATTCCTTCTGCTCTAGTGAATGTAAACAAAGCAGTGGTGTTACTTTTTAAGAAAGAGTAGTGGTCTTTGTATGTATATTTCATCGCTTCTATTTCAGGGTAATTAAATAGCTTTAAATATATAAGTTTTGCTATGAATTGGTTTTTCTTTGGATTAGTTAAATCGAATTTATATCCATTCGACCTACTCTTTCTAATATAATTCATTTTTTCATTGTAATTGAGCTTAGCTTTAAAAATCACTCTTTCATCAGCAAGGGTATGGTATTGTTCGTAATAAGTGATTATATCTAAAAATGGCAGTTGTTTTAGGATTGAGTTTAAAGATTCTAGAGTCCTAAAGTGAAAAGAAAGATATATATAGCAAACATAATTTATTACGTTTATATCGTAGCATTCTTCTTTTTCATTTCTTTTGAAATCAAATTCTTCTCTTATTTGTTTGTAAATCTTATTCGGATTATAGTAAACAAGTTCATAAAAATTCAGAATGTTTTCTAAGTAAGTAGACTTAAAGAAAGCATTGATAAAATCTTCCATTTCTAGATTATCTAGATAGGCAAGGTTAACGATTGCTTTAACTAAATGGTAGATATCTGTCTGCTCTTTATTCATATTCTTTCTTCATCTCTTTCTTTATTTGCTCGAAAGTGGTGGTTCTATCGAATGTATGGTCCTTGGAAAAAGTATCCCTATTTTGCTTGAGTATTTTCTTTTTTTCTTTTACAACGTTTAATAAGTAATCTCTAAGATTCTTTTCTATTTTATATGTTTCTACATAGGTTAATCCATTAGCGTCTTTTTCGTTCTTCATTACATATTGAGGGCCGATATTTGCTAGAATCAAAGCTTTTCTAGTTTCCTCTAAATCTGTTATGTTATTGAAAAAATCATTCAATACATCAAAGTTATAGGAATCCGCGATTTCACCACATAAGACATCGTAATTAGAGAATTTCTTGTCATAATATTCTCTAAAAAACATTTTGTCTTCTTGGTTTGTTATCTTTCCTCTATTTAGCCCTATATATATTATCCAATCTCTTTCACCATTATCTTCTTTTGAGAAATTATAAATTGTCCCTTTCAAGACGTCTTCCTTCTTGAAACGATAAATAACTGGGCTTTTTTGCTCAATGACATAGTTTATGGCATTTTTCAAGGAATCGCTTAAATAGAACCCATTATCAAAATCATTAAAATCGCCTTTATTTCTTAAAGTAGATATTTTTCCGTGTAGCCCACCTGTTTTAGATCCATGAAAAAGATAAGAAGTGTTAGGCTCTATATCTAAAAGGGAATATATATCCAGGTTATTTTCATCGATTAGTTTAGTTATTTTATTAGCAATGGCAGCGGTTGGATTAGAATGCTTGCTTAAATAGTTTTCAATTGTTTTTGGGTCTACGTTTAAGATGCTTGATATAGACTGGATGTCATAATTTAATCTATCCATTAAATTTTTAAGTGCAAAAGAGAGATTTAGTTCTATCATGTAGATATTCTAACATTTTTAAAAAACTTTCCAAGATTCTATGATATTTTACATGTGCTTTTCTAGATATACTTTTTAAAACATTGATATTATCGAAATAATTGTTGTTTTCATTCATCTAACAATTTTAAAAAACTTTCCAAGTTATCTACTTGGCAATCATTGATTTCTTAGAGAAATAGAAGTGGAGTAGCTTCAAATTAGGAATTAGCCTTTTTGAAATTGCAGTGTTATTTTCCTAACTACACGATGTAATAATGTTAAATATAATTGACAAATAACTGCCTATTTGTAAAATATAATTGACATTAGGTGATTATATGAAAAGAACAGATGCTGTTTTACTTCCAAAAGTACTTAATAACCTTGCTAGACTGGGCGAAAACATCAAATTAGCAAGACTTAGAAGAAATTTGTCTATGCGTTTAATATGTGAACGTGCGCATATATCGCGTCCAACTTTAATTAGCATCGAAAAAGGTTCACCAAATGTATCTCTTGGTTTATATGCTGCGGTTCTTAATGCTTTGGGGAACCATGATGATGAACTTGCGAATGTGTTATTAGAAGATAAAGTTGGTAGAACGATTCTAGATCTAAATATCAAGGTTCCAAAAAGAGGTAGAAAATGAAAAAGTTATTCTTATTTTTATCCTTAAATTCCAAAGATGTTTTTGTGGGGACTTTGTCTTCTAATTTTGCACACGGCAACGAAGTTTTCATGTTTGAATTCTCAGATGAATATCTGCTAAATAAGAATTATCCAATTATCGATCCTCTTTTGTTCTATTTCTCTGGTCCTCAGTATGATTTCCATTTTCTCAATGATATGGCGCCTGATCGTTTCGGTACCATTCTTATTGATAAATACGAGCAAGTTGAGGCGCTAAAGAATAATAGGCCAGTTAAAAAACTAACGCTAAGTGACTATTTGGTGAGAGTCAGTGATTTAAGCAGGATGGGGGCAATTAGAATTAAAGAAAAAATGGATGGCCCCTTCTTGAATGATGATGGTAATAATGCAATACCGCCGTACGTATATCTAAGAGATATTGAATATGTATCAATTAAATTAGATGAAGGTAACGATATTGATAGCGATGTCTATAGAAGGCTTCTTCTTCCTGGTTCATCTTTAGGCGGAGCTAGACCGAAAGCTAGTGTTTATATTTCCGATGATGTTTATCTTGCTAAATTTCCTTCTAGAAGCGATGGATATGATGTTGAATTATGGGAATATATTACTTTGGAGATAGCAAGAAAATTAGGATTAGATGTCCCCAAGACTAAACTAGATAAGTTTTCTAATTATGGTCACACTTTACTCGTAAAAAGATTTGATCGAGATAAAAGCAAAAGAATTCACTATATTAGTGCGGTTACTGCTTTAGGTACAACCGATGGGAGTAGTGGGCAATACTCCTATTTAGATCTAGCTAACTTCATTAATTCTAATTGCGTTGACGTTAGAAAGAATTTGATTGAGTTATATAAAAGAATGGTATTTATATATCTTATTAATAACACGGATAATCATTTGCGGAATCACGCATTTATTTATCGTGAAAACGGCTATGAATTATCACCCTTATTCGATGTGAATCCTTCATTATATAATGCTGATTTTGAACTATCATTTGGAAACGGAAATACAACAAATGGTTTAATTAGTGTTTCTAAATACTTCTATATTGATGAAGAAAGCGCTAAAGAAATAATTAATGATTTCAAAAATACAATCATCAATGAACTAAACAAATATATTTCTATTTATCCAAAAATTAGACTAGAGGCATCTACTCTTTTAAAAATAATTGAGAGGAAATAATTTTTATCTAAAGAAAAAAAGGTTTCACTAGTGGAAACCCCAGGTAGTTCTCATAAAAACTGAGAATCTTTCTTATTACGTGGTCGGAACGATGGGATTTGAACCCATGACCCCTACCACCCCAAGGTAGTGCACTACCAAGCTGTGCTACGTCCCGAATGTTTCTATTATACTAAAGTGAATATAAGTTTCCACATTATGTGATACTACATCTTTTTAACTATGTTAAAATTACCTAGAAAAGGATAATTATGGATAAAAGCAAAGTATATTTTACATCATTTAGGTCTAGAAATGATGAATCTATCACTCATAAATTACAAAGATTGATAAAGAAAGCAGGACTTGATTCTGTTGATTTGGATGGCAAGTTTGTCGCAATTAAGATGCATTTTGGGGAATTAGGGAATCTAACATTTCTTCGCCCAAATTATGCAAAGGCTGTTGCCGATTATGTTAAAGAAAAAGGCGGCAAGCCATTTTTGACTGACTGCAATACGCTTTACCCTGGTTCAAGAAAGAATGCCCTTGATCATTTAACATGTGCAGAAATCAATGGATTCTCTACTTTATCTACTGGCTGTCATGTAATTATAGGGGATGGATTAAGGGGAACTGATGAAGTAGATGTTCCTATTCATAATGGCAAATTGCTTGAAGTTGCCCATATTGGCAGAGCCATAATGGATGCTGATGTATTTATTTCCCTTACCCATTTTAAGGGACACGAATCAACTGGGTTTGGTGGAACGCTTAAAAATATTGGCATGGGCTGTGGCTCTAGGGCTGGAAAGATGGCCGAGCATAGCGATGGTAAGCCAGTGGTAAATCCTTCTAAATGCAGGAACTGCCATTTCTGCAGCAAAGAATGTGGTTCTGATGCGATTAGCTATGAAACTGGGAAAGCCTATATTAATCCCGAATTATGCAAGGGGTGCGGCAGGTGTATCGGGGCTTGTGCTTTTGATGCAATTAGGACTCTTGATAGATCTAGCAACAAATTATTAGGAGAGAAGATTGCCGAATATTCCATGGCAGTTTGTTATGGACGTCCTTGCTTCCATATCTCCTTGGTAATGGATATTTCTCCAAATTGCGATTGCCACGGCGCAAATGATGCCCCAATCTTGCCAGATATCGGCATGCTTGCTTCTTTTGATCCAGTTGCCTTAGATAAAGCCTGCGTTGATTTATGCAATGCTTCTAAGCCAATTAAAGAATCGCAGTTAGGGGAGCAATTAGAGAAACACGCTCCTACTGGGGATGTCTTCTATGATAGCAATCATCATGTCGATTCTTCTTCTTGTATCAACCACGCCTATGAGATTGGGCTTGGCAATATCGAATATGAATTGATAAAGATGGAGTAAATAAGTAGAGAAAGATTAGTTACGTTGTATAATTCCCTTCATTATGGAAAATAAAGATAGTAAATCGTGGATAATTGTTAAAGGGGCTAGGGAAAATAACCTCAAGAATATAAATGTTGAGATACCTAAGGGGGCATTAAATGTCTTTACGGGCGTTTCGGGTTCAGGGAAATCTTCCCTTGCTTTCAACACGATTTTCTCCGAAGGCCAAAGACGTTATGTCGAATCTTTGTCTTCCTATGCTAGGCAATTCCTAGGTGGATTTGAAAAGCCTGATGTCGATTCAATTGAAGGATTGTCTCCTGCGATTTCAATTGACCAGAAATCCACTTCCCATAACCCTAGGTCTACTGTTGGGACGGTTACTGAAATATATGATTACCTTAGGCTTTTATATGCTAGGGTTGGCATTCCTTATTGCCCAAACCATAATAAGCCGATTATTTCTTTTTCTCCGGTTGCCATAACTAACGCCATCTTAAATTATGAAGTAGGGGAAAAAATACAGATATTATCTCCTATTGTTAGGAACGAAAAAGGAACGCAAGCTGCAGTTTTCGAGAAATTAAAGAAAGATGGCTTTAGCAGGGTAAGAGTTGACAAAACGATATATCTAATCGAGGAAGTACCTGCTTTAGACAAAAACAAAAGGCATGATGTCGATATAGTTATCGATAGATTAATAATTAAAGACGGAATTAGAAGCAGGGTTGCCGAAGATGTCGAATTAGCCTTAGATAAATCAAAAGGTTATATTCTTATCCTTTCTTCAAAAGGGGAAAGATTGCTTTCAAGTAAGCATTGTTGCCCTGAATGTGGATTTTCTATTCCTTCTCTTGAGCCAAGGCTATTCTCTTTCAATGCTCCTTTAGGATATTGTCCAGATTGCAAAGGATTAGGGATAAAAAGAGAAGTAAATATCGATTTATTAATCCCAGATAAATCTAAATCCATTAGGCAAGGTGCGATTAAATATCTTGCCAATATAGTCGATTCGACTAATCTAGAATGGAAGGAATTCGAGATACTTTTCTCTACTTATCATATAGATATCGATACTCCTTTTGAAAAACTAGACAAGAAGAGCCAAGACATTGTCTTATATGGTTCTCCTGATGTTTTGACTTATACGGTTACTTCCGTTTCGGGAAACAAGATGAATAGAAAAGGCCAGATACAGGGAGTAAAGACCCGTATCGAAAGGCTTTATAGGGAAACTAGTTCAGAATGGATGAGCAAATATTATGAATCGTTTATGAGCGATTCAGTATGTACGACTTGCCATGGGGCTAGGTTAAATGAACAAGCCTTGTCAGTTAAAGTAAATGGGTTAAATATATTCGAGGCCTGTTCTTTGCCTTTAGAAGATTTCTATTCCTGGATAAAAGAAGTCCCGTCTACTTTAGATAACGAAAAGCAACAAATTGCTAGATTAGTCATAAAGGAAATAGAAAACAGGACCAAATTCCTCATTGATGTAGGGCTAGAATACCTAACTTTATCTAGATATGCGATGACTCTTTCTGGAGGGGAATCCCAACGTATTAGGTTAGCAACCCAGATTGGATCTAAATTATCGGGTGTCCTTTATGTACTAGATGAACCTTCAATTGGCCTTCATCAAAGGGATAATGACAAACTCATTGCAACATTAAAGGAAATGAGGGATTTAGGCAATACTTTAATAGTAGTAGAACATGATGAAGATACGATTAGGTCTGCCGATTATGTTGTCGATATCGGAAAGGGTGCTGGAATCCATGGGGGCAATCTAGTCTATGAAGGTAATGTAGATGGACTTTTAAAATGCGAAGACTCTATAACGGGTGCCTATTTATCTAATAGAAAAAGAATTGAGATACCTTCAAAAAGAAGGAAAGGGAACGGCAAATACCTAGAATTAATCGGTGCAACTTGCCATAACTTGAAGAATATTAATGTTAAGATACCACTAGGTAAACTAGTTTTGGTAACTGGAGTTTCTGGATCAGGAAAATCTTCTTTGATAAACGAGACTTTAGTCAGGGCTTTAGAAGTAGAAATAAACAAAAAGAAAGATCCGATGCCGATTTTATTAAAGAAAATAAAAGGCATTGAGAATGTTGATAAATTAGTTTCCATTACCCAAGAGCCAATCGGAAGGACTCCTAGAAGCAATCCTGCGACATATACAGGTGTATTTGATGATATACGTGCCTTATTTGCGGAGACCGATGTTGCTAGGGAAAGAGGATATGACAAAGGAAGATTCTCTTTCAATGTTAGAGGTGGAAGGTGTGAGAAATGCGAAGGTGCAGGGGTTAATAGAATCCCAATGTCTTTCTTGCCTGACGTCTATGTTAAATGCGATGAATGCGATGGCAAACGTTATAATAGGGAAACTCTCGAATGTCTATATAAAGGCAAATCCATCTATGATGTCTTGGATATGAGGATAGAAGAAGCAGTTGAATTCTTCTCTTCTAGGCCGAAGATATTATCCAAGATTAAGACATTGATGGACGTTGGTCTTGGCTATATTAAATTAGGGCAGCCAGCGACTGAACTTTCTGGCGGGGAAGCCCAAAGAGTCAAATTAGCAACTGAATTACAAAAGAAGATGTCTGGCAAGACTATTTATGTATTAGACGAACCTACGACTGGGTTAAGTAGCTATGATGTAGATAACTTGCTTGGAGTATTGAATAGGATTGTCGATCATGGGGATACTGTTGTAGTCATTGAACATAATCTTGATGTAATTAAGGTTGCAGATTATATAATTGATTTAGGGCCTCTAGGCGGGAATAAGGGTGGAGAAGTAATTGCAACTGGCACCCCAGAAGAAGTTGCCTCTAATCCAAATTCCTATACAGGTATATATCTAAAGAAAGTATTGATGAAAGGATAATTATGGGAATAGCGTTACTTATAATTGGCTTATTATTCCTTCTTTTGGGGAGTGCATCCATTATCTATGGCTGTTATAACTTCAAAAAAGATAGGAGCAAGGATAATTTCTCCAAGAAAGAATTAGGACTTCTTCTTGGGGGATTAGGAATTAATTCATTTGGGGGGGCTTTGTTTTTCGGCGCGATTCCCGTTATAAATGGATATCCAATGAATTCAGGGCATTTTGCCATGGTTATATTGGGCGGCTTCCTTTTTGCCTTGTTCTTTTCATCTTTGTGGACTGCCTTCTATCTTCGTTTCTATAGGGCGGACATGGATGTAAATATATTGAAATGGATAAAGATAATTTTATATACATCCATTCCTTTATCTCTTATCTTCTTCCTTCTTATGATGGAGGGATTTGCCCCATATATTAAATATCCTTTAGTATCTGGATTTGTTATTGGGGAAGGTGGATTTAGCTGGATAAGGGCAGGGGAGAAGGCTCCTAAGGGGCTACATATTGCCTGGTATGGGGTAATTATGGTTTTCTCTGCCTTGGTCGCCTATTGGATTTCTGACCATAGGTTTTATCAAAAATACCATAAGCACGGAATGCTTGATTCTTTGTTATTAGTTGCTTTCCCTGCAGGAATAATCGGGGCACGTATCTGGTATGTTGTTGGTAATTGGAACGGGGATACTGGAAACGGAGTTGCCTTTTCTAAATTAATCGGAACTTCCGATTGGTGGAAGATATTTGCTATTTGGGAAGGCGGGCTTACTATTTTAGGTGGCGCGGTTGGAGGAATTATAGCCGGGGTCATCTTTATGAGGCTTAGGAGAAAATATGTCGATGTAAGGTGGGCGATGGATATGATTGTCCCTTGCATACTCATATCGCAGGCTATAGGAAGATGGGGTAATTTCTTCAATGTCGAAGTATATGGAAGCGTAGTTTCTACTTCTTCATGGTCGTTCTTACCTACATTTATCCAAATGCAGATGTCATATAATGGAAATGGGACTTCTCTTCCTGCTGGGCAGATGCATGTACCTTTATTTTTGATTGAATCAATGATTAATATCGCTGGATATTTCATTATCGCCTATCTAGTTCCATTCATCTGGAAGAAATATAGGCCAAATGGAAGCTTAGCGGGCTGCTATATGATTTGGTATGGAATTGTTAGGATGATAATGGAACCTCTTAGGGATTCTAATTTCAACATGGGTACGAATGGAATGTGGTCATTCTGGAATTCGATGGTTTACATAATAATTGGCCTAGTCATGATTGGGCTTTTCTTCCTTTTGGATTATCTAAAAGGCAAGAAAGACAACTCTCCTAAGGAAGAAAGCGAAAAGGTAAACCAATGAAAGAAGTAGATGTAGTTATCATTGGTTCAGGTATAGCAGGGATAAGTTCTGCTATATATCTAAAACGTTCTTCTCTTTCTTTTGTGTTGCTTGATAAAAGCATGCCGGGCGGGAAATTAAATATTATTCATCGAATTGATAATTATCCTGGCTATCCTTCTATTTCTGGACTCGAATTATCTAAATCATTATTGGTGCAATGCAAACAGTTAGGTATTGAATTTAGCTATGGAGAAGTTAATAAAGTCGAGAAGGTTGATTCTAATTTCTTGACTAGGACTGATATTGATTCTTATCTAAGCAAGGTAGTAATTATTGCTAGCGGACTTAGCGAGGCTAAACTTAATATACCTGGTGAAAAAGCCTATTTTGGTAGGGGAGTTAGTTATTGCGCTACTTGCGATGGACCTTTCTTCAAAAATAAAGACGTTGCTATATATGGATATAAGGATTTTGCTTTTGAAGATGCGATTTATCTTTCTAGTTTGGTCAATAGACTTTATTTCATCTTGCCAAAATCCCCTTTGACAACTGAAACCCATCTAAATGAAGTAAAAAAGGCTAAAAACATAACTATATTCGATGGGTATAGCCTTAAAGAAATAAAAGGGGATAATAAGGTTAATTCGATTGTCATCAATAAGGATAATGAGAATAAAGAATTAGAAGTATCCGCGATTTTCCCTCTTTTTGAGCAAATATCCTCATCGAGTTTTCTTTCCTCATTAAATATCAAGATGAGCAATGGATTTATCGATGTTGATAAAGATGGAAAGACTAATGTAGATGGGATATATGCCGTCGGGGATATAGTTAATAAGAAATTAAGGCAATTAATAAATGCTGCAAGTGAGGGTGCTTTGGCTGCTATATCTAGCATCAATTATGTTAGGAGCAAGAAATAAATGCCTAGCAAGAATCCTTTCTCCTTTGCCCTAAAAGTAAAAGAAGAAATAGCCTCTTCCCACATGCCCGAGACTTCAATTAGGCCATTTTTGTCTGCGTTTATTAAATGCAATGGGACTTATAGATTAGGTGGGGTTATTGATTTATCTAGCGAATCTAGTAGGGTTGCCAAACTTCTTTACCAATCAATATCTTCTATATATGGGGTAGGGGTAAGGTTTTCTTATACTAGAAGCATGAATTTCCGTAAGGCAGTAAAATACCATTGCCTTGTTGATGAAGCTGACTTCATTTGCTCTGATTTGGATGTAGATTTTCTTTCTGCCAAACCAAATAAATATCTAATCGGGACGAACGAGAATCTTTCTGCTTATTTAGCGGGTTGCTTTGTCTCGGTTGGATCGGTAAATGATCCTAAATCAAGCAATTACCATCTTGAATTGGCCCTTTCTGATCCTGACTTTGCTTCCTTCATATGCAAGTGTATATCCAAGATAAAGACAATTGAATTCACCCCTAAGATAATAAAAAGAAGGCAGCAATATGTCGTCTATTTAAAACGTAGCGTCCAGATTAGCGATTTCCTTTCTTATATTGGTGCGACTTCTTCTTGCCTTGAATTTGAAAATGTCCGTGTCGGAAGAGAAATGATTAATATAGACAATAGATTAGAAAACCTAGATTTAGCCAATATGGAAAAGACATTATCGGCCGCTTCTAGGCAAATTAAGGAAATAGATTATCTGAAAGAAAAAAGGATATTGGACAACTTGCCATATAAAGTCAGAGTTTTAGCAGATATCAGGAAAAATAATCCCGAGGCTAGCCTAGAAGAGCTTGCGTCAATTTTATCTGAAACTATTTCTAGCCAAGTCTCGAAATCTAACATTAACCATATTTTAAGAAAGATACACGAGGAATATATAAATGATTCTGGAAATATCCGATAAGGAACGTTTAGAGAACGAAATAACTTCATTCCGTGCCAAATTAGGCCTTAGAATCGCCTTTATTAGGACTAGTAAAGAGATTTCGCAGTTCCGTTTGTCTTTATTGACCGGATTAAGCAAGCAATATATTTCTGATTTAGAGAACGGAAGAAGGAACGTTTCTGTTTCTTCTTTATATAAGGTGGCAAAGGGGTTAGAAGTAGGGATAGAAGAGCTATTTTTGGACCTTGAACAACCAAAGTAACTACATTTACCGATTTATTGTATATTACCTAAGGTAATTACCCCTTTTAAAGATGAAATTCCCTTAGTATAATTTATTCGCTTAAATAAAGGAGGGACAATAAAGAATATGTCCATCAAACTAGCTATTAACGGGTTCGGTCGTATTGGCCGTCTCGCCTTCCGCCGCGCTTACGAAGTCGGTGGATTCGAAGTCGTCGCTATCAATGACTTAGTCGACGCAAATACACTTGCCTACTTATTAAAGTATGACACCACACATCGTACCTGGCATGCAAACGAAATCTCTGCCGAAGTCGAAAAAGACGAAGCCGGAAATTTCATCAAGAACAACCTTGTCTTCAAGGGTGTTAGAATCCCAGTCCTTGGCAAAAAGGACCCACATGATTTGAAGTGGGGAGAATACGGTGTCGATATCGTTTTGGAATGCACTGGTAGATTAAAGAGTAAAGAAGATGGCCAAGTCCACCTCGACAATGGTGCCAAAGGCGTCATCATCTCCGCTCCATCTTCCTCCAAGGATATCCCAACCTTCGTTTATGGAGTCAATACCAATACCTTAACTCCAGATATGAAGATCATCTCTGGTGGATCTTGCACAACTAACTGCTTAGCCCCAGTTATGAAGGTTATCAACGATACCTTCGGTGTCAGAGGCGGATTCATGACCACCGTCCACGCCTATACCAATGACCAAACCATCCTTGACCTCGCCAAAGGCAACTTACGCCGTGGCAGAGCCGCAGCCGCCAACATTGTTCCAACAACCACTGGTGCTGCCAAGGCCATCAAGGTCGTCATTCCTGAACTAGATGGTAAGTTAATGGGTGGAGCTGTTAGAGTTCCTGTAACCGATGGTTCCTTAGTTGACTTATCCTTAGTCCTAGAAAATCAAAATGTCACCAAAGAAGAAATCAATGCTGCTTTAAAGAAAGCTAGCGAAACCTCCTTGAAGGAAGTCATGGATTACACTGAAGACGAAATCGTCTCTAGCGATATCCTTGGCGCAACTGCCGGTAGTGTCTTTGATGCCACCCAAACTGTTGTCTTCACCGATAAGACTGGACTCCAACACGTCAAAGTCGTTTCCTGGTATGACAACGAATATTCCTTCACTTGCCAATATGTCCGTCTTGCTGGCGAATATGGCAAAGTTCTTGGCTGCAAGTAATTTAAAAAACATCCATTTTTAGGCAGGAGGCAATACTCCTGTCTTTTTTTACATTTAGGAAAAAATGTTTATAAAATTAGTTTATATTGTTTTGTTTCACCCTTATAGGGTGGTATACTCTTTTTGCTAGGAGCAAAATAAAATGCTAAAAACAATTGAAGATTTAAAAGACTTACAAGGTAAAAGAGTCCTTGTCCGCGTTGATTTCAACGTTCCTCAAACTAATGGCGTCATTAGAGACGACAATAGAATAAGGGCTGCTTTGCCAACTATTAATTACCTAACTTCCAAAGGTGCTAGGGTCATCCTTATGTCTCACCTAGGCAAGATTAAATGGAAAGAACCTGATATGGCTAAAATTGAGGCCATGAAGAAGGCCAATGATTTATCTTGCGCCGCCACTAGACTTGGCGAACTAGTTTCCCCAACCAAGGTTTATTTCTGCAAGGAAACTCGTGGAGAAGCATTAGCCAATGCTGTTGCTAATCTAAAAGATGGCGAAATCCTTCTTATGCAAAATACCCGTTATGAAAAGGGTGAAGAAAAGAATAATCCTGAATTAGCCGCCGAATGGGCTTCTTTAGCTGATGTATTCGTCATGGATGCCTTTGGTTCTAGCCATAGGGCCCATGCTTCTACAGTTGGAGTACCTTCCATATTAAAAGAAGAAGGAAAGCAAGTAGCAGAAGGCTATTTGATGATTAAGGAAGTTTCTAACCTTACCCGTTGCGTCGAAGTCAAAGACGAAGATAGACCATATGTTGCCATATTAGGTGGATTCAAGGTTTCCGATAAGATCAAGGTCATCGATTCCTTGTTAAAGAAATGCGATTATGTCTTGATCGGTGGCGCCATGACCTATACATTCAAGAAAGCCATGGGAATGGATATTGGAAATTCCCCATGCGAAATGGACCAACTTGACTATGCAAGAAAATGCATCGATGAAGCCAATGGACGTCTAATCCTTCCAGATGATGCAGTCGTTACTGATTCCTTTGAAGAAAAAGAAGGACGCAATATCAAAGTTGTCGATACCGAAATCGAAGCTGGTGGACGTATCCCAGATGGATTTGAAGGATGCGATATCGGTCCAAGGACAATAGCACGTTATCAAGCTATCATTGCCAAGGCCAAGATGGTTTTCTGGAATGGTCCTATGGGCGTATTCGAACAAAAGGATTTCCAATCTGGAACTGTTGCAGTCTGCAAAGCCATTGCCGAACTCCAAGGAAAAGCCTTCACTGTCTGTGGCGGTGGCGATAGTGCTTCTGCTGTCAAGCAATTTGGCTACAAAGCTTCATTTAGCCATGTCTCTACTGGTGGAGGAGCTTCGCTTGAAATGATTGAAAACGATGGACACCTCCCAGGTGTTGATGTCCTTCGCTAAGAGGAAATATAAATGAGAAAAAAACTTTTGATGGGAAACTGGAAAATGAATAAGACTCCATCCGAGGCCAAGGAATTTGCCCTTGGCTGCAAGGATATGGTCGAATATGCTATTTCCCATGATATCGATGTTGGCGTTGCCCCAACTTATGTTTGTTTAGAAACCGTTAAGGAAAATTCTCCATCTTCCTTAATCGTATCGGCCCAAAATTGCTCAAGCCATGATCATGGTGCCTATACTGGCGAAATCTCTATCCCAATGTTAAAGGAAATCGGAATTGACTGGGTAATACTTGGCCATTCTGAAAGAAGAGAATATGATGCCGAGACTAGTGTCAAGTGCAATGCCAAAATCAAGGCTTTGCTTGAAGCTAATATGACTCCGCTATATTGCTGTGGTGAATCTCTTGAGACTTTTGAAAAAGGCGAGACAAAGTCCTTTGTCGAAACTCAAATTAGAGAAGGATTAGAAGGATTAAGTAAAGAAGATGCCAGGAAAGTCGTCATTGCCTATGAACCAATTTGGGCCATCGGGACTGGAAAGAATGCGACTTCTGCAATTGCTGAAGATACAATCGCCCACATTAGAAGTGTCTTAGCTTCCATGTTTGGCGAAGTTGCCGAAGAAATGAGAATATTATATGGCGGTTCAGTCAAGCCAAATAATATTGCCGAATATATGTCTATGAAGGACATTGATGGTGCCTTGGTAGGTGGGGCTAGCTTAACCCTAGAATCCTACAAGGGACTAATCGATGGATTGGTAAAATAAGATGGCATTCGCTTCGGTTAGAAAGTCTAGGGCTCCCCAAGACGAAACCAAAGTAAATGAATTTTTACAGAACAAGAACAAATCCATTGGCAAAGTCTATCTCTATATGGGGATAGGATTAGCCATTTCTGCAATAGTATCTATAGTAGTAGGTGCCTTATTCGCTGGCTGGTTTACCAATTTTGGTAGAATCGACTGGGCAGGAGAAGTACCCGATACTGCTATATTCACCTATGTTGGTATATTGATTGCTAGCTATATCATCATGTTTATCGATAGCCTAGTAATTACACATAGGGCCTATTCGGATAAGAAGTCATTGTGGGTACCTTATATCCTATATACTATATTGATGGGTGTATTCCTTAGTGCCTTCTTGATTGCAGGAATTGATTTCTATACATTAGGTGAGGCATTTGGGATATCAGGATTAGTCTTTGTTATCATGGGATTAATCGGATATTATTCAAAATCAAACCTCAATGTACTTGGAATGATTGCTGCCGGGGCTCTTATGTGCCTGCTTCTAGGTGGTGCGTTCTGGCTTGTATTATGGCTAATTAATCCAGCTGCCTTCTATATCTATAATGTCATTGTCTCTATCGCAGTCATGGCATTCTTACTTATATTGGTAGCGGTTGATACCTATAACATCAAGAATATATTGCAAAATAGTGCCGGCAAGAATATGCCTCTATATTGTGCTTTCAAGATGTATACGGACTTCATTGCCATATTCGTTAGGGTCTTATATTTCCTTGTCTTAATCAAAGGAAGCAATAGAAAATAATCTCAAAAGGCTTCTAGTTCTACTGGAGGTCTTTTTTTGTTGGATTTAAAAACGTATGATTAACTTATGAAATTATCATTTTTGATTCCTGTATATAATTCAGTCTCTACTTTGCCTAGGCTAGTAACTTCCTTATTAAAGCAAGATGGGGATATCGAATTCCTTTTTGGAGTCGAACCAAGCAAGGATTCTTCTTTGAATTACCTTATTGATAAACAAAAAGAAGATAATAGGATAAAAATAATTGTTAATGAAACCAAATTAGGTCCTTTGGGCAATAGGATCAATTTGATAAAGCATTCTTCAGGAGACTTGATTGCATTTTCTGATTCTGATGATTATCTAGCAAACGATTTTGCTAAAGTTGCAATAAGTGGCTTTGATGATGATATCGATGTAGTTTGCCTTGATTATCTAGTCGAATATAAAGGGAAGATAAAAAGGAATTTGTTTAGGCCAAGAAGAAAACAAATATTAACTGGAGAAAAAGCCTGCAAGAAACTTCTTAAAGACGCTTCATTAAGAGGATTCCTCTGGAACAAGGTATTTAGGAAAGAATTATTCCATTTTGATAATCTTTTATTATTAAAAGAAGGAATGATGTTTGAAGATACTCCTTTGGTATATTCCTTATTTGGTTCCTCTAGGTTAGTAAAGATTCTCCCTTATCCTTTATATATATATGTAAAAGGGGAGGGGTCGCTTACTTCTAGCAAGAATAAGGATAGGGCACATAACCATATTGATAGCTTTGCCGTCATTAAATATGCATCTACTAAATTAGGCTATCCATATAACAAAGATTTTGCCTCTAGCTATTCTCGTATCAAATTATCTATTTTCTTTGATTTATATCTTTCTAAAAAAGACGGGTTAAGTAAAGATGAAATAAAAATGGAAAAGGAAAGACTTAGGATGCTAAAGGGAAAAGATTTCCCTAATGAAGATCATTTCTCTTCCTCTATATTAAAAATGGAAAGCATATTCTAAGACTATTTATTATTAGTATATTAATATATAGATAAGAAAGGAAATCCAATTATGAACAAATTCTTTAAATGCAATGAATGCAAAAAAGTCTTCCTCGACCTATCAAGCAATGAAAATCCAACCGGATTAGTTGAACTTAAAGCCAATACCGTCGATGCCTCAAATGAAAAACATATTCCAGATGTAGCTACTGAAGGTGATAAAGTTAATGTAGTAGTGGGTAGCGTTATCCATCCAATGACTGTTGAACATCATATTGAATGGATTGGTATTGTTACTTCTAAAGGAATTAGAATCGATTATCTAGATCCAACTGGTGAACCAAAAGCCACATTCACCTTGGAAAAAGATGAAGTCCTAAAGGAAGTTTATAGTTATTGCAATCTCCACGGATTGTGGAAGAAATCATTTTAATAAATAACAAATTCGTCTAATGCCTCGTAATTGAGGCATTTTTTATATTTCTATAAAAGTTTTTCAAAGAAAAAGTATCGATAAAATTGGCGTTTTTAAAAAATATGAAAAATTTATGCAAAAAGTAGTTGACTAGTCTCTATAAATGAGTAGAATTATCAACGTTCGCGACTTAGGGATAAACGAGTCCGAACCGCTGAAAAGTCTCGATTGTGTGGGCATTATTGCTCCAAAATCGATAAAAAAGAACCTCTTCAAAAAAATTAAAAAATTTGAAAAAAAGTTCTTGACTGAGTAAGAAGAAAGTAGTAAATTATCCAAGCACACAAAACCAGGGAGACCTGGTCGGTGAGAGCCCGGTGTGCTAACTGATCTTTGAAAACTAGACAGATTGACAACAAACACTTAACGTCGATTCTTTAAGAATCAAAAACAAAACCAGATAATTAATTGAACTAGATCAAAACATATTTTATTGAGAGTTTGATCCTGGCTCAGGATGAACGCTGGCGGCGTGCCTAATACATGCAAGTCGAACGAGGGTAGCAATACCCTAGTGGCGAACGGGTGAGTAACACGTAGGTAACCTGCCTTTGAGACTGGGATACCCAGACGAAAGTTTGGCTAATACCGGATAACAACGGTCTTCGCATGAAGATCGCTTGAAAGTCGCGTTTGCGACACTCTTAGATGGACCTGCGGCACATTAGCTAGTTGGTGAGATAACAGCCCACCAAGGCGAGGATGTGTAGCCGACCTGAGAGGGTGAACGGCCACAATGGGACTGAGACACGGCCCATACT
>CABQKC010000011.1 GCA_902464635.1 uncultured Caryophanales bacterium | reverse complement strand
TAGAATTAGAACGTTAAAGCGAGTTTCTGGTTTACACAGAATTCCGTATTCTCTCTGCAAAATTTAGGTTGAAATAAAAAGAAAGTGAAAAATAATTTCATTCAATAATAAAAAATGGGAAAGAGGGTGCATCAATACCCTAATATTGATATTGCGGTAGCTGCATAATCAAAAGCATCCTTATTAGTCTTTTTTAGAAAGTTGATTTTGTTATAGGGCGGTTTTTCGATTAAGTCATGATTTTTGGCCTCGTAATCAAACGGATTTTTATTACAAATCAAGCAAGCTGATAAAAACATGATTTTTGCAGCACTAAGAGAAGCAGTATTCGGATTAAGTCTTACACCTAGCACGTGTCCTGTTATTTTTCTAAATCCTGATACATAATTATCAAAGTCATTATCTCCAAGCTTTCCTAAAGAAATAATAGAAAGAGCGGAATTAAAAGAATCACATAGGCAGTCTTTAGGCTCTAATTTTAACTGTCTATATCTAATTTCATCCATAGCAATTGACTCATACGCTTTCTTAAGTCCTTTATGTTGATGGCATACATCAAAAAGACACGATATATCAAAGAATTGTTTGATAACTTCAAGTCTCTTGTCGTTGGAAAAATCTTTTCCATAAAATTGAATTCCGATTGTATGTGGAGCAAAAGCAGTTAGTTTGTCTAAAAGCAACGATTCAGGAGAGGGAATTTTAGCGAAACAATCAGTCCCATTGCATATAAGCAAATCATTATTAATTGGTTTTTCTACGATAGAAACATAATGATTGTCCGCAAAAAGAACATCCAAAAGAACATTAAAATCTTTATCGGAATTTGTCGACTTGTAAGTAAATTTAAAATGTCTTTTAAATATTGTTTTGCTAGTCTTTCTTATTGACTCTTGAAAGCCTACAAAAGGGAAAATCTTTGAAGCTTCTTTTATGAAAAAATCGATATCATAGTTTGGAGGCACCAAAATATCTACATCAGTTGAAAGCCTCCTTGGCGAATCGAATAGCAGCATCAACGAACTTCCGCCTTTGAAAACGAAGTCGGCACCAACTTTTGAAAGAGCCTCAACTAGTCCTAAAGCAAAAACAGCGCGAGCAGCAAGTTCGAAATCGGTTTTATATTTAACCACTATCCGTTCAATGTTTTCTTTTGTAAAAGTTTCTTGTTTGATCATCTAATATACCTTTCATATCATTAGGCAAACAAGCAACAAGTTTATCTAGGCAATGACGTCTTTTAGCATAATTCCTTATAGAATCAAATTTCAAAGAGCAACTATGAAATATCTCATCTAGCATTAAAGGAATTTCAGCACCCTCATAAAACATATTCAGAGTTTTGTCAGAGACTATATCGACCACTAGTTTCTCAATGGTTGTCTTGTGTTGTTTGCTATTAATTGGAGACTTGCTTACCATTGCTTTGACAATAATCCCCGTTCCGTCAAAAGGATTATAAAAAGAATTTTCCTCTTCTGACGGGCTTAAAAGAACACTTTGGTATCCCTTTTCTTTTAGATACCAAAAAACAGTCTCCTTTAATATTTTCTCCACTTCAATTATAACAGTGAAATTCCCAATGAGGTGATTTAAAAATAAATTTAGTAGCGAAGTATCATAAACAATGTATAAAGAATCGTTCCCAAATCGGCTAGTTAAGTCATTTAAAACCTTTTTAGTAAAATCTTTTTCTAATGTATAGGAAAAAGATTTTTTGGAAGAAAAAGAATATTTATTCCTTCCAACTCGAGTTATTTCATTAGAAAGAATCTTCTTATTTATTGCTTTATAAATAGAAACTTCACTTATCTTTGGTCTATATCCAAAAAGGCATCCAATGATCTCTTTTTTATTAAAAACTTTATCTTTAGTTGCCTCTACCATAAACATATTATATCTTATAACTTGGTTAATTTCGACCACTTTTTTTATTTAGTGGTCAAATTTAACTACCCACATAGTCTCTTTAAGACCTTAAAACCATAATTAATTTCTTGAAGTTTAGAATCTATAAATCAATACTTATTGCATGGAAAAAGAAAACAAAAGAACCCCTTTGGGTGCTAAATCCTGGATTGGATTTATTCTTGTCGGATTAATAGGCCAGCTAGCCTGGGCGATTGAAAATCAATACATAAACCTATATGTATATTCTCAAACCGGAGATGCCTCATATATAAATTACATGACGACATTTAGTGCTATAGTGGCCGCTATTACTACTTTAGTTATCGGACCTCTTTCAGATAAATTAGGCAAAAGAAAGCCAATAATTGCTATAGGCTATATGCTTTGGGGAGTCTCGGTTGCCTTATTTGGAGTGGCTTCTTATCCAATATTAATAAAAGGCGGATTAAACCCAACTAAAGCCATCATGTGGGTTGGCATATTAAATGTCATTATCGACTGCGTGATGACTTTATTTGGCTCAACTAGCAATGATGCCTGTTATTCTTCTTATATTACTGATCAAACAGACGAAACAAATAGGCCAATGGTCGAATCCATTATATCAATTCTCCCCTTAATCGCTTTAGCCTTGATGATGGGATTAGGCTTGATATTAGGAGTTCCCGGCAGTAAAGAAGAAGGTGAAACCCAAAGCGAATTTGCTTCTAGAATTGCTACCCCATGGCTATATTTCTTTATAATTGCAGGTGCTTTGACTTTCATTGTTGGATTAGCATCCTTCTTCTTATTAAATAAAGATAAGACCGAGATAAAAAGAGACGATGGATTCTTATCTAATTTCATCTATGGATTTAAACCGTCTTCAATAAAGAATAACAAGAGATTCTATCTATGCCTTCTTTGCTTCTTTTGCTTTAATATTGCAATTGATTCATTCTTGCCTTATTACCTAGTCTATTTCCAGGAAGGATTAGGAATCAATGGGCTTAATTTCTATTTGGTAATGGGAATTATATTAATTTTGGCTAGCGTATTTACTATTATCATCGGGGTATTTATGGAGAAACTTGGCAAAGATAAAATCCTTTTTGCTTCCATAATAATCCTAGCAGTTTCTAGCTTATCCTTATATTTTATAAAGGACATGATAAGCGCAACTATTGCAGGGATATTCCTAATGAGTTCATATCTAGTTGGCACAACTGTATTAGGAGTTACTTTAAGAGATGAAACTCCGTTAGATAAAGTAGGATCGTTACAGGGAGTAAGGATGATAATGGCCGTCATGCTTCCAATGATTATTGGTTCAAATATTGCCTTGGCAGTATTTTCTAGCGAATATATCAACGAATTTGGTAACACCGCTTCTATGCCAGATAAAAATATGTTCCTAGTAACCTTAAGTGCAGCTATTTTGACTTTAGTTCCAGCTTATTTCTTGTTCTATTTCAAAAGAAAAAAAGCCAATTAAATCTTATTTTCTTTGATTAATCTATATAGTTTTTCGTTAAGCTTTTTATATACGTGTTCAACAAACCAAGGCTCATTAGATAATTTATAGATATCTTCAATAGGCGCCCACATGAGTCCTTTGTTTTCATCTTCCTTGATCTTTAATGGCTTGCTATCATCTGCTTCTAATAGATAAGTAAGATTAATATGGATATGGCTAGATATATTCTGCCCTTTTTTTATATGAGAATTTACACACAAAGATTCCAAAGAGAAAATCCCTTCGGATATACATCTAAATTCATCTAATCCACTTTCTTCTTTTGCTTCTTTAATCGCGACTTTTAGGCAATCGATTTCACCATCACAATGTCCGCCAAGCCAACTCCATGAATTATAGATATTATGGAAACATAAAAGAACCTTATCCCTAGATTTATTAATAATCCAGCTAGAGGCAGTAAAATGAACCAATGGATTTTTTCTAGAAAAGACATCCTCTTCTTTATCTAGACACCTTAATATGAGTTCTTTGTCTTTTTCCTCTTCTTTATTAAAAGGAATGAACCCCTGTATCTGTTTTCTTAAAGTTTCTTTATCCATAATTAAATCCTAAAAGAAGAAATAATCTCCCTTAAATTAATAAAAACCTTAGCCAAAGGGAACCCGTCTACTAAACAATGGGAGGTAGTTATATTCAATGTCAAATGATATCTATTATCTTCTTTTAATATAAACTTCCCCCACAATATCCTTGGGATAGAAAGGTTATCGTGATCACCGCTTGGAGTAGGATGCCTAAATGAAATTACGTCTAAAATAGGTAAGCAAGATGCATAAAATACATTAGGTTCATTACATAAACTAGATATGTCTAAATCAGAACTAGGATCTAATTGTTTTGTCTTGGAATTTAGTTCAACTACTTTCTTATTAAAAGAAATAAAGTCTTCTTCAAAAGTAGTTCCTACATTCATATATACATCTTCTTTAGCAAGGACAGTCCAAGTTGGATGGATGACATCATAATAATAGATGTGTCCATTTTCTTCCCTTAAATGCAATTCGTAAACCGAATTAATCGCCTTGGTCAAACAATATAAAAACATAGGGAAAAAGCCGACATGGGTCGCTTCTTTTATATTTATGAGGTTAGTAACATCAATATCGACATCTAATCCAAAAGAAGGATCAGGAAACTTAGAAAAATGGTAATATTGGTTCCTTTTCTTATATGTAGATAAGTCTAGTTCTTCTTTCATATCTATTTGATTTTATTATATCTAGATAATTCTTCTAAGAATTCTTTTTTATCGGATTCGTTAAAAACGATGTCTTTTTTATCTACATCAATAGAAATAATAGGAGAGGCCTTATATGAAGAATGGACCCATTCATCATATCCATCATAAAGGAATTTATAATAAGAGACTAATTCAGAATCTAATTCAAAAGACCTTCCTCTTTCCTTGATGCGATTTAAAACCGTTTCAAACGACCCATGAAGATAAACCATTACATCAGGAGATTTCTTTGGAAGCAAGTTCAGTTCATCCATCATCTCACTTAATAAGCCTTCATAAAGATCCATTTCCATTTCATTTATGTTGCCTAATTCAAAATTCTTTTTGGCAAAATAATAATCTTCATAGATACTTCTATCCATAATCGCATTGTCATTTTTTAAGGCTTCTTTAATCGCATGGAACCTTGAACGAAGGAAGCTTAATTGGAGAAGAAATGGATATCTATTTTTTTCCTTCTCTTCTTTGCTAGAAGTATAAAACAAAGGCAAGACCTTATTGCCTTCAACAGATTCATAGTAGACTTTTAATCCAGTTTCTTTTCCTAACATCTTGGAAGTGGTAGTCTTTCCAATTCCAATCATTCCACCTACTATAACCACCATTATTGTCCCCTTAATCTATATTTATATATGGCCTAAGTTGTTCAACTAGCCAATCCTGATCATCTTTATTAAACGAACAGGCTCTTTTATTGCAGTCAGCTTCAATAACAGGAGAATATTTATAGAAGGAATGGAACCACTTGTCATATCCTTCCCACATAAGACGATGATGTCTTAAACTAGGTTCATCAAGTTCAAAATCTCTGCCTCTTTCTTTTATTCTATTTAGTACGGTTTCAAATGACCCATGAAGATAAATCATAGCAGAAGGAGATTTAGAGGGAAGAGGAGGATAATCATTTACAAGTTCCTCGAACATCTCTTGGTAAATTGCTAATTCTAAATCTGAAATACGTCCTTCATCATGGATTGTTTTGGCAAAATATAAATCTTCATAGATACTTCTATCCATGATTGATTCTTTATCTAGCTTTGCTTGTTTTATTTGCTTTAACCTAGATTGCAAAAAGGATAGCTGAAGAAGAAAAGAATAACGATATTTCTCATTTTCTTCAGGTGTAGCCTTATAAAAAAGAGGAAGTATCTTATTATCTTTTACAGATTCAAAATAAGTAGGTATACCTAGACGTTCCCCAAGTTTCTCGGCAAGGGTAGTCTTACCTAGTCCAATCATTCCGCCAATTACTATCATAGTTCACCTCTATATAGGAAAAACTCAACCCCTAAATTATCCGCTTAGAGGATAAAATGTCATCTAGAAATTTACAAATATAATATAAATCTCATTGGGCAAATATGTAATTCCTTTAGAAAGTGCTTACAAATTCGACAAATTCTAGATAATGTAAAAAGTTACATTTTTTAAGTTACCTAATGCCATTTTTTGTTTATAATATTTGAATGTGGACAAAATTAAACACATTAAAAGTGACATATCTCATCGGTAGTGACACGCTTTTTTTGCCATAAATTTGCCCATTTAGTTCATACCAACAAATATCTTTAGGAGGATAAAACGTATGAAAAAATCTGCACTTTTATTACTTAGTGCCTCTCTCCTCACTCTTGTCGCCTGTGGCGAAAATGGCAATGATGACGCTCTTAAAATTGCCCTTGTTACCGACTCCGGTACCTTAAATGATCACAACTTCAACCAAACCTCTTGGGAAGCTGTCAATGATTGGGCTGTCGCAAATGGTGGCGGAACAGTCAAAAACAACATTGTAAGCAATGGTTCTATCCATACAATGTATTATCAACCAACTTCCTCTTCTGCCGAATTCACTACTGCCGAACGTGTTGCAGCCGTTGAAGCCGCTGTCGAATGGGGAGCCAAATTCGTTGTCCTTCCTGGATATCTATTCCAACCAGTCGTCAAGCAAGTCCAAGAAAGATATAAAGATGTTTGCTTCCTTGCCCTTGACTGCGTTAACCAAGACTCCGATAACGGCTATACCGAATATACATTAGGAGCTAATGTCTCCATGACCCAATACCAAGAAGAACAAGCTGGGTTCCTTGCTGGTTATGGTGCCGTTAAAGATGGCTTAACCAAATTAGGCTTCATCGGCGGTATGGCTGTCCCAGCCGTCCAAAGATATGGATATGGATATGTCCAAGGAGCCGAAAAGGCTGCTACTGAACTTGGTTTAGCAGACGGTTCAGTCAAGATGGATTATTACTATGCTGGCGCTTTTGCTTCCACTACCGAAGCAACCGAATTTGCCACCAGCTGGTATAACAATGGAACCGAAACCATATTTGCTTGTGGCGGTGCTGTCTATAACTCAGTCACCACTGGTCTAAGCCAAGCCACAAATAAAGAAGGAAAGAGTTGGATTGGTGTTGACACTAACCAACACGCTGACACCTCTATCCAGCCAGCCGGAACTAGAGAAAAACTACTTACTTCTGCCATGAAGGGCTTAGGAACTTCCATCAAAGAAGCATTGACTTCCTGGAAAGGCAACGAAAATAAATTCGATGCAAAGCACTCTGCCAAGATCCAAACCCTTGGAATCAAACAAGATGCCGTCGCTCTCCCAACCGAAGCCACAACTGGCGATAAAGGATGCTGGGGATTCAAGAAGTGGACTGAAGCAGACTATGCAAAATTAGTCGCTGATATGAAGGCTGGAACCGTTACCGTTTCTAACGATACAAGCAAAGCCCCAACAACTGTCAAAGTCACTGCAACCTACCACAACAAATAATTAACTAAGGGGGCAGGCATTCCTGTCCCCTTTTTTCTCTAAAGGAGTCGCTTATGGAAGAAAACGTTCTAGAACTTTCTCATATTTGCAAATATTTCCCTGGAATCAAGGCAAATGATGATATTTCTCTTACTTTAAGAAAAGGCGAAATACATGCTTTGCTTGGGGAAAATGGAGCAGGAAAGTCTACGCTGATGTCAATGGTATCAGGATTATATAAACCTACTTCAGGCGACATTATCCTTAATGGTGAAAAAGTAACTATCTCTGATCCCCACCAAGCCTGTGCGCTAGGTATTGGGATGGTTCATCAGCATTTCATGCTTGTAGGTATTTTTTCAGCATTAGAAAACATAATTCTTGGAGAAGAACCAACTGGACTTTTTGGCTATATAAAACCAAAAGAAGCTAGAAAAAAACTAGAGGAACTATGCAAGAAATACAATTTCCATATCGACCTAGACGAAAAAATAGATGATATGTCAGTTGGAGAGCAACAAAAAGTAGAGATATTGAAAATTCTATACCGTAATTCCAACATATTAATCTTTGATGAACCTACTGCTGTTTTAACCCCACAGGAAATAACAGATTTAATGATTTCTTTGAGAAACCTAGCAAATGAAGGAAAATCCATTCTCTTCATTTCCCATAAATTAAATGAAATCATGGAAGTATCCGACAGGGTTTCCATATTAAGAAAAGGAAAATGCATCGATACATTAGTTACAAAAGAAACAACAAAAGAAGAATTATCTAGGTTAATGGTCGGAAGAGAAGTCCAACTTGTAACTGAAAAAGATGAAGCAAAACCTGGAAAAGAAATACTTACTGTCTCGAATTTAACTGTCTTTAACCCCGAAAAAAGAAAAGATACCGTAAAGGATGTTTCTTTCTCGATTAGGGAAGGAGAAATTGTTTGTCTAGCGGGTATTGAAGGAAATGGACAAAGCGATTTGATATATGCCTTAACTGGATTATGTAAGGCTAAACAAGGTGAATTAGTCCTCCATCATGTAAAGAATCCTAAATATAAAGAAGGTGGCAATGAAGAAGAATATATCGATACCCATTTAGAGAAATTAAGTGTTAGGAAAAGAGCCCTTGCAGGATTAAGCCACATTCCTGAAGATAGGCATAAATATGGTTTAGCCTTAGATTTTTCTTTAGCAGATAACCTAGTTTTGCAACGTTATTTCCAAAAGCCGTTCAACATGTTTGGAATAAGAAACAAAAAGGAAATAAATGAATATGCGAATAGATTAATCGAAGAATATGATATCCGTTCATCTCTTGGCTATAAAACTATTGTTAGATCAATGTCAGGAGGAAACCAGCAAAAGGCCATAATCGGAAGGCAACTAGATTTAGGCGCCCCATTACTATTAGCCGTCTCTCCTACTAGAGGACTTGATGTTGGCGCGATTGAAAAGATCCATAAGCAATTAATTGAATCTAGAGATAAAGGAAAAGCAGTCTTACTAGTATCGCTAGAATTAGATGAAGTCATGAATCTTAGCGATAGGATTTTAGTCATGCATGAAGGCGAGATAGTCGCTGAACTAAATCCAAAAGAAACTACAATTCAAGAAATTGGTCTTTATATGTCCGGGGCTAAAAGACAAGAAAGGAAAGGTGAATAGAAATGGATAAAATTAAGAATTTCTTTTCCAAGATTTGGAACGCCATATGTTCATTCTTCGTCAATATTTTCAATCCTTTCTTTGTCAAACTAGGCAAGAATATCTGGAAGGGGCTTAGATATGTCTGCGTCCCGATTGCTAAAGGAGTTTCATGGCTATTCTCTTTTGGAGCTACTAAGGCAATTGCATCTAGTGTCATTTGCGTTTTAATAGGATTGCTCGCAGGATTTATAGTCATGCTTATTAGAGACCCGGAAAACTGTTTCCGTGGGTTATCTGTCCTTATTACTTCTGGATTCTCTAAAAAGAGTTCCATTTCCCACGTATTAATGAATATGACCCCGATGATGTTAGCGGGTTTATCAATTTCATTTGCCTTTAAATTAGGCTTATTCAACATTGGAATTACCGGCCAATTAACAATGGGTGCCTTCCTTGCCTTTATCGTTTCCTTTAATGGAGGTAATTGGCTAGCCTGTATGTTAGTTGCCTTGCTTGGAGGAGCTGCTGTCGGGGCAATTTCAGGCATACTAAAAGCTAAATTCAATGTTAATGAAGTACTTTCTGGCATCATGCTTAACTGGATTGTTTATTACTTAACTTCCTTAATAGGTCAGCAATTGCCATCTGACTGCATCGATTATTATAACA
Source organism: uncultured Caryophanales bacterium (assembly GCA_902464635.1). Classification (GTDB taxonomy): domain Bacteria; phylum Bacillota_I; class Bacilli_A; order RFN20; family CAG-826; genus Alloenteromonas. The sequence continues at coordinate 56,288 of CABQKC010000011.1, read as the reverse complement.
AAGCCCAATTAGCTAAGATGGGAATCCAAGGAAGAATGCCTTCAATGTTTGGGGTAGATAGTACTTTCTATGGAGTTACTTGGGGATTAATAATCGCGATTGTGATTTGTTTGATATTCTTCTTCATTTTGAAATTCACCAAGTTTGGATTCGAAATGAAATTATGTGGATCAAATAAATTTGCCGCTAAATATGCAGGTATTAACCAAGACCAAAAGATAGTCTTGTCATTACTTCTTTCTGGTGCTATTGCCGGGATTTGCGGATATCTAGTATTCTCTAATCCATCCTCTCCAAAAGCATTTACATATAATTCGCTTGACGGGGTCATGATTGCAGATGGGTTCAATGGTATTTCGGTTGCCCTTATTGGTCAAACCGACCCAATAGGATGTATCTTCTCGGCCTTCTTTATTAATTATATAACCGAAGCACAGACTAGAATCGTAAATGTCTCAATTCTATATAGCAAATACTACATGGAACTTATTAGGGCCGTCATTGTCTATGTTGCATCCTTATCTGCCTTGTTCATCACTCTTATTAGAAGAAGTAACATCAAGCATAAAGAAACAATAGATGCTTCGTTCAAGCAATTATTCTCTAGAAAAGCAAAGGAGGCCAAATAAGATGGAATTATTATCTATGTTAAATGTCTATGTTGATATCTCCACCGCTACATGGGGCTCAATAATATTCCTATTCATTGTCTTCGGAGTTGGATTTACCCTTGGTTCTTTCGGGGGTATGTTTAGCGAATGTTCTGGCATTATCAACATCTCTCTTGATGGCTCGATGTTAGTCGGTGCCTTCTCCGGCATATTATTCATTCAGCAAATATATGGCTGGATGGGAGAAAGCGCCTTATTAAACAATTGGTTCTTCGTCAATTTCATATACATACCAGGGATGCTGATGTCGATTTTAGTCGGTGTTGCCTTCTCTTTCTTGCTCTCGTTCATATCAATCAAATTCAAAGCTGATCAGACTATCGTCGGCACGGCGATGAATTCCCTTGCGGCTGCTATTGTATTAATCCTAAATACAATCCACCTTGCAAAAGATGAACCAAATATGAATACTTCCATGTCATTCAATGTCATGAATTACAACACAAAATCAGCTTTCTTCAATGGAGCTTTCTCTAATATAAACATAACCGTTCTAATCGGAATCATCTTGATATTTGTCTTAATATTCCTAATCAACAAGACTAGATTTGGATTAAGGCTTAGGGCGTGTGGTGAAAACCCAGCTGCAGCCGATTCGGTTGGAATCAATGTCAATAAGATGAGATATATATCCACTGCCATAGGAAGTGCTTCTGCTTCTATTGGAGGATTTATCATCTTCTCTTGTTTAAGGCTAGGTGAATGGAATTTAGCTTCTGGTGTATTTGGTTATGGGTTCTTGGTATTGGCCATTGAAATTCTAGGTAACTGGAAGGCTATAAATATCACCTTGGCATCATTATTCTTTGCCGCTTTCTTTGCCTTATCTAACTTCATGGTTACAGCCTTCTCTGGAAGCTGGAATAATCCAATCAATTCCAAGGCCTTCTATAACATGCTTCCGTATCTATTAGCATTCCTTTCCCTTATTGTCTTCTCTAAAAAGAGCCATGCTCCAAAAGCAGAAGGTATTCCTTACGATAAATCTTCTAGGTAATTAATAATCTAGATTAGTTATAATGAATCTATGAAAAATGTTTTGTTTTGCCTAGATTCTTTTAAAGGAACTTTATCTACCTTTGATATTATTTCTATTTCTAAAGAAGTTATAAACAATAAATATAAATCCTACTTCAATGGGGTTTATTTACCTATTGCAGATGGAGGGGAAGGTAGTTTAGATATCATCTCAGCTATCCTAGAAGGAAAAACAATATATGTTAATTCTATCGATGCTGAATATAAGAAAATAAATATCCCCTACTTCATATCCAAGGATAATGATGCCTATATAGAAGTAGCTAAGATTATTGGACTTCCATATCTAACAAATAAGATACCATCATTAGAGAGGACTACTAAAGGGATAGGAATAGTAATCGAAGACGCTTTAAGATATAACCCTAGATCAATAAATATATTTTTAGGTGGAAGTTCTACAAATGAAATGGGGATAGGTTTACTCTCCTATTTGGGGGTAGATTTCAATATTAAGGGAGAGTTGACCGCTAAAAATATTAAGGACGTGTATTCATTTAATGCTCAAAAGTTAAAAGAAAAGATTAAAGGAATTAAGTTTAATTGCTATTGCGATGTTACTAATCCTTTAACTGGAAATAATGTGGCTAGTCAAATCTATGGTAAACAAAAAGGATATAACGAAAAAGAAATTGAATTCCTTGATAAATCATTCTTCCACTTCTCTTCTATTATTAAAAAAGAATTAGGAAAAGATTTAACTAATACTCCTTCCTTAGGGGCTTCAGGAGGATTAGGAGGATGTTTCTATTCTTTCTTTGATGCTTCAATCAAACTAGGAATAGATAAAATATTGGACTTAAATGATTTTGATAAATATGCGTCTAAAGCAGATTTAATAATAACTGGCGAAGGAAGTTTTGATAACCAATCATTAAACGGGAAGGCTATAAACGGGATATTGAAACGAATTGATAAAAATAAACTAGTGATAATATGTGGCAAATCAAAAATAAGCGACCCATTATATCGAATTTATAAAACTTCCGATGAAAATATATCTTTTGAATATATAAAGAGTCATGCGAAAGAATTATATAGAAAGACCTTGATAAAAGTATTAGATGATCTTATCTAACGTAATTAAGCACTTCTTCTAATATAGATGAAGGGATGTCATCACCTATCTCTAAGTTATTGTTCCTGTCTTTAGCCTCGAATAAAGTGATGTTATATCCTTTATAGATAATCCTAGTCTTTATTTTGATTTCGATTCTATTAATCATGAATCCATTAGTAAGGAAATCATAAAGGCAGCTTTCCTCATCTTTCCATACATCTTGGATGCAATTTTCATCAAGCAAGACATTGACTGGCCTAATTATCTTGTTGTCTTTTCTCCATTTAGGAGCGCCTTTATGGACCAAGGAAGCCGGCTTATAAGTCTTTCCTTCGTCAATTGAAGTTTCCCTAAATCTAAGGATATTGTTTTCTTCTTGTTTCTCATTCTCGCAGACGATATAGAAATCCTTTTGGAAAGATCTCTCCACTACTAGAGAATTATCTTCTAGCCTCTTTAATCCTTCTTTTGAATTTACAGGATAAAGATTTTTGCTTAAATAAAGATTGCCTGACCTAAGTTCAGCAAATGACATATCGTTATCTAGAACCAAATCGGCTTTGCTTCTAGAAGGAAGAATTGTCTGCCTATAGCTATCCATGATGGAAGAAAAATATAACTTGGCCGTAAAAGAAGTTGACGCACTTGTTGAACCCATATCCCTAATAAGACGTCTAAGGAACAAGGATTTAGGATTGCCATCAATGAAATTCTTTACTATTTCTATTCCTTTTAATTCATCTAATAGTTTATCATTTAAAGCATATATACCTTCGACAATGATAAATGAGCATTCATCCCCATTGATGATTGAATTGGATTTAATTCTTTCTGAGACGACTTTTGAATATAGTTTCTCTTCAACTGTCTTTCCTTTTAATAAATCCTTTATGTCACGGCTAGCCTCTTTTAGATCATAGACACTAGGTTCATCAAAATTGAGTTTAGACCATTCAATTCCTAACCCAGTTATGAATTTATCTAAATCTAGTTCATTAAATTCATCTTTTAAGGCATCTTTAATAAGGGAAAGCCTAGTTTCATCATATTTAGAAGAGAAATCTACATTTTCTATAATGGGTTTAATCTTGGAGTAGATACGACCCATATCTTTTATAGAGGAATTAAAGTAATTAAGGTTTACCTTATTAGGAATAATCCTAGATAATCCTCCATTATATTGGTCTAGAGATATGGTGCAGGCTTTATGTCCCATCTTTTCTAGCATTTGTTTTAGGAATACTGCCCCATAGGATTTACCAGAGCTAGAAGCGCCAGCAATTAAAATAAGAGCCTTTTGGTTCTTTTCTAATATCTCTTCCCCAAAATCAACGTTTGCAAATCCCCATTTATCAATATGATGTAATTCTTTTGCCATAAAAATCCCTTTATTAGGTAAGTATATCTTAATTAGGGACTTATTTGTAAAAGAAATAAGCTAACTAGCTATTTAGAATGGGTTTTGATAAATTCTAAAACGTCTACTTTATATGGAATTGGGTTAATCGCCCCTTTGCCTAAAGTAGTCAAGGCCCCGACCACATTAGCAAAGCCAAATATCCTATCTAGGTATTCTTTATCTAATTCAAATAGGTTATGTCCATCTAGATTAGCTAATATAGCCCCGAAAAAAGCATCTCCTGCCCCAGTTGTATCAATTGGTTTTACTTTTATAGATGGAACAACTCCTTTTAAAGAATTATAACGATAGCTGCTCCCTTTGCTTCCTAAAGAAAGGCAAATCAATTTATCTTTTAAAGAAGAAATATAATCTTCTCCAAATATAGATATCTCTTCTTCTGAAATCTTTAATATATCGACATCCTTGATTATTTCTTTATAGATATCCTTAACATTAGGGATTCCTTTGAATATATCTTTCCTATAATTGATATCAAAGCTAATCAATATATGTCTCTTCTTTAATTCCTTGATTAATTCTTTAATAAAGCTCCTGCCGACTTCTTCGCTTAACATCAATGATCCTAAATGGACAATGCTAGAAGAATATATTTCCTTAGGAAAAGGTAAATCAAAATGATAATCAGCCCCGTTATCCCTAATGAATTTAAAATAGCGTTCCCCATCGATTAATTTAACTTGGGCTATGGTAGTCTTATATTCCTTGAATCTATTTAGGTAAAGGTTATCTAATTTTAATTTAGATGCTTCTTCTAGGATAAGCTTTCCTTCTTCATCTTCTCCAACTGAACCAAGGAAAGAAGAATGTCCTCCACTCCTTTTAATTGAAGTAGCAACGTTAAAAGGAGCGCCTCCTATAGCGTTTATTACCTTATACCCTTCAACAAATTGATCAATTAGGATTTCTCCAATGCAAGTTACCATAAATAATTCCTATTCAGCCTGTTCTTCAAATAACGAAAGTTGCTTACCGACAAATTCGATATCAGGGATATTCTTAATGACACATTCGAATAAAGATATTATCAGTTCATAATCCTTTACTTCATGATTGGCTATCCTAATCAATTTAATCCCATATTTAGAACATATTTTTTCTTTTTCCCTATCTCTAGATGCGACTAATTTAGAGCCGACATGCTCCCCTCCATCTATTTCAAATACAACGATGGTTTTATATGTCTTGTTAAATAGGCCATAGCTAGACTGTACGATTACATCAAATTCCTTCTTGCCAATTAATGATATATCTTCAGGATGGATATGTTTTATTGCATCTTTTACTTTTACATTCCTTTCAATCCTCATCTTAGTCCCACGTTTATTAAAATATGGGGTGATGGTTGCAAAGAAATCTTTCTCGCTATCGGAATTATTTGAAAAGTCAGTAGATATAGTTGCAACACTTTTAGGCACGACTATATCCCCATTTTTAAATACGTAATCAGAAAGTACTTTTAAATCAGAGTCATCATCTTTGCTTAATGTATCTATTGCTACTTTGTCTCCTACAAATATGAATTGTTCCTTAGCCCTAGTGACTGCAACATTGATGAGTTCATGGTTATTCTTAATCCAATCCATTGTCTTGATACTCGTACTTAAAGAAAGGGCACTAGACATGATGATTATTGATTTTTCCGATCCTTGCAATGTATGTACTGTACCTGCTTTTATATCAGATAATCCATTGATAGAAAGATATTTGTTTATCAAGGAAGCCTGATTAACAAACGGAGTAATGATCCCTACATCTTTATAATTGTTCTTCTTGATTATATCTACAATAGATTTAGCTTCATCCACATAGGCGTTTCTAGATCCGGCCTTATAATGGTTCTTAACGTTAACGTAAGTCAATTTGCCTTCGTTTAAGTTGCGTAATTTAAGCTGACGTTCATAAAACCTTTGGTTAACAAATCCAGCGATACGTTTGCCACATCTATAATGGTATCTTAAAAGGATGCTTTTGGAATTATTGTCCTTCCTAAGCATGGTTGATAATATCGAATTGGCAACATAATCATATTCTGGCTTGATGTTATATTGCTTCAATAAATAATCATTTACATCGGTTTCTATAACAGTTACAGGTTGCAATTGGTTTGTATCTCCTACTAGAAGAAGATTAGTCCCCCTTACTATCGGTATAAGGCTAGTAGCAATATTACATTGGCCTGCCTCATCCATTATGACTAAATCAAAATGAGGTTTGGCTTCACCTAGTTTCTCACTTGCTACATTAGTAGATACAACAATTGGGAAAATATCCAAGAACTTCCTTAGATTATCATCATCACGAAGGTATTTATTTAATTTATATACGGCTTCTTCTATGTTTTCAGTTTCAATGGCATCAACTAGTTCTTTATATGAAGGGGATAATAGTTTCTTGATTTTAGACAAAGAAGAATAATAAATGAAATTAAGGAAACTAGAATTATCTTTAGCAGATATTGCATATTTAGTTACATCTTCTTCGTTTACTACCAAAGTCGAGACCAATTTCTGCCTTTGCAAATCAATTTGCTTATCTATTTCTTTTGCAATTTGGCCAATTTGGGCAAGGGGTTTAATCTTTTCTAATTTATTGACCTTGTCTTCTAACTCTTCCCTTTCTTCATATCGCCTTAGTAGTTCTTTTAATTCGGCAAAGCTAGAAAGAGCCCTGTTTTTAGATTTACTAGTATATTCAGATATGGTATTCGTATCTTTATGTGAGTCAGCATATTCCACTGCCCTACGTAATTTAATGATAGTTTCCTTTAATTCTTCGTTATTGCCTAGTCTCATTATAGGAAACATGATTGTTTCTTCTTCATTAGATGTATTCTTCCTACTAAGTGATTTAGTCATCTTAGCAAAGATATCATTAACTGGATGGTTGTTATTTGAACACACTAAAACAGTCTTATCATTCGCATATGCCGATAATAAAACATTGAATATAGTCTCAGTCTTTCCTGTTCCAGGAGGACCTTTGACATAAGTAACATGGTTGACCATCGAATTATAGACAACCCTCATCTGGTCTATATTGATTTTATCTTTATTGAATACGACTATATTTGGGTCTTTTTTGCTACCTGTACCACTTCTATTCCTGCCGAAGAAAGATTTTAAGGGTTGGGTTAGCTTCCCTTCTTGGTCCATCGTGGATATGGCATCAAAGGCTAAATCCACTCCTTTTTGGGCATTCCTACTTAATAAAAACAATGAAGGACGTGTATTAACTAATTCTCCATTATGGAAATTCTCTTTCATTAAATCGATATATTCCCTAGCCTTCTTGTCAAAGCTTCTAGAAAATTCATCTGGATCCATATCCAGATACATCCTTAATGTTATCTTTTGGTCTTTATCTATTAAGAATGATTTATTAATCGTAGTATGGTCATCCATCTTAAGAGTCTTGTTCTTAAAATTGATATATAGTTTCCTATAACCTACGACATATTGCTTACCTTTTATATCGATAGAGAAATAATTGATGGCCAATGTAGAGAATCTAAATACTTTCTCTGCTTCAAAGGCATTATCTTTTTTAAAAACCGATTCTAGAAGAGTATTGAATTGTTCATCATCTAATTCATATAAATGGTTATCATGTAATTCTTTTCTATCTATCCCATTAATCATGATTGTCTCTTTTAGATAAGGGTCGTTATCTAATTTATAACAATCAGAAAGATATCTAAGGATATTATTATCAAAAGTATCTACTTCTAGAAAGTTAGCTAAAGAAGCATCTACTTCTATTCTTTTCTTTAAATCATCAGAAATAGGATAATAGCTTTGCTCGATTACTTTTGCATGTTTAATCCTATCGATATTTATATAGATGGTCCTTTTGTCCTTAGCTACTAGGCAGTTATTATCGATAAAAGGGTTAAAAATATCACATGTTATAGTCCCCTTATCAATATTGATATCAATAATGCCGATGTAATAATCGGTATTCTGCTTATCTCTATTAACATAAGATATATCAAGCCACTTATCTTCGATTATAGCCTGATAAATCGTATTCCTGAGGGATGTTTTCATGTTAGGTCTATTTTAATTGATATATGGCAGAAGAAAAGAAAAATAGGCAAATCGCACGTTATTTTTGTGTTTTTGCCTATTTTTAAACCTTATATTATTAAGTTAAATGTTTTCAGCGACGATTTTAATTATGTCGTCTCCGCAATAATAGACAGTGTAATCGCTAACTATTTTTTTAAGAGCATCTTTTGTTACGGGTTTCTCAAAAACTATCCTATCTAACATCTTATCAGTAAATATGCTAGATTCTGATTTATGTTTTTCCGTTGCATAGTTGAACCTATATATTTGCAAAGCGTTCCTTAATGCAACATCATTCTCAGATAACTCGAAGCCCATGCCGTCTTTGGCTTTTATCTTCTTGTTTTTCTTGCAATAATCGACATATCTATCAATGTTTGCATTCTCAGTTTCTTCATTTATTTTAACGAAGTAATCGGCAACAAGATTTATTAAATAGTCCTGTTTCAAATCAAAAACATTTGTATTTATAAACCTTCTAATTGAACTAAATCCCGTATTGGATTTTGTCCAGTTTGAATATGCAATGGATTGATTAGATTCTCTAGCGACTTTGAACATCGGAATAATTATGTTTGTAAATACTCCATCGAATAAAGTGAATGCCTTTGTTTTAAAATCCTTATAGGAAATAGACCTGTCAATAAACCCATGCATAAATGCCAATTCAGGAGAATATAGTTCATATCTTCCTTCCTGATTACGGTATTTATACATATTTTCTCTATATTCTTTATTGTAATAAAGTTTCAAAACATAACCAATTGTCGCCAAGCAATACCAAAGTCCATTCTTAACTAGGCCTTTTTTAACGGCATTATCACCATCATCTTCTATCTTTCCTATTTTATTTTTATATTCCTTATATGCTTTTTCCAAGAAAATGACATCACGCAAGAAATCGAAAGAATATTCATGATCCTTAAATATCAAATTGTATTTCTCGTTATTCGAAAGCAAGGAAGAAATACTGTTACGAGCCGGACCCGGTTCGAGGTAAACAAACGAATATAAATCTTGGGCAAGTTCATTATTTTTAGTCCTTTGCCATGGTTCTGGATATTGCTCGTGATAACATTTTTCACCACGCTTTATTTCGATGAAAACTTTATTTTCCGAGAGTAAGGTTTTTAAGTTTCTTTGTTCGACCCTATTAGCAATTATATCTTTAGCCTTAATAGGTTTTTGGGTATTTGAAGCTTCGGCAACCTTGGCAATAAAAACATTCTTTTCTTGTGGGGTATCGAATGTATTTTTAATAATTTTACAGCAAACAAAGAAATCTTCCTCAAATGGAGTCGTACCAATCATTCTTGAGGTTTGGCCTCCATTAACAATAGAAAATTGTTTTAGAAACACTTCATTGTTTACGATGTTATAGTCATTGCAGACAATTATGATCCCATTGTTTAAATACCAGAAATCCTTTCCATCTTTTTGTATTGATTCCTGAATTTTAGCATCAATATTAGCAGACTTAATGTAATAACGAAGATTCATTGACAGTAGTCCCCTACCGCCTTCTGCAGCCCATAGCTCTTTCAACGACTTGGCAGAAATGTTGCAGACGATACTATGGTCTCCATATTTTAAGAAATTATTGGGGGCATCAATTAATATTTTGCCATTTTCTACCCAATCAAAAGGTGCTCGATTACTTTCTATTACGGATTGAACATCATCGCCAAATTGGATAACTGCGCTAACATCTAAATTCCTTACCGAAAGTTTGTACCCTTCAACGGCTTGGTTGATTTCAAATTTTTCTTCTTCATCGCATGTGTAGTCCGTGATTATTCTAATTATTACTTTTTTGTTATCGGACTCATTTAAATAATCTTTCAACAAGTCTTCGGCTTTTTTGTTGCCATAGAAACCCTTTCTAACAACATCACTTATTTCGGCAGAAATTTTAGTTAAAGCGTTTAAAACATTATTTAAAATGAATGGTGAGTTTCCGACGAAATAAGAATGTAGGCATTCAATGGTATTTTCATCTAATGTTTCGTTGATATAAACCCCATCAATTCCAGCGTAATTATCTCTACGATACGTACAGCCATCATTAACCGTACCGCATTCTAATGTGTCTGCATTGAAATAGGCATTAAATGCATAAACTTTAAGTAACTGATACTCAGGTTCACAGCCGGCTACGTTTAAATCAGTCGGGGCGTTATTTAAATATTTTGTCAAGTCCATAAAAAACCTCGTGCAATAATTAGATCACACCCAGATCTTCTGTTCAATCGTTTTAAGCAAAAGAGTGATATCAGTTACTAAAAATAATAAAAAAGACAATTTCGAATCGTGTTAAAGTAAAAATTTATATAATAGCCACCTAACATAGTCTAGATACATCCCTACTTGAGAGTATACGGAATTACGTGTAAACGTTTCTATTCGATTTTTCTTGCCAATTGGCGAAATAAATCGAATAGGCTTTATCGCATGTCTCATTTAACGCTCTTCTTAATTCGGTTTATTTTTAACGACAGGGCAAGTTCATTAATGCTTTAACCAAACCACTCCACTTGGTCTAGATGCATCCTACTTCAGACAAGATAATTCTGATGTAAAAATAAATGATCAGTGATTAATAAGGATAGTAACTTCATTACCTCTAAATAATTAATTTTAGCAGTTAAATCTTGGCCTTTTATGTTTACGGGTCTATTGTTTTTAATGGTTCCTGAGAAAAGCCACCCCAAACAATAAACTATTTTTCAAGACTATTAGGGTCAGACAAGAAGTCTCTTAAGCCAATATAAAAGAAACCATTATCGTCATATCGAGGAACAATGTAATCATAAACAACAATAATCTTTTTAAATGAGTCTCCGATATTTTTAAGTGACTTAAGTTCTTGATTTAATTTATCTTCATCATTGATTTTATAAACCGATTGTATGTAATACCTTTTATCCCCATAATTAGCTACAAAATCAACTTCAGTAGAATATTGCTTTCTAATACTGCCTCCATTTTTATCCTTAATATTTTCTCTAATTTCCACATCTCCAACATCTACATTAAATCCGCGGTATCTAAGCTCATTATAAATAACGTTTTCCATAATGTGGTTGTATTCGGTTTGTCTAAAATTGATACGAGCATTCCTAATTCCGACATCCTCAAAATATATCTTATAAGGAGTTGATATATATCTTTTCCCTTTTACATCGTATTTATTTGCAATACTAACCAAGAAAGAATCTTCAAAATATTGAATATATTGAGCAATAGTATCTTCGGTCAGTCCGTCTTTATGAATACTTTTAAAAGTAGCTGCTAATTTTTTAGGATTTACTAAGCCTGATATTCCGGAGGCCAAGATATTAAAAAGTTCATCTAATTCGATTTTGTTTCTTACATCAAACCTATCAATAATATCAGTAAGATAAGTTTCATCGATCTGAGTTTTAATATAATTGATTTTTTCTTCATCAGAAGGTGCCAACACAGCCCAAGGCAACCCACCATAGCGCATGTATTTTTCTAATGCGTCTTTTTTGTCGCTATCGTAATAATTCCAACATTCAGAAAAAGACAAAGGCAAGACATGAATTTTATCACCCCTGCCTCTAAATTCAGTAATAATATCTTTAACTAAAAATTTTGCATTACTGCCAGTAACGTAAACATCATATTTCTTATTACTAACATAATTATTTAAAACAAATTCAAAAGCATCAAGTTCCTGCACTTCATCCAATAGAAGAAAATAATGCCCAGGAGCAGCAGTTTTCTTAGATATATAATTAGAAAACTTATAAGGATTAACCTTTCTTTTTTTTATTTTTAATTCAAGAAGATCTTCCCCGATCTTTCTCAAATCTTCATCATTATCGAACGCGAACTTGATAACATGTGAACTTTTTACACCTTTTTCAGAAAGCAAATATTGATAAAAAATCTCATTCAGCAAATAAGACTTCCCAGATCTGCGCAATCCAGTAATGATTTTGATCATTCCATTATCAATCTTATTAATTAACTGATTTAAATACTTATCTCTTTTAATAGTTATCATAAGTTCACCTTTATATGCCTTAATTTTATATTAACAGCCTCTGAACATCAATATTCTATTCGATTTTTCGTGCCAATTGGCGAAATAAATCGAATAGGATTTATAGTATGTTTCATTTAACATTCTTCTTGATGCGGTTTATTTTAACGACAGGGCAAGTTCATTAATGCTTTAAACTAAATCACTCCACGTGATCTAGATACATCCCTACTTTAGATAAGGTTTTGACTATATCGAAAACATTCTTTCCTTTTGGGCTTACATATCTTTTGCAAATGCCTGGATTATTTTTGCTAATAAGTTCGCCTGCAGTGATAATGTTATCCACTTCTTCTATACCTAATTCTTTTAGTTTTTGAATAAATGGGTCCATTGTTTTTGAATAAATGCTTATCAAATTATATTTACATTTCATTATTTCTATTTGGTCTTTTAAAGAAGAGAAACCAAAAGAAGAAATCCCATCATTAATCAATATATCCCCTAAATCATTAAGGATAGATAACATAAATTCATGATCGATGTTATCTAAATAATAGACATCATTATGTAATGTATCTTCTTTACCTTTATTTAATTCAGCTTCTTTTTCTTTAGAGCAAGGTACTTCTAATATAAAAAAGCATGGTTCAGGAATTAATAATGCCATTGATTTCATTATCTCTAAATAATTATCTGCATCGACATTTATAAGAATATTATCGCCCTCAATAGCAAAGCACTCCTTTATTTGGCTTGCATTATTTATTTGATAACCTTTTGATAATTTCATTAACATTTATTGTCGCAAATCTTATACATTTTTTGCGACATCTCATTATTAAAAATCCTTCAAATATATATCTATATCAATCAAAGGGACATTCTTTGTATGGCTAATACTTTTGACTGCCGCAAAAAGATATTTCCCCGCATCCATTAATCTAGCAAATATAGATGAATCTACTTCAGGTACGTAACCCACTACTTCATTATCGTTACTTTTTATTATGATTTGGTTTTCTTCGTATTTAGATTGGCCACGAACAAAAACCAGGCGTTCCCCTACTACTAATTTAAGCAATGGTCCTTTATCTTTTAATTTATATGTATTAGCTATTTTAGTAGAGAAAAGAAATATATCCCTAGACATGGGTTTAAGATATTCATTCATGTCTTTAGAATTCTTGATAATCAAAGACGAATTGATTTTAACTAACTTACCCATTAAGCTTCATGCCCCTTTACAATGTCAAATCTAGATAATTCCTTCTCTAGATTTTCTTTATATTCTTTATAATCGTTGATTTCTTTTTCTAGATTTTCATGAATCTCTTTTATTTCATCTTCATCATCAAGGATGAATTTATATTTATAAGGTTCATTATCCTTGATTTCGCTTATCTCGTCCTGTATTTGCTTAATCTTATTATCAATATCATCTATATGAATATCGCCAACTCCGTTTACTATGATGATTATTTGATCATAGACCGCGACCAACCCTCTATAGTCATTACATTTATAGCAATTAACAGCCTTATCCCATAATTCTTCTATAGTTTCATTGCCAACTAATTCAGGATGTAAATCAGGATGGATAAGGTGAACAATTTGGTAATATAGTTTCTTTATCTTCTTTACATCAAGGAAAGTAATAGGAGTCCCTTTTTCCTTGCTAGCCTTATTTATTTCAATAAGCTCATCTAATTTAGCCTGGTATTCAAGTATCTCTAAATCTATATATCTATCTAATTCGGATGAATATATAGTTTCATTTTGATATGACTTCTTGACGCAATAAGCAATCTTCTTCTTTAAAGTAACTACTTCTAGTTTCAATTCGAATAAGTCTTCTATTTGTTCCCCAAATTCACGTGCATAATCAAGGCTATATTCAAAACATTCCTTTTCTAAGGACGCTTTTTCGTTTAATAACGTTTCATAAATCTTAATCTTCTCATCCATAATTATTTAATGATATCTAGATAAAAGAAATCCTCGAAGTTAATAACATAGGTATGCCTATTATTAAATAAGGCACGTCTAAGGAAGTCTTCGATTGATTTATAATATTTATCTAGACATTTGACCCTTATCTCCCCTTCATCAAAGAATGATTCGATTTCATATTGGTTCCCATTGTATGTAAGCCTTACTTTATTAGGTTTAGCTAGTACATAGAATAAATCAAAGAAATCGATATTATCTTCATCTAATTCACTTATTTGGTATAGTAGCGAAATAGTGCGCCTTGCTACTATAAAATTCCCCCAGAAGGAATTATATCTAATCCTTTGGGTTATATATGCCTTGCCTTTTTCTAGTAAAGGAAGTGCTAAATCAATTTTACCTTCATCGATATAGATAGAAGCAAGCCTATGCGCAACTTCTGGAAACGGAGAAAATACATCATTAAGATCTTTAACCTTATCATATATTTCTAATAACAAGGTTTTATATTTAGCTTCATCTTTATCCACACCATATCCATTATGGTACATATCGGCAATTTTCATCGCCGCTTCTAGATTACCTCTAGATTTAGAGATGGAGAAATAATGGAAAGCCTTCTTATAATCTCTTTCTCCAGTCCTTCCATAATAATAGATATATCCAAGTCCATCAGCAGCCCAGGTATCCCCTGCTTCATCTGCCATTAAATAATATTTCTCGGCTAAATCATATTTTTGCTTGTCGTAATAAAGCCCACCTAGAGTAACCATTGCGTCTGGATCATTTTCGGTTTCGATAAGATAACTACAAGCCTCAATGAAAACAAACTCATCGTCTTCATTAGGATTATCATTCCTATAATACTTCCTGATAATGGACTTAGCTTCTGATTTGGTCATTTTTAATAATTAGCATTCCACTTAATTTCAACTAGAACCTTCACTCCAGTTCCATCGAATAAATCAGGGCTATCCGTTTCTTTGTTCTTAACATTTATTGTTGTTAATCTATCGCATTCAGCAAAAGCATTCTTGCCAATGCTTTTAACCATAGGAAGTTTTAATGTAACCATTTTAACCATAGATCTAAAGGCATTCATTCCTATTTCCAATTCACCTGTAATATTAGATAAATCAAGAGTAGTCCCACTTCCTTCACTACCTAAGCCATATAAAGAATCGTTATATAGCTTAACTAATGTGGATGGGAATTTAATATTATCTATATTAATGGACTTATCGTTTAACTTCTTTATTCCTTTGAAGTTATAAACTCTATTTTGCAATAAAGAACTCATATCAAGTTCAGTAGAAGGAGAAACAGAAGAGACCCCTGTTAAGGAATATCCTTTTAATGAACTATCATATTCAAAAGAATAAATGCCTTCAGTTATGGTCTTTTCTACACATAGGCAATATAAGTCTAGGTTAGTTGTTACTGGTTTACTAAAATCAAATTTGGCAGCTTCAAATCCGCTTTCTAAAGCAGTCTGACCGGTATAAAGAGTACTTAAATCTATTCCTTTCATTTTAGAGCCATCATACCAATCTCCACTATAAATATAACCCGCAGGAATTTTCGTCTCATCAATAGAAATTGGATTAATTAATGAACCGTGCGACACTTTCTTTATATGGGTTGTAGTTCCTTCGTGGAAAGTAACTTGTAATTTAGCGTAATCGAATTTAGGAGTTAGAGTAACATTATCCTTAATGTGGTTGGCATCTACTTTTTCGCCCGGAAGCTTATCATGAGTATTTGGTGCATATATGGCATCTTCAAATCCTGTGAAAACATATTTGGTTCCGTCAATTTCCTTTTCTTTAACTTTTGGGGCGAAGGCTTCGTTATAAGTTACTTTATAAACATAGTTATCCCCATTGGATTCATGTTCTTCAGTAAAGAATAATTTCGTATCTATATCCTTACCGTCGAATGTAACCTTTTGAGGAATGCTGACATCAAATTGCTTATAGTATAAGTTTTCATATATAGTCCTTATTTCGTATGGGGCATCAACATAATAAGTTGCATTGCCAAGAGAATGATCTTCAAAAACATCTCCATTTTTACGTTTTATATCAAAGCGAGCAAATTTAGCAGTTTTATAATAATATGGAAGACTGTCTTTGGTCATTCTAAAGGTGGCCAGTGGATCTATCGAATATCTTTCATAAATTAAAATCGTTTCACCATTAGTCACGAAAGAACTCGCATATTCTAGGTTTTCCGAAAACACTACTTCTTTATCGTTAAAAATCTTAACTAGGTATTTGTTATATACCTGTTTAAAATTAGCAAATACATCACAAGAAGAAGTAAATATAGCATCGCTTATAGGCTTGCTTTTATCTCCTGCAGTATAGAACCCATCAAATTCATAAGTGAAATAGTTCTCCGCTACTTTAGATGATTTCCTATAGTCATAATCTTTATTGGTTTCATCTAGATAAGTTAAAGACGGGACTGATTGTTTTGATGGATCTTTATCTTTTAAGATATATCCATAACCCAGGTATTTGGCTTTGGTTTTATCCCAAAAAGTTGAATCGCTATAATCCATATCCGCATAATCAGAATAGAAATCGATTTTATAATAGTCATCTTCATTTCCCTTTAATCCAGATCCACTAGAAGAGAAAGAACATGATATGAGAGTAAAGCTAGTTACTAGCAATAATAATTTAGAAAATAATTTGGTCTTCATACAAAAATTATCGTTTATTTATTTTAATTAGGCAAATTCTAATTTTGCTTATCACTTAAAAAGGTCGTTGCTATAAGTCCAATCCTTAATAGAAAGGAAATCATCCCTATCGAAATATAAAGTCTTAACCCTCTTTATTTTGCTTTTTATGCCATTATTGAATCTTTTAATATCACCAAATGGATAAGGGCTAGAATAAAACCTAGTCCCATTACCTACAATAATAGCAATAGATAACTTGGAATTATTCTCATTATCGACAAAAAGAAAGCAATCGCTCATATCTTCTTTAGGGAAATTCCTATTAAATCTTTCTAATGTCATATCAATGGCAAGTTCTGCAATCCTTGGGTCTTCTT
Organism: uncultured Caryophanales bacterium; assembly: GCA_902464635.1. Taxonomy (GTDB): domain Bacteria; phylum Bacillota_I; class Bacilli_A; order RFN20; family CAG-826; genus Alloenteromonas. The sequence goes on along the minus strand of CABQKC010000011.1, from coordinate 38,995 downwards.
TGTATTCCAAAGAAAGTATCTTATTAATTAAATCACTAGGACTAGTCGCCCCATAATGCCTATATCCATTTGAATCCATTTGGGAATATCCGGGAATAACGTTATAACTAGCTAGATTCTCTTTGCTATCTAGATAAATATAGAATTTATTTACTGGGTTAGTATAAACACAGCTAGGAATAACCTTGCATATCTGACCACAGGAAGAACATTTATAGGAAAAAGCAGATTTATTTAATATAGCCTTTCTCTCTTCGACTTCAAAAAGGCTATTGCAGCTAGTAAGGAGATTAATTTGTTCATGATGTCCGCATTTTGGACAAGATACTATTGCAGTGTTATAACCCATATTTCTAACTCCATTATAAAACAATGACAAATAAATGGGATTAGAAATTAAAAAGGACCAAGTTTTGTGCTTGGTCCCATAAATGCTATTTATTCTCTTTCTTTTTCTTTAATAGGAATGTAGCTCCAAGAATACTCCCTATCCCCATTAAGGAAAGAATAGAAATCAAAGGTAAGTTGGAATTAGAAGCTATTCCGAAGACATTTGCCTTACCGATGGATATATTTCTTTCTAGATAGTTTTGATATTGAGTATCACCATATTTAGAAATGATGTAATCATATTTGGCTAAGGCTTTTTGTAAGTTTGTCCCGTTAGGATTAGCAACTTCATTCCTAATAGTTTCAAGGTCCACTCCTTTAATAACGTTATCGAAATGAGTTGATTTGATATTGTTCCAAGTATCAACATTAGGTGGATTGACCCCGTTATCACAACGTAATGCATTGTTTATTTGATTAGCCCAGTTAGTAAGAGAGACTGATTCAGTGGCTTTGTATTCATATAAAGCAACAGACATGCCTGCAATTGCGCCAGCCGCAGATTTCTTATAGTATCTAAAACGTTCTTGTCCAGCGTCGGAATTAAATCTCATTGTCATTGGACTGCCTTTAACATCACAAACAATGGTCACACCATCAGTTCCATCAAAGCTTATAGTGTTTAATAATTTGGTAGTCTTAGAATTAATTCCGTTGGAAGCAGTTGTTGTTCCAATATAATTGCCGTTATAAGATTGAATAGAGTAACCAGTTAAATACTTCTCAATCTTGACCGATAAATAAATTGCATCTGCGATTACGCCATTAGTATCCACTACTTTCTTATTATTATTTATGGTATCGATTGGGTCTAAAGATGAATCAAAGGCAAAATAGTCCTCGTCCTTCTGAGCAACAATAATATATGTTCCCGTCCAATCTTCTTTTGCGGTGGTTACCTTTACAAATGAAGATTTAGAATATACTTCAACGTTGAACTGAGATGATTCTTTGCCATCATATGTAACAGCATTAGTCATTGAAGGAACATCAGCTTCAGAGAATGTATGTCCGTCTAATTTAGTTTTGATTTCTGTGGAATCAATGCTTGCTTGATTTCCATTCGTATCAGTTTTAATTGCGGTCACGCCTTCTTTCGAGTAAGTTTCTCCTACAACGTATCTAGTAATTCCTGGGTTAGTAACTGTTACACTATCCAAAGTTCCAAAAGTAGAAGGAACCCATTCAACAGTAATTTTAGATAAAAGAAGAGAATATACTTTTGGACGAATACCAAAAAACTTTATATTATCAGCAGAAAACGTAACTTTATTAGTACCACCCGCGGCTGTAATTTCAATAGTGTTTGAAACGATTAAATCTTCAGAATATAAATCTTTAGTACTAGAAAACGCAGTTGCAGAAGTATAAATATTTAATACTCTTGCTGATTGTTCAGGCCACTCTACTGTAATTGACTTCAAAAGTCCCCCGGACACAGAAGAAATAATGCCATTAGGAGTAACTTTATTGATTTTCATTAATTTTTTATCTTTAGCAACTGTGCCTGAATATCTAGCGGGTGAGCCACCATTAATCTCAACATTATTAAAAGTATTATAAGCAGCTCCTGTTAGCCCCAAACTATCCGCTGTTATTACATCAGTAACTGTTGTAGGTTCTGTTTCACCTGTTGCAGACACCTCAGTGACACCTTTAATCCCAGCAGAAGCAATTAAGCCAAACGAAAGAATAGTCCCTAGCAAGGCGACTTTAAATTTAGAAAATACATTCATCATTTTTTCCTCGCGAAAAATGATAGAAAAGAAAAAATGTAGTCTAAATCAAATAAAGTATTCTTTAGGTTGATTTATTTAATACGCATAAAAAATAATGATTTCGATAAATATGGGGCACGAAATGAACACTTTTAACAAAAAAGTTTCATATTGAGTAAATATTCTCTAGCAAAATGAGTTAAAACAATAGAAAATATGAAAGCGCCTTTCTTATTGTCTAATAGACAAAGTGAGGGTATATTTATTCACGGAGTATTTTTATGAATAAAAAAACTAATGTATTTCTAGGCTTAGCTACTACCATATTGGCCTTAGTAGCAATATTCGTTCTATTTTCCACCGCTTTCGGAAAAGAAGGTGGAGCCGCTAGTGTTAGAGGCAATGTCTTCTATATCATGTTTGGAAGTGAAAAGAGATCACTCAGCATGGTTCCTGGATTAATCACTGCCTTCGCCTTGTTATTACTTGGAACATTAACAGCTTTAATCTCTTCTTTATTACCAGGAAAATCCGCTACAATCGGATTTGGCATCACCCTAGTTGCCTTAGTTGCTGCTGGAGTCTTATTCATCTTTGGTCCAAATATGTATGCAACTGCCAATGACCTTTCTTCTTTGACTTCTACTAAAGAATTAACTCTTGGCCCTGGATTAATCTGTGGAGCAGTCTTCTCCTTCTTAGGAGCCTTATTAAGCTTATATGGAACTTATTCTTCCATTAAAGCCTAATCATTAATTTTGGTTTTTTATCTCTTTAATAACCCTGGCGAAAGCTGGGGTTTTATTTTGCCTAAAAAAAAGGCCTAATGGCCTAGCTTCTAGAAGCAATTATTGATGGCACTTGTTCAATCGGCACTCCTAACGCCAATGCAAGTTCGCCATAGACAATTGGTTCAACTCTATGTACGAATTGCCCATCCATTGAATTTAGATGGCCATCCTTTTGTTTCCTTTGTTTAGCACCCACTAATAACGGGGCCATAATCTTGATGTCACCTAATTTAAGCGCATCTTCGTAGGAAGTCTTTCTCTTTTTGGAATCAACAATATAATGGTTGATATCTTCCTTAGGCCAACATTCTATTATTTTCTCGGCATCTTCTTTATTTATAGGATCACGTAAAGAAGAAGGATTAGAAAGGGGGACACGGACTATATTTCCCTTATCTTCTCCAAACAATGGAGTTAAGACATAATAAAGAGAACCACTGTCATCTCCAGACAAAGGTGCAATATTCTCGACTTTGCATACTCCACAACGCAAATGGAATACGTAACTACCGGGGGTAAAGCTTGCCATCTATATCAATTTTCCTTCCTTCAATCTATTCCATTATACATAAAAAATGCCTTATTTTCTAGAATAATCAAAATTTTTGGCTATATAGGAAGTTAAAAATGATGCTAACAACAATTACTATTTTCATCCTTTATTCATAATAAAAATTTATAGGTATTCCTTTATATTTTCTTTATCCCATATAGACACTTATATAAATATATACAGGATAAGGGTTAATAATATATGGATGATTGATTAATCGATATATCTAGATCTAGTAACTTCAAAAGGATTATTAATCGCGTTCTTCGCGCTTTCTTTTGCTAGTAGTATTTTCTTTTCGCTTAATCCAGCCGGGGCAAACTTTATTTTATCGACATCTACTCTAGTTAAGGTGGCAATAAAGGTTAAACCGGCAATATATCTGCCTAAGTCAAAACTAAGGTGACTTGCTTCATCGCGAGTTAAATTGTCCCCTATAAAAGACGTTCTCGCATTTTGAATTGCAGTCCCATTTGGGATAACGAATCTTATGTCTTTGTTTGGAAGTACTTTTGTTCTGATTGATTCTAATATCCCTTTATACATAATTTCTTGATTGCATGAATAAGAATTAAATCCGCCATTCTTGCTATTTTTTGCATAAGCCCAAGTCATATTAAATCCAAATATTACATTAGGGTTACTAGCTATTTTCTTTACATAATCAATTAATATAGGCAAGCTATCATATTTATAAGGGATTCCGCTATCGCGACTACCTTGCTGGAAAATAATATAATCCCAATCAGTATAGCTAACCCCATATTCTATAAAAGTATCAGGAGCGTCGCCTTCTGCACTATGGATGATTTTTTCGCTTCTAGCTAATCTAAAATTATAATGCGGATTAGGATCATTTAAGAAAGAAAGATGTTCTTCTATCGTGCATCCTCCATAATATAGATTCCCAATAAGAACGCCTTCCAACCCAATATCTTTAGCAATGCTATAAACATATTCAATCGTGTCATCAGAAAAACTATTCCCGATGAAAAGAACTTTGAATGATGATTTAGAAGGGTTTTTATTTTCCATTTCCATTTCTTCCTTTATGCAAAAAGAAGCTATCCATATATCAATATAAATAATACGACCATTGATTATTCCAAACAATCAAACCTTATAATTGCCTATCTATCGAATTAAATAGGAGCAATATTAAGGAAAGGAAATTTATAAGATTACTTTTATCCCCTTTAAGCGGATAATTATATGGGTATGGACGTAGTTAAATTAAAACCAGCTAGTAAAGATTATATTTGGTCAGGAACAAAGCTTGCCAAATTAGGAAAACCCAATAAAAACGGGAGAGTTGCAGAGACATGGGAATTGTCTTTCCTTGATGAAGGACCTTCTATCATTGCTTCTGGAACTTATAAAAGTAAAACATTAAAAGAAGTCGCATCTAATTTAGATATAGGTAGCATCCCCTCTTCTTTTTCCTACTTCCCTACTTTAATTAAATTAATCGATGCAGGGGATAATCTTTCAGTCCAAGTCCATCCTAGCGATAAATATGCATTAGAAAATGAACACCAATACGGTAAGACCGAGATGTGGCATGTTTTAGACGCAGAACCTGGCTCAGGGTTATATGTTGGATTTAATAAAGATTATACTTTAGAAGAAATAGAAGATGCCTTAAACAAAGGGAAAATATTGGACTTGCTTAATTTCTTTGAAGTTAAGCCCGGGGATACTTATTTCATTCCTTCCGGAACAATCCATGCGATCGGAAAAGGAGTTACCTTAATTGAAATCCAGCAAAGTTCTACTCTTACATATAGGCTATATGACTACAATAGGATCGATAAAGATGGGCACAAAAGACCTCTACATATAGAAAAAGCCTTAAAAGTTATAAATCCACATAAATACGAACCAATTAGTTTTGATAATGATTGCATCGGACGTTGCAAATATTTTGCTACCTATAAAAAAGATGTAGCAAAAGAAAACATGATTATTAATGATGAGACTAGTTTCTCTTCCATAACATTCATCAAAGGAAAAGGAAAACTAAACGGGATTAATTATAAAATAGGTGATACTTTTTTCATCCCTGCTTCTAAAAAAGCCTTAATAATTGGAAATGGGGAATATATATTAACTAAATTAGAGAAATAGCAAAAACAGCGTTGTCGTCTTTTTGTTTAGATTAGAAAGTATTCGTTACCACTCTTCCATAGGGTTATAAATCTTCATTTTTGATATATCTTCCTTTTCGCCTTCTTTAATTTTGCTAGTTGAATTTTTGTTTAATCGTGGATTAATAATCTCTAACATGGATTTATATTCATTTTCTGAAATGATAACCGCGTTGCCTTTTTTAGTTGTTATGGTTATACGCTCATCAAAATCAATTACACTTTCTAAATAAGATGATAGATTTTTTCTAAATCCTAAAATATTTCTAACCATAATTAATTCACCTCTATTTAGGCTATAAATAAGTTAATCAACTTTCAAGCTTTTTAGGCAATAGAAAAGGATGAGGTTTAACTCATCCCAAAGCTATTCAAAATCAACTTCAGAGATATTGATCTCAGTCCCATCAATTGGAGTGAAATCGTTCTCGCTATGGCAGATAGGACAAACCCTATCATTTTCTTTTACCTTGAATTCATGCCCACACTTAGAGCATCTACCAATACAAGGAACTTCTTTTTGGATTAATTTAGTATTCTCGAATTCGGTATCTTCTTTTGCAATGTCGAAGCATTCCTGAAGGTAAGAAGAAACTACCATAGAAGCCTCCCCAACTTCCAAGGTGACACTTAGAAGAGGGGAAGTAATGTTATTTTGCTTAATGATGTCGCGTAGGGTATCAAACATGCCGTACACGATACCCATTTCGTGCATTAACGAAGCGTCTCCTTCTTTTCGGATTGCTTGGTTAAGTCGTCTTTATTCATAGTCTTGACCTTGCCCTTGCCAGTGAAGACAATCTTAAGGTTTCTAGCCAAGATATGACCCATATTGGAGGTTGTTGTCTGCTTATATGGAGTGCCGACGCCATCAAATCTCTTCTTGAGGTGGATAGCATCGAATTTACATCTAGTCGTACATAGGCCACAGCCAACACACATGGTTTCATCAACGAAGGTACGTCCACATTTTAAGCATCTAGAGGCTTCTTTCTTGACTTGTTCTTCGCTATAGATACCACGGTTATCCTTCATGTTGTCATCAATCTTGATAGATGGGGCTTCTTGACGTGGAGTATTATCAAATCCAGTAACATCAATATTGTCCCTATCAAGTTCATAGGCAGCTAGATATGGATTTTGGAATCTACCAATCAATAAGGATTGTCCTTCGTGGACATGGCGGTGCATGGATTCAGCAGCTTCTTTACCACTTGCAATGGCATCGATAGCAAATCTAGTTCCGTGATAGACGTCTCCACCAGCAAATATATCCTTATCAGCAGTTTGATAGGTAAGAGGATCGGCATCGATTCTATTACCTTTAGTCAAGGCGACTTTGGTTCCGTTTAGTAAGTTGCCATAGACAAATGATTGTCCGATAGCAGATAAGAAGTAGGAAACTTCGATTTCTAATAAATCATTTTCATCATATTTCGGAGCAAAGTGATGTTGTTCATCAAATACGGATACGCACTTCTTTAATATGGCTTTTTCTAGTTTTCCATCCTTGAGGACGAATTCTTTGACGCCATATCCATTATGGATGACAATCCCTTCTTCTTCGGCTTCTTTTATTTCTTCTAAGGAAGCAGTCATGATGTCTCTAGTTTCAAGGCAATATAGATCAACCTTGCTAGCGCCCATCCTTAAGGCAGTACGGGCAACATCGATTGCGACATTACCGCCACCCATGATGGCAACATGTCCTGATAATTTACCTTGCTTACCGAGATTTACATCACGTAAGAAGTCAATACCAGAGAGGATATTTTCTCCTTCTTCATTTGGAACACCAAGCTTTCTTCCACCTTGTGCACCAATAGCAATATAGAAGGCTTCATAGCCTTGCTTCTTTAATTCTTCGATAGTGACGTCTTTGCCAACTTCAACACCCATCTTGAATTCAACACCCATGTCTTTGATGACATCGATTTCAGCTTCGACGACATCTTTTTCTAGACGGAATGAAGGAATGCCAAGAGTTAACATACCACCAAGTTTGTTTTCTTTTTCAAAGACAGTAACTTGATAGCCCATTTCGGCTAGATAATAAGCGGCACTAAGTCCGGCAGGACCACTACCAATGATAGCCATCTTGTGGTCATGGTATTCTGGGTGGCAAATCTTTGGGAGATGTCTTTCTTCTTTGTTTAAATCCAATTGGGCAACAAACTTCTTAACATCATCGATTGCGACTGGAGTATTGTCACCGACATTATTTCTAGTACAGGCAAGTTCGCATCTCTTATTGCAGACACGTCCGCAAACTGCTGGGAATGGGTTCTTCTTCTTGATTAATTCAAGAGCTTCTTCAAATCTTCCTTCTCTTGCTAATTCTAGATAGCCTTCAATAGCAATGTGGGCTGGGCAAGCAACCTTACATGGTGCAGTTCCGGTTTCGTCTAGAATCATTTCCCTGTTATAACGGAAATTTGGATTCCATTTATCTGCTCCCCACTTATGGTCATAAGCATGTAATGGGGTTTCGATTTGGATTTCTTTTTTATTCTTTAGTCTTTCACCAAGATGCAAGGCGTTCATTGGGCAGATTTCAACACATTCACCGCAAGCAACGCACTTTTCTGGATCAACTTCAGAGATATAGTTAGAACGAACCATTGTGGCGGTATGGAAATATTCACCAGTTCTAAGTGAGAAGCAAGAGCAACCGCAGCAATTGCATAATGCGTGGGTCTTTCCAACTCCATCGATATTTGGGATTTCATGCATCAAGCCATTGTGTTCGGCCTTTTCCATGATTTCAAAGGCTTCTTTACGGCTAATCTTTCTAGCCCTTCCAGTATGGATGAATCCTCTAGCGGCTCCACCAATTTGGATACACATATCGTCCTCAAGGTGTCCGCATCCTTCTCCCATGATTCTTCTAGAAACACGGCAAGAGCAAGGAGCTACAGAATAGGTTTCGTTTTCATCTTTGAAATAATGAGAGATTCTTTCATGCTCATCTGGGTTAAGCTTATCAATTGCAGATTCAATTGGGATGACCCTCATTACGCCATGTCCAATTTTCAAATTACCGGCAAGTGGGATAATACGTTTGATAGTGTATTCTGCAAAAGCCTCAGGGATTTGAGGGAATTGCTCTGCTAATTTAACATTATCAACCAAGGCTTCTAGGATACCTGGGACAAATATAGTGAAGTGATATGTCCTTTGAGGTTTTCCGTTCGCATCTAGATGATTTGGATCAGCTGGGTCGGTAGAAAGAACACCGGTAGCAGCCATGTGTTCAAGTACACGAGCGGTCTTTTCTACGCTCCACTTCATCTTCTTGGCCAATTCTTCGACTGTATAATCGACAAGAAGTTTCATCTTTAAGATGAGTTTGGCTTCTTCATCAGTCACACAGCATTCCAAGGCCTTGTATTCAGGATCGGCATATCCAACAATGACACCTGGCAAATCTTGGATGTGGCGGGCAGCTTTTAATACCCATGGACGGCGAGGCTTATTTAATTCCTTACCTTTCCTAGGACCATTTTTGTAATAGTCTTCGGCATGTTTTTGTTCTGGCAATACCTTAGCGTTAACGTTAATGTATTCCGCGTTTGTTTTTTTACCCATATATTTCCTTTCAAATTAATTTGGGATTAATGATTTTTATAGGAAGTAACAACTTCCAATATATAAGAAGCGAGTTTTTCCATTCCTTCATCTGTTTTGGCAGATACTGGGAAGAACTTAGCTTCTTTATTAACCTTTAGAATAGACTCTTCGGCTTTCTTGAAGTCGAAATCGAATAATGATAAAGCGTCAATTTTAGTAAATACGAATGCGTCACCGACAGTGAACATCAAAGGATATTTGATTGGCTTATCATCGCCTTCTGGAACTGATAGGATTACTAAATTCAATGTAGCCCCTGTATCGAATTCGGCTGGGCAAACTAAATTGCCAATGTTTTCTAGGAAAATCAAATCGAATTCATCTTCTCCTAAACCTGCAACACCTTCGCTAGTCATCTTAGCATCAAGATGGCATTCACCAGTTGTGTTGAGTTGGATTGTTTTGACACCGGTCTTACTCGAAACAGTTTCAGCATCGACTTTAGCATCCATATCGGCTTCCATAACGCCAATACGTAGATGTTGTTTTAATCTATTGATTAGGTTTACAAGCAAAGTGGTCTTTCCTGAGCCCGGGCTAGACATGACATTGATTAGGAAAATATTCTTCTTGCGAAGTTCATTTCTCAATTCATTAGCCCTGGTATCATTGTTTGCTAAAACACTTTGTTTTACCTTAAGGACCTTAATTGTTTCCATTATAAAAATTCCTTTCGCGAATATAATAGTACAATATACGCGCGTGTGTAAGGAAAATCGTTCAAAAAAACTATATATCGTTACATAAATGCAAAAGTGTCAATTATCTAATTGGGGAAAAGAAGAAAGTCAGGAAATATCCACACATTTGTTCTGGACTAGAAAGACATCCATCTTTGACCCAGCTTGAAAGCAAAGCGGCAAAGGATTCTGTTGTTACAGTTAACACCATATTAGAAGGGATATCATCATATTTGATATATCCTTCTTCAATCAAATCGTTCATAAAAGGAAGGGAACGTCTTTTTAATTCATTTAGGAAAACATAAGAACCTTCTGAATTCAAAATAGATGAAATCAAATCCCTATCTTCATAAAAATGATAGAAGATATGTGTTAGGTATCTAGTTGGAGAAAGTAGCCTAGATTTGGAGAAATCATGCCCTGCCTCTTTCTCTAATTTCAACGAAAAGACATGATCGAAAATAGAATCGCAGAAAGATGAAAGAACGTCTTTTGTCGATTTAAAATGAGCATAGAATGTCGATCTAGAAATCTCTGCTTTCTTAATCAGATCGTTAACACTTAAATTCTCATATCCTTTTTCTTTTAATAGACAGGCAAAGGATTGGTAAACCCTCCTTAATGTTTTTTCTTCTCTTTTATCCATACTAAAATGGTAACACATTGTTTGATAATTTAAAAGTTATCGAACAAAACTAGCAATATGTTTGATAAGTTTTAAACAAATGGTGCTTTTTTGTTTCATTTTGTCAATTAATAACGTAATATTTGCCTTGCATATGGGAATAGATGACGTTAAGCAACTAGAAAGAGAGAGCAAAAAAAGGAATACATTTTACTTTGTAGCTCTAGGTATATTGTTTTTCATTTTGATTCTATCTTTTTTCTTTGCCTTGCTTATTGATTCTAGCGGACTTGAATTCCTTGATATGTTAAAAGGGCTTTTTAGAGTAGGTAGCAAAAAGGCAAATATCATAATCGGGAATATAAGATTAAGAAGAGTAATAGCTTCTTTACTTGTTGGAACTGGATTAACGTTATCTGGAGCCATAATGCAATATTGCCTTAATAATCCAATGGCTTCCCCTTCTACATTGGGGGTATCAGAAGCAGCGACATTCGGTGCTACTATTGCCTTAGTTATTTTCTCTAGTGGAAACTTCTCTTCCAATACGGTTCTTTCTATTACTAATCCATATCTAGTTTCTACTTGTTCTTTTATCATGGCTTTAATTGCAATCCTAATAGTTTTATTCCTATCTAAATTCAAAGGCTTTTCACCGTCTACTGTTGCTTTATGTGGAATAGCTTTAGGCGGCTTATTTTCTTCTTTGACTGCAATAGTCCAATATTTTTCTAGCGATTCGAATGTAGCAAGCACAGTCTATTGGACATTCGGAGATCTAAGTAGACCTAGTTTCCTTCAATTAGGCATAATGGCTGTAATTATTATTCCTAGCATTATCATCTTCCTAATCTTATCTAGAAGAATAAATGCCTTAATGGAAGGAGAAGAGGTTGCTAAATCGCTTGGGATTAGAACCAATCTATTAAGGTTTATCTGCCTTCTTCTAGCCTCTTTAATCTGTGCGGTTACGGTTTCTTTTGTCGGGATTATCGGATTTATAGGATTAGTTGTCCCTCAAATCGTATCTAGATTAATTGGAGATAACGCATCCAAGTCGCTTCCTTTAACTGCTCTTATAGGCTCAATATCTATGCTTCTACTTGATACTTTATCTAGAGTCTTAGTAAGAGGAACCAATTTACCAGTGGGTTCATTAACTACCTTAATTGGAGCACCTGTTTTTATCTATATACTTCTTACGTCAAGGAGGCAGTCCAAATGGAATTAAAGATACATGGGTTGACTCTTTCTTATTCAAAAAGAGGTGAAAACGTATTAGAAAACGTTTCTTTATCTTTAACAAAAGGCGAGGTAGGAATATTAATCGGTAGGAATGGAATTGGTAAATCAACATTACTAAAATCATTAATAGGTTCGATAAAGCCAAAAGAAGGTTCGATTGAAATTGAAGGGAAGCAAATTGAATCATATAAAAGAAACGAACTAGCAAAGATAGTTTCTTTCTTGCCTCAACAAATCATTCTTCCGTCAAGATTAGTAAAAGAAGAAGTATCTTTAGGAAGGCTACCATTCTCCCCGATATTTTCTTCAAAAGAAGATAAAAACATCATAATGGGTGCTTTGGATTCAGTTGGAATTTCTCATCTAGCAAATAAATACTGTAACGAATTATCTGGTGGAGAAATCCAAAAGGTTGGGATAGCTAGATCATTAGCAAGCCAATCAAATCTAGTCTTGATGGATGAACCTACTTCAAATCTAGATTTAAAATCATCATATTCTTTAGCCAAAACAATAAAAGAGCTTTCTAAAGAAAAAGGGATTACATTCCTAATCTCTATGCACGATATACATTTATCGTCCTTCTTAGGAGATAAATTCTTCTTCTTAAAAGGGAAAGAGATTATATGTTCAGGAGGAAAAGAAACTTTAACTAACGAAAACATGAAAAAGACATTCGATTTAGATGATGAATTCATTCTAAATAATGGGGGCATTACTTTATTTAATATTGAAAAGGATATACAAAAATGAAAAAACAATTCTTACTACTCACCATTTTAGCAGTTTTGACTAGCTGCGGAGTCCCTTCTACTGGAGATACTTCTTCTACTGAAGACACCGGTACAGCAGGTACTACTGAGACTACAAAAACAACCGAAGAAACGGTAACGGAAGAGAAGGAAATTGCTTTAACCGACTTAATTGGAAGAGAAGTAAAGCTAGTACCAGGAAAAGCAAAACGTATCGTTTGCATTGGAGGGGGCGCTTTACGTCTATATAGCTACGTGGGCGACTTATCTTTGCTTTCCGGAGTTGAAAGAGTCGATGTTGAAGGGCCTAATGCTGATAAGTTTGGTTTCGTAAATAACGCTTTGGCAATTAGACCATACAAAATCGTCCATCACGAAACGTGGGACAACTTACCATCTTGTGGAATGGGCGGACCAAAAGCTCAAAAAGTTGACATGGAAGCTATTTTAAATTGTGACCCAGATTTAATTGTTTCTTTATATAGCAACGACAAAGCCGGAATGGATAACTTGTCCGCTACATTAGATGTTCCCGTACTAACTTTATCCTATGGGAATAACGAAGCGTTTGATGAAAACATCAAGAAGTCTCTTGAACTATTAGGGAAAGCCCTAAACAAAGAAGAAAGAGCAACCGAATTAGTTACCTATATTAAAGATATCGAAACGGATTTAGCCACTAGATCAGAAGGAATTGCATACGAAGATAAGCCAAGCCTATATTTAGGTTGCCAGGCTAACTATGGACTAAAATCATTTGAATCCTCCACTGCTGGATACAATGTTTTCAAAGCTGCTGGGGCTAGAAATTATTTAGATGATCTAGGATTAAAAGGTTACCAAAAATCAGTCAATCTTGCTGAATTAGTCAAATCTAGTCCGGACAAAATTATTCTTGATGCAGGAGGATTAGGATTATTCAAAGCTGACTATAAAATTCCTGAAAAGAAGGAAATATTTAATAACATCGATGCGATTAAGAACCAAGAAGTCTATATCCAAATGCCATATAACTCCTATTATACAAATCTAGAAATTGCATATGCGGATGCATATTATGCCGGAATGGTTTCTTTCCCAGAAAGATATAAAGATTTCAATCTTAAAGATAAGGCTAACGAAATCACCAAGAAGTTCTTAGGTGTAGATTTCTATGATAATGATAAGTTAGACAATGATATCTCTGATCAAATGTTAGGCGGGTATCAAAAGATTAATATGCCATTAGAGGATTTCCTCAATGAAAAAGTCAAATAAACATATAGAATCATTTTTTAATAACCTTGCCCCTACTTGGGATAATTCCCAAGATAGGGAGGATTTTAAATTCGCATTAATTGACCAACTCGGATTAAAAGAAGGGGATCGTGTATTAGATTTAGCATGCGGAACAGGTGTTGTAACTTCAAAAATACAATCCATTACCAAAACTAAAGTTACTGCATTAGACATATCGAAAAAAATGATCGATATAGCTAAATCCAAATGCCAGAACCCTGAAATTGATTTTAGAGTCGGTGATTTCTATGAATTCGATGAGACCAATTTTGATTATATTGTAATTCTAAACGCTTATCCTCATTTTCTTGACTTGGATGAACTTAAGAAAAAGTTTCATGAAACATTGAAACACGGGGGACGTGTAGCGATTATCCATGCCTGTGGGAGGGAAGAATTGAATTCTCATCACGCCACTCACGCGCTGAAGGTATCTAGAATGTTAAATAGCGTTGATGAAGAAGCAAAATTCTATTCAGATTGCTTTAAAATAATCAAAAAAGAAGAAGATAAAAACCACTATATTTTAATACTAGAAAATGAGTAGATTTTTACTCATTTTTACATCTAGTAATTAAAACTACATTATGTTTTTCAACTCTATTTTCTTATTTATTAATCGATAGATATCGAAAATAGTTAAGATTTAATCGAATTTTTTATGGACTCTCTAAATTGGAGAGTCCTTTTCTCTAGTTTAGAAAGTGCGAAGTAGAGTGACATTGACTTTCATTTTATTAAAATGGCATTGCCTAAAGAGGCACTTATCTATGATAAACGTAAAATCAATCACAACTTCACTTACAAATACCAAATTCAAAAGGTATTCGCTCATTGCAATCGGTTCAATCGCTTTAGGCGTTGGGGCTGGGTTTGCAGGGGCTAAAATTTTAAAACCGACCGTAACCGAAGTTGTTATGAACGAAAATAATTCTCTTGTAGTTACAGATGGATATCTAAAGCTTGCAAGAACTGCTTATGACACCGCAGTTAAAAATGGAGATCCGCTTGAAGAAGCATTAACTTCAGACCAAATGATGAATTTGGCATACGACATGATGGGTAATCTGGAATCTACCAAAGCTATCGGAATTGGCGTTTCAAATGCTATGAACATCACTAGCCAGGAAATTCAAAGCTGTGCCATAAAAAATGGAGATGAGTATTTTGAGGAATCAAATTCGTTAGGAATTGTTTCCATTCACAACAGAATGTATCAAAGTGGTGACACCACTACCACTTATTGGGGCGAAAAAGACGATTATGAAAATCATCCAAAGAAAGAAATGACCAATGAAGAATATTCCTCAATGATGGGTAGAAAAATTAGCGAAGGGTTGGTTTATGTTGTATTGCCATCCACCATCGCAAAAGAAAATGTAAATACCCCAGGATATGAAAATGCTCCGACAGGAATTTATAAAGAAGATAACGGATATAGAATCGAAATTGAGATGGATGTCAAAGCTACTTCAAGTGGTACGTCCTATATGCCAGGTGTTTATAGATACCAAAAGCAAATGAAAAACATCTCGAATCTAAGTTCATTCCCAAACTTCACCTATTGCCATTTAACTGCAATGGTTGATAAGGATTTAAAGCTTATTTCGATGAAGAACATAGAAAGCTATACCGCCACTATGGCTTCCGTACCGTTCCCTGCCACATGTAAGGCAGAAATGACTACTTACTATTTCACAAATCAAGAATACAAAATTCCTGATTTAACCGAAAAGATAGATTACTCAATCACTAAATAGGGAGTGTTGAAAAATGGATCAATTTAAAAGAAATGTTAACGGCGTCGAAAAAGCCGCTATAAGAATTAGAAGGGGCATAGCTACAGGATTAATGAGCCTTGC
Source organism: uncultured Caryophanales bacterium (assembly GCA_902464635.1). GTDB lineage: Bacteria > Bacillota_I > Bacilli_A > RFN20 > CAG-826 > Alloenteromonas. The sequence goes on along the minus strand of CABQKC010000011.1, from coordinate 23,321 downwards.
ATTTTTTGGTATAACTGCCGGTGCAACCTATCTATTCATTCCTGCAAAGCATGAAACCATCACTCCTGATGATAACGGAACTGATATAACTCCAGATATCCCAGATACTGGCGACAATAATGATGGAAGAGGAAAACTCATCCAAAACTTATTAGCAGAAGTTACAGGAGAAGGATTAAGGCTAAATGTCGATAATGGTTATGTTTCCTTTAATTCCGATAGCGAAAACAAATTGACATTTGATAATGCAAAAGTCGATTTAGCTTTATCCAGCATCGATACAAAACAAATAATCAAAGGCATAAATTTAAAAGTAAATGCCCCTGTTAATTATTGCGGAAAGACTCGTTCTTTGGCATTAGACAAAATTGAAGACTACGCATATTTTGATATCTCTAATGATGATGAAGGAAATATCGATGACGCTGCTAGAAATTATAACTTTAGATATAAAGTAAACCTAGCAACCAAAACCCCTTCTGAATATGGAGGAAAGGATAGTAACGACCCAACTACTGGCGGTGAAGTTATCTATAACTATGGTGATTTCTCATATGTAGTAGATACTATACTTAATATTTTGACTGCCGATGATAGCGGACTTCATGGAAAGATAAATTTCCCTTCTTTCTCTACTATAATTGGCGGAGATTCTTCTAGTGAAGGAAACACCAATACTGAAAATTCATCTAGCGAATCTAGTATGGATACTGATGCAATATTAGATGCTTTCAACAATATGAAAGAAGGCAAATATAATGATAACCCATATTATTTGCTTGAGCTTCCAGTTGGAAATGATACTTATAAAATTGGATTAGCAACTGATAAGCAATATAACCTTGCAAAAGTTGATTTCCCTGCAAAAGTCTCTTTAGATAACGGAAATACATATACCGATAATCAAGAAGAATTTGCAATCAATAGCGAAACTAAATTAAAGATTTCCGCTTCTGTTTATTCAGGAAGCGAAGCTAATATTGACTGGGTTCATCCGAAATATGAAGCACTTTCTTATAGAGAAATATATAACTCCCTCGATTTATTTAAAGAAGTAGCAAGCCTAGTCGCTGTTCCTAAGTTCGGATTAAAGATGAATCTAGATTTAGGAAGATCTAGCGAGGGCAGAGAAGCTTCTTTATATGTAACTGAAAAACAAGCCCAAGAAGAAAAAGCCTATATTGATTTAGATGCTGACGTTGATTTCTCTAAATATAGCCTAAATAGCATCGGGGCTTCCTTAAATATTGGGAAATATGTTAAAGAAGACAATGTCTTAACTTCTACCAAAGACAAAGCAAGTCAAACCCTAGAAGTAAAGAAATTAGAAAACGCAGATGATTTCTACCTCGGTTTAAATACCGCTTTAAAAGCTAAAACAAATAAGACAACCATTGATACCGTGTATTCAAATATCAAAAATGCTATTGATGGAATGAATGGCGGAGAAACCACCACTAAACAAATCAAGACAACTAAAAGAGCAATCTCTGCTTCTATTGATGCAGTCACCAATAGCGGATTAGCTAATGGCATTGAGCAAAAGCGTTATGACTGGGCTCTAGACATGCTAGAAGAATTCAAGAATAGCGATAACAAGATTTGGATGACGTTAAATCTAGAGCCTGCTGGAATTAATGGAAAAATCAAAATCGTCTTAGATAGAACTGTCATCGATGGAGTCAAGCCATCATTAGCCAAGATAACTTTTGAAAATATTGAATTCGCATCCTTTACTTTAAACGGAGCATTAGAAGTTGATAGATCAATGTATGATGTTCCAACTCTTGAAGAAGCTTCTAAATATCAAGAACTAACCCATTTAGTAGGCTTGAGTGAGCAAATATCATCTATAGTTTCTTCTAAACAAGCACTAATTAATTTAAGTGGATCCATTAAAGACGAAAGCAAGAAAGATGTAGTCGGAAATAACTACACGGGTTTCGTATTTGATGGAAAAGTCGCTGTTGATGCTAACGATATGAAAGTCGGAATGGACATCAAAGGAGTTGAACATAATTCTTCTTATCTAAATGACCATTCAATAAAGATGGATTTAAATCAAAACGATGCCGCTAATGGAATTGATTCAGTTAACATCAAGTATTCATCCGCTAATGAATCTTCTTCCGAACTTGAAAAACGTACCAATCCAAAATCAACCGGGTTAGTCGCAACCTTATCCACTACTTCCATGATGAATTCCTTAAAAGACATCATGGATACATTCAATATCGACCAAACTGATGATGAAAATAAATCCATCGGAATAAAAGACGATAGATTCAATAGACTATTCTCTTGTTTCTCTAACGAATCTTCTTCTTCCTTATTAAGTTCTATAACCAATGGTAAATATTTTGATTTATTAGATACCAAAGTCCTAGAAAAAGCTGATTTTACTTCTGGAAATGGAACCGCCAATGAATTTATAGTCAATGGTGATTCGCTTGGATTAAGGGGCAAGGCTACTATCAAAGTCCAATATGAAACCACTCCAACTGGTGAAAATAATCCTAGATTTAAATCCATGACCATCACTAGTGGAGAAGTCACTAAGTTCGAAGTTACTATAGGACTAGAAAAGACCTCCCTAAATGAAGCGGATAAAACTTCTTATCTAGATTGTGTTGAAATATTAAATTCCGATAAGGTCATCAACTTAAATAACCTAATCGATATGCTCTCATATGGGGTTGCCACTACCATGATTGGGGCAAAAGATAATTACAATACTTCTACTTATTCATTCGACGCTGATGTTTCTATTGTCTTAGGCAAATATGAATTCACAGCTTTAAGAGTAAACCTAGTTGCTAAGGTTAGAGGCGCTCAAACAATGTTATATGCCACACTAGATAACCTTCCAGTTATCAAAGGCATAAACGCTCCAGAAGGAATGCCATATTTCCGTGATGCTGAATATAGCGGTGCCAGGGATGTTGCTCTTTATTATTATGCTGATGGCTATAATCCAAAAGGATTTGTAACCATGACAAGAAATTCTTCTTATGGCGCTATTAGGAACGTAACCGATTCAGTTACCATCTCTGGAGATAACTTCTTCTCCAACATGGGTGAATGGATACTTAAATACCTAATCGGCGTTAACGAAACTTTCTTCGAACAAAAAGAAGAAAATGGCAATACCGCAACCACCACGGAAACTCCTTCCAATCCTATAACTTCAAAAGTCATTCACATTGAAGATGTAATTGGAGGATATGAAGTAAATAACAACACCCATTCATTAAATCTTGATCTAAATGCCTTAACTCATCTTCCATTCTTTGGCGAGACTAAATTAGATGTTACCTGCGCTGATTTAGATGGCAATAATGGGAAAGCTATTTCTAGATTAGCCTTAAGTGCTAGCATTAGCCTTGGAGGAGAATTAAAAGTCTGTTCTATCAAACTCGATGCTAAATTAAATAACATCTCTGATACAGGTGTCTATTCAAATGCCTGGGAAATTGAAGGCAATAAATTCAAATCCATCTATAGTCCAACTTATGAAGCTAGCAACGGAAAGGAAAATCCATTTGTCTTAGCAAAAGACAATTACTACAAACAATATAATGAAAACGATGGCGCTTTGACTCCTGGTAACTACTACGTTAAAGCTTCTGTCTAATTGAATTTAAAAGCAATATGAAGAAATTTAGTCTTACAAAATTATTAAAGACTAGGGGAGCAATGCCTTTATTGACGTTGCTTCCTTTATTATTTTCTTCATGCGCTTATCAAGTTGAAGCTACTAAAAATAACGCCTCTACCCCATCTGAAAAAACAACATCTACCACTACTTCTAGCGAAGTTAGTTTTGACAAAGAAAAGATCAAGAAAACGTTTGAAGAATCTTTATTAGATGGGGTTAGTTTTATAGTTAATAATGGCTATCTAAACCTAGGTAGAGATAATAATAAAGTCTATTTCAATAACGCTGAAATCAAACTCAAAATTGAAGCATTATCACTCAACGGGTTATCTATTTCCTTAAATTTGCCTATCGAATATAGAGGAAAATCTAGACAGGCTAGCATAACAAAGACTTCTTCTTATCTTTATCTAGATTTAGAAAATAAAGACAACCCAGCAAGTACTGATTTTAAATATAGGGTCAATCTTGATGAATATACCGTAAAAGAAGATGGCAAGGAGAAAGTCGATGCCTCTACCGGAGGGACATATATCTATAAATATGGCAAATTGTCTTTTGTTTTAGATGAAGTCTTATCCATATTAGGCATTGATAATTCAATTAATCTAGATCAAGGCAACACCAAATTAGATATAGGTGCGATTATTTCATCTCTTGATGAACTTGAATATATCGACACTTCTATTTCTCCTACTTATTACAAATGGAATTTACCTTTAGGAGATAAGATTGTCCCAATAGGATTAAGGGGGGATAACGATAATATTTTCTCTGGACTAGATTTACCTTGTCTAGGAGAAGACGAATACAAAATAAACGATAAAGCCTCCGTTAAATTGAATTGCTCATTAAAAAACGAAGGCATATCGATTTTTGCCCCATCAAATGAAGCCGAATACCAAGAATTAGAAGATTCATTAGAGCTCATAAAAGACATCGCCTATATTGCTAACAAAAAGAAGTTCACCATAAGAAGTGATGAATCAAAGCTTAAGTTAACTCATTACGAAGAAGAGATTCCTGGTACCAGCACTTCTTTCTCTCGTCCTGAAATTAATGAAACAGCCTATATCTCCTTTAGGGGTGATATCGACTTCTCAAGCAATATATTAAATGACATGTTTGCCAAAGCTATTTTTGAATGTAATGGCAAAGGTCAAGAAATAGCAATCGAGAAAAATAATGATAACCTCTATATCAATTTCAATAATATCTTACAGGCTAAAACAAATAAACCGGTTCTAGATAGATTGATAAAAAACATCAAAGATGCCTTCTCTAGCAAAAGCGAAAAGCCTGGTGAAAACTTAGATACATCTAGTAGCGGTATCCTTACTTCCTTAGGGGCTATAAAAGATGCAATAGACGCAGTCATTAACTCACCTATCATGATTGGGATAAAAGAAAATAGATATGATGATTTCTTAACCTTTATAACTTCTTTGAAGTCCAGTCCAAACCAAATAGATATGGAATTAAATCTATCAATGATTTCCGGGACTGAAAATGTTGGAACCATATCTTTATCTTTATCTAGGACACCTGCTTCTTTAGCATTATTAAAAATCGGATTTAATAAAGCTAAATTCGCATCCTTTACATTAGAAGGAAATATATATCTTGATGGATTTGAATTATCTAGTCTAGAAAATAAAGATAAATTCGTTGAATTATATCATCTTGAACCTATCGCAGATTCTTTCCTTAATTTCTCTAATACCAATAGAAGTAAAATGAAATTAAAAGGCTATGTATTAGATGAAGGAACTTCTTCAGTATATACAGAATCCTACGCTTCAACTCATCTAGAAGAAACATATGGGTTAACTGAACAAGGTTTTACCTTTGATGCTGATTTTGCTTTTGATTTAAAGCAAGCAATGGGTTCAGGAGTTTTAAACATAGTTGATAGAAAAGAAAAATTTATCAATGACCATCAACTGAAAATCGACGTCGAAGGAAAAGAAAAAGAAGGTGAAAGCGATTTATCTTCTGCTTTGGAAACAAACGTAAATTCAATGCTAGTTGAATATAATTCCAAAAATAAAATCGATCCAAAAAGCAACGATGGAAAAGCTACCAATAGAAAAGATCCATCCAACACCACCCCTATAAAAGCAGCATTCTCCATCCATTCCCTTAATGGACTAATGTCTACGTTATCTACTTTATTGGGTTCTACAGACCCTAGATTTGAACGTTTGACTAATCTATTTAACATCGTTTCTAATGTTGGAATTATCAAGTTATTAAGTGATGGTAAATATCTTGAATTATTAGCTACTTCTGTCTTAAAAGACAAGGGGGGTGCATCGATTAACGAGAATGAAGCCACCTTTGTTATTAAAAAAGACATCCTTTTGAATACAGAAGATTTAGTAATAAAACTCTTCTTTGATAATAAACAGGAAACTTTTGATGAAGAAGGAAATAGCAAGATTAATTACGGAACGATAAACGCCATACAAATCGATTCAACATTTAATTTCTCTAACGGTGATCCAAGCAAAAACAAAAAGGTACATTTAGAGATATCTTCCATTTCAAGCAATGTCAGTGATACTGAGTTACAAAGGAATTTTGCAAGTGAAGGAAAATCAAAATTCACCGATTATTCTTCAATTAAAACCCTTCTAGAATTCATGCTTGATTCGATTACTTTAGGAAGCAATGAAGCTACTAATTACACTTCTACTTATCATCTAAAAGGTACTGCTAGTGTTAAATTCGGCATAATCGATGCCTTACCAATTAGTTTTGATTTCTACATATCCTTAAGAGGTGCCGAGGTCAAAGTTATAGGTGGATTAGAAATGGGTATGCTGGTAAACCTGAATACCAAAGCCAGCGGAGGCGATAGATTTACTTATTTCTATTACCATACAAATGGAGAAAATAGCAAAGGCACAGTCTATTATCAAAGATGGGATGATAACAATTGGCCTTGGGAAAACATTCTATACGAAGGAAAAATTAGCGGAGAAGTTTTTGCCGATAATATGATGGGTTATCTCCTAGGGAATATGCTTGGAATGGATGATAAAATTATGAATAGCGTCACTTCTACTAGCGATGCTGCTATTGCTGCTATACACGCAGAAGACGTATTAAAGAAATATTCATCTAATATCAATGCTTCTAATCCAGATTCGTTAAAGAATCCAACATTCTCCATTGGAATAGATTTAGGGAAATTAGCAAATACCAACATGGTTGGAAATCTTGAAGCCAATATTAATGGAAGAACATTAAACGACAATAAGAAAACTTTATATTCCGCTTCTGGAAAAATCCCTCTAGTACGTGGTTTATTAAAGGCAACATTCTCATTAACATTGGATAATGTCTCTAGCGGAAATTATGAAGCCGTTTGGGACAATAATCATTCAATGAATGTTGTCACCAGTTGGAAAGGCACTTCTATTAAAAAAGGGAATAGGCCTGTAGTTGATTATTTTAATTACTTTGAAGAAAAGGCAAACGCCGCTACTAGCGATGCCGTCGTTAAGAACTACTAAAGATAAAATTTAATTCAAAAAATTGATTTATAAATTTTCCTATTTTAAAATTTTGGCATGGATAATCTTGCAACCATTGTTGGAAAAAACCTTGCTAACCTTAGAAAAACTAAAGGATTAACTCAGTCCGAATTAGCCTCTTTAATTCATTATAGTGATAAATCTATATCAAAATGGGAATTGGGTTATGCCCTTCCTAGCGTTGATATTTTGATGGATTTCTGCTCCTTCTATGGAGTGACCCTAGATTATTTAGTAAGTGAAAAAACCGAAGAAGAAGCTATAGAAGCCTTAACTCCAAAAGAACAAAAAGGCGATCCAAATAGACCTATAATCATGGGGATGACAGTCATGGTTGCCATTATCATTGCCATGTGTATCTTCTTTTCAAGTTACTTTATTCCAATGGGAGGAAAGAAGCCTGATCTAGATTGGTCAGTGTTCATGTGGACGCTTCCTTGCACGTTATTTGTTTTAACTCTAGAGACTCACTTCTTCTATCACTCTGGATTATGGACAACTATTTTGGCATCTAGTTCAATGTGGAGTCTTATTTTATCCTTTGTATTCTTCTTCCAATTCGTCAAGCAGCCACCTGAATCGATTTGGTATATCTTGTTTGTAGGAATCCCTCTCCAAATAATATTCATACTTGCCAAAAACATAAAGAAGAGAAGCTAGGTGCTTCTTTTTTTGATAATCAATAATTATTTGTTATACTTCCATTATGAAACTTGGATTATCTTTATGTGGCGGAGGGGCCTTTGGGGCCTATGAGCAAGGAATACACCGCTACTTGCACGAAAATAAATATAAATTTGATGTAATTACCGGCACATCAATCGGGGCTTTAAATGCCGCAATGATTGCAACATCTAGTTTTGAAGTTGCGGAAAACCTTTGGAGAAACATCACTGTCGAAGATGTCATTAAAGGTGGCTTAGATATTGATGAAACTTTACTAGAGAACTTTTCTATAAAAAGAGATAGCAAGTTCCAAAAACTAGTAAGGGCATATATTAAAAATGGAGGGGCAGATATTACTCCTTTGATCAAATTAGTAAAAAAGACAATAGGTCCAATGGATTTCAAACACCTTGATACTAAAGTCGGTGTTGTTGTTACTAAATATCCTGGCTTTGCTGAGCAAGATATATTGCTGAATGATTTGCCAAAAGGAAAGGTTCCTGATTATTTAATCGCATCAGCAAGTTGCTTCCCTGCTTTCCCAATCTATAACATTGGAAAGAATAGATATGCAGACGGTGGATGGAAAAATAATTTGCCAGTAGATTATTGCTTCTCTTTAGGGGCAGATAAAGTTATAGCAGTCTTACTAGAATCATTCCCAACCGCCCAAAAGCAAGAATACCTATCATTGCCAAATGTAACTTTAATTAGACCTTCTTCGGTCTATGGAAAAATGCTTTCTTTTAAGCATGATGAAATAGTTAAAAACATAGAAACAGGTTATCTAGACGCAACCAAAATATTAGGCGATCACAAGGGTTATAAATATACATTTACAAGTAATAAAACCCTTAATGTATTAGCAGATAAACATATGTCACTTTTAACTAGATTCGGCGCAAAAGTCGCTTTAAAAAACATAAATTATCTATTCGAAGATGTTACTTGGGATATACCAATAACTGCATTAAATGTTTTCTTGCTCAATCTAGAAAGAGTAATGGATTTATTCGAAATGGATAAATTCAAAGTATATGGGATTGAACAGGCTAGCAAATATTTGTTTGGCATGATTTCTACTTATGATAGCAACGAAAAAGATGAATATAACAAAGAAAAACTTAATCTAGCTTCCTTGTTCTGGAAGCAAAAAGAAGCATCCCTTAAATCAGAATGCTCCATTTTGGATAAAGTCTTTATTGATACGTTTATTAATTAAAGAATTCTAAAGAATATAGATAGACAGCATATCCTGGATTAACTCTAAATGAGAATATTCCATCAACTGGGAATGTATATGTTATTTTGCCATCAGCTTTAGTTGGTTCAGTTTCAACCGTCACACCTCCTACTTCAAAAATAGGGGTTCCTGTATATTCATATGTATCAAGTTGAGTAATTCTTGCAGTTCCTTTTAAAGGTTCTAAAGAAGATATAGCCCCGTATGGACGGGTTGCAGTTTCCTTCCCACTGCATTGAATTGTATTCGCATGGTCTCCACCACCTCTTTGAATGCCAGTTCCAAAGAATTTGTATTCTTTATTCAAGGCATCAAAAACCGAGAAATTATAATCAATTAAGTATTGTTGAGATGAAGTCGCTTCGATTGAAGTCGGAAGTATTTCAATAAAATAACTATCCGATTCACTTGTAGATGATGAAATAGAAGGATCTTCACTAGAATCTATAGGAGTTTCAGTCGTTGTAACTTTGCTAGAAACCTCAGAAGATGCATCAATGGGTTCGCTATCTTGGCTAGAAGAACTAGATTGAGCCTCATTACAAGAAGCTAGCAGAAGGCAAGTAGATGCTAAAATTAATAATTGTTTTTTCATAAAGGCAATTATATACACTATTTATTACTTTTGTTGTCTTTTCTTAGAAAAGGATGATAATTTACATGTTTAGAAAGGCAAATTAACAAATGGCAAGACAAAATTGGGATTTAACTTATTTCTTCAAGAGCCAAGAAGAATTTGATGCAGCTCTTGAAAATTTCAAAAAATACAAAGATGAATTAGCTTCTTATAAAGGAAAGCTATCTAACGAAGAAGACTTAAAAGCTTTTTTAAGACTAGAAAAGAAATCTAATTTAGATTTCGTTAGACTTTATTTCTATGCCGAGATGGCTTCTGACCTAGATAAAACTAATGTCAAAAACGCATCAAATCTAGCAAAGGCTCAACTAGCTATGAATGATTTAGACGCTGCAACTAGCTTTGAATCACCCGAATTATTATCTTTAGGAAGAGAAAAACTTGAAAACTTTGTTAAAGAAAACAAAGAATTTGAAGAATATTCATTTAGCTTTAGAAAACTATTTGACCAAAGCGAATATGTATTAAGCAAAGAAAAAGAAGAATTATTATCTTCTTTCAATGCGATTAGAGGAATTGGCGGAACTTTATATAGCCAATTAACTGTAGCTGATAGAAAAAATAGCACTGCAAAACTTAAAAACGGAGAAGAAGTCGAAGTCACCATGTCTAATTGGTCTTCTTTGATTGAAAAGTCAGCCTGCGAAGAAGATAGACAAGCTATATTCGAGGCTTTATATAAGTTCTACTTTGAACACAAGAATACTTATGGAGAGATCTATAACCTAGTCCTCCAAGACCAATTAGCAGATGTCAAATCTAGAGGTTATAAATCTATATTAGCCTCTCATCTTACTAATTCTAGAATTCCAGAAGAAGTATTCATGAATCTAGTAAATGTCGTTTCTTCTAACACTGCCCCACTTAAGAAGTATTATGAATTAAGAAGGAAAGCCCTAGGATTAACTAAGCATCGTTCATACGACAGATTCCTTCAATTAGCTACTAGCGATAAGAAATATAGTTACGAAGAAGGAAAGGAACTATTCTTCAAATCAATCGAACGCTTCCCAACCGATTTCCAAGAAAAAGCTCACGAGGTATTAAAAGATGGCTTTGTCGATGTTAATCCAAAGCTTGGAAAAAGAAGCGGAGCCTATTCTAATGGAGGATATGACTTCCATCCATTCATTCTCCTTAACTGGAACGGTGATTTAGGAGATTGCTTTACCTTAGCCCACGAATCTGGTCACTCCATCCATACTCTTTATAGCGAAGAGGCTCAGCCAACATTAAAGCAAGACTACACTATTTTCGTTGCTGAAATTGTTTCTACCTTCAATGAACATAACTTATTGGATTATCTCCTAAAAGATCCTTCCTTAAGCAAAGAAGACAAGATTTATCTATTACAAAAATCTATTGATGAAATCGCTTCTACCTTCTATAGGCAAACCCTATTCGGACAATTTGAATACGAGATTGCCTCTTTAGCAGAAAAAGGCGAACCAATCAATTACGAAGTCTTATGCGCAAAGATGGAAGAATTATATTCGCTCTACTATGGAATCGACATCAAAGAAGAAAAATATAAAAATCTTGTTTGGGCCTATATCCCACACCTCTTCTACACTCCTTTCTATGTCTACCAATACGCAACTAGTTTCACCTCTTCAATGTTAATTTATCAAAGAGTTAAAAATAACGAACCAAATGCCTTCGATAATTACATTAACTTATTAAAGTCTGGTGGAAGCGAATATCCAGTCGAACAAGTTAAAGAAGCTAATGTAGATTTAACTAAGAAAGAGCCATATCTAGCCGTTGTCGATAGAATGAATGAATTAGTCGATAAACTAGAAGAGCTCTTGAAATAAGTCATTTATGACCTATTGGCCGCGTTGAAATATACGCGGTTTTTATTTGGCTAAAAGAAAAGGTTAGACACACAGCCTAACCAATTACTTTGTTTCGTTATTTGTAGGGTCTAATTCAGCAGGAATGATTTCTGGATTCTCAACAATCAAATCATCTTTCTTGTTGGCCTTTTCATTCCTTTTCTTTTCTTTTTCAGCCTCTTTTAGAGCCTTCTTTTCGGCTTTTTTTGCAGCCTTAAGCTCTTTTTTGCTCAAGGTCGGAGGAGTCATTTCAACTACTTCATCTTTCTTTGAGTTAGAATCATTTATAATTTCAACTTTAGCTTCGCTAGAAGTAGCCACGGGAGAAATAGAAGGTGAGGACATACCATTTTGCTTATCAATTAATATCTTTCTTTCTTGACGCAAAGCAAGATAGGATGAAGAAGAATATAAAGCATCAAGTTCCTTACCTCTTATGATGCGTGCGCGGTCTAAAATATCTTTTTTCATTACTTCATAGGCATCTGGAGTGATTGATTCAGTATTATTTACATCAAACTCAAATTCAAATAATAGAAGAAGAATTTCAGAATACTTTTTCTTTTTATAGAGCTTATTGAATTTCTTGACCACATATTTCTTCTCGGCCTTTGTGGTTTGCCTATTTTTTACTAACTTAAGTCTTTTATATATGGCTTTATATTTTTTAGGAGTTATGTAGTTATCAAAATAGCAAAGTAAAAGAGCAAAGGCAGAAACACCAAGACAGGCATAGAAACCTATATCAAAAACCATCTTAGAAATCTCGCCCAATTGAGCAGGTGCATTTTCCTTTAATAGCCACTCTCCAAAAACGTTATAAGTAAATGAAAGCGAGAAAGCTAATAAGCAAATAACTATAAGAGTGTTAACAAGGTGATACCACCACTTTCTAAGCGACAAAGAAATTGTCAAAAATCCAGTAAGCAAAGTTGTCAATATTAAAAGCAAAGGGCAACCATAAACAGCAATAAAATCAACCATGGAAATTGGAGCTTCTAGCCACGGCATAGTGAACTCCCCAATGTTGATCTTTTCTAGAAGGCTAGGAATGCCAGGCAACATAAATTTGGCAAAAACGGTAGCCAATAAGAAAATGGTAAAAATAATAGCCCAAGGAATAAATATTTTTCTAGGCCTACTCGGATAAGCCTTTTCTAATAGCGCTTCATCAATCATAGACAAATATTAATCATTTAATAAAGCAATTTAAACACAAACTAAAAAAGTGTCTAGTTTTTAAAGCCTAAAAAATAACAAGATCTTTCTATCTATAAGGAAAATAAAGAATGAAAATAGGTTGAAATAGAGAATAGCTTTAGATTAGTTTCAGTTTCGCGTACAGCCGTACTGCCTAACAGCAATATAGAAAGACAAGTTAATTTTTTATTTGATTTTAACGTTACTATTGAAATCGTACAGCCGTAAAGATATACACATTCTTGATAAATATTACTTTAGAATTTAAAATATTAGGCATGGAAAATATTGAAAGCATTTCTTATTTAATCAATTCAACGACTCTACCTATAGAATTCAAATATCACGTGAGTGAGAAAGGGGTAGAAAACATTGTAAAAGCTATTGGCTACCTTTCAAACGGAAATGGAGGGTACATTGTTCTAGGTGGTGAGAGCAAAACAAAACTTAACGGAATAGATAGACTTGAATCCAATAAAATCATTGACTCGGTTCAAACCCAAATTAAGCTTCGTTTAACTCCAGTTCCCACGATTAACATTAAAGAAGAAATGGTTAACGGAAGGCCTGATAAAGTAATAACGCTAATTCAAATCATACCTTCTAAATCAATTACTTTATATGTCGATGGAAGCAACAAAACTTCGATTTTAACAAAGAAAAATCTAATTTATTATCCAATGTCCAAAGCAGAACTTTCGATGTACCTAAAGCAAAGATCGTCTAAATACTTTGACAATGAATTAACATCTATCAAATATAATGATTTGTTATTTACTGAACTAAGTAAAAAATGGGCAAACAAGGAGATTAATTTCTCAAAAGAAACAGCCTCTGAGATGTCTTTGCTAGGATCAAATGACGAGCTAACTTATGGCCTTTATTTCTTTTCAAACGATTCTAGTTATCCTTCCTTAAAGGCTGTTGGACATATTTATTCAGGAGAAGAAACTAGAGATGACGAATTGTTATCGATGGCAAAAAATAAAGGAAACATCGTATCTTTATATGATTTTTGCTACTCTTTTATCGATAGTTACATTCAATTAGATAGCCCGTCTTGCCCATATAAAAAAGACGCCATAATAAACGCCATTTTGCTAACTTTAGCCAAAAGAAGTTACCTTGATGAAGAAAATATAATCAATATTAATATCTTTTCTAACCATATCTCAATTGGTTCAAATGGAGATATAGCCAATGAAGGAGAATTTATTTTGCCTTATCTAAGCAAGGTAAAACTCAGCAGCAGAAATTATTTAATTTGTAATATTTTGTCTAATATTTATCCAATAGATTTTGCTAATCCATTTGAAAAAATCATTGATAATTATAAAGATGAAAATTCGTCAATATATCCTTTACTAAAATCTGGTTATCAAAAGTTTGAATTTATATTTACTTCAATGAAAAACGAAGAGGAAAATGAAATCAAAGAGGAAATAAAAGGACCTATTTACAAACTTGATTATAAGAAAATAAGCAAGGGTAACAGAGAATACGATAACGATATATTATCCTTATGTTTTGATTCTGCTAAATCTAGGCAAGAAATAGCTAAATTAACTCCATATACAAGTCGCTCATCTTTTCTTACTAGCGTACTTAATCCTTTGCTAGAAGCCTCTTTATTACTTCCTACAACCAAGTTCAAGACTTCACCAAACAATAAATATTTCACTAATCCAGCCAAAGTAAAAAGGATAAAAAAATAGCCACCGAATTTAATTTCGATAGCTATTTTTGGATGGTTATTTCTCTATTAATTCGAGCTTTTGATTTTCAAGTTTCATCAAATAGGCTTTCTTAGTAGATAAGTTGCCTTCGACGATCCTAGAAGCGATATAGGTTTCAATTTGATCTTGGATAAATCTCTTAAGTGGACGTGCTCCAAATTCGGTATTGTAAGCAGAATCTAGGACATAATCGGTAATCGATTCATCAAAATCTACTGAATAATATTGTTCCTTTAGCCTTTCTTGAAGTTCGTTTAACATCTTCTTGACGATTAAGCGTTGAGTTTCCTTGCTTAATGGATTGAAATAGACAATTTCATCAATTCTATTAAGGAATTCTGGCTTAAAGGTTGTATGAAGCAGTTTCTCGACCATGTCTTTGTGTCCATCAAGGATATATTCAGATCCAAGGTTAGAAGTCATGATGATGACCGTATTCTTAAAGTCAACTAATCTACCTTGAGAATCGGTTAGTCTTCCTTCATCTAGAACCTGCAATAAGAGGTTAAATACTTCAGGATTGGCTTTTTCGATTTCATCAAATAGGACTATGGAATAAGGATTTCTCCTAACTTTTTCAGTTAATTGGCCACCTTCTTCATAGCCAACATATCCTGGAGGAGCACCTATTAAACGTGAAACGCTATAACGTTCCATATATTCAGACATATCAATTCTAATGATATCATTTTCATCATCGAATAAAGCTTCTGCCAAGGCTTTTGAAACCTCAGTCTTACCAACCCCAGTAGGACCTAGGAACAAGAATGAACCAATTGGCCTATTAGGATTTTTAATACCTGCTCTCTGACGAAGGATTGCATTATAGACTAGGCTAATCGCACTATCTTGTCCAATAACACGTTTAGCCAAAACATTTTTGAGGTCTAGAACCTTTTCTCTATCGCCTTTATTAAGCGAAGAAGTAGGAATTCCAGTCATTCTAGATACAATCTTAGAAATCTCTTCCTCATCAACGATTTCGTTAACTAGGCGGTCGGAAGAGCCTTCTTTAGTTAATGAAGTAAGTTTGCTCTCTAATGATGGAATTACTTGATATTGAAGTTTAGAGGCTTCTTGGTAATTCCCTTCAGAGAACTTGACCCCTAGATCAAATTTGGCTTTTTCTAGTTCTTTCTTAATCTCTTTAGCCTCGTTGATGCCTTCTTTTTCTTCTTTCCATTTCTTAGAAAGAGAATCAAATTGGACTTTCAAGGAAGTTAAATCATTATTCAAAGACGCTAATCTAGTCTTTGAAGAATCATCTTTTTCTTTCTCCAATGCGACCTTTTCGATTTCAAGTTGCCTTATTTTCCTATTAGCTTCATCAAGTTCAGTAGGCATTGATTCGATTTCGACTTTAATAGAAGCACAGGCTTCATCAAGTAAATCTATAGCCTTATCAGGCAAAAACCTATTGGTTATATATCTATTAGATAAAGTAGCAGCTGCAACTAGAGCCCCATCGGTAATCCTAACCCCATGGAAGGATTCAAACCTTTCCTTTAATCCACGAAGGATAGAAATGGTATCAGCAACAGTCGGCTCGCCAACCATGACAGGCTGAAATCTACGTTCTAGAGCCCTATCTTTTTCAATATATTCTCTATATTCATTTAAGGTAGTAGCGCCAATACAATCGATTTCTCCTCTTGCTAGCATTGGTTTTAGCATATTAGAAGCATCTAGGGCCCCATCAGATTTACCAGCGCCGACAATAAGGTGGATTTCATCGATGAAAAGAATAATCTTTCCATTGGATTCTTTTATTTTATTAAGGACAGCTTTTAACCTTTCCTCAAATTCGCCCCTATATTTAGCCCCAGCAACTAGAGCGCCCATATCGAGCTCATATACTTCCTTCCCTTGAAGAGAAGTCGGTACATCGTTTTTGACTATTCTTTCAGCCAAACCTTCAACAATCGCAGTTTTACCAACGCCAGGTTCACCTAGCAAAATTACGTTATTCTTAGTTTTTCTAGAAAGAACTTGGACGACTTTCCTGATCTCATCATCTCTACCGATGACTGGATCAAGTTTTCCATCTCTGACCGCATCATTTACATTACGGCCGAATTTTTCCAATACATTAGGATCGGAAGCATAGTCTATTGGACCTTGTTCTTGCATATTCATATGTTTCTTTCTCCTTTCGCCAACTCAATGGCTATATTTACTATAATACATTTTTTGGCACTCGCAAGGGTTGAGTGCTAAATATTTGCAAAAAGAAAACCGCCACTAAGTTAATAATGGCGGCTAAAGAGAATAAATTACATCAAACTCTTATAAAGAGCGATGACATCTTCTTTGGTTATTGGGGCTGGATTGCCTGGCATACAGGCATCAGCCATAGCGGAATCGGCAAGGAAGGATAAATCTTCTTCTTTGACAATTCCTTTTAAGTTGGCTGGAATTCCAACGGCGATAGAAAGATTTTGGACAGCATCGATAGCGGCTTTCCTATATTCTTCTTGGGTCATGGAATCAACACCCTTTACGCCCATTGCTCTAGCGATTTCACGATACTTTTCGCCAGAATATGGAGCATTATATTTCATGCCGGTAGGAAGAAGGATAGAGCAAGCAACACCGTGTGGGGTATCATAGAAAGCAGATAATGGGTGGGCCATGGAGTGAACCATACCTAATCCGACATTAGAGAATCCCATACCAGCGACATATTGTCCAAGCGCCATTTCTTCTCTACCTTTCTTTTCATTCCTGCAGGCAGCTTCGATATTATGGGAAATGATGCGGATAGCTTCGATATGGAACATATCAGATAATTCCCAAGCACCTTTGGTAATATAGCCTTCAATAGCGTGGGTTAAGGCATCCATACCAGTGGCGGCTGTTAATTTAGCTGGCATAGTTTCCATCATAAGTGGATCGACAACAGCGATGATTGGAAGGTCATGAGGATCGACACAGACGAATTTACGATGCTTTTCTTCATCGGTTATAACATAGTTGATGGTAACTTCGGCAGCGGTTCCAGCAGTTGTTGGAACAGCAATTATAGGCATAGATGGGTTTTGGGTTTCAATAGCACCTTCAAGAGATCTAACATCAGCATGTTCTGGGTTAGCAATGATGATACCAATGGCTTTAGCAGTATCCATAGAGGATCCGCCACCGACAGCAACAATATAATCGGCTTCGGCATTTTTAAAAGCAGCAACACCATCTTGAACGTTTTTGATGGTTGGGTTTGGCTTTACTTGATCAAATACTTCATAAGCAAGATTTGCATTATCAAGAACTTTTAGGACATGGTCGACAACGTGGAACTTGACTAAAGATTCATCAGTGACAACTAAGGCCTTTTTGAAATGATGGGTTTTAGCTTCGACGGCAATATTTTCAATAGCATTGAATCCGTGATAGCTAACAGGGTTTAAACAGAAGCGATAAGACATAATAACAATTCCTCCAATGCTTCAAATCTATTATAGAACGAAATGAAAACCAAGTTAGGTTTTTTGACAAATTTAAAACGATTTAGATAAATGAACAAAACATTGTTCAATCGGTAAAAAAGTATGTTGGTTAATCAACGGATTTCAAAGACCCATTCATGTCTATGTTTTTAATGTGACGATACAAAAGGGAATTAACAATGAAAACAGATATAAATACCATAAGGATGGAAGCTAAGTAAGAATACCATTGCACATCTCCAATTGTCCCAAATCCTAGGAAAGTAAATAGCCAAGCAAGGAAGCCTGCTGCTAAAGGAAGAGATAAAACTGCGCCAGTCATACAAATAAATACAAGTTCCCTAAAGCAATACATGGAGCATTCAAAATCCCTGTAACCTAGAACTTTTAAAGTTGCGATCTCTCTTTTTCTATCCTCGATATTCATATTGGCCAAAGAATAAATAACAGTTATCGAAATAGCTATGGCAAATAGAATAATTACTGCAGAAATCGAACCCATAGAAGAAGCGACATTTGCAAAAAGTTCATCGTTTTTTAACGCAATACTCGCATCGTTTAATCCAAATCCAAGTAATAACAAGCCAGTTGAAAGGCAAGTTGAGAATAAAGTTAGAATAAGATTTTTCTTTTGCCTAAATATATTCCTGAAACTTGATTTCCAAGAAAATGAAATCTTATTCCAAAGCCAAGTAATCCTTTCTAATAGGATCTTCTTGCCAGGTTTAGGAGAAACATCTTTTAATAAATCAGCAGGTTCTTCCTTTAAATATAAATAAGATATATAAAGGGTAATTAGTAATGAGGCAAAGGTAATACCAACTGCAATCAAAACGCCAGCAAGGCTAAACATCGTCAAATGAAAAGATCCTAGTTTAAATACGTCTTCATAAGCCTTTCTTACTACATAAGGGAGGAAAGGGGCTCCTAATAAATAACCTACTAAGCAACCTAATCCAGAAGATAAGACTGAGAAAAGGCAGAACTTAAATATAATCTTCTTCCTGCTAACCCCTAAAGAGAAATAACATCCTATCTCTTTTCTTTCATCTTTCATTAACCTAGAGATGGTAATCAAATTGATTAATCCACATACCCCAACGAAGAAGATAGGGAATATATATGATAATTTGCTTACCTTTTGGCTATATTCGCTAAAGAGTTTGAAGCCAGTGTTTTCTTCCATAGTCAAAATAGAGACGTTATCTTCACCAAAATCTGAAAGTATCTTCTTTTTTATCTTGGCAACTTCGTTTTCATAACTAAAAGAGAAATAATCGTGATTAATATTTAGCCTTACATAGACATCAGAAGTAATTAAAGATATAGGGAATTTAGCTGAATCAAAATACAAAATAGCAGATACATATTCCTCTTCGCTTTCATCTTCTAGCCACGCTCTTTCTTTAGCAACGCTAGTATAAAGGTCGCTTTCGACAATCCCGACAACCTCGACATCCCCAAAAGAAGAAAGTTCATTAATAGATATCTTATCCCCTATTTTTAAATTTTTTCTATTTAAGGAAGATTCAATCGAATAACATTCGGCAAGGTTAAAAAGTTCCTCTTCTCCTTCTTTTAATTTAGGAAGCCCTAATTTAGAGGAGCCCTTGCTAAATGGAAGAAAATAACATCTATAATATTCATCGCCATTTTTTGAATCATATGACATGAATGGATTTATTTCTTTCACTTCTGAATATGATTTGATTTTGTCTATATCTTCGTTAGAAAATCCTGACTCTGATTTGCATTTGATAGTTAAATCAGGAGTAGTCTCGCTATAGTTTTTAGCAAAAGCATCGGTAAAAAAAGGAGTCAACATGCCTAACCCGCTAGAAATAGCAACGGAAAGAAGGCAAATAATGAAATTTGCCAAGAATCTTCCTTTATTAGAAAGCAAAGTTCTCCCTATTGTTTTACCAAAACTAGACATATCACCACTCTATACTTTCTATATCCACCGGATTTGGGTTATGTTCATCTAAGACAATCTCTCCATTTTTAATTCTAAGAAGATGATCGCCCATGTCTTTTAAAGCACTATTATGGGTAACAATAATTACGGTTTTCTTTTGGTTTTTCGCGCAGGAACTTAGCAACTTTAAAATCTCTTTGCCTGTTTCATAATCAAGCGCGCCCGTAGGTTCATCACAAAGAATAATATCTGGATTTTTAGCAATAGCCCTAGCTACAGATACTCTTTGCTGTTCACCTCCGGATAATTGGGATGGGAAATTGTTAAATCTTTTACCTAACCCAACAGCTTCCAAAGTCTTATCTACAGAGAGGGCATCTTTTTTAAGTTCGGTTGCTAATTCAACATTTTCTTTAGCAGTCAAATTAGGCATCAAGTTATAGAACTGGAAAACAAATCCAATGTAATTACGTCTATAATCGCCTAGTTGTTTTTGATTAAATTTAGATAAATCCTCACCTTTGACAATTAAAGATCCAGAAGTAGCGGAATCCATTCCGCCGATAAGATTCAATAAAGTTGATTTACCTGCTCCAGAAGGTCCAAGAATAATAGTAAGTTCGCCTTGCTCTATCTTGAAATTAACATTTCTAATCGCGTCGACTTTACCTTCCCCTTGACCAAAGGATTTACACAAGTTTTTCGCTTCCATTACAGTTCCCATAACCCACTCCTTTGTCAAAATAAATATAGCATTTCTACAAGAAAGAAATACTATAATTTTTCCAAAAGTTAAAATATATTATTTTAATCAATTAAGGAAGAGGCAATTTTGGCATCTTTGATGGCCTCGCCAATGGTTTTTGAACCATGAAAATAATCGCCACAAAGGAAGACATTCTCTTCTATTTGCCTGCATGGGTTAGCTATTTTATATAAATCGTAGTCACTTTTTTGGCCAATACATGTAATTAGGTATGAGCCAATTAATGTTTCACCTTTTATAGTCGTATTCTCAAAACTAGCACGGCCATTTTTAACTTCTCCTAGTTTCGTCTTAATCGTTTTTATTATTAAGTTGTCCTTATCTTCTTCTATATCATCTATAACTGAAGTAAAAACAAAAGAGATTCCGTTTGAAATGGCTAAATCAATTTCTTCTTTATTAGCAGGCATGGAAGCAAAATCTCTTCTATATAAAAGAGTTACTTTATGTCCTTGTTTTAATAAGAGGTTCGCGCAATCAAAAGCCACATTACCGCCACCATAAACAACAAAGGAATCTTCTTTATCAAAACTAATTGAATTATTTATCGTCTTGTTAAGTAAATCTAAGCCATAGATTATTCTAGAAGAAGAATAAGGTATTTGACGTGATAAATTATTACCAATGCAAAGATAGACATAATCATATTCTTTCTTTAATTGGTCTAGTTTGTCTTTATCACAATAATAAGAAAAGACGAATTTAACACCCAATTTATCTAATTTAGATTTAACTAAATCTAATATAGACATATCAAATCTAAATCTAGGGATGTAATTAAAAATCGCACCACCTATTTGTTTATTCTTTTCGAATATAGTAACTTCATATCCCTTTTTAATTAATTGATAAGCCAAACTACATCCGGCAGGCCCACTACCAATAATAGCTACTTTCTTGTTGTTTTTTATAGGATTTATGTAAGGGAATGGACAAGAAGAAAGAAGCCTTTCTATTTCTTTTGTATCAATGGGTTCATTTATTTTCCTTTTGATGCAATTCCCTTTAGCCCCGCTAGAACAATCACATAAAGCTAAAGTAAGTTCAGGGAATGGATTAAAATCATATAGGAGTTCGCTAGCCTCTTTTATTTTTCCTTCCTTAATTAACATGTTAATCGTCTTATAAGGAATGCCTGAACGACAAAAAGATTCGCATTTAGGAGAAATACATCCTAAACAGGAAGAAGATAAATTTAAAAGAGATTTTGCTAAATCTAGTTGATCCATGTAGTTATTTTACAATTCTTAAGTAAGGAGAAATCTTAAGTTCAACCTTATTGTATTCAAGTTTTAGATTCTTCTTTTTGTCTTTAATATCCACTATATGCGTCTTGGTTTCACATAATAATCCAAGTCGAGCCAAGCCATTAGGAAGCAAGGAAGAATAAGGAATATCAACTGAAAGAGATTTAATAACCTTATCCCCTTTTGGATTAACAATTATCGGGGATGATTTTGCATTATTTACATAATCAAACAAAGTCAAAGAGAAGACAGATTTCTTATCACTTATGTTCTTTATATAGATATTGACCTTGCTAGATACGGTATCTTCATTAATCAGCTTACCAATTGAAGGAGAAGAAAAGAATACTTCCATATCAAAAAGGTATTTCTTATCAACAACTGGTTTAATATCGTCATCAACATTCAAGCGAAGATAGAACTTAGAAAGCCTAGGCTCATCCAAGGCCTTGCACATTCTTTCAATAAAATCATTAAATAACTTAATGCCTACATTAAATGAATAATATTCTTCGTCATCAAAATACGCTTTCATCCTGCCAAATAGTTCAGGATATTGACCAATATAAAAGCAAAGATAAGAAATAATATCGATAAATTCAACCGAACTTAATTTAGGTGCAATAACTGAGGAAGATATCGATTCAGCAAAATAGATGAAATATCTTCTAAGGCTATCCTTAAATAATTCTCCACTGCCCTTTTTTACATTATCTGAAATTTCATTATAAAAACCTTGCCCAATCTTTCCATCAAGCAAATACATAAGGGTGGATGAAGAATTCTTTGATTTTGTTACCATTACGAATTAAAGCCTTTCAAGACATTAGAAGCATCATCATAGATAGGAGCCATATCAAATTCATCATCACCCCTTTTGAATATGGATTCGCATAGGCCCATACGTGCTTCATCTCTTTCTTCATAACCTTTCTTAGTGGCAGAAGAAACTAATTTCATTAATTCTTTATCAACTGTAGTAGCAAATGATTCAGCATTTATAGTAGAAAGAAGATAAGAAACGAAATCGACAAAGTATGTATCTTCATCTTTCTTGATGATTGTTTCATTATCCAAATAGAACTCTCCTTTAACAATAGCCCTAGCAATTTCATTACTTATAGCAAGGAAAGCCTTGTCATCATCAATATCTTTTAAAAATGCGACAGCAGCTAGAAAGGTAGATATTTCCATCGAAGTAGGCAAATCATATTCAATTTCCTTATCCTCGACAAAGGCTACCATTGAACCAAATAATTCAGCGAATTGTAATGTATCTTGTAATGTTGTTTCCATAATCAATCTCTTTATATAAATAAAGGTTACACTTTAATTAAGCAAAAAAGAAGAAGAGAAAGCATTAGAACAAAACTTTTTCTAGCAGCACACCAAATTGGTGATAAAGAAAGCAAACCCTTTTGTAATAT
>CABQKC010000010.1 GCA_902464635.1 uncultured Caryophanales bacterium | reverse complement strand
ACGATGGTTACTACACTTTCCGTCCTTTTTTCATTTTATTTTGTAAAAGTTGAGAAATTAAGAACAAGGTTTTAGGAAGTTACTAAGGACGTCCTTAGTAAAGACGTCCTTAGTAAAAATTATATTGATTTTATCGAATGTTTCCATAATTAAAAAGGACTTGCCGTTAAGCAAGTCCCTTAATAATTCTATATTTATTTTACTTCTTCAACTTCAGTTGGAACTTCTTTTCCAAGACGTTGGGCCCTACGCAAGGCTCTTTCAGCATCTTTGTCGCCTTCTTTTGCAAAATAGGCAAGGAAGAATACTCCAATCAAAGCCCCGACGCCTAATAGAATCATGCCCCAATATCTATATCCCATATGGGACCATGGGGTGAGCCAAATCGCTTCCGAATATAAGATCCAGTTATCAGAATAGACAACAGGAAGATGTTCCCCTACTATCCCAAGAATTAAAAAGAATAGACCGACAAAGGCAATGAAAGAAGCAATCGTATAGACTACTATTTCCTTTGTTTTGATTTTCGAATTTGATTTGCTCATATTAATTAGCCTCTTTTAATTAAGCGGATTTTACTTCGCTTTCTTTAGCTTTAGCAGCAGCTTCGTTATCAAGCTTGACTTGTTCTAGTAAACCGTTGATTAATTGTGGGTAGCAAGCACGGAAAGTTGCTTCGCAATCACGGACATAAAGATTGATGGTTTCAGAAGCTTCTCTCATGACATCTGGGAATTTCTTTCCAGCTGGGAGGTCTCTTCTTCCAGTCATCATTTCCATTAAGGCAACAATCTTGTCTTCCATGTTTTTATAAACAGCATCGGTCTCTTTGGCTTGGCCACGGACAAAATTGATGTTTCCAATGACGGTTTGGATATCATTTCCAATGAATTTGCTAGCTGGAGATTCGGCTCCTTTGGCTTCGTTTCTAGCTTGGTTATATTCATTGAACAAACGATTTAAGTCATTTACTAAAGTCAAGAAAGCAACCCCACGATACATAGCATCCTCGGCCTTGGCAACTTTTTCGGCTTCAGCAACATCAAGATTCTTGCTATGTCCATCATTAAGGATTCCATTAATCATGGAAGTAATGTTTTCATGTATTGGCAATACGTGCTTATAGATAGCTAAGTGTTGGTTATGGTCAACCCTTAGTCCGTCATCAGCAAGCTTCAATATGGTAGAATTATCGCCATAAACTTCAGCATAGAAATCACGGATGGCCTTTTCTAACTTTTCTCCATTTTCGCCAGAATGATCGATAATATCCTTTAAAGGAGTATGTTGATCAACTTCTACAAGGATGGAACGCTTCTTTTCTTCGAATAATTTGGTATCGAATGTTTCTTTCTTGAGGCAATACTCAAGTGTGTCCCTGACCGCTACGTTATAATGTAGCAATGTGGTAAGTACTTCACTAATTTGATTCATTTATTTTTTCCTTCTTTATTAGTTTTGGAACTATCCTCCAATGGGTATAGCACCTTTTCTAGGTCATAAACATGGTCAACGACATGCTTGGCTCTTATTTTAACGCTATTTGGAGAATGTGACATACAATAACTATTCTCGTGAAATTCGTCAAACATCGGCGCGTCGTTGCCAGAATCACCGATAACTAATACATTTTGTGAGGAATATCCTAAATAGTCAAGGTATTTTCTCACTCCTGAGGCTTTTGAGCACCCCTTTGGGGTGATTTCAATAAACTGGTTAAGCCAAGTAAATTCGAAATCAGCGAACTTTTCAGCCAATTCCTTAGTAAGGACTTCCGCTAATTCTTTTTTCTTCTTAGTTAGACCAATCAAGACCATTATTTTATTCGTCTCGCCTTTTTCAATCTCGTTATAGAAGACATGGTCACTCCTAACAAATGGTTCCCTATAGACGCCTTGGAAGGCTTCATATAAGAAATAGACAAAGTTGGTGATGTGATTGACCCTAGTCCTAGTCATGACAATTGGACGCGTTTTGGAAGAAAGCAAGATTAATCCCGGGTCATAATTTAGACGTAAATAGGAAACAAGGGATTTTAATTTAGTAGAATCAAAGAAAGATTCTTCAATTACCTTCCCTCCTATTTTGATAAATGTTCCATCGTTGCCAATCCAATCAAGATTAAATGGGCATTTCTTCTCTAATTTAGAAGCAAAATTAAAACCCCTGGAGCTAACAACTACTACCTTGCCTCCATTAGAAGCAAACCTGGTGAGGAATTCTTTGTTTTTCTTAGGTATTAGCCTTAATCTTTTCTTTGGATAGAATAAGGTTCCGTCTAAATCAGTCGCGATTACTTTGATCATGCCTTGATACTATACTCTAAATGTATTTAGAGAAAAAGAAAAAGCTACTCCGCCGGCGAAATAGCAAAGTAGCTTAACTAATCTATTTCAATTTGTTTTCGGCCTGGATGACACCATATCCGCCATCAAGACGCTTATAGGCAACAGAGACTTCGTCATCATCTTCATCTAAATATAGGAAGAATGAGTGTCCTAAGGCTTCCATTCTAGTAATGGCTTCATCTAGAGTCATTGGATCAAGATAGATGGATTTGGTTCTTACAACTTCTTCATCATCATCTTCATCTTGGATAAAGTTTTCAAAAGCAAGGGCTTTTCCTAAAGATTCGGATTCTTTTGTCTTTTCCATCCTGGTCTTTAGTTTTCTCATTTGGCCTTCAAGTTTATCAACAGCAAGGTCGACCGCGGCGTATAGATCGTTATCCCTTACCTCTGCACGGAAATCCATTCCCTTGGTGAAAATGGTAATTTCCACTTTGGCACCGACATTGTAGCTTCTAACTACAGCGCGGCAAGTTACTTCGCTAGGATTAGCAAAGTATTTGTCCATCCTGGACAACTTCTTTTCGATGTCGGCGTGAATAGAATCGGTGACATCGATGTTCTTTCCAATTATTTGGTATTTCATAATATCTGCCCCTCCTAAGGGCTTACACCATTATTTTAAATTAAATTTCATAACTTCAAATACCAAAATGAAAACTTTATACATTTTTTAACCAAATGTAGATTTTTCTTTTATATAAAAAGAAGCATTATATCGATATTTTTAATGGGATTTGCAATTTGAGAAAAATTTCTTTAATTCTTCAACTTTGTCTAATCTTTCCCAAGGCAAATCAATATCTGGACGTCCGAATACCCCATAATTACAGATATCGGCATATCTCCAAGTTGGCTCATTTAATTTGAAAGAAGAGATAATCGCGCCTGGTCTAGCATCGAAATAAGTCTCGATTGCCCTTAGTATATCTTCATCATCATAATGGCTAGTCCCAAATGTAGATAAAGATAATGACATTGGTTTAGCAACTCCAATTGCATAGCTAAGTTGGACTTCTAATCTAGAAGCAGCCCCTGCCGCAACAAGGTTTTTAGCAATATATCTAGCGTAATAAGAAGCACTTCTATCGACTTTGGATGGGTCTTTTCCAGAGAAAGCTCCTCCACCATGCCTGGAAGATCCCCCATATGTATCAACAATTAATTTCCTTCCGGTTAATCCTGTATCACCTAAAGGTCCACCAATTACAAATCTTCCAGTTGGATTAATTAGATAGTCAAAATCGGTATTTAGATTAAAGGAAGTGGCAACCGGAACCATTATCTCGTCATGGACATATTTCTTAAATGCAGCTAAATCGGTAGTTTCATCATGCTGAATTGACATCAATATAGTCTTTATCCTGATGTTATTTGGATCAGTATAATCGATGGTTACCTGTGATTTCATATCAGGTCTAGCATGCTTAAACTTGCCTTCTTTTCTTAGGTTTGTGGCAGTTCTTACCAATTTATGGGCAATAGTAAGAGGAAGAGGCATATAACCTTCGGATTCGTTTGTCGCATAGCCAAACATTATCCCTTGGTCGCCAGCACCCATGTTTAAGGTATCTTCATGCTTAACGCCCATCGCAATATCGCTAGATTGAGTATTTACACGTATTTCAATCTTGCATGTATCCGCCCCAATCCCAATTTCAGGAGATGTATAGCCAATTTTGCGTAATGTATCCCTAGCAATCTTTTCATAATTAGGGACTACACTTGAATTAATAGTAATTTCTCCTCCAATTAGGACAAATTCCTTGGTTGCAAAAACTTCACATGCTACATGGGCATATTTATCAATTCTTAGGCATTCATCTAGAATTGCATCAGCAATTTGGTCGCAAACTTTGTCTGGATGTCCTTCGGAAACAGACTCGCTAGTAAAAAGAAACTCGTTTTTCATATTTTTATCCTTCCCCAACAAAAATCCTCCCCGCTAGGTGGAAGACTATTATAGTTTCCTCCAGACATCGTTCCTCTAGGGGGAGAGGCTACTAGCAAGCACTTACCGCTATAGCGGAGTTGCTAGCGCCATGGTTAGCTAGTTATAGGCGCTTCTTGATGCCTGGCTTTCGTCAGTGGCATAAGTTTATATTCATTAGTAAGACTAAACAAGCCTAGATTTTAAAAACTAGCTTAAACATAAAGAAAAAGACCGCTATCATCATAACAATAACGGCCTGTAATAATTTATTTTGCTAAATATGCTTTTAAGGCTCTAGAAATTTGGTCAGGGCAAGAAGTCTCTCCACCTCTAGAACCCCTGCATTTTATTCCTTCTAATTTAGCGATAGCGTCTTCAACTTTCATTCCCTTTAATAAGGAGCCGATTCCTTGAAGGTTTCCATTGCATCCATAAGTAGCGACAAAGGATTTAATGACGCCATCTTCGATTTCGAAATCAAATTGCCTTGAGCAGACATTTTCTGGCTTATAGGTATAAGTCATTATTTATCCTCGTGGCAGCAGCAATGGTGTTCTTCGCCTTCATGGCAACAGTGACCATCATCGCATCCACAGTTAGAAGCAAATCCAACTAAGGTGCCATAGACTAATCCACTAGCATTAGCGGCATTGCTTTCATCGGTATCAATATGCATGGCAAGAGAGAATTTTGGGGAAACACGGACAATGGTATCACCAAAAATAGTTTCTCTTTCTGGGGTCTTGACATAAACCATGACGGATTCACCATCTTGAACATTGAATTCCTTGGCATCTTCCGGAGTCATGTGGATATGACGCTTAGCAACGATGACACCTTCTTCTAGATGCAATTCTTTGCCATTTGCAGGGTTAACAATAGTAACAGCCCCACTACCTTTGACATCTCCAGAAAGTCTAATAGGAGCGGCTACGCCTAATGTTCTTGCATCTGTAGCGGATAATTCGATTTGGTTTAGATTCCTTAAAGGTCCAAGGATAGTAACTCCATTGATGACTCTTGGCTTGCCAGTTTTTGGATTGACTGGGCCGACTAAATTGAGTTTGACATCAGAAGCATATTGCCCAGGTTGGGATAAATCCTTCTTTTTGTTTAAGACGGCATGTTCGCCTTCTTTGGCATCCATTAGATAATCAAAGGCTTTTTGGTCTAAATGGATGTGACGTGCACTAGTTTCGACTAAGATTTGTTTTTCCATAAATAAATAAAATCTCCAATTAACGGTTCAATTATAGTTCTATTTTTTATCTTTTCGAGATAATTTCCCTAAATTAGAAAAGAAAAAACAAAAAGAATATCTTTTTTTTCTAACCAAAAATGGATAAATAAGGTATCCTATTTCGGTAAAGGAGGAGCCTTGATATGAAGGAAAACGAAAATAATGAAAAAAATACTTCCGTTACCGTAGCGGAAATTACAACAGAAGAACTACAAACTCTCATTAGAGAAAAAAATCGATCAGGGCTTCGCGATGTTTTTAAGCGTGTCCCTAATATCGATATTGCTGAAGCTGCCGATGAATTAGAGCCAAGCGAACTTATCTATATTTTTAGAAATGTCGAATCATCTTATACAGCAGATTTCTTTGATGATCTAAGCCAAGAAAGCAAAGAAAACCTTATCAAGACAATGACTGATAAGGAACTAGTCCCTTTAATTAACGCCCAGTCTGCCGATGACGTTGCCGATACAGTAGGTGATATGCCTGCAAATCTAGCATCAAGAGTATTAAAAGCTGCAGACAAGGACATGAGAAAAGACATCAATACCTTGCTAAATTACCAAGATGACACGGCTGGTTCAATCATGACCACCGAATATCTAGAATTCCTAGATACCACTACTGTATCCTCTGCCATGAAAGAAATAAGAGCGAGAGGGAAAGATGCCGAAACTGTCTATACAATATTTGTTAGGAACTCTTCTAGACATTTTGTCGGAACTGTTGACCTTGATGATTTAATATTTGCTACCCCTGATCAAAAACTAAATGAAATAATGAATCAGGACGTTGTTTCTGTTTCTACTAATACCGACCAAGAAGAAGTTGGTCAAATGTTTAGACGTTATGACTTAAATGCCCTTGCTGTATTAAACGAAGATCAAAGGCTAGTCGGTGTCATTACTATCGATGACGCTGTCGATGTCATGACTGAAGAATCCAATGAAGACTTTGCCCGTATGACCAACATGGAGCCAACCGAAAAGCCTTATATGGAAATGAAAATATGGGAAAACGCCAAGAAGTGTTTCCCTTGGATTATTGTCTTATTAATATTAGGCACATTTACTACCATGGTACTAAATAGGCTTGAACTACAAACTATATTCACCCACCTTCCAATTCTAATTTCCTTTGTACCTACTTTAATGGATACAGGTGGAAACGCCGGAGGACAAACTACCGGTATGATGATTAGAAGCCTTGCCATGAAAGAATTCACCCCAAAAGAGACACTAAAAGTACTTTGGAAAGAGTTCAGAAGTTCAGTTCTTATCGCTGCTTTTGTTGCTTTGTTCGCCTTTGTTTGGATTACTCTTGAACAATATACTGGAATAGTTAGCCTTGGCCAAGTCGGCGATCCAAATGGAGTCAATTACGATTTTAGCAATTATACAATCTGGAACGGAAATGCCTTTAAAGGTCCTCTTGCTGGAGAATTTGCAATACATGCCTTGACCTTCTCTGCTTTAGTATCCGTTACAATGTTTGCAGCGATTTCAGTTTCCAAAATAATCGGAACATTATTATGCATGGGTGCTGCTGCGATTAAAAAAGACCCAGCTTTATTAGCCCAACCTCTATTAACAACTGTCATGGATGTCACGACATTATTGATATATTTCCTTATGGCGTGCATGTTCTTCCCGTCCTTTGCTTAATAAAGTATTTGCAAAAGAGAGTATCTATCACTATAATCTCTCTTGCCGCGGGAGTGGCGGAATGGTAGACGCGTACGTTTGAGGGGCGTATCGGGAAACCGGTGTGAGTTCAAGTCTCATCTCCCGCACCAAAATTGATACTAATCGCACTGAAATGTGCGATTTTTATTTAAAAACAACTTATAAATGTTACTTTATAAGCATAAACTGGATTTAGAAATTATCTTCTTAAAGTTCTCTAATCGTAAAAAACGTGGGAACCCACAGAAAATACGATTAAGAAAAAGTAAAACAACTAAAACTTCTAGGAACATAAAGCAATGGAACAAACAAATTTAAAGATAAGAAAAACAAGCGAAAAAGACATTACATTACTATATGAATTAATAAATGGATTGGCTTCCTATGAAAAAAGGCCAAACGACATGACTGCTTCAATTGAAGATCTTGAATACATGTTATTTAAAAGACATATAGCCACTGCCATTATTGCAGAAAATAATGAAGGTAATCCATTAGGTTATGCGATTTATTATCCAATCTTTTCTTCTTTTTCAGGAAAGGCAAAAGTACATTTAGAAGATTTATTTATAAAGCCTGAATATCGTCATCAAGGATTAGGAAAAGAATTTTTCTATCAGCTTTCTAAATTAATTAAAGATGAAGGATATACAGAAATGGAATGGAGTTGCCTTGATTGGAACACTTCTTCAATCGAATTCTATAAGAAACTAAATGCTTCAATTGAAACCGGAAGGGTTTATTTTGGGTATAAATTATAGAAAAAATTAATCATAACCTATATTATTTTAACCAAATCAAATAAAGGAAAAATTATATGAAAAAATTACTAATATCTTTAGGGGCTGTATCAATATTTGGAGTATGTAGTTGTTCGTTTACCCTTGGAATCAGTAGTTCTAACGAGGAAAAAGATTCCAGTAAAGACAGTTCTACAACTTCAAATGTCTCTTCTTCCGTTTTAGAAGAGGGCAAGACCCAAGAAGAATTATACGAAGAGATTTTTAATCCGACCTCTAAAGTCGAGATAAACTTAGATTTTACAAATCAAGCCATATATAAATTAGCCAAGTATTCTTCTGATGAATATAAAAAAGAAATGTATCACCCATGTAAGATGGAAGTTAATTTAAATGGGAGAATTTATACATTCGATGAAGTCGGTGCAAGAATGAAGGGAAATTCATCTAGGAATGAAAATTTTGTTGATGAAAATGGTAAATTTAGAGCACCCATTCATTTAAAATTGTCTTTGAAACAAACTTTTGATGATTCTAGCGATAACGATTATTATGTTCGTTCTTGGGAAGATAAAGAAGAACGTAGCAAAAGGAAAAATAGACTTTTTGCAAATCAACAAAAATTCGACCTTAAATGGAATAAAGAAAGCGATCTAACATTTACAAAGCAAATATATGCCTACGATGCTTTTGCTAATGAAGGAATATTTGCCCAACATGTAAATCTTGTAAAAGTTAATATCAAATCTGAGTCCGATACTTTGACCCAAACTTATCAGTTAATGGAAACAATTGATAAAGACTTCCTTAAAAAACGTTTAAGCAAAGACGAAGCAAAAGGAAACCTATATAAATCAACATATACAAATATGGGTCCTGCTTCTTTAACTAAAGATAGCATCTCTAAAATCGGAGTTGAATCGCCTAACTATCATCCTTCTTATGATTTAAAAACTAATGATAAAGAACCTAACCACAGCATTTTAGAAAACCTAATCAATACGGTTAATGATGATAAATCCGCTGCAGAGACATTTAAAACAACACTAGATTCATTAATTGAAGTAGATCAAATATTAAAATACCAAGCCATGTGCTGGGTAATGGGAAATCCTGACGATTCAAGGAATAATTCAAATAATTACTATATTTATTTCAATTCCAAGACAAACAAGATGAGTTTCATTCCTTATGATTTCGATAGGTGTCTAGGAATATTAAAGGACTGGGAAATACATATGGAAAACATTCCATATAACTACACACATCAAGAACTTGGCTCTTCTAATAAAGAACAACCTAACCCTTTGCTATGGAGATTAATTATTGAAGATAAAAATTCATCTAAATCGAAATCATATCCAGTCATAAAGGAATACAAAGAAAGATATGAATCCTATTGTATTTCTTTTGCTAATAAATACTTAGATGTTGATAGATTCAATGCTTTCTCTAGCCAATTCCATTTATCTAATTCGAATAAAGATAATGCGAATAACCTTAGTTTTAGCCAATACGCGAAGGCAAAACTATCCACGATAAAATAAAAAGAAAAAGAAGCCCTGTGCTACCCTCTCCAAGCGGGAGGTGGGGCTCTTGGTCAAGTATCAGGATTCCCACTCCAGTGTGGGCTTTCAACAACAACTATCCTCAGTCAGAGCTCCGAATGCATAATGTAGGGGGACAAAATAGGCCTCTTTATTTTGCTCGGTTGAGCATCTTTATTATATACGAATTGGCTTAAACAATATCAAGCATTTAAACCTAAAGAAGTTAAACACTGTACAAAGATTTTTAATTTCTAATCAAAAATAAGCGACCCATGTATTAATAAAAAAGACACCCAGAATTATCTAGGTGCCTTTCGTTTTGAATGAATTAATTAGATACTCCAGTCTTTGTTTTTAGTAGTTAGATAAGACCCAGCAAATACTAACGCAAAACCAAAGAATAAAAGCATAGCATCTAGCATTGCTTGCCAAGAGAATGTTCCATTTACCCCATCCATAATCGCGGTGACTATATAGGAAACTAGGATAAATAAACCATAGACAAAGCTACCATAAGCAAATACCATGCCGACTAATTTATGATGGATAAATAAAAATACGAATCCGCAGACAATTATTAATAGATATGCCATCTTGGCAATGCTATTAATAACATTGCTTGCAGCATTGTTCCCTGCTACTGAACTATATTGTCCGTCGATGATAATTAATAGCAATGCGGGAGCAAATGCCCTTAATGTGCCTGAGCAGCTCTTCGCACCTACTAAAAAGAATACGTAGAATCCGATAATTAATATAAGCTCAAATATGCCCACTACAAACTTAAGCGGATCATTTAAACTAGGTACTCCCCCATTTACTAAGAAACGAACTAATAGCAATAATCCTGCGACTAGGAAGAAAATATGAGCCCTACTCAATTTTACACTTGATTTAGTTTTTTCTTTTGTTGCCATAAAAAACCTCCAAAACGGAAAATATTATAGATAATGATTTGTTTGATGGATAGAAAATAAATTTAAAAAATATCTAAAAGATAATTAGTTTGATAATATATGTAGGCTTATGGCCTTACTTGAATTAAACAATATCAAATTTAACTACTCTGACAAGGAACTATATTCAAATGTATCCTTGAAATTAAACCGCGGAGAACATGCTTGCCTAGTCGGGGTAAATGGATGTGGTAAATCCACATTGCTTTCAATCGCAGTTGGAGATTTAAAGCCGGACGAAGGAAAAGTAATCTGGGAAGGAGGAGTCACCTACTCCTATCTAGATCAACAACTAAAAGTAAAGCAAGACATGAAGGTAAGCGATTATCTTTATGGGGTTTATAAGGGACAATTCGATTTGGAAAAGCAAATGGAAAGCCTTTATGAAAAAGCAGCTTTGTGTCCGCCTGATTTTGAGAAATTATTAGATAAAGCCCAACGTATCGCAGACCGCCTTTCTGATTCAGGATTCTATTATCTACAAGAAAAGGTAGGTAAATTGACCAATGGATTAGGCTTTAATGATGAAGATTTGTCAAAAGAATTGCACCTGCTTTCTTCTGGACAAAGAGAAAAAGCCTATCTAGCCAAGATGCTTCTAGAAGAACATGATGTCTTGATAATGGATGAACCTACTAACTTCCTTGACCAAAACCAAGTTGCCTGGCTTGCTTCATTTTTAAAAGATTATCCACGCGCTTTCTTATTAGTTAGCCATGACGAAGCTTTCTTAGAACAAGTCGCAGAGGTTGTTTTTTGTCTAGAAAACAAGACGTTAACTAGATACAAGGGAACTTTTGAACAATATAAAACCCAACATGAATTAGATAAAATCCAATATGAGAAAAACTATAACGCCCAGCAACGTTATATTAAGAAAGAGGAAGATTTCATCGCAAAGCATATAGTAAGGGCCACTTCTAGCAAGGCGGCTAAAAGTCACCGCGCCAGACTTGAGCACCTTGAAATCATGTCCACTCCGGGAAAAGAGGAGGGACGTGTATTCTTTTCTTTTCCTTTTTCAAAGCAAGTCGGAGAAAAACCTCTAATAGTAAATGAGCTTGAAATAGGTTATGAAAAGCCTTTATTAGATCCGATTTCTTTTATCCTTAAAAAGGGAGAAAAGATTGCCATATTAGGTCAAAACGGGGTTGGTAAGACTACCTTATTAAAAACAATCATGAATAAGATTCCTTCTTTAGGAGGGACTTATAAATGGCTAGATGGAACAGTTATCAATTATTTTGACCAAGACGATAAATTGGATTTGAACATGTCTCCATTTGAATATGTCCATTCAATATATCCAGATTTAAATAATACCCAAATTAGAAGCGCTTTAGGCGCGGTTGGGGTTAGAAAAGAACTTGCATTAAGGAAGATGAAGGAACTATCTGGAGGCGAAGTTACTAAAGCTAGATTTGCCATCATGACTTTAAGGAAAAGCAATTTCTTGATGTTAGATGAGCCTACTAACCACCTAGACCAAAAGGCAAAAGATGCCTTATTTGAGGCGATTGAACGCTTCCCTGGCGCAGTAATATTAGTTTCACACGAAAAAGATTTCTATGACGGCCTAGTCGATTATGAACTTAATTTCTAGGAAATGACTTTCTTCTTTTTATATCCAATTAAACACATGGCTAACCTATA
Source organism: uncultured Caryophanales bacterium (assembly GCA_902464635.1). GTDB lineage: Bacteria > Bacillota_I > Bacilli_A > RFN20 > CAG-826 > Alloenteromonas. The sequence continues at coordinate 56,722 of CABQKC010000010.1, read as the reverse complement.
TCCAGGAATGGAAAGCCAGTAATTATAGGCAATTACATCGGCATTATATAAAGCAATGCCTGCTCTTAAATTCCTATCTAAATCAATAACCCTATCTTTTTCTATCCCAATATTTTCATCTACTAAGACCCATTGATTATCAATAGATAAACTAGATAACACCCCTTCAACATTCTTGATTGAAGAAATGCTTTTTATTAATTCTTCATAATTAGGATGATCTAGTTTAATATTATTCATCTCGGCGACTGCTTTATCTTGGGAATTCGAATACACGACCCCGCTATTTTTGAACAATCTATCAATATTAGAAAGAGCTAAAGTCTTTTCAGTTAGCAAAACCGAAAGGGAATCGCTTTTTCTTTTTATGCCGATAGAAAAATCATTCGCATGGGAAAAAACATATAAAAATGCGGCAATATAGGCGAATACGATTAACATCAATACTAATAGAATTACTTGATACGGTTGCATGTATTCTATTTTACTCCAAATCTAATTAGAAGGATACAACGGCATAATTGCCTTAAGGCAATATCTACTTTATAATAAATTCGAAATGGAGGGAAGAAATATGAACAAAAAACCTATTTGTGCAATTTTATATGACTTTGATTCCACCCTTGCCACAACTGACATGCAAAATTTTGGCTTTATTCCCGCCATGGGCATGAGCAAGGAGGAATTCTGGGGCCGCACTGGAAAATTTTCTTCTGAAACCGGATGTGAAAGAATCCTCTCATACCTTTATACAATGGTAGAAGTCGCGAAAGAAAAAGGCATTAAGATGGATAAAGCCTTTTTAAGAGAATGTGGCAAGCCTATCAAATTCTTCCCAGGTGTAACAACTTGGTTTGATAGGATTAATGATTATGGAAGGGAACACGGGGTAAGAGTAGAGCATTATCTTGTCTCTTCTGGAAACAAAGAAATTGTCGAAGGATGTCAAATTGCTGATAAATTTAAACAGATATACGGATGCGAATATATTTTCGACAAAGTCAGTGGGGAAGTAATCTGGCCTAAGCTTGCAATCAATTACACCCAAAAGACCCAATACTTCTTTAGGATTTCTAAAGGGGTATATGATGCTACTGATGATGCCGGCGTAAATGAAAAGAAGCCAGAAAGAAGAATCCCCTACTCCAATATGATTTATATAGGAGATGGAATGACCGATATCCCATCCATGATTATTGTTAAAAATAATGGGGGAAAATCTATTGCAGTCTACCCAAAAGGGAACGAAGATAGAGTCGCTTCGCTTTATGAAGATGGTAGAGTCAACTATTCCTGCGTTGCCGATTATAGTGCAGGTAAGGATTTAGAGAAAGTACTACACTTAATAATCCAAGGCATTGCAATCAATGAATCCCTTAAATTAAGAGAAAACCAAAATCCATTCTTAGATTAATATGAAATCAAAATTAAAGAAAACCATCGCCCTAGTCCTTGTTGGAGGATCCGGAGAAAGGTTTGGAAAAGAAAAACAATTTGTTTTGGCTTTAAACCGTCCTTTAATGTCTTTTGCTATTGAAGAATTAGGCCTTTCTCCTTATATCGATGAGATTGTTCTTGTCGGAAAAAAAGGGACTCTAAACAAAACACTAGAAATAGGGAAGGCTTATGCAAATAACAAACTAAAAGCTGTTATTGAAGGAGGAAAGACTCGTCAAGAATCTTCCTATAAAGGCGTTAAATTCCTTATCGATAGCGGTTTTTCTCCCGATTCAATCGTCTTGATTCAAGATGGAGATAGACCAAATATTACCCAAGAAATGATTAAGGAAAATGTTGAATCCGCCAAAATCAATAAAGCTGCAGTGACTGCTATAAAAGAACCTAATTCGGTTTTTATCTCTAATAACGATTACAAAGTAAATTCCTATTTGGATAGAAATGAAATCTATGAGGCACAAACTCCTCAGACTTTTGAATTAGGCTTGATTTATAAAGCACATCTTAAAGGAGATAAAAGGAAAGGAATAAGCGATGATGCTAGTTTAGTAAAATTACTTAAAAAAGACGTCGCGATTGTTCCAGGAGACAAAAATAATATTAAAATAAATTACGTTAGCGATCTTAATTATTTCGAATACATCAAAGGAGGACTAAATAGATGAATGAATATCTTCCTAAAGTAGGCGAATGTGCCATTGGGACTGTAGTCGCTGTCTATTCTAGCTATGCTATCCTCCTTTTTGATGAAGGATGGACAGGATTGCTACATATAAGCGAAGTATCTTTTAACTACATTCGCTCATTTACCTCTTTCATAACCATTGGAAGTATCTATAATGTCAAGGTCATTGATGTTAACAAGGAGACAAAAAGTGTTAGGGTCTCCTTGAAGCAAATGACTCCAAGCGAAAGACATGCAACCTTCCGCCACAAGAAAATCAACGAAAGCGAAATTGATTTCAAGGCATTAGAAGAGGCAAGGCCATCTTGGATAAAAGAGGAATTAACAAATATCGAGGCAAAAGAAAATGATTAAAGTTAATCTAGAACACTTAGGCTTCAAACTAAACGAAGCCGATTTTAAGGAAAAAGTCGCTCAAATCAACACTGCAATTAATGAAAAGACCTTACCAGGAAATGATTTCCTAGGTTGGGCTAATTATCCATACACATACGATAAAGAAGAATTCGAACGTATCAAAAAAGATGCTAAATACATTAGGGAAAACTTTGATTGCCTAGTAGTTGCTGGTATCGGTGGTTCCTATTTAGGAGCTAGGGCCGCAATAGAAGCCATCAATGGTTTATTTAAGGAAAATTCCTTCCCAATCATCTACATGGGCCAAACATTTTCCAGCAAATATGTAGCCCAAGTATTAAAGATGCTTAAGGGGAAGAAATTCGCTATCAATGTAATTTCTAAATCCGGAACAACAACCGAGACCTCGATTGCATTCCGCCTTCTTAGAGAGCAACTAGAAGCCCAGATTGGAAAAGAAAATGCTTCTAAGGCTATATTTGCCACTACCGATGCCAAAAAAGGCGCATTGCTAGAATTATGCAAGAAATATGGCTATGAGAGATTTGTCTTACCTGATGATGTCGGTGGACGTTATAGCGTATTCACTGCCGTTGGACTTCTTCCAATGGCCGTTGCAGGAATCGATATTGATGAATTTATGCTCGGAGCCAAATTAGGAAAAGATGAATGCGATACTTCTAGCATTAACGAAGCCTATAGATATGCCATTGCTAGACATTATCTATACAAAGAAAAAGGCTACCCAGTCGAGATGTTTGTCAGCTATGAACCAAATCTAGTCCAACTTGGTGAATGGTGGAAACAGCTTTATGGAGAATCCGAAGGAAAAGACAAATCAGGATTGCTTCCAGATTCCGCTACATTTACAACTGATTTACATTCCCTTGGACAATTTATCCAAGATGGATCAAAAGTCTTGTTTGAGACTGTTCTAGATGTAAAGAATAACGATGAAGAAGTCATTATCCCTCACGATGAAGATAATCTTGATGGATTAAATTATCTAGAAGGCAAATCGCTTAAATTTGTCTCCAATAAAGCCATGGAAGGAACTCTTCTTGCCCATAGTGAAAATGGAGGAGTCCCAAATATCGTTATTGAAATCGATAAGATGGATTCAAGGAATTTAGGTCAACTTCTATATTTCTTCATGAGAGCATGCGCTATGTCGGCTTATCTAAATGGAGTCAACCCATTTAACCAACCTGGTGTTGAAATATACAAGAAGAATATGTTCCATTTACTTGGAAAACCTGGATTCTAAAAATAATAACTAACTTAGGCCCAAATGTTAGAGCACCTAACTAAGGGCCTTTTTTTAGTGGTTTTCCCCCTTAAAAGAAGCTACTAGAGCAAGAAAAATAAAAAAAACAAAAAATTCTTCTTTTTTTGCGTTGCTATTCTTTAGTCTTAATGATATATTAGTCAAGCGCGTTTTGCGGACACCCGCGGATGCTTAGCTCAGCGGGAGAGCATCGCCCTTACAAGGCGGGGGTCGTAGGTTCGAACCCTACAGCATCCACCATCTAAGGATTAACGCGCCAATAAACAACATGGGTGAATAGCGAAGTGGCCAAACGCGGCTGACTGTAAATCAGCTCCTTCGGGTTCGGTGGTTCAAATCCATCTTCACCCACCACTATGTTTATTGGGGTGTAGCCAAGCGGTAAGGCAAGAGACTTTGACTCTCTCATACGCTGGTTCGATCCCAGCCACCCCAACCAGTTCCTCCGCTAGCTCAGTGGTAGAGCACTTGACTTTTAATCAAGGGGTCGCGAGTTCGAGCCTCGCGCGGGGGACCAAACATTCTGCCCGGGTGGCGGAATGGTAGACGCAAGGGACTTAAAATCCCTCGAGAGCGATCTCATACCGGTTCAAGTCCGGTCCCGGGCACCAATATTTGAAGGATTCGAGACTGAGGTCTCGTTTTTTTGTACCTTAGAAACGTAATAAAGGTTCGAACCGCCGAACGTTAACTATAACCCCTTGCTTCACCGATAAAAGTTTCTCTACTAAAGGAAGTGGCTTATATGTCTAATTTGCTTTTTGACACAAAAATTGAAGAAATTTTGCCAAAAAAGCCAAAATCGGCAAATTTGTAGAATTTTAGTGTTTCTGCAATGTTCTAGATTACACTACTAGATTTTTTAGCCATGTTAAAATTGGCAAAATGAAGAAAAATAACGATAAAAAGCCACTTTTGTAAGCAGTTCAATAAAAATTTTTAGTGAAATTCTACTTAAAAAGTGGCATCCTAGTAGCAAGGAAATAACAAGGGGGTCTTAAAAAGGCATCAAGCAGCCTTTGACCTAAAAGCTATCTCTTCCTGGGTTTCTTCTTTTGCGGGAAAAAAGAAATCGATCATGAAATAACTTGTAGAATTCTCCCTTGTTGTTTCTTTAGAAATTATAAGATTTCAAGACCTTTACTAACGGAGTAATGGTCTTTTTTATACACCCTTGCTTGAATGGGTCTTTTAGATGGCATTTCTTGATTAATGTCCTAAATGGATATTTTCCACCCATCGCACAGAGTTTTAGATATGTAGACCAAGCCTTTTCGTGATTCTTCCTATCAAGGTTAAAGAATTGGAAGGCCATTACTTGGGCTAAAGTATAATCAATATAATAGAATGGACATTCAAAGATGTGGGCTTGGGTAAGCCAGCGATGCCCTCCCATCATATATGGGCAGCCTTTATAGGTTGCAACTTTATATGGAGTGTATTTAAGTTCTAGTTCATGCCACTTGGCGTCCCTATCTTGTTTAGAGGCAGCTGGATTTAGATATACCCATTCTTGGAATTCATCTACAGTTGCTCCATATGGAAGGAAGGAGATGGAATCTGCTAAATGGACATAACGATATTTATCTGGTTCATCAAAGAAAAGGTCCATATATGGTTCTGCAAAGAATTCCATCGACATTGAATGGATTTCGCAGCTTTCCATAGTTGGAGATCTATATTCAGGAACTTTGATATTCCTTGCCATATAGGCTTGGAAAGAATGACCAAATTCATGAGTTAATACATCCACGTCCCCACTAGTTCCGTTGAAGTTAGAGAAAATAAATGGAATCTTATAGACTGGGAAATAAGTCATATAGCCACCACTATTCTTTCCTTCTTTAGCTTCTAGATCCATTACATGATGATCGGCCATATAGGAGAAGAAGAAACTAGTTTCATCTGAAAGGGTATCATACATCTTTCTAGCGGCTTCGATTTTATCAAGAGTAGTTCCCTTTGGAATTGGGTTTCCTTCTTTAAAATATAGACCCATATCAAATACCTTTGGCCTATAAATCTTGTTTCTCCTAAATTTTTTCTTCATGATTCTAGAAGCAATAGGAGTTACATATTTTTGGATTTCATCCCTATAAGCCGCTACATCTTCTTTGGTGTAGTCAAATCTATTCATCTTGATATAGGCAAGTTCGACATAATTTGAATAACCCATCTTTTTGGCCATTCTAGTACGTACCTTAACTAACTTGTCATATATTTCTTCTATTTCATCTACTCTAGTTTCTAAATAGGAATAATAAGCCTCTGAAGCTTCTTTTCTTGTAGCCCTATCGACATCTTCCATGAATTTACCCATTTGAGGAAGATTATAGGTAGAACCCCTAAAATTAACTTTGCATGAAGCAATAAGGGCACTGTATTGAGTCATCAATTTGTTTTCTTCGATAGCTTCTTCTACTACTTCGTTAGAGAAGGATTTCATTTGATATTCAAAAATCTTATAGATAAATGAACCAAATCTATTTTCTAGTTCTGCTTTAAAAGGAGAATCAAGGAAGGCCTTAGTAAATTCTAGTTCGGCAGCCTGGATACGAGGGAAGCCGTTATCAATAACTTCAGTGGCTTTCTTATATCTTTCATTCCTTGTATCAATACTATAATGGACGGAGATATTGGTGATGTCATTTTGAAGCGCATCAGAAAACTTTATGTGCATTTTGACTACACGTATCGCTTCTTTTGCATTGCTAGCTTCTTTAAGTTGCTTTGTTAGGTTATCAATTTTCTTGATAGCGACGTTGATGGAAGGAACCTTGAATGGCCAAGATTCAAATACCGGTAATTCTTTTTTCATAAAACTCACTTTCTACTGATAAACAATGGTTTAACTAAATTCTTTGGGCAAGGGACTTTTTTGAATTTCGACTTGAATTCAAGTGCAACCCTTTCACCCTCTTCGCTTAGATAAAGATAATGTTCATCGAGTCTAGGCTCATAGGTTTCATTAACTAAACCTAATCTTTTAAGTTGACTAATATAAATGCCACAGGCTTTCTTGCCTAATGATTTAAAGCTACCTAATGTAATAACTTCATCAAACTGTGATCCCTCATATATACCTTTAAGTATAAGAAGGACGCATTTTGTAGAAGGTAGGTAGCCAAGTTTATTTGAATCCATTATGGTAAGAAGGATTTTGAGCTTGGCTTTATTTAGACCATAATCAACTTTGCCCATACTCAAAGAGTATATTCAAATCAAAAGATAGCAAGATACAAATTTCAAAAATTGTAGTTTTTTATGTGCTTTTAATAGAAAAATGAACGTTTTCGTTAAATTTGACCATTTTCTCAAACTTCTTTTTTATCCTTTTGTAAGCAAATTATTATCAAATTAGTTGAATTTTAATATGAAGTTCCTAGAATTAGGCAGGTATGAACGAAGAAGAAACAATCCAAGCTATAAAAGCTACATTAGAAAAAGTACGTCCCTTCCTCCAACGCGATGGTGGGGATATAGATTATATAGGGTATAGGGACGGGATAGTCTATGTCGCTATGGTAGGAGCCTGCGAAGGCTGTTCTTTAGCAGATAATGATATCTCGGCCGGAGTTGAAATTATCCTTATGGAAGAAGTCCCAGGAGTAATTGGAGTTAGAACTAGCGATGTTCCTGCCGATTTGCTTCAACAATATATCGAGAATAAAGAAAAAGAAGCTACCAAGTAGCCTCATTCCCCAATCAATAGATTTTCTTTTTTATTGGCTAGGATATAGCCGTTTCTATTATATACATCAACCCTGTTATAGGTCATTTTCTTGCCGTTAGGTTCGACCATGACTCCACCAGCTTCAGTTAATATTAAGTCCCCTGCTGCAACATCCCATTCCTTAGTTCCGCTAGAATTCCTATAGAAATAATCATATACACCTTCGGCAATACGGCAGAATTTAAGGGCGCTTCCGACAGGGGTAATTTCTTTTTCAAACTTAGATGCATTTCTTTGATAGAAGGCTTCTTCTACTTTATTAAAGAAAGAGATGGATCTAATCGCATGTAATGGGAAATCTTTATTAGAGACATGTATCCTTTTAACGGTTCCGTCTTTAGATATTTTATATGCCCCTTCGCCTTTTATTGCATAGAAAGTCTCATCTAGCATTGGAACATTAATAACCCCTACGACGACTTCATGGTTATGAACCAAGGCAATATTCGTGCAGAATTCGCCATTCCTAGAAACAAATTCCTTAGTCCCGTCAACTGGGTCAACAACCCAGATGTCTTCCATATCAAGTCTTTCTTTTGTATCGATTGATTCTTCGGTAAGGAAACCAATATGAGGGAAAGCAGATAATTCTTTCCTAATTAAGGCATCAGCTTTCTTATCCGCGATGGTAACAGGAGAATTATCATCTTTTATCTCGACTTCAAAATTAGTCGCATAGACTTCCTTAATGACAATTTCGGCATCTTTAGCAGCCTTAATCATGGCTTTTAGGTGTTCTTGATACATATAAATTCCTTCTTTCTATTTAAGTATACTCTTTAAGCAGGCCATACTCTCCAAGACTTTTTCAAAACATAGATTATCTTTATGCAAAGTTATCCCAGAAGCAAATTCATGACCCCCACCGCCGAATTCCTGAGCTGTTTTTATTACAGGGTAAAGTTTATTTGACCTAAGTTCTACTCGATAATTGCCATTTTCATCTTCGCAAAAATAAACAAAGCAATGACAAGGATAGATTCCTGCGATTGTATTCACTAGGCAAGAAGCCTCTTCAAATGAAATATCAAAGGAAAGATATTCGTTCCTTTTAATTATTAGGTATGTAACATCTTTATATGATTTAGCGTTTTCCCTCATATAACGTTTAAAGGCTTTAATTTCATCTTTATCATGAAAGGCTATATTGATAATTGAAACAGGATCTGCACCTAATTTAATTAAATCCCTAGCGATTTCAAATGAACGGGCATTAGTCCCATAGAATACGAATTTTCCTGAATCAGTGATTAATCCTAAATATAAGGCAGATGCGCATGTCTTGTTTATTGGATAATCATATTTTATTAAGAAATCATAGATAATCTCTGCACAGGCAATCCTAGATTCATCTACATAACTTAGATATGGGAATTCCTCACCGACTTTATTTTTGCAGTGATGATCAAATTTAATGCAGTCCTTACACTTATTTATCGCCTTGCTTTCGACTCGATTTAAACAAGATACATCTACTAAAATCCCTAAATCATAACTAGGTTCACTGTCTATATCCATATTAGATATAGAAGAATAGAAGTTAGGCAATCCAGTTCCAAGGCAAATAACTTTTTTGTCTGGGTATTTTAAAGCAATGGCCTCTTTTAAACCAATTTGGCACCCATAACAATCCCCATCAGGTAAACAATGCCCGAATATGGCGATTGTCTTTGCTTGTCTAATTTTTGTTTCAATCAAATCTAACTCATTCATATGGAAGTAGATTAGAATACCTTCTTTTTCATTAATTAACAAATAAAAATGCTTTATATACTTAAAAAGCCCCCATAAGGAGGCTAATAGCGACTAGATTAAATTAATAATCATTGGATGGGTTCTTTCCCATTCCAACTAATTCAGCAGCTTCGTTGTCGTTAGAAGAATCGTCATTTTCTTCCTCTTCTTCAGAGGCTGCATCACCGCCAACAAGGCCTTCAACGGATTTGTTGTAGTCTTTTTCTTCGGCTAGGTCGACTTCGTCCATGTCACTTTCGTTGACATCGCTATAGACATCATTGACATCGATATGAACCTTGTCATAGGTATGGCGCTTTCTTAAATCCCAGACATTATCAGTAAGGGCAACAAAATTTCCATCTAGAGATAAGTCGGTATAGAAATGTCCAATTCTATTTGGGATTTCTTCTTCGCTTATTTCAAGTTCGGCAACAATCTTCTTCCAGAGTTCGGAAAAAGCTAGTCCGTGTCCTTCTGCTTCTAATATTTTAGCAGCGGTTTCAATCATCGATTCGTTTTTCATTTTATAAATTCCTTTCGATTACATTTTAGAAGGTGCAGATACACCAAGTAGAGACAATGCATTTGATAGCGTAATCTCACACGCTTTTATAAGCGCTAATCTTCCGCCTGTCAATGTTACATTTTCTCTATCGATAATTCTAGTAGAAGCGTAATATTCGTGCACCAATCCTGCTAGATTATGGATATATAGGGCCATTTTATATGGAGCTCTTTCTCTAGCACTTGCTTCTATTTGGCTTCCAAAGTCAGCTAAATTCTTCATAATGCTAGATTCAATCTCGCTATTTAGTAAGCTACATTTTTCATCAAGAGCAATATCACTTCCTAAATTTAGCAAGGAAGCACATCTAGCATGGGCATATTGAGCATAGAAGACTGGGTTAGCAGAAGATTGTTCTTTTGCAAGGTTGTAATTGAAGTCTAGATGGGAACTTTGGCTTCTTTCGGCGAATAGATACCTGACAGCATCAACTCCGCATTCAGCAACTAGTTCCCTATGGGCAATAGCCTTTCCTGTGCGCTTGCTCATCTTTACTTCTTGGCCATCCTTGAATACTTTGACGACTTGGACAAGCTCAACTTCTAGCGAATCTGCTTTATATCCTTTCATCATAAGGGCACTTTTCATTCTGTTTATATAGCCATGATGGTCAGCACCGAGTACATCGATTAATAAATCAAATCCACGGCTCATCTTGTTATAGTGGTAACAAATATCTGGCATGAAGTAAGTATATTGGCCATTGCTTTTAACAATTGGGCGATCCTTATCATCTAAGAAAGCGCTGGTCTTTAGGTATTTCGCACCATCCTTTTCATAGATATATGGACTTAATTCCTTGATTGTATTTTCAATTGTATTGCCTTTTCTAATATCGGATTCATAAGAGAATTTATCAAATCTAACATTGAAATCCGCTAGGTCTTTCTTTATTTTCCCCAATTCGGCATCAATACCATATCTAATGAAGAAATCATGGCTTTCTTGGCTATCAATAAGGTATTTATCACCAAATTCTTCTTTGATAGATTTAGCAATGTCAATCAAATCTAGTCCATGGTAATCATCATCATCCAAATCTAGAGGTTCACCAAATAATTCATGATATCTAGCCCTGATTGAATGGCCAAGGTGTTCGACTTGGTTGCCACAGTCATTAACATAATATTCGCGTGTGACATCATATCCAGCCCATTCTAATAAATTAGCAATGGCATCCCCAATAGCAGCGCATCTAGTATGTCCTAAATGGAGATCGCCTGTTGGGTTAGCAGATACATACTCAATATTTATTTTCTTTCCTTTTGATGGAAGACGTCCATAGGAAGCACCTTCACTTATAATTTTAGACACTACTGACTTAAGGGCATCTTTCTTCATAAAGAAGTTAACAAAGCCAGGACCTGCTACTTCTATCTTTTCGATTTGGTCAGAAGTTAAGGACTTAGAGATTTCATTAGCCAAATCTCTTGGATTCATTTGGACCTTCTTGCAATATTTCATGGCTGAATTAGTAGAATAGTCGCCATGGATTACTTCCTTGCATCTTTCGATGACGATATCATCTTCTTTTAAATCAAGATTCTTATTCTTGAAGAAAGAAATAAGCAATTGTTTCAATAAAGTTTCGTTATTCATCGTTACTCCTCACCAATAAACAAGTGGATGTGGCTCTTATTGCCAATCCTTTTCCAATATCATCTAATCCTTCGTTAGTCATAGCCTGGATATTTATATCGTTTATATCAATTCCTAATGTTTCACCAATCGAGTTTCGCATCGAATCGATATAAGGTCTTAGTTTTGGGCTTTCGGCCAGGATAGTCAAATCTACATTGTTGATCTTATATCCTTCATCCAAAACCATTTTATAGACAATCTTAAGTAAATCCTTCGAACAAGCTCCTTCATATTTAGGATCATCAGGAGGGAAATATAACCCAATGTCACCTTTAGAAATCGCTCCAAGCAAAGAATCCATTAAGGCATGAAGCAAGCAATCAGCATCAGAATGTCCTAGAAGTCCTTTTTCATACGGGATTTCTATTCCACCTAATATTAATTTCCTTCCTTCTACTAGTCTATGAATATCTTCTCCATAGCCAATTCTAATTTTGCTCATACATTAAACCTGAAGAAGACACAGTCCCCATCTTTCATTATGTAATCTTTGCCTTCAATCCTTAGTTTACCCGCTTCTTTAACAGCGGCTTCAGATCCTAATTCCTTTAAGGATTCGAAATCATATACTTCTGCTTTAATAAACCCTTTTTGGAAATCGGTATGGATGATTCCAGCGCATTCAGGGGCAGACATGCCATTTTTAAATGTCCAAGCCCTACATTCATCACTTCCACATGTAAAGAAGGTGGACAGATTAAGCAATTTGTATGAGGCTTTGACCAATTTGTCTAAGCCAGATTCATTTGTTCCAAGCGAATCAAGGAATTCTTTCCTTTCAGCCTTGTCTTGAATTTGAGAAATCTCATATTCAATTTCGCAAGAAACTGGGATGCACTGGGCATTTTCGCTTTCGGCAATTTGCTTTACTTGCTGATAATATTTGCAATTATCCAAATCCGAGTAATCGGAATCGGCAACATTAGCAACATAGATTATTGGTTTAAGAGAAAGAAGGAAGAAATTCTTTTTAGCATAGGCGATTTGCTCTGAGTTTAATCCTTTTACTAATCTAGCAGGTTTTCCTTCTCCTAATATTTCTTGAAGAGGTTTAAGGATAGCCATTTCATAGACTGCAACTTTGTCTTTTGAAATCCTTGCCTTTATATCTTGCTTAGCGATTCTAGCGTTAACTGAATCCAAATCCGCCATCGCTAATTCTAGATTAATGGTTTCAATATCACGCTTTGGATCAATTGAATTATCGACATGAATAATTTCTTGATTATCGAAGCAACGTACTACTTCGCAAATTGCATCGCATTCCCTGATGGCGGCTAGGAATTGGTTTCCTAATCCTTCGCCTTTAGAGGCGCCTTTGACTAACCCGGCAATATCATAAAATTCGAAAGTTGCATTTATTTTCTTTGCTGGATGAAACATTTCATCAAGGAAATCGAGCCTTTCATCTGGAACCACAACTACTCCAGTATTTGGCTTAATGGTAGCGAAGGGATAATTAGCCGCTTCGACATGAGAATTTGTAATAGCGTTGAACAACGTAGATTTTCCAACATTTGGTAGTCCAACAATACCTGCTTTTAATGACATAATAAAATAACCTGCTTTATGGCGTAGATATTGTACGCCTAGAGTTATACTCTAGCAACCGAACAATTTAAAAACTAATGATATTATTTAACTAATTATCTCCTTTTAAGCCAGGGCAAAATAAAAAGCCTCACGGTTAGTGGGGCTATGAAGTTAACTAAACGTTATGCAATTAGTCGACTTTCTTAACGTTCGCAGCGCGTGGGCCACGTTCCGACTCTTCAACGTCAAATTCAACATTCTCGCCTTTTTCAGCGGTCTTGTATTCATCGGCGTTCTTCATGATGAGTGCGGAATAGTGGAAGAAGTAATCGCGGTTATCTTCGGCGTGAATAAAACCGTATCCCTTCTCCTTATTGAACATTTTGACTGTTCCCTTCATGAGACTCCTAACCTTCCTGGTTCAATTGAAACCACATAAGAATATACACTACTTAATTAACGTTTTCTACTGTCCAATTAACAAAAAACAAACCTAGATTTCTTAACTTCATTAATAATGAAGAAAAACCGCTCTCATTAAAATTAGCAAGGTAACAAGTGAAAAATAGAGAATTTATAGCAAAATAAAGTTCTAATCACTACATGGGCTAATTATTTTCACTTTTTTCCAGTCTTTTTCCAATGAATAAAGACGATATAACATAAAGGATAAAAGTTATTGTTATGAAAAGAAATGGCTCATAAGAGAAGCTAAATCCAATAGGAGATCCAAAGCTATTCCCTATAATTTTCGAACCTAAAAATAGCAATGGAAACATCATTAAAGAGGATAAGAAAGAGGCTACTACAATCAGGATTATCGACTTATAAAAGAAAAAGCAAAATTCTTCCTTTTTAGGTAATCCAATGCTAAAGAAAAGCTTTCTGGTGTCCTTGTCGTCTTCATAATTTGTATACATAATAAAGCCAAATAACAATAACGATAAAAATATCGTTCCTATCGAAGAAAAAAGCAATAAACTACCAACGTAGGACGTAGTTTGATTCATTGAAGAAGAAACATAATCATCAACGTTTAGAAAATAAAAACCATCCATATTTCTTTCTAGATTCTCCTTGCATTTCAATAATTGCTTTTGGTTAGAAAAGAAAAGGACGTATCCATTCTTTTTTAAATTAAATGTAGATACTCCTAAATATGAAAATAAATATTCCTCTAATAAGGAAGGGGATATATAAAGAATTAGATCCTCGTTATCCACTACATCAATAACATTTAATGAACCATTCTTGAAATTCCTAATTATTTTATCTCTATTAATTGAAGAAGAAACTTCATAAGAAAAGAAAAGGCGTTCTTTGTTTCCTAGTCTATTCCTTAATCCTTTCGAAATTAAGACATCATTAGATTTTAAGTTATTAGAAGAAGATAAAATTGGAGAGATTTTTATTTTCTTATCAAAGGGAGTCAAGATGTTCCCGCTTAAAACATTGCTTGGAAGAAAATCAAAAGAAAACGTTTCTAAAGTTGAAACTGTCTCCGAAACAATGTTCAAATTATCTAAGGAAGAAGATAAGAAAAACTGTGGTAAAAAACCTGTAAAAATCGTTTCATTAGATCCATAAAATCCATAACGTTGCAAGCCAAGATAAGGAACCCCTGTATCAATTATTTGATTAAAGTATGATTCTTCATTGCGGTTGCTTTTATAAACATAAACCCTATTACTTAAACAAAAGGAAGCGTCACATGTTGATGATAAATACAAACTGGAATTCGGTTCAAAATAAAGCAAAGAATATCTATCATCATTTTTAATGCTCCTATAGAAAAGTTCTTTATCTTTTAAATAAACAAAAGGCAATTGGTATACATATTGGGGGTTTGGGTTTTCTCCCGTTTCATCCGGCCTAAATTTCATTTTATCTATAAATAGTGTCTTGTTCCATTTGCTTGAAGAATGCAATAACAAAGGGAGTTTGGCTTTTATTATTCCTTTAATCGTAAAAAGTTCCTGGTCGTCAAATTCAATGTCTTTATTTTCTACATTCAAAAGAAACCTAACTGAATTTGAGGATAAATAGGACCCGAAAGACTCATAGCTTCTAGCAATCCCAAGTTGCAGACATATTGAATTTAAATAGTCAAAAGGAAGGCCAATGACAAGCTCATCATCTTCTAAGGAGGAGATTCCGCTAGGATAAATGGGTTCTTGCACTTCTTCTAACCAAACAAATTCATTTATGTGTTTTGATGAAAAATAAGGCAAATGGATATTTTGATATAAAGTTAAAAGGAAACACGAATCATCACTTTTGAATAAAGATGGAAAATCAAAATTAAGATGAAATCCATAATCAATAACATCTTCTTCATAGTCTTCTGATAAAGCAATCAGGCTTTTCTCATCACAAGGGTATAAATTTGGGTTCACATTATCCTTTCTAGAAATAATCAATTGATTTGGGATGGAAAAAGAAGAGAGGGCACGTTTCACTTCTTTTTCCATGCTGAAACGGATATAACTAGAAAATCCGGCAAAACAAAACGATGCAAAGCAACAAAACAAAGTAAGATAAAACCTGAATTTCTTACTAACTAAATCTTTATAAGCGATTTTAAGACGGTCAAGAAAAGATAATCCGATTTTGTCTTTTTTTCTTGTGTTATAGGTACTTATTGGATTTATTCCTGATTTCTTATTTTCTAGGCTTTTTTCTAATTTAATCTTTTTATCTTTTATTGAATATATTTGATCGCAATAACGTTCTAATAAATCTATATTATGAGAAGAAACTATAACCAAGTGATTTTTTGAATAATTCTTTAAGGCATCAAAAAGCTTTCTCCCATTTTTTTCATCTAAAGATGCAGTTGGTTCATCTGCTAAAAGTAACTTGGCATCACTAGTCAAACAAAGGCAACTTGCTACTCTTTCTTTTTCGCCTCCAGAAAGATTTTTAGCCTTTTCATCCGCCCTACTATTTAAATCAAATTGTCTAAGTAAGTTCTTGCCCTTTTTGTTTTTTATAATCTTGTCTTCTTTTGAGGTTGCATTTAATAAAAGCAAAACATTATCCAAAACACTTTCTTGATTTAGCAAAGGATAATCCTGGAATATAAATCCAACATTATTTATTCGATACATTCTTAAAGCATTCTCACCTAGAGATTTCAAAGAAATATTATTTACGACAATAGATCCTTTATAAGATGAATCTAGTCCTCCAAGCATTTTAAGTAAGCTTGATTTCCCTGAACCAGAAGGTCCGTTCAATCCAATTAAACCATATTTAGGCAAATGAATTTCTGCATCTTTAAAAAGAATTTGCTTATTGAAAGACTTATTAAGTTTTGAAACGGAAACAAAATATTTCATTCGTCTTTAAGTTCCTTGGCAATATCGATTTTTGATAAAAAAAAATAAAGAAGCAAAAACGATAATAAATATATAGATATAGCAAATACCAAAAATAGAATCGGAATAAAAAATGGTATCCTGTTGAAATTTAATAATGGATTAATAATTAGGAAATCAAAGCCTAGCCTTGGGGCTAAAAACTTATTGATTATCCCAAATGCAAATAATGATAACGGAGCAAACAAAACTATAGATGAAAGGAATACCAAAATTGAATTGATTGAAAACAAGGAAATAATTCTTGGTTTATTAATGCCAAGGCAAAGCAATATGGCATTATGCTTTTTGTTTCGTAAATAGCAATAAAAGCAATCTAGCAAAAGCAATATGAAGCATAAAGCAAACTCGAATATGGCGAATAAACGCAGGCACAAGCAAATCAAAGAGCTCAAATTAGAATATGAATTCTTTGTTGTATAGACTCTGCTAGAAAATGAATATGGAGCATCTTCTTTTTCAAATTGCCTAATTAAATCAAACATCTTCAATGCATCTTCTTTGCTTTTGCAATGAAGAATGCTTTCTTGTCCGCTATAAGAAGATGATGGAGAAGAATTAATAATAAAATCTAAAACCGAAACATCTCTTCCTTGAATATTGGAATAATTTGGTAAAAAGAAACTATCTAATAAACTAGCGACTTCATCATAAGGAAAATAAACTCGTGGAGAATTTAAGAAGGAGAATTCTTTTATTATAGAAGCTATTTTGAATCTAAATTCAATATCTATTTCATCATTACCTTGCTCGTATTCAAACATCATTTTTCTTTTTACTACCAACTCATCTCCAGGGTTTATATCTTTATAAAAATGGGAGAATGAATCGTTAACAAATACAAGCATATTTTTTGTCAATGAAAAATTTTCTAAATTAAAACTAGAAAACGTCAATAAATCACTAGGCAAAAATGGCACGAAATTAGCAGGTACTTGCTTTTCTTCTTCTATATAAAAAGACTCGTTATATGAAAGAGCAAAAGATAATGATGCATAAGCGTCTGCTTTATCTAGCAAAAATGAGATATCGTTTTTGCTTGGTTTAGATTGTTTCACCAAATTCAAAGATGAAGATGAGGATACTTTTTCTTTCTTGCTAACACTTAAAAACAACGAATCAAAGCTAGTATCCATTATTGAACTTTCTATTTTACTAGCACCTTTTTGAAATCCTAGCCCACAAGAAAAGACAACTTCCATAAATATAAAGCATATTAGGCAAATTATAGATTTTGCCCTATTTTTCTTTCTTATTAACCTTCTAAACGGTCTAAGGTTTCCTTTATAACCTCTTTTATTTAATCGAATAGGCTTAACTTTATCTTCAATCAAATTAGAGTCTTTTATATTTCCTTTTTCAATCTCAACAAAATAACGGGCACCATTAAATAATGATTTCTCGTGACTAGTTACTATTATTAATATGTTTTTTGATAAGTCTAATAATATGTCCCTGACTTTTTTTGAATTTTCTTCATCTAAAGCACCAGTCGGCTCATCGCAAAGCAATACAAGAGGATCCTTCATCAAAGCCCTGGCAATACCTACTCTTTGCTTTTCTCCTCCTGATAATTTTGATACTTCCTTATTTTCTAATTCTTTAATTCCTAACGATAAAAGCAATCGCTCAGACTTTTCCTTGTTGTTTTCAAAAAGGAGAAGATTATCCAAAACGCTTAATTCATCAATAAGATTAAAATGTTGAAAGACATATCCAATTTGATTCAAACGTATATTCTCTTTTTCTTTATTTGACATCCTTGAGACATCTTTGTCATTAAAAAGCATCGTTCCGGATGTAGGCTTAAGAAGCAATCCAAGTATATTCAATAAAGTAGATTTTCCTGAACCTGACTCACCTTTAATAAAGACTAAGCCTTTTGAAGGAAACGATAGATTAATAGAAGAAAGAGCAACTTGCTTGCTAGAAGAAGACGTAAATGTCTTATTTATATTTTTTAAAACAAACAAAAGAAAAGCCTCCTGTTATATAAGTAGGAGGCAAATAGGCAAAATGGCTACACCGATTTAATTAAAGGAGCATCATGATGAGCGATGACTTTCTTGATTTTAGAATTGAATTTATCTCTATCAAGCATGATGACATTGCCACATCCTAAGCAAAGAATCTTCACATCTGCCCCAAGTCTAATTACCTGGAATCTTTTAGATCTTGAAGAGCAAGGATGTGGGCGTTTCATCTCTACTTCATCATAAAGTTTTATAGAACTTACATCCATGGTTCATCCTCCATTTTAACAGCTGCCGGAACTCTAGGAAGACCCGGCATTGTTAAGATGTTGCCAGTAAGGGCAACGGTAAAATTAGCACCCGCCGACAAAGATACATCTCTAATAGTAATCTTGAAGTTAGTTGGAGCGCCTAATTTAGTGGCATCATCGGTAAAAGATGCTGGAGTTTTAGCCATGCAGACATAGCTATCTTGGTATCCCAAATCTTCTATTTCCTTTATTTTTTCTAAGGCAATTTTCTCGTAAACAACTTCAGAAGCGCCATAAATTTCCTTGCAAATCTTGTTTATCTTTTCTTTTATTGGTGAATGTCTATCGTACAAAGGCTTATAGAATGAAGGCTTCTTGTTTAAGGATTCTAAAACTTTGTATGCTAATTCAATCGAGCCTTCTCCACCCTTATTAAAGCCATCAAGGAACGCATAGACATATTCTTTTTCTTTACACCAATTCTTTAAACATTCGATCTCTGATTCATGATCGGTATTAAAATGATTAATTGCAATTACAATCGGGACACCGAATTTTTGAATATTCTTTATATGTCTTTCTAAATTGCACATACCTTTTTTTAAAGCTTCAACATCTTCGTTAGCTAAATTTTCATAGGCAAGGCCACCATGCATTTTCAAAGCACGGATAGTCGCTACCATAACCGTACAACTTGGTTTTAGATTTCCTTCCTGACATTTAATATCTAGGAATTTTTCAGCACCTAAATCAGCTCCAAATCCAGCCTCAGTAATTACGATTGGGGCTAATTTCATTGCTAATTTAGTTGCTAGAATTGAATTGCATCCGTGAGCAATATTAGCAAAAGGACCGCCATGAACTAAGCATGGATTATTCTCTAACGTTTGAACTAAATTAGGATTCAAGGCATCCTTCATTAAACGCATAACCGCATGAGTAATCTTTAAATCCTTTAATGTAATAGGCTTATTGTCTTTGCTAAATGCAACTATTATCTTTTCTATTCTATGCAAGAAATCTTCTTTCGATGTAGCTAGGCACATAATCGCCATCATTTCAGAAGCAACAGTAATAGTAAAATGATCTTCTCTTGGAGTGGCTTTATTATCATTCATGGATACAAGGACATTTCTAAGAGCCCTATCATTCATATCCAAAGCTCTTTTCCAGGTTATTCTATTTGGATCGATATTCAATTCATTGCCAAAATAAATATGGCTATCAATAACAGCGGAAATTAAGTTGATTGAAGAAGTTAATGCATGCATGTCCCCAGTGAAATGAAGATTAATGTCTTCACTAGGAGCAATAGAAGCCAACCCTCCACCAGTCGCACCACCTTTTAATCCAAAGACTGGACCTAGGCTAGGTTCTCTTAAACAAAGGAGGGCTTTTTGGTTTATTTTTCCAAATCCTTCTGCTAAAGCGATACTTGTTGTAGTCTTCCCTTCCCCTGCTTTAGTTGGGGTAATGGCAGTTACTAAAACTAACTTCCCATCTTGATTAGAAGCAACTTCATCCATTATGGAAAGATCGATTTTGGCCTTATAAGAGCCATATGGAATAACGTATTTTTGTTCAATGCCAGCTTTACTAGCAACTTCAGTAATAGGAATTAAAGACATAGGTGCCTCCTAGTTATTTTAAAAAGTTATTGTTTATTATAAGGCAAAATCAAATCAAAGATAGTTTTATATGCTAAAGATAATCCAGCCGATGAAGGAACTAACATCATTGAGCCTTTGAAAGTACCATTTTTTATCGGTAGTTCACTTGAAAAGGCAACTGATAATAATTTTGGATCTATCCCTTCGCTTCTAAGTTTATTCCTAATTAACTTAGCCAAAGGATCATTATATGTCTTATCTAATGTGGTAATAATAACTTTGCTAGGATCAAATCTATTTGCCATTCCTAAAGAAGAGACGATTCTAATATTTTCGGTTATACATCTTTTTATAAGAGCAATCTTAGGAGAGGTTTCATCAATGCAGTCAACTACATAATCATATTGCGATAAATTCAGTTCCTTAACGTTATCTAAGTCTAGTCTTAAAGAAAACGCATTTACTACAGTGCGTGGATTTATCTTGTTCATTTTTTCTTTGGCTATAGTCACTTTTTCCTTCCCTATAGAAAAATAATCAAAACATATTTGCCTATTTAGATTTGATTCATCTACCTTATCAAAATCATAGATATCTATTTGGCCAACATTGCTTCTAACTAAAGCTTCTAAACAGGTCCCACCTACTCCGCCTACTCCAAAAATAGCTACTTTAGATTTAGATAAAGCAAGTACCCCTTCTTCTTTAATTAACCCAATTGTACGAGAATCAAATTTATCCATTTAAGCGACCCATTATGTCAAATTTATCTTTAATCCAGGTAATTTTGAATTGA
This sequence comes from uncultured Caryophanales bacterium, assembly GCA_902464635.1. Lineage (GTDB taxonomy): Bacteria > Bacillota_I > Bacilli_A > RFN20 > CAG-826 > Alloenteromonas. Next base: position 35,715 of record CABQKC010000010.1, on the reverse strand, counting down.
TGAGAGAAGAATGTCATCTGACGTTTAATATAATGCCTGGTATTCTTTTTAATTGTTTCTTTGGCTTCTTCTAAAGTTATTTTTCCATCAAAATAAGGGAATAATTCCTTAACTCCAATGGCCTTAAAAGCACTTCTATCCCTGCCATATTTATCTATTAGGTATTTATTTTCTTCTACTAATCCTTTTTCAAACATTTCATCGACACGTTTATTTACAATTTCATAATTAAGTTCCCTTTCTTTTTCTAATCCAAAGAAAAGGCAATCATAAATAGGTTCATGGTTTTGTTTGGCGATAATATTGGATTTAGTAGTGCCGGTACTAAAATAAATCTCTAAGGCACGTAATATCCTTACTCTATTATGAGGATGGATAGTCAAAGATGAATCAGGATCTACTTGTTTTAACAAATCAAAAAGATCTTCATCGCTTAGGGATTGATATTTACTCATATCAACACTTGGAAGATCTGGGAATTCATAATCATAAAGACCAGCCCTTATATATAATCCAGTTCCGCCAGCGATAATGATATTCTTCTTAAATGGGGAAATGGTTGCTATGGCACTACGCAAGTCTTCTTGGTATTCCTTAACATTATATGAACTGTCTAAAGGGATGAAATCAAATAGGAAAGAAGGAACTTCAAATAATTCTTCTTCACTTGGCTTAGCAGTCGCGATTGAAAGCTCTTTATAAACTTGGAAAGCATCTGCATTAATAATTGCTGCATCTATTTCCTTTGCTAATTCAATAGCAAGCTTACTTTTCCCGCTTCCTGTTGGACCCGTTAAGACTATTATCATTCTAAATTGTCCTTTATTTGTTCTAATAAAGAAGATAAATCCGCAATGGAAGATTGCAAATTTAAATACACGGGGTCATTAAAATAGGCTTTCTTAAGTTCATCTATTTCTTTTTTTAGAGGCAATAAATCCTCATCGGTCTTAAATGATTTATTTACTAATTGTTTTTGTTTTTCTTCCATTTCTTCCTTTAATTGTTTTAAAAAGGAAGAAGATTCAAAGGCATTCTTGCATTCTATATATCTAATATAAGAATCTTCTTTTTCTATTTTTTCTTTTAAAGAAGATGTAAGAACTAAAATAGGATCATCTACCAAAGTTCCAATCAAGGAATAAGTATGGCTTTCATTGATATAGACATTTACTATATGCCCTTTTAGGAACGAAGGACCTTTGAAATTAACTAATTTAGAAGATTCGGTATAGCCAGAAAGTACTCCTTTATCCTTTTTAGAAGGACCATCTACTAAAACCTTATAAGTCTTCCCGACCATTGACTCAGCATGTTTGGATACACCATCTTCAATTACTTTTACTAGTCTTACGAATCTATCATGTTTTTCTTTATCGCTAACATTATCAATCATCTTAGCGGCTGGGGTTCCTTTTCTGGGAGAATAAATAAAGGTAAAGGCAGAATCATATTGGACTTTTTCACATAAAGTTAAAGTATCTTCAAATTCTTCTTCTGTTTCGTTTGGGAAACCAACAATTATATCCGTAGTCAATGCAACCCCTGGTATTGTTTTTCTAATACGGTCAACTAAATCTAGATACTCTTCCCTACTATATCTTCTACCCATTAAGCGAAGAACGGATGTCGATCCAGATTGAACAGGGAGATGAATACATTTCATTATGTTTGGATATTTTGCAATTACTTCTAACATATCATTAGAGAAATCCCAAGGATGGGAAGTCATGAAACGTAACCTTGGAATGCCTAATTTAGCAACTTCTTCCAAGACTTTGGAAAAATTAGTCCCATCATGGAAATCCTTGCCATATGAATTGACGTTTTGACCTAATAAGGTAATTTCCTGATAGCCTTTTGCTACTAGTTCCTTACATTCATTAACTATTTCTTCTAGTTTCCTAGAACGTTCTCTTCCCCTTGTATAAGGAACAATGCAATATGTACAGAATTTATCGCATCCATAGGTAATATTTACATAGGCCTTATATGGATCAAGCCTAACTGAAGGCAAGTTTTCAATAACGTCGCCTGCAAAAGAATAAACATCGACAAGCTTTTTATTTCTAGTTATTTTCTCTTCTAGTAAATCAAGGATCTTATTAACGTTATGAGTGCCAAAAACAAGACTGACATGAGGATAAGTCTTCATGATGTAGTCAGCGCTTCCCTCTTCTTGCATCATGCAACCACAAACGCATAAAATGAAGTCTTTGTTATTAGTCTTATTGACCTTGAATTTACCAATCTCGCCATAGACTTTTTCTTCGGCATTTTCTCTAACTGCGCAAGTATTGATAATAGCAAGATCGGCTACTCTATCATTATTTGTTTTTATAAAGCCAGCTTTCTCTAGATAACCAGAAAGAATTTCTTCATCTCTAACATTAGCCTGGCAGCCAAAAGTCTTGATGACATATTTCTTGCCTTTGGCAAATTTAGCCAAATGAGGTCCAACCTTAACTTCATCAAAAATTACCTTTGGATTATCTACCCTGTTCCTGGCCTTAGACATGTCAGGAAGAGACTTATAAATTAATTTTCCCATGTTCTTTTTCCTTTCCGTTTATCAAGCAAAGAGGAATTATTTCCTTGCAAAGCCCACTTTCTTCATCAATTTTCATTAGAACCCCATTAATAATGGAATCCCCTTTTTCTTTTGTTTTAAATGGTGTATTTATTTTATACAAATTCTTCTCAATAATCGAATTTGGCTCAAATCCAATTATAGAAGGATATCCCCCACAATACCCTACATCAGTCATAAAGGCTGTCCCTTTTTCTAATATCAATGCATCATTAGTTTGGACATGCGTATGGGTACCTAGCAAAGCTGTTAACCCTCCATCAAATTCAAATGCCATTGTAGCTTTCTCTGAACTTGATTCAGCATGGTAATCAACTATATGAATTAGGGGAATATCAGGGTCAGAAATTAAAGATGATAATGTTTCAAATGGAGACGTTACGACTTCTTTAAGAAATGCTTGCCCTAAAATATTAGTTACCTGGATATAGGTATCCTTTACTTTGAAGCAATTCGTTCCATTGACTCTTCCATGACCAATAACATTCAAAGGGAATAATAGATTCTTATATTTCTTCCCAAATGTTAAGGCTTGTTGTTTTGAAGCATAATGATTGCCTAGAGTAACTACATCAACACCAGCCTTTATAATCTCTAGGAAATCATTTTCAGTTAACCCTTTGCCATCGCTAGCGGCATTCTCGCCATTTGCAATTACAAAGTCTATATCGTTTTTCTTTCTAAATAAGGGCAAAAAAGAGGACACGGAAGTTATTCCTCCATGCCCTACAATGTCTCCAAGAAAAACAATGTTCATCTTATTTAGCGGTCTCTATAGCCCTGTATTCACGGATAACAGAGACTTTGATTTGGCCAGGGTAAGTCATTTCCTTTTCTATCTTTTCCCTTAATTCTTGAGCTAATAAGACAGATTGGGAATCACTTATCTTTTCTGGCATAACAATGACTCTAATTTCTCTTCCAGATTGCATGGCGTAAGCTTGTTGAACTCCATCAAATCCCTTGGCAAGAGTTTCAAGTTGTTCAATACGCTTGACATAGGTTTCTAGAGTTTCGCTTCTTGCACCAGGTCTAGCAGCAGATAAAGTATCAGCGGCAGCGACTAGATAAGAAATAACAAATTTAGCAGGTACGTCACCATGATGAGATTCGATAGAATTCACTACTACTTCATTCTCACCATATTTCTTTGCTAACTGGGCGCCTAATTCAACGTGGCTTCCTTCTAATTCGAAGTCAACGGATTTACCAATATCGTGAAGTAATCCAGCTCTTCTAGCCAAATTAACATCAAGGCCAAGCTCACCGGCCATGATACCGGTCAAATAAGCAACTTCCATGGAATGCTCTAAGCCATTTTGACCGTATGAAGTACGATAATGGAGCCTTCCAATATAGGAAACAAGTTCTTTATTAATGCGTGGAAGGCCAAGTTTGAAGCAAGCTTCTTCGCCATATTTAAGAGTAGAATCAGCAACTTCCTTTTTGCATTTGGCAACGACATCTTCAATTCTACCAGGTTGGATTCTTCCATCCTTGACTAGGTATTCTAATGAACGTCTTGCAACTTCTCTTCTAATTGGATCAAAGCAAGAAACGGTAATGGCTTCAGGAGTATCATCAATTACTAAATCAACACCTAATTCTTGTTCCAATACTCTGATGTTTCTTCCTTCTCTACCGATGATTCTTCCTTTCATTTCATCACTTGGAAGAGCTACGACTGAAACAGTTCTTTCGGTAGTGACATCTTGAGCATATCTTTGGCAAGCAAGACTTAATAAATCTATAGCCTTGGATTCAGCAGTTTCTTTAGCTTCATCTTCGGCATTTTTAATATAAGCTGCTATTTCCATAGACATCTTAGATTCAACTCTAGCCATAATTTCATCATGGGCTTCTTGAGTTGACATGCCAGATACTTTTTCAAGTTCAGCAATGATGTCATCAATCTTTTGGTCAAGTTCGCTTTGACGTTTCTTGTAAGATTCAATAGATTGACTTAGTTGTTCAGACTTCCTATCAAGGTTATTTTCCTTTTCGATAAGGGCATTATCCCTGGCATCGATATTTTGTTCCCGAATAGAAAGTTTTTGTTCTTCACCGGCTAATTCGGCTTTTCTTTTTCCGATATCTTCATCGGCTTTTTGTTTGACATTTAACGCCAATTGTTTAGCGTCAATTTCGGCATTTTTGAGGATATGCTCGGATTTTACTTTGGCTTCTTTGATAATTTGTTCGGCACTTTTCGAAGCATTTTTTGATTTAAGTACCATAAAGAAAAAGCAAAGACCAAAAGTTAGCAAGGCAGCAAACAACACTGCACCTACTAGTATCCCGATCCATCCTCCCTCAGATAAATAGAATAACATTAAAAATCTCCTTGCGACCAAAACAGCACAAAGACCCTACATGGTTTATCAAAGTAAAATATATATGGCTATTCCTTATATTATAAATGAATTACAAGTAAGGTTTGTACCGAGGTACAACTATATTTTAAACCTTAAAAGCCCCTTTTGTGTAGCCTTATTTCACTTTAAATAGAAAAGGCAGGTTTCCCTGCCTCGAATTTATTCGGTTTTTATCTTTTCTTTGATTTTTTCTTCAAGATCTTTAGCAACTTCAGGATGTTCTTTTAGATAAGTTTTAGAAGCTTCCCTTCCGTTTCCAATCTTGTTGCCATCGATTTCATACCAGTTGCCAGATTTCTTAAGCAAATTGTATTCTTCACCTAAATCTAGAAGTTCGCCAGTCCTAGATATTCCTTGTCCGAATATCATATCGATGGTGCAACTCTTGAATGGAGGGGCAACCTTGTTTTTAACGATTTTAACCTTAACTGAATTACCAACTATATCAGAGCCACTCTTGATGGCTTCGGCGCGGCGGATATCAATTCTAATAGAAGCATAGAATTTTAAGGCACGTCCACCAGTAGTTGTTTCTGGGTTTCCATAAATAACACCAACTTTTTCACGGAGTTGATTAATGAATATAACTACTGTTCCGGTCTTATTTAATATACCAGCGATCTTCCTCATGCCTTTTGACATAAGTCTAGCTTGCAAGCCAACTTGGTTATCTGACATTACTCCATCAAGTTCAGCTTGTGGAACTAAAGCCGCAACTGAGTCAACGACAATAATATCGATAGCGCCCGAAGAAGCTAACATTTCGCAAATCTCTAGAGCCTGTTCTCCTGAATCAGGCTGGGAAAGTATCAATTCATCAATATCAACGCCTAATTTAGAAGCGTATTCAGGATCGATAGCGTGTTCTGCATCTATAAAGGCAGCTCTGCCACCTTTTAATTGGGCTTGGGCGATTGCTTCTAGGGCAAGGGTAGTCTTACCACTAGATTCAGGACCATATATTTCAACAATCCTTCCTTTTGGATATCCACCAACTCCTAAAGCTTGATCTAATAATATAGATCCAGTAGGAATTACATCGACATCAACATGTGGGCGTTCCCCAAGACGCATAACAGAACCTTTTCCGTATGCTTTTTCAATACATTTTAGGGCATCTTCAAGTGCTTTATCTTTTTCGTTTACATTAGCCATTCCTTTGGCCTCCTTACAATATATGTAGCCTCTTAATTATCAAAAAGGCTCAAATTATTTTTTATCTATTCAATATGCTTAGGGCAAAAGTTGCCATAGCTTCGACTGTATTTTCCCTGATGAAATTTCTATCTCCATCAAAATGAAGCGGGATTGTCCAAACAAAGTTTTGATAACATAACCCTAAATAAACATCTCCAACAGCCTTGCCTCCTGGTTCAACAGTTGGGCCAGCGTTGCCTGTACAAGAAAGACAAATATCAACTCCTAGAGTTTTCTTTCCCCCAATTGCCATTTCAGAAGCAACCTGGGAAGAAACTACTCCATATTTATCTATAGTTTCTTTCTTTACATTACATAAAGAAATCTTTTCACTAGCCCAATAAGTGACTAATGCCCCTTTAAAAGAAGCACTCGCACCAGGAATAGAACATATCGAAGAAGAAAACAACCCTCCGGTAAGAGATTCAACGCTTCCTAAAGTAATTTTTTGTTCCTTTAATTTATTTAAAAGAGTTTCAAGATTACTCATGTTTCCCCTCCTTCAATACTTTTCTATTCTGGATAACATAAATTATACCCGAAAGAAGAGAGAAGAATGTAGCTATATAAATAAGGATAGATGAAATATTGATAGCAGCCGGCCAAGAAGAATCAAAATAAGAGAATGGCCAACCATTTAATAAAACGACTGGGATAGCAACCATTTGGGAAACCGTTTTAAGTTTTCCAAATATATTAGCAGCGATAACTTCGTTTTTCTTCGCAGCGATAAATCTAAGTCCGTCTACAACCAAATCCCTAATTACCATCAAGATAACACAGAATACAGGGATGAAGCATCTTTGGCCAGGAGCAAATGACCAAGGGAATACTAGAAAGATAAGAAGGCCATTAACAAGCATCTTGTCCGCGATTGGATCAAGGAATTTCCCTAAATCAGTTACTTGGTTCCATTTTCTTGCTAAATATCCATCAAGGAAATCAGTCAAGGATGCAACGATAAATACGATACATGCGATTAAATATACTAGATTGATTCCAGAATTCCCAAGAAGCGGAGATTCAAATGAAGGAATAACAGAGCAAGCAAACAAGAAGACAAGTAAGACGGCGACTAGAACGATTCTAACAGTTGTAATTTTTGTAGGTATATTCATCTTTTTTCCTTCTTTCTTTTAAAAAGTATCCGACCCTGTAAGCCATGTTTTGTCGAGAGCGACAATTTATCTCGGCACATGCCGGTCCCTTTGACTTCATTTCATCTCTAGGACTTCCCCTACCAAATTTGGGTTTCTCGCTTGTGGGGTTTACCGCGTTTCATCTTAACGTCGCCGTTAAGCTCGTCTCTGTGGCACCTTAGGAAGATAATTCTACTGGAGACTTCTCTTCGCCGTTATGCACTTCTGCATACCTGAGGTTATTTATTCCCTCAGCGCAAACACTACCATCGTCGCAGATGGTGCGAGCATGGACTTTCCTCTACTATTTCTAGCAGCAGTCGCTCGGGCCGGATTAAATGTTATTTGGATTGACGCCCCTTTTATATAATTCATTCTCTAGCTTAGTGATCCTATTTAACAAATCGATGTTAGTAGAATTGACTGCCGAGGAATCCTTAATTCCAGAAAGGCGTTCCTTCATTCTGGCATTTTCAACTTCCAAAGTGGAAATCTTTTCTTTTTCCTTACGCCAATTAGTCTCAAGCTCGACTATATATTTCTTACTTTCGAGATAATATTTTTCGAAAGCCCTATAGTCCATAATGATTTTGTCTAAAAATTCATCTACTTCATCTGGATCATATCCATTTCCATTAGGTTTGAATGTCTTATTCAAAATCTTTGTAGCGTTAAGACTTATGCTGTTATCTTCCATTGAAAACTCCCTTTTCGATTATATCGAAAGATAGTTCATCTATCAATATAAACCAAGATTTTATATAATGATTCGGTGAAAAAATTAGACACTTTATTAAAGAAAAGAAAAACTATTGCCTTCTTAGATTTAGAAGGAACCCAACTAACTCATGAAATAATTGAGGTTGGTTTAGTCAAGGTAACATTGAATCCTGATAACTCTATAAAGAAGGAGTATAAGGGTTTAAAGCTATATGTCCTGCCTAAAAGCCATATTGGAAGTGTCGTTACTCATCTAACTGGTATAACCGATTCGTTGGTAAAAAGAGAAGGAATTCATTATTCGGAAGCTATATCCAAAATTAAAGGATACATGGGTGAAGATTATGAAAAATGTATCTTCATGGTATATGGGAATCAAGATGCTGCAATGTTTATAAATACCTATAAGAAAAATATGGAAACTGATTTTGAGGATTCTAGGTTTTTAGCAAGCAGATGTATCGACATGTCTAAGTTCTTCCAAAACTATTTCTCAGGAAAAAATGGCAATCCTATCTCGTTAGAAAAGTTATGCGAAAAGCTTGAAGTCAAATATAGAGGTAAAGCGCATGATGCTTTAGCCGATGCCTATGCTTTGCTTGATTGCTATAAAGCATTTTTAAGTAAACCTGATTTAGTTAAGAAAAACTATAAGCTTTCCCTATCAGAAAAAACTAACTACCCCTATTCAATTAGACGAGTTATCAACGAATTAAATAATGGAAACATAGTTACTCCTGAGCAATTTGAAGAATTCATTTCGGGAGATTTAAAATGAGCGAGATCAATTATCCAAAAGGAACAAGTCATCCAGTAGCCATAATAAAAAAGAAAGAAAGAACAAAAAGGAATCTAAAAGTCCAAGCCGGCAATAGAGGGCTAGATTTTGAAGATGCCATAAATCGGACAAATGAATACTATAAAGAAAAAGGTCTTTGCCTAGTTACTAAAAGACCTACACCGATAAAAATAGTAAAGGTAGATTATTCAAAAGGAGCAAAAATCACCGAAGCTTTTTTTGAGACCCAATCCACCACTGACTATAATGGAGTATATAAAGGAAAATATCTAGATTTTGAAGCAAAGAGCACTAGAAGCAAAACTTCTTTTCCTCTTGCAAATATCCCTCCACAGCAAATAGAACACCTTAAAAACGTAATATTCCATAAAGGAATTGCGTTCTTTCTTATCAATTTGCATTGTTTTAACAAAACATACTTAATAGATGCAAATATAGTAATCGACTATTATGAAAATAGACAAAGGGCATCAATTCCTTTTAAAGATTTAGAAGAGAAAGGGTATCTAGTAAAGGAAAGCTATAGGCCTAGGTTAGATTACCTTAGCATCCTTGATGAGCATTTTCTTTAGACTTACAAATATTTGAAAAAGGGCATTCCTTGCATAGAGGATTTCTTGCATGGCAAATGGTTCTACCGTGTTCAATTATTTGATGATGCAAATTAATCCAGCTCTCTTTTGGAAATGCCTTTTTTGCCTTTTCCATAACCTCAATTGGAGTGTCTTTCACTTTAGCAATGCCTAAGCGAGTCAATACTCTTTTGCAATGTGTGTCGACTGGAAAAGAAGGAACTTTAAAGCATTCTGCTAGAACTACTGAAGCAGTCTTTATCCCTACTCCAGGAAGAGAAACTAAATCAGATAAATTAGAAGGAACTTGCCCATCATATTTACTAACGAGCACCTTGCTCATTTCTAATAAATTCTTAGCCTTGTTTTTATATAATCCAATCGATCTGATAATCGATTCAATTTCTTTTATATCAGCATTAGAAAAAGCATATGGATTGGGAAAAAGAGAAAATAGTTTTGGGGTAACTAAATTAACTGCTTTATCTGTAGTTTGGGCAGATAAAGCTACTGCAACAACGCATTGAAAAGGAGAAGAAAAAACTAGGCTACATTTAGCGTTTGGATAGCTAGAAGAGAATATATCTAATATCAGTTTATTTCTAATCGTCATCTTTAACCCATTTGGTCTTAGCTATTTCAAAAGTCTTCTCGATATCTTTATCCCAATTTGAATTAACCGAGGAAACACCTTCTTTTTCAATATCTTCGCTGCGACGATAAGTTCTTAATTCTCTATCAATGGACTTAAATGTTTTCTTTCCAGCTGCTAGACTAGCTTCTAAAGCGCCTTTTATATCTTCCTTTGAATAAGAAGAATCAAGCCAAGAAGATAAAGTTGAAGATTCTAATGGAGATAAAGTCCTGTTAAGTCTAGATTCAAAAAAAGAAGATAACTCTGAAAGATCATTAGCCCTAGAAGCAGAATATAAAGCAGACCTTTCCTTGGCTACATCTAGTTCAAACAATTTATAAAGTTTCTTCTTTAATGGTTCTAAAGAAGTTCTAATCTTTCCACCGCTTTCATCATAAGAAATAAAATCTCTAGATAACAAAGAAGCAAGGGCGTTATCTATATCTTTTGTTTTATAATTCATCTTCAAGGAAAGCAAATCAGCAGTGACTAAATCATTACCTTGTAAAATAAGATGATCGACCATTAATAAAACAATTAAATCAGATTCGCTTATCCCTAATTTCTTATATTGCTCAAGCAACAAATAATGGAAGTCAACGGCAACCATAGAAGAATTGATATAGCCCATATTATTTCTTTTTCCTTTCCATCGCGATTTTATCGGGGTTTAAATTATCAAGCAAATTGGACAAAGTTGAAATAGCGACTTTTGTTTTTTCTTCAAGTTCAAACCCTAGTCTATTAGCAAACCTATTAGCCCTAAGAATTCTAAGCGGATCTTCCTTAATTCTAATATAAGGATTGCCGATAAATTTAATTAAAGAAGTCCGCAAATCTTTAATACCTTGATGAAAATCATATACGTTATTATCTAAGTCAATATAGATGGCATTTATGGTAAAATCCCTACGGAAAGAGTCTAAGAAAATTGATTTTGTAAAACTGATTTTCGAAGGATGACGATAATCCAAGTATTGTGATTCAACTCTCAAGGTAGTTATGTCGATATGGGTATCATTAACCTTAATCTTTATGCATCCAAACTTAGAAAAAGTATAGTCGCCGTCAGGATAAATGTTCTTAATCTCATTTGGAGTAGCATCAGTTACAAAATCATAATCTGATATCTCTAAACCTAATAAAAAGTCGCGGCTGGTTCCACCTATCATATACAAAGAGTAGCCATGTTTTTTAAATTTGTTTGCGACTGCAATAAATACTTCTGGAAGCATGATTATATTTTACCATTATGAAGGTAAGAAAAAAGCCCCGGCAGTACCGAGGCTAAACCATCTCAGATAACTTAGTTAAGCTTTTCTTTTAAGGTTTTGGAAGGCTTGAAAGCGACGGTATTAGAAGCGGCGATTTCAATCTTTTCCTTGGTGGAAGGATTGGTTCCGACACGGGCGGCTCTTTCCTTCTTTTCGAAGATACCAAAGCCAGAGAGTTTGACGGCTTCACCCTTTACAAGGGCTTCTTCAATGGTGGCTAAGGCTTTTTCGACAACAGCTTCAGCATCACGATGTGAGACTTCAGCTTTTCCGGCGACAATGGTGATTAATTCAGCTTTGTTCATGGATATTTTATCCTCCTTATGCTGTTTGGTAAAAAAAAATTAACATCTAGGCACGTGTTTTGCAAGTTATTTTTTAAAAATTACCTAAAAAAGATACTATTTTTAGGAAGGTTGCACAAAAATTCGATGCTATCGATACTTTTTGAAGTTAAAAATTCAAAATGTCTTTAAAACCTATTTTCTTTCTCGATAAATTATATTTATTGGAGTGCCTGTAAAATCAAAAGATTCACGAAGCCTATTCTCCAAGTATCTGGTATATGAGAAATGCGCGAATTTTGGATTATTGCAGAACATAACAAAAGTTGGAGGGTTAACTGAAACCTGAGAAGCGAATTTTATATTTAGTCTTCCATGATTAAAATCAGGGGTTGGGTTTAAGGCTTGGGCATCAGAAATTATTTCATTCAAAATTGATGTAGGTACACGACGGCAGCAAGAAGTATATGCCTCGTCTATTGAAGGCAAAATATTATTAACACCTTTTAGAGTTTTAGCGGAAGTGAAAATAATTTTTGCAAAATCCAAGAACTTGAATCTACTTCTAATTTCTTTTTCGAACTCAGTTTGCATTAGACCCTTAGGAGCTTCGTCCCATTTATTGACCACTATCACTATGCCTTTATGGGCCTCGAATGCATAACCGGCGACATGCCTATCTTGGTCGAGAATGCCAACGGAGGCATCAATGACTAAAATAGCTACATTACTTCTGTCAATGGCACGCAGGGCTCGAATTGAAGCAAATTTGTCAACCGATTCATAAATTCTACCCTTCTTAACTAATCCTGCGGTATCAATTGCAACATAGTGTTTATCATTAACAGTAAATGGAGTATCAATAGAATCTCTAGTTGTTCCAGCCAAAGAATTTACGATAACTCTATTCTCACCAAGAATTGCATTTGTAAGAGAAGACTTGCCAACATTAGGTCTACCAATGAAACAAAAAGAAATCGCATCTTTATTTTCTTCCTCTTTTTCTTCAGGAAGCAATTTGATTATCTTATCAAGCAAATCGCCAATGCCAATACCGTGACTAGAAGAAATGCAAATAGGATCTCCTAAGCCGAGTGAATAGAATTCGGCAGCGTTACCAGTCGATTCTACATTATCAATTTTATTTACAGCTAAAATAACAGGCTTGTTAGCCTTGTAAAGCATTTTGGCTACAGCCCTATCATCGCCAGACAATCCTTTTTTTCCATCGACAACAAAAACAATGACGTCTGCCTCGTCGATAGCAATTTGAACTTGTGCCCTTATTTCTTCTTGGAATGGAGCATTTTTGATTTCAACTCCGCCAGTATCAACAACCGAGAATTTCTTTGTAAGCCATTCTCCAGTTCCATATATCCTATCCCTAGTAATACCAGGAGTATCTTCTACAATGGAAAGTCTAGTGCCAACCAATCTATTAAATATTGTAGATTTTCCCACGTTTGGGGAACCAACTAATGCAACTAATCCTAATGACATTTTTCACTGACTCCTGTTTTGTCTTCAACAATCTTTAAAATTGCATCGACAACTTGCTCAATATTTAGGTGGGAAGTGTCTAAAACAATTGCATCTTCAGCTTCTCTTAATGGGGCAAAATCCCTGTGGGAATCTATATAATCTCTTTTCTTAACATCATTAACGACATCTTCATAACTGGTGGGAATGCCTTTTTCGACATTTTCATCATATCTACGTTTTGCTCTAGTTTCTACTGACGCTATTTGATAAATTTTTACATCAGCATTTGGAAGAACGTACGTGCCAATATCCCTACCATCCATTACCACCGATTTTGACTCAGCCATTTTCCTTTGCATTTCAACTAAAGCAAGTCTTATGTCTTTATAGGAGGCAATATAGGAAACGTTAGAAGAAACTAATGGTTCTCTTATTGGGACTGTTACATCTTCGCCATTACAAATAACTTTTCCATTTTCAAGCAAGTCAATCTTTACATCTTTTATGATTGAGCAGGATTCTTGTTCATTTTTTGGGTCTAGATTGGCCTTTATTACAGCATGAGTAAAAGCACGATACATAGCTCCTGTGTCAATATAGGTAAACCCTAGTTTTTTGGCTACGATCTTAGCGACAGTGCTCTTACCAGCCGCTGCAGGTCCATCAATAGCAATAGAAATTGTCTTGCTCATATTTACTCCCTTACAAACAATATGTACATTAGAATAAGCCCTATAACAGCTAAAACTGCTACAAGAATCTTTAGCCATAGAAGCGATCTTCTTCTTTTTAAATAGGCTAAATATGGTGCTTTTATTTTTTCGTTATCTTCATCAACGTAAATTTTGGCGTTGTTAGGACTAATGCCACCATCATTCGGAATTTCCTCATTAGCCTCGCCATCACCTAAAAAAGATCCATCAGGAGCAAAACAAGAAGCAGGCATCCTGCTAATTTCTTGTCTATATTTCGCATAACGTTCAATTCTAGTTTCCATACCCCTATATTTTAGGCTTTTTTATTATCAATAATAAAGAGTCTAGGCAAAATAAAAGCAAAGATGAGCAATTCACCTTTGCCTTTTTGGTTTTAAATTAGTTAGAAGCACCAACTAAATGCTTAAACAATAAGCACCAGATAACGTCAACCCATCCAAAGACAATACCAAAGAATGTAACTAGTAAAGCTAGGACTAATCTGATTGGGGTCTTCCTATCAAGGAAGGCAGTCCAACGAACTACGAGTTCAGTAATCCAGTTAACGAATGGGACTAAAAGAAGCAAGACTTGGACTAGACGTGATTGACTATTAAACCATCTCATTTTTGTTTTCCTCCGTGTTTAATATACTACATAGACACCAAATATGAACAAAAATATTTCAAATATGTGTTTACACATAAAGGCATCTTAGCCTTTTATTAATTTATAAATATTGAACAAAAGCAATTCTCTTCTTATAATAGCCCTATCCATTGGAGGAAATGAAATGGCCAAAAAATTAAAAGTCGATGACGATATGTGCATCGGTTGCGGACTCTGTGTTGGAAGCCACCCAACCGTCTTCGAATTCAATGATGATGGAAAAGCCACTGTCGTTGCTGAAGCCGATGATGCCGAAGCCGAAGATGCAATCGCCAATTGCCCAGTCCAAGCAATCAGCGAAGACTAATTATTAATAAAGTTAGCCCAGGAGTTAATCCTGGGTTTTCTTTTTGGGTGTAAAGCGTAAGAAGACGTGTAAAGAACGATAAATAATAAAGGTTAAAACAATAATAATCGCATCTTTGATCGCATTAAAAGGAGCAACAGCTAATAATCCATAACTCCAGCCAACATCACTTATTGCAGGATTGGCGTATCTCATTATTTGAAGTAATCCTTCAGGAGTAATTTTTAACATCCAAAGATAAAACGGGATCAATACATAAACATTTAAAACAACTCCGCATATTATTTGGACAACTGTTCCTATTCCAAATCCAATAGCAACACCTTTTAAATTTCTCTTCTTTGAATAAATAAAAGTAGTTAGTCCAACATAGATGCTAGATAAGACAAAATCGGCAAATTCTCCAACACATAAAGTTGAAGTCATAGGCAATTTTACAATTGTCTTGATGGCAATGACGGCAATTCCGCTGACTGGGCCATAGGCAAACCCGCAAATAAAGGCTGGTATTTCATCAAAATGAAGACTTAAGAAAGATGGAATAAATGGTAATTTGATATTGAAGATAGGAACTGTATACAAAATAGCGCTTATCGCCCCAAACATGGCAACTCTAGCTATAAATCTTGTAACATTGAATTCTCTTTTGGTATTAAAAGAAAAGTAGACCTTGAAAGTTAAAACTAAGACGATAACAAATAAGGCAAGGGCTACATAAGAGTAAATTGACATAAAAAATCCTCCCAAAATGCGACAAACAGGGAGGCCAAATCGTGCATCTTCTTTTATCCGGACTTTACCGTTGGCTTTGGAATTTCACCAAATCATGCTCATAGAGCTTGTGGGCTTTACCACCAGTCGACGTAATTATCGTCGCCCTGAAGCAAGTACATTATAATACGTTTTTTCTTTACGGGTAGGGTTAAATCGAAATTGATACACTTTACTTACATTTAAATGAATCAATAAATCTTTCTTTATCTTCTTTTGAGTTGAAGTTTAAAGTAATGCTTTTTTCTCTTTCAGATGATGAAATTAAACCAGAAAACGATATAATGGGTTCGCTATTTTCCAAATAAGGCTCATTATTTATTAAAGCATGTGCAAGCCTTTCGCTCTCTCTGACCGAGAGCTTTTTCTCATTAATTATTTTGTAAGCCGTCTCTAATTTTTCACCCTCCAAAGAAACTAAAGCCCTTGCATGTCCATATGATAATTTACCTAGAGTAATATCTTTCTTGATTGGATCAGGAAGAGAAAGAATACGTAAAATATTGGTTATCTGGCTACGTGAAAGGTGAGATAAATCCGCCAAAGTTTGTTGGGTATAGCCAAATAAAGATGAAAGTTGTTTACAAACAACAGCCATTTCCAGAACATTAGCAGATCTGTTGTCTCTAGTATCTGCTAAAAGCATGAGTAAAACTTCTTCATCCTCAGCATCCCTAACTACACAAGGAAGAGACAATATACCAGCCTTTTTAGCACCGAAAAACCTTTTCCTACCTAATATCAATTCGAATCTATCGCCTTTTGATCTTACAATTAAAGGATTATAAAAACCTTTTTCTTTCAACCCTGCAGCAAAAGAAGAAACAACATCTTTAGGAATAACTATATCCTTAATAAAACTAGTATCATCTATTAAAGAAGTAGGAATAAGCCTAGCAGGAGCGGCCTGATATTCCTTCTCCATGACGGCAATAACGTCTTCTTGGGAGAATTTTTCTATTAAATTAGATAAAGACGGAACAACTTTCTTACCTTCTCTTTTCATGGTCAATGACCTCACGAGCTAAAGAATAATAAGCGGTTGCACCCATGCTGGTAGGCTTGTAATTAATAACACTAGTCATAGCGGCCTGGCTATCGGCTATAGATTGGTTACGTGGTATAGAAACTAGGAATGTATTTTCCTTAAATAAACGTCTGACTTCAGAAGAAATCTCGGTCCCAAGCTGAGTTCTAGCATCATACATCGTTAATAGGAATCCTTCTATTTCTAGACTTGGATTATATTTCTTTTGTACCGTAGAAATCGAAGACAATATAGCGGCTACAGCTTCCATGGCAAAATATTCACATTGAACTGGAATAATTACAGAATCGCAGCTAGCCAGAGCGTTTAAAGAAAGCGCGCCTAAGGATGGAGGGCAATCTATAACGACATAATCATATTGTTCCTTGATTTGGTCTAATTGCCTTTTAAGTAAGAAAAAAGGATCGCTTACACCTTGTCCAATTAAAGATGCTTCTAACGATGCTAAACGCAAATTAGAAGGACAGATAAATAGGTTATCTTCGTTAGTTTTTAAAATAGTTTTTTCTAAAGTTGAAGCCCCAACAAGAACCTCAAAAGTAGTTTTCTTGCATAAAGAAATGTCGATACCGACACCACGTCCTGAATTACCCTGTGGATCAATATCTAAAAGAAGTACCTTCTTGCCAAGATGAGACAAGGCGGAAGATAAATTAATAGCGGTTGTAGTCTTTCCTACACCGCCTTTTTGGTTGGCGATTGCAATTACTCTACTCATGAATATCAAAATTATAAATGAATTTCTACCAAAGTGGCTTAGAAATTAATGTAGCCCATGAACGTGGGTACTTAGTCGGGGTCTCTTTTACTTTCTTTAGGAAAATATTAAACCTAAGGCTATTAGAAGAAGGCAAATAATCAAGGATATTTTTTTCTTTAACTAAACCTAGGCTTTTCAAATGAGGTTCAGCTAATTTCAATTCTTCTTCGCCTTGATTGGATTTCATTGAAATTACATATCCACCAATCTTAACTAAAGGTGCGCTAACTTCACATGTAGTAGATAAAGAAGAGAACCCCCTAGAAGTAGCAACATCAAAGTAATTCCTATATTCTTTCATGTCTTCAACTCTTCCAATATGGAAATAAACATTTGGGATTTGCAGTTCTTTTTTAATAAATTCAAGGAACTTAAACTTCTTAGCAGTCGAATCAATTAAAGTTACTTTTGCACTTGGATTAACTAGAGCTATAACCATTCCAGGGAATCCCGCGCCAGAGCCAATATCAGCAACTAACTTATTAGAAAAATCAAAAGATTCCATCAAAAGAAGGCAATCGAAAAAATGCTTTTCAAAGATTTCGCTTTCTTCTTTTATAGAAGTTAAATTCATCTTCGCATTCCATTCAATTAAGCTAGATGCATATGTATTGAATTTGTTTTCTAAAGAGGAATCGATAGCAATACCTTTTTTGGACAAAAGTTCTTGCATGATCTTGAAATTCATTTCTTCATCCTCCTTAGATTCAATAATAATATAGAAATATCAGCAGGATTAACCCCATAAATTCTAGAAGCCTGGGAGATTGAAGTCGGCCTAACTGTATCTAATTTAGTTCTAGCCTCCAAACGTAATCCATCCATATGTAGATAATCAATATCGCTTGGAATCAGCATATTCTCTTCTTTAATTAATAAAGACGCTTCTCTTTCTTCCTTTTTAATATAGCCTTCATATTTAACAATGGCTTCTAGAGATTGTATTTCTTGATAATCTAAATCAAAGTCTTTTAACCCCTCGGTTATTGGACGAATCTCTTCATAATGGAAGAAAGGTCTTTTTAATACATCGTAAGATTTCAAACCAACTGAAGTTGGCTCTCCTCCCTTTTCGATTAAAAGAGAATTAAGTTTATCTTTATCAGTAATATTACTAACTTTCAAAGCTTCTATAGTAGCGTTTATTCGAGCATATTTTTCTTTGAATTTTGAATACACGTCTTCGCTAAGTAGACCAATTTCATGGCCCAAATCCATTAATCTAGCATCAGCATTATCGTTTCTTAAAAGCAAACGATACTCAGCCCTAGATGATAAAAGTCTATAAGGCTCTTCAGCGCCTTTTGTAACTAAATCATCAATCATGACTCCAATATAAGCTTCGCTGCGTTTTAATATAATCGGATCTTGGTTATGTAGATACCTACTAGCATTAATTCCCGCCATTAAACCAAGGCCAGCAGCTTCTTCATAACCTGAAGTTCCACAAATTTGTCCAGCAACAAATAATCCTGGAACGCTTTTAACCATTAACGAACGATCAAATTGGAAAGAGGTCAATGCATCATATTCAATTTGATAGGCATACTTTAGTATTTTGGCATTTTCTAATCCCGGCAATGAATGGACCATGATTTCTTGGATATCATGAGGCATCCCAGTAGAAAATCCTTGTAAATAAATTGAATTTCCATTTTCAGTTTCTGGTTCTAAGAATAATTGATGTCTAGGTTTATCGGCAAATCTAACAACCTTAGATTCGATAGAAGGACAATATCTAGGCCCATTAGAAGTAATATTCCCATTAAATAAAGCAGAATCAGGAAGATGCTTATTTATGATATCTAATGTTTCTTTAGTCGTATAAATCAAATAGCAAGGAAGTTGCTTTGAATAATCTCTTTTACTCTTAGGAAAGAAAGAAAAAGTCAAAGGCAAAGTTGAGCCAGGTTGGATTTCTCCTTTAGAAAAATCAATGCTATCTTTATTGATTCTAGGAGGCGTTCCTGTCTTAAGTCTAAATGTCTTAATTCCAAGCTTATTTAATGAATCCGTTAAGGATGTGGATGCTTTTTCTCCATCTGGGCCGCCGGAAAAAGAAGATGTCCCAGAGATGATTCTAGAATTTAAATAAGTACCAGTAGTTACAATTACAGTCTTGGATTTATAGACGTTTTTATTAGTAGTAACAACAAAAAAACGATCTTCCTTTGTAATTGAAATTGCTTCTTCTCCAACTAAAGTCAGATTAGGAACTGCAGAAAGAAGACTCTTAATTATTCTAGGATAGAGTTTCTTATCTTGTTGCGATCTTAAACATTGTACTCCGGGACCTTTTCCGGTGTTCAATATCTTCATTTGAAGAGGATTAACATCAGCTGCAGTAGCCATTAGTCCGCCTAAAGCATCAATTTCCCTAACAACATTTCCCTTAGCAGAGCCTCCTATATGAGGATTACAAGGCATGTTGCCTAGCATATCTAGATTCAAACTTAAAAGAAGGGTCTTATTCCCTAGTTTTGCAAGAGCATGACTAGCTTCAACTCCAGCATGCCCCCCGCCAATAACAATTGAATCAAAACCAAAAGAAGACATTAACCAACCGACCCCACCATGTCCATTTTAATAAGTTGATTAAGCTCAACCGCATATTCCATCGGCAATTCTTTAGAGAATGGTTCAATAAAGCCCATAACTATCATCTGGGTCGCATCTTTTTCGGATAATCCACGACTCATTAAATAGAATAATTGGTCCTCACTAATCTTGGAAACAGTAGCCTCATGCTCGATGTAAGAGGCAGAATTTTGTATTTCATTAGTAGGAATAGTATCGCTCCTACTTGCTTCATCTAGAATCAAAGTGTCGCACTCGACGTGTGATTTTGATCCGATTGCATTAGGCTCGCTACGTACAGTTCCCCTATAATTAGCGACCCCTCCACCTTTAACAATGGATTTAGAAATAATTGTCGAGGAAGTATTTTTTCCTTTATGAATCATTCTAGCCCCGGCATCTTGAAATTGACCCTTACTAGCAACAGCAATAGAAATGCAAGTTCCTTTAGCCCTATCACCAGCTAATATGCATCCCGGATATTTCATATTAACCATGGAACCAATATTTCCATCAATCCATTCCATTAAGCCATCTTCTTCAACATAAGCGCGCTTAGTAACTAAATTAACAATGTTATTAGACCAGTTTTGAACAGTCGAATAACGGCATCTAGCACCTTTGCCAACATATATTTCAACAACAGCGGCATGCAAGGAATCTTTTGAATAAATTGGGGCAGTACAACCTTCGACATAATGTAAGTCAGCCCCATCATCAACAATGATTAAAGTCCTTTCGAATTGGCCTGATTTTTCATTGTTAATTCTAAAATAAGACTGCAAAGGTTTGTCCAAATGCACGCCTTTTGGAACATAGATAAAGCTTCCTCCGCTCCAAACTGCACCATTTAGTGCGGAAAATTTATTATCGGCAAAAGGAACAATTGTATTGAAATATTTCTTAACTAAATCCGGATACATTTGTAAAGCCATGTCAGTAGAAAGGAAGATGACTCCTTTTTCTTCGACTTCTTTTAACATGTTGTGATAAACAACTTCGGATTCATATTGGGTAGAAACACCTGAAAGATATTTTTGTTCGGCTTCAGGAATGCCTAACTTAGAAAAAGTATCTTTAATAGTCTTAGGAACCTTATCCCATGTATTTTCTTCTTTTTCGCTTGGTCTAGTAAAATACGTATAAGTATCAAAATCCAAAAAAGACAAATCAGGTCCAAAAGAAGGCATTTTCATAGCCTTAAAAGCACGATAACTCTTCAAACGGAATTCCTTCATCCATTCTGGCTCATGCTTTAAGGAAGATATTTCCTTAACTATATCTTCATTTAAACCTTTTCCAGTAGAAAGGATGGATACGTCTTTGTTTTTGAAACCGTATTTATATTGTTCATCAACGATTTCACTAGCTTTAGTCTTATCGTCCATCTTTCTTCTCCTTTAGCAAGCAATCCATTGCATCCCAGCCAATGGTAGCACAATGAATCCTAGCAGCTTGTTTTCCTGTGTTCATGAAAGCAAGAGCTTCATCTAGAACACTAGCATCATATTCTTCTTCATGAAGCATATGGTGGTATTGCTCGATTATATATTCGGCTTGTTCTTTGCTTTTTCCAATTAATAAATCACAAAGGATATCACTCGATGCAGTCGATATAGCGCAAGCCACCCCATCCCAACACGCATCTTTTACATTGCCATTTTCATCATATTTAAGGAAAACATCGATATCATCAATGCAATTAACAGAAGATGAATGAGTAGATAAAAAACCATCTCCTTTCATTTTGTGTTTATGTCTAGGAGAAGAATAATGATCCATAATGATTTCTCTCATTATTTCAGGAGTGAGTTCAATTGAAATAGGCATTTAAGTAATCTCCTTCACAAGTAGAAACAGCATCAACAAGAGCATCGATATCTTCTTTTGTAGTGTATAAGTAGAAAGAAGCTCTTATCGTAGCGATGGTTCCTAAAAAATCTATCAATATTTTAGCGCAGTGTTGCCCAGACCTACAGGCAATACCTCTAGAATTTAGATAAGTTGCAGCATCTTGAGCAAAGACATTATTTACGTTAAACGTTACAATGCCCCCCTCGGATTTCTCATTATAGATGGTACATTTACCTGTAGCCTTTAGCTTTTCGACACAGTATTTCTTTAATTCTTCTTCGTGTTTTTCAATGTTATCTAGTCCGATAGAAGTTAGATAATCAATAGCGGCATGTAACCCAATAATTCCTTCTAGGTTTTGAGTTCCTGCCTCAAACCTAAGAGGAGGCTCTAGATAATTTACATCACCACACATATCAAATTTGGCATTCATTCCCCCGCCAGTCATGAAAGGTTCCATCTTTGAAAGCAAATCGAATTTGCCATACAAAACCCCAATTCCAGTTGGACCACACATCTTATGGCCAGAGAACGAAAGAAAATCTATATCGCTATCTTTGACATCCATCTTTATATGAGGGACAGATTGGGCTCCATCAACAACAATTAAAGCACCATGCTTATGGACAATAGCGGCTAATTCTTTTATAGGAGCGATATAACCAAGTACATTAGTCACGTGGGCGACACATACCAATTTGACATCAGGGGTCAATGCTTTTTCTAGATTTTCAGGTGTTAACCTTCCATCTTTATCAAGAGGAATGAAATCAACTTGGCAACCAGTCATTTCCGAAACCTTATACCAAGGAAGAACATTTGAAGCATGTTCAGCCTGGGTAAGAAGGATTTTGTCGTTCTTAGTTAAATATTTAACCCCATATCCAAAAGCAACAAGATTAATAGATGCCGTAGTTCCTGAGGTAAATACAACTTCGGTATCTTTTGAGTTAATAAATTTTGCAACAGCCCTTCTAGCATTTAATACTTCCATATCCATATTAAAGCAAAGGTCATAATCGCCTCTATGGGAATTGCTAGTTTCTTTCGTGTAATATCTAGAAACTGCTTCTAAAACACAATCTGGTTTAAAAGTTGTAGAAGCATTATCAAGCCAAACAAGGTCTTTTCCTTGCATCTTGATTTTGTTTCTATACATTGGAAAATCGTTTCTAATTTTATATGGATCTAACATTAAAAACCCTCCTCGATACAAGAAAGTATCTTCTTCCTTAAATCTTCATCGGAGAAATATTCGACAACAGGTTTGAGGTATCCAAGCGTAATCAAACGTTTAGCTTCTTCTTCGCTTAACCCTCTAGACATTAAATAGAATAGATGTGAATCATTAAGTTTACCTACTGTAGCACCATGAGAAGCAATAACGTCATTTTCGTCAATCTTAAGTACAGGTGAGCATTTGCCGTCCGCACCTTGGTCAAAAACAATAATCTTGGCTTCTTGTCTGGTATTTGACTTTACTGCATATTTTTCAATTGAAGAAACGCCGGTGAAAGTAAGTCGAGAATTATCTTGGCAAATACCGTAGTTAGACATTAAACTGTTGCTTATTTTTTCTTTATGGAAGCAAGAAGTCGAGAACACCTTTCTATCATTATTTTTACTAAGCGAAGATAAGTTCCATTTACAAGAAGCGCCTTCACTTAAATTGACATTTATTTCAAATTTTCCTGAGCCATTAGAAAAATCTGCAAAAGCGCCTCTAAACAAACCACCTTTTTTAACATTTACATTGACTTTTGCGATAGGAAAATTACAAAATGCAGCGAAATCAAGTTTTAATTCTTCGCCTTCTTCTACCTCAAAATCAAGGTCTTTTATATCATTATCAATAAGTGTTAATTGACGCATATCAATTATTCCTTTATTGCTAATCTTGTAGCACATTCGCCAATGGAAACTTTATTCATTTCTTTTTCTTCCTTGGCAATAGAAATACCCAATTCTTTTTGGATCCATTCATAACCTTCGCTATCAATTCTCTTAATTATTTCAGGTCCACCTTCAACAGCAATTCTACCATTAATCATAACAGCCGCACGGGTTGGATGAATCATTTCATATAGACGTGCATAATGGCTAATCACTAGGAACCCCCTGCCATTATTTTGTTCTTCCCTAATGTTTTTAGAAACTATTTGCATAGCGTCAACGTCAAGCCCTGAATCGATTTCATCAAGAAGAGCGAATTTAGGTTCAAGCAATATCATTTGGAGTATTTCGTTCCTCTTCTTTTCGCCTCCAGAAAAACCTTCATTTAGGTTTCTAGAAGTCATTTCAAATGGAATACCTACTCTTTCATAGGCTTTCTTTAGTTTGGAATAGAATTCAAAAAGAGTTAGAGGCTTTTCTCTTCTAGCATTAAGAGCGGCTTTTAAGAAGTCACTAGAATTTACCCCAGGTATTTCAACTGGGTTTTGTAAAGCAAGGAACAAGCCTTTCTTGTTACGTGTATCAACACTCATCGAAAGAACATCTTCTCCATCAAGAGTTATCGAACCACTTGTAACGGTAAATTCAGGATTGCCCATAATCGCAGCAAGTAAAGTTGACTTACCATGGCCATTAGGGCCAAGCAAGGCAAGTGTCTCGGCTTCGTTTATTTTCAAATTTACACCCTTTAGGATTTCTTTATCTTTTACCGATACATGCAAATCTTTAATGACTAGTTCGCTCATACATACACCTCAAAGCGTGTATATTCTAGTCAGTTGAACTCTCTTAAACAACAAAAGTAATAAAAAACTTTTCTAACCAAAGATAAATCTTTGTACATTTTTCACTCCTTTTTAGGCATAAAATACCTATATTTCGCCCACACAGGCAATTACGCATAAAAAATTCTTGTAAGATTACTTATTAAAGTAATATCATTAACACGCTACGTTCAAGACGAAGGAGGAACGAGTCTAGTATGAAAAAAGCCAAACTCACCCTCGGAATTGTTAGTGCATTAGTTGCAACCGGTGCTTTAGCCGCTTGTAATGAGGTCACTTATAATGAGGGCGTGGTGCTATCTTACACAGACGCCGCAGGTAAAGTTACAAACTATACCGCCGAAGAACTATTCGGAAGCTATATGAATTCTAGCAGCGCTGCAAGCACCGCATTTAACAAGGTTCAAGAAGTATTAATCAGAAAATTCTACGAAGAACCATCTCAAGCCGCCGCACTCGCGGAGTTAAAAACTAAAGCACAAAAGAAAGTCTCGGGTTTAAAAGACCAGGCTGAAACCAATGCCAAGAATAACGGGACTAAATACCAAGAAGAATTTGAGAAGCTCTTGGATAGCGCTGGTGTTGATAATGTCGATCAACTTCTAGACCAAAAACTCTACGAAGAAGAAAAAGATAAATATACCACCGACTACTACACCCAACAAAACCTTGATGCTATCCGTGATGGCAAAAAGTGGGAAGGCCTCGAAGGTTCTGAAGATACCTATGGTCCAGTCACCAAGGGTTATCTAAAAGACAAGATGCCATATCACGTATCCCATATCTTGGTCAAACTTGGAAGTGCTTCAAGCAATGAACACGCCCAAGCTACCATTTCTTCTTCCGAATCGAAGAAGTTATCGGATGTCGTTAAGGAATTAGCTGGCGCCGATAGCACTGACGAAACCGGCAAGACCACTTCTAAAGATAGACTTACATTTGGTAACATTGCCTATAACCTTTCCGAAGATGATGGATCTGCAAAAGAATATGGTGATCTTAAAATAATGGATAAAGATACTGAATTTGTCCAAGAATTCAAGCTTGGCCTGTATGCAGTAGATGCCATTTACAACAAGCAAACAAACACCTATGGCGATACCGTTAAGAATAACCTATTACCATCCGCTGATGCTAAAGTCGGAAGTGACACTGTTACTTCTTTATTTGAAGCACGTGGAATCGGAACAATCCCTTACGGCGCCTTTGTTGCCTTAGGTGATGATGATGTTTCCTGGGCAAGCCATAGCAATGGCGAACCTGACCTTGGATATGAAGTCAATAGCAATTCTTCTACCTTCTATCCACGTAATGTCTTGTTCAACAAATACATGAACAACCACCAAATAGCTGTCATTACCCCACATTCAATTGATTATAATGACTTCCTTGAAGGCGCTGCATTAGTTGCAACTGATTGGGCTTCATATAAGACAAGCGAAATTGGAGCTAATAACCTTCCAGTTACTGCTGGTAAAGCTTCTGTTGCTTATGCTGGCTTACCTGGATTCCAAAACGATACCAAAGGCATCATCGGTTTATCCGAAAATGTCTTAACAAACGAAAAGGGACAAATCGTCTTCGCTGTTAGAGCCGGAACTTCTTCCTATCAAGGAATCCACTTCATCACCGTTGACCGTTCTGCCTTAGCTGAATATGCCACCCCAACCGGTGCCTTAGCTACCAAAGCTGATTATGGAGATGGAAAATCAAGTAACGTTACCAGTCTTTCTGAATACTGGACAATGTTATCTCCATCAAAGGTTGCTACTAGCGAAGATAAACTTGGAGATTCCAACTATTATCCTTCCTATAAGAATGGTGATAAGATTGCTGCCAAGACTACATTCGTCAATAAATTCCAATCATCTGCCGATTCTAATTACACCGAAAGAACCAGCAAGATCTCTAGTGCTGTAAAAGATTACGACAAGAACATGGATACCTACATGTTCCAAGAATTATTGGAAGCCAAAAATACCGATGGAACCAAGAAAATCAACTTCAAGGACGAGAAGATTGGTGATTTAGTCAAGAGTTACATCAAATCAAAACGTGTCAAAGCTGTAGAAGACAAGCAAGATTCCTTCGACGAAGCTTGGATTACCTACGCTGAATACTTACAACAACAAGATGCCGCTAGAAAGATGAAAGATGATGGCAGCCAACGCTTAATCTCTGAAGTCTGCGCTATCGGATATGGTTCCAATGACGCTAAAGCCAAAACTGGCGACTGGGCAAAGGGAGGAGCTTGCTACGATGGAAAATAAATTCATGAAAAAGACAATTCTTACCTTGCTAGCCGCAACAACCATTGGACTAGCTGGTTGCTCTGATGTCGAGGCTGCTCTTCCATCTTCCAAACAAGATGAGATGATCCTAGATATCGAAAACATCCCAAATAACAATCTTCAACAAATCTATGAAGCTCTAGTTACTTCTGGTGATACAAATTCCGAAAAGATTCTCGACAATATCCTATATATATATGCTAAGACTCTATTCGGAAGCTTCTATGATGTAAAAAACGATGCAGGCACTGTTACCGAAGAAGGTTTATTCACCATTGCCGGTAATGATGCTAAAATCGCCGAGTTCATCAAGACACATTCCGTTTATGGAACTGGTGAAGAAGGTGTTAAAAACTGCAAAGCCTTCATCGCTCACATTAAAGATTCAATTCTAAATTCCTTCTATTCAGTAATTACCAATTCTAGTTACCAAAAGAGATCAGAATTCCTAGAAGAGAAATTCTATAATGCCCAAGTTTCTGAATTATTTGATCTAAAGAAGCCATCTAGCTTTGTTAGAAAGCAACTTGACGGAAACAAGACCTATAAAGATGCTGAAGAATATTTCACAGATTTATATGTTACCTATCAAGATTATATCGAAAAGAGCCTTCTCCCAACCGCTTTTAGAAAGTCCTTGGTTGAAGAATATCTTATCGAAAAGAACTATGGTTCACTTGGTAGAAGCTATGCCCGTAAAGTCCAATACATCGCTTTACCTGATATCGAAAGCAAAGACGGTGCTGCCCAAAGATTAGTTAGAAGCTATTCTAAATTAGTCATTAGCAAGACCGATGATGAAATCAAAGCTGCAGTCGCTGGAATCGAACCAGCCTCAGTTAGAGATCTTCACTTCCTAGATAATCTATATAAAGGATTATTCGAAGCAGGAAGCAAAGAAGAAGCCTATGCCAATTTGATTTATGCCGAAGCTGGATTCTCTGCCGAAAGAGAAGAAACCTCCTGGGGCAAAGTCAATAAGGATTATAAAGGCCTAACCGATGACCGTAATAAGACTGGATCCACCACCGACTTCACAAATTCCGGTGCCTATACAAAGGAA
This sequence comes from uncultured Caryophanales bacterium, assembly GCA_902464635.1. Classification (GTDB taxonomy): domain Bacteria; phylum Bacillota_I; class Bacilli_A; order RFN20; family CAG-826; genus Alloenteromonas. The sequence goes on along the minus strand of CABQKC010000010.1, from coordinate 7,876 downwards.
ATCGGACTTGAATTGAAGCGTAGGGAAATCCAAGCCACCACCAAAGTCACCGAAGGCTGGTACACTTCTACTGGATTATCTGATTTAGCCTCTTCGATAAAGACTAGATTATTCAAGATTTCCGTTGCTAACGAAGTCGATTCATTAACTACCGGAGCCAAAGGAAACTTTGGTTGGAATGTCCAAGGTTCATATTACATGATTCCTGAAACATATGAATCTAACGAAGCCTATCCATATTGTATGTATGATAAAGACACCACAACTTGGTATATCGTAAGAGTTGACGAAGCCGTCAAAGCTCCTAAGTTATCCCAAACTGGTGACGATAATTACGCTGCAATGGGTAAAAATATGCGTGAAATCGTTCTAAATGTTGCTTCCTTATTATCTGATACAGATTCCTATAAGAAAGCCGCTAAACAATATTATGTTGAGAAGATGGCCTTTAGTTACCATGACCAATCCGTCTATAACTACTTCAAATCCACCTTCCCAGATCTCTTCGATTAATAAAGAAGATATATAATATAAGGGCAGATTAAATTCTGCCCTATTTTTGTAGAAAGGTTATTTATGAAAGACGTATTCTGTAAAATCATCGATGGTGAAATCCCTTCTAGCGTCGTTTATGAAGATGATGATGTATTAGCGATACTAGACATCTCCCAAACCACTAGAGGCCATACCCTAGTCATGCCAAAGAAGCATTATGATTCCTTCTTATCTTGTCCCCAAGAGGAAATGCATAAGGTAATGGATGTTGCTAGACGTATCGGACAAGCCGAAATCTCTATTCTAGGAGCAAAAGGAGTAAATATCCTTACTAATGTCGGCGAGGTTGCTGGACAAAGCGTTCCACATTTCCATGTCCATGTCATTCCTAGATATGTCGGAGGGCAAGGAGGCTTCCAGATAACAATGAAAGCCCAGGATGTCTCTAGCATGGATCTTCCACGTTTAGCTCACGAAATTAATAAAGCCATGAAGTAAAAAAGATGAGGTTCGCGCCTCATCTTTTTAATTCGTCTAATTCTTTTTCTAAGCTTAATCCTGAAGGAGAGGAAGAAACTTCTAGGCTAAATGGATTATAGAAGAACCTATTGTCCATCGTCATTATTTTTGAAGTATTCTCCCCTTTTTCAGCCCCTTCATAGGCTTTATCTAAAATCATCATTTTAGCATCAAAATCATCAATGCAAGAAACGGCATAGGCTTCCTTAGTAAGTGGTAAGACAGGGGAACCAAATTCATATTTGCCATGGTGGGACAAGATTATATGCTCTAGCATTGAAGCCATCTCGTGTTTATGGAATAAAGGAGAACTCTTTGTTTGTTCTTCTTTTTTAAGAGACTCGAATTCATGCATACCTAGTCTTTCGGCCTCTTTTCTGACCTCGTAGAAGCCTAAAGAGATGTGGCCGATTAATTTACCATCCAAAGTAAATTCGGCGTTAGGAAGACCTGATAATTCAATCATCTTGCCAAAATCATGGACAAGGCAACCTGCTAAAACCAAATCCCTATTGAGTTTTGGATAAACCGCGCAGAAAGATAATCCTAAATCCGCCATGGTAACGGAATGGTAGATAAGTCCAGACTCGAATTCATGGTGGTTTCTTACCGCGGCTGGCCAAATAGAAAGTTTCTCTAGGTATTTGTTAACTAGATTAGATACTAAAAGCTTTAAATCAGCATCAGAAATTGAATCGACATAGGCTTTTAGCTTATTTACTAATTCTTCCTTTTTGACCGGAGAAGAAATAGCAAAATCATTTGGATTTAACCCAAGAGTATCACTAGTAACCTTAAACAAGCGGATTTGAAGTGATTTGTTATAGGAAAGTACTTTTCCTTCGACATGGACTACATTTCCTTTTTTTAATATCTCTTCTTCATTATTTATTTCCCATAGACGGGCGGAAATTTGAGAAGATTGGTCTTGGAAAGTAATGGCTAGATAAGGCTTGCCATTCGTATTGACGCATTTTTTGCAATCGCTGACTAGTAATGGGCCAGAAAAGCTATCGCCATCTTTTAAATCAATTATTTTCATCGTTTTCTCCTTTTACCAAATTAGAAATATCATCATATTCGTAGCCTTTCCTTAATAGGTAAGAAAATATAGCCCTAGACAATTTATAACCGCTGTATTTTCTTTCATATCTAGTTTTTGCAATTAGATAATCGGATTCTAGATTGGATTTATTTTCTTCTTCGCTAGGGAAAGATAAGGCCTGATTAGTCGCTTCTTTTGCAACATCTAGATCAAATCCTCTTTCTCTTAAGGCTAATAAAGTCTTTCCGACCTTCTTATTCTTAGGAGCCTTTAATAACCTTCTATCTAATACCTTTACGTAATTTAAAGCCTTTTCTAATTCTTTTTCTCTTGGAAAAGATAAATTATCGATTATTTCATTAGAAATCCCTTTTTGATGTAGATTAAATAAAACCTTATTTCTTCCATATAACCTAAGTTCAGCAACATCTTCGGCATATGTCTTCGCATACATCTTGTCATCTAGAAGGCCTTCTTTGGTTAATTTATCGATTATTTTTTGGGCTAATTCAACATTTGCCCCTCTATCTAATATCTTTCCATATAAGACATAGGAAGAATAATTTTCCCTAGATAATAAACGCAAGGCATATTCCATATAGCCTTCTTCTTTTTTAGAAGAAATAAGGTTCAAATATTCCTGCTCGCTTAATTGCTTTCCTTCATATAGGCGAAATTCAGTAAAAGTAAAAGGAGATAACGACAATTTATCGCCCGATTCGAAAGTAATAACTACTTCCTTTTTTCTTTTTCTAATGCTTTCGATTATTTCACCACGATTTTCTTTGGACACGTTTATACACCTCGATTATTGAATCATAGAAACGCTTCATAGAATAAATATCTATTGTCTTTAATGAAGCGTTTACTATCTTTTTCTTGCTTGCATCGCTTAAATGCTTTACTTTTTCTAGTTTATCCGGAAAGTCATTCTCGTCTTTAAAGAAGAATCCGGTCTCATTGTCTTTTATAGTCCCGGATAAATTGTCATCATACCTAGCCAAGACGATTAATTCACTTGCCATGGCTTCCATAAATGTTAACCCTTGGGTCTCTGTAATTGAAGCTGAGGCAAAGCAATCCCCTAGATGGTAATATTTCTGCGTTTCTCCAGGAGAGCATTTCCCTGTAAATATAGTCGAAGAAGAAATGCCTAACGAGTCTGCTAAATCCTTGAGTTCTTGTTCGGCAGGGCCCCAGCCAGTGATGACTAATTTTACTTTTTCCTGTGGATATTTTTCTTTGAATTTAGCAAATCCTTTTATAACTACATCGATACTTTTCTCTTTTGCAATCCTACCTAAAGATAAAAGGACATAGTCATCTTTTTCGATTCCAAACTTCTTTTTTAAGGCAATGGTCTCTTCTTTGTTTTCATTAGATGGGGAGAATCTAGATAATTCAACTCCAGTCGGGATAATAGAGACAGTCGTATCGATTCGGATGGAGCGAAGATAATCCTTAATCTTCTCGCTAGGAGCGATAAATTCAGTATAGGCATTACTTTTCCCCCTGAAGAAGAATCTAACTGCATGCCTAGCAAATCTATCAAAATGCCCTTTAGTAACGTAATATGTATAATCTTCTATCATCGTATGGAATGTATAGACTGATCCTATATGGAATTTAGAGGCAACTAAACCGCCGAATATACCAATTCCGGCATCAGTCTGGCAATGTACTACTTCAGGATGAAAAGAAGAAAGGATATCCATGGCTTTCTTGTTATAAAACATAGACATACGGTACCCATACAATGCTTTTAATTTGATTCCAGGAAGTCTAAGAATGCCATCTTGGTAAGTAACATATTTGGAAAATGGGTTAGTAGTTACAACTATGACATTATGGCCATGCTCAACTAACGTCTTCCTTAAGTTGAAGGTAGAGGTAGCAACCCCATTAATTTCTGGAGGATATGTGTCAGAGAACAAGGCTATATTCATAATTCCCACCTCTGCATTTCATTATCTTCCTCTTTTTGCTTTTTTCTAGATTTCTTTTCTTTAGTAGGCTTAACCTTCTTTGGAGGTTTATAAGTCTTCTTTAACGCAGGAACGTCTTCGATTTTATTTTCTTCTTTAGGAATAGATATCTCTTTATCTTTCTTTATTTTTCCAAAAGACATGGTTTCTGCAATCTTGTTTTGAAGTGCTTTCCTAGATAATTGCCTAGTTTCATATAAGGTATCTGCACTGCGTTTTCTTTCGTCGAAAGTAGCCATCTGGATATCGACGAATGTCTGACGGTTTGCATAATGTAATGGCTCTTTTGGTCTACTTCTATAAAGTGCGGCAACTAATCCAGAAACCAATAAAGGAATATGGAAGGTTACTGTTCTCCATAAAATAAGAGTAGAGCTTACATATGTTTGTTCCCCAAAGAAATTGAAGAACAAGTATTGATAGAAAAGTTCAGAAACACCGGCAGATCCAGGAAGAGGGATAAGTCCTGTAATCATTTGATGGAAGCTAGATAAGAAAGCGGCATGGAATAATTTATAGGCATCAAAGGTATCGAAGGCCTTAAGTGCCATGCCAGCAATATAAGGAATTGAATTCCTAAGGAGAATCATGATTGAGAACAAAATAAACTGCAAAATAACTATAGGGATATTAGATTGTAGACGTCTAAGTTCAATCTTGAAGTTCTCTACCTGTACCCTAAGGTTTTCTCTAGCCTGGTCAGGTTTCTTGATAAGCTTTATCTTGCCAAGGAATCCAATCACGTGGTTTAAGATGAAATTATGGAATTTATGGCTATAAGACATGCCTAATAGAAGAAATATAACCGATATATTAAGTACGAACCCTACAATAATCAAAGGAAGCATCGGAATCGATAATTTCCAATCGAATATAGCAAAGTCCATGGATTTGATATCCATAATCCTATTCCATTCAAATCCAATCGCGAATATATCAAAAGATATAAGGGCGGCCTGGTAAATAATAAACCACATTACCATAATAGAAGCGGCATTAGATATAACTAATCCCTGCGACTTCAAGGTATAGGCTTGCATGACCTGTCCCCCACTTGCCCCAGGAGTAATATCGCTATAGAATTGTCCAACAAAAGAAGCTGCTAGGCCTTGATGGAATTTATATTGCCTTGTATAAAGGCGGCAAAAAGCCCAAATAATGACCCCATCTACGCAATAAGAAAGGAAAACCATGCCAATAATGATGACCATATATACCCAATCGGCCTTCGAGAAAGCATCAATAACCTTTCCAAATTGATCGCCCCACAAAGACAACGTCAAAGAAATAGCCGTGGCTATCAAGACGATTAAAATATACAAAACATATTTAACAGTCTTTTTCTTGTTCGTTGGAGTTGGAGCGTCTTTGTTTTTGTTAGATATAATTGCCATAGAAGCAAACATATTTTACCCTAAATTCTTTAGGGTAGTGATAGGGAGTTATCTTAAGTAGTTATTAATCCTTTATTAAAGGGCTGAAATTAATGACAAATGTCTTGATTAAATCTTCAATCGGAACATCATATCCTGAATCGCACCAAGCACGGAAAACCCCTACTCCAGCAGAGAAAAGGAAGATTCCAACATATTTTTTGGTTTTTTCATCACCTCTAAGATGAGGGGTGATGGTTTGGACTACGATTGGTTCGAAAGTTTTCTTTATCTTATATGTAAAATGGGATTGGGAAACATCGACAACAGTCTGGATTTTAGTCGCATTATCTTTTAAATAGTTACCTGTTTCGTATAAGCCTTCAAGATAATTGCCAGTAGAATGTTTGAATATTATCTTTGAAATATCAGAGATAATGATGTTTTCTACATCATCAATGACATCTGAAACATTTTCATAATGTAAATAAAATGTCGATCTAGATAGTCCTAGATTAGAAGTAATATCTTTAACCGTAACGCCTTGAAAAGTGTTTTTCTTAAGCAATCTTAAGGTCTCTTCTCTTATATCTTCTTTAGTTTTTTCTACGCGTAAGCTTTTCATAACAAAAAAAGATTATCACTAAAATGAACACGTGTCTATATTGAGTGTTTTACTTCTTTTTCTAATATTTTTAGGGATTTTTTATATAAAGAAGGCAGTCCCCCTTTAAAGGAAAAATAATAAAGAGAGGACGTTTTCTTATCATAAATCAAGGGCAATAAAGACTTTAGCCTAGGCTCACTTAATCCAAAAGAAGCTTCTTCTAATGAGATGAGTTTAATTGAATATTCCTTTAAGAATCCCAAATCGCCATCAGTTAAATTATCTACACATAGGAAATCTATTAATAAATAAGAACGTGCTTTCTTATTAAATGGACCAATATTAAAAGAATCGTGTTCAACCTTGCTTTTAAAAGATGATGTATTTTGGAAAGAAAAGGCATATACCTGCTTTCCATAATCTAAAGTAAACCTGTTTCTAACATAATTCTTATTATCAAATTCATATTTATTTTCTAGGTGTTTTTTAAATGATTCCAAATCGAAATTAGATACATGGGTCAATTCAATTGAAGATAATTTGGCTCCCCTTGATGTTATAAAATATTCATTTATGCCTTTGCTAGTTTTAGCCACTACGACTAAAAAAATTATAGCCAAGACAAAGAAAATCCCCATTCCAACATAAAATAGATATGATCCATATCCAAATCTTTTTAAGTAATAGAAGATGATGATGCTAGAAATGGAACAAACAAAAATAAAAACTAAGATGGAAATTAATGTTATTACTTTCTTCTTGCTATATTTCATAATTTGGATAATAAAAGAATAAGCAAGTATTAGTCAATGTTTTTTAAATCAATAAAGCCGTAACCCGCTAAATATGGCCCATACCTAAAGCCAATCGCAGGAGAGAATATAACATCAGGAAAATTGGTTTCAATTCCCGCGGTCACTTCTTTTTCCTTTAAAGTTTCTAGAAATTCCTTACCAGTATATAGGTGGAACAAAAGATATTCTTTTCTTTTTTTATCTCCGACAAGCTCTTTTACCTTTGCAAAGGTATCATCAAAAGCAATACGTTGGAAAGGGGTGTTTTTAATCATATCGAAATAACCGTTTTTAGTAAGCTTAAATTCTGGAACATGATGGAATACCTTGGCAAAAATGTTTTTCCTTAAAGAAACTAGGTGATTTGCATATACGTAATCAATGTTTTTAGCAAGGGCAACTATGGTTTGGTTTTTAATTATCTTTTCTACCTTAACTAATATTTCAGATGTAGGAACGCCCTTATTGACCATTTCCTGTACTTTAAGGGCAATATAGCCTTGGTTAAAACCAAATGTCCTTGAGTTAATGACATATGTCCTTATTTTAGATGCGAAATCTTTTGATAAAGAGCAAACGAAATCATAGGTACCGCCGAAGCAAGAAGAAAAAGTTACAAAAATAATTTCATCATATTTTTCTTCTATAGCCTTATTAAATATAGAAACAATCTCATCATGAGTAGGCATGCTTGCTTTAGGCAATGATTTTTTGGATCTAAGATCTTCTAAGGAAGAATAGAAAACATTAGGATCAGTATATTTTCCCAAAACTCTAGTTGTTCCATTATGTATAGCAGTCATATGAAGACGAGTTATCCCGTAACAGTTATCAATCCCTTCAACATAATCCAGGGAATCGGTTGTTGTTGATACTACTAATCGCTTCAATTCTTTGTCCATCAAAAAAACCTTAACACCAAATCAAAACATTAACAAACGTTAAATTTAAAAGGAAGTATCCAGAATGTTGTGTAAATGCCTTTCTTGAAGGCATTTAGCACAAGACCCCTAGGGGTCGCGCGGATGAAAAAAGGCAGGATTCCTAGTAAGATTAGT
>CABQKC010000009.1 GCA_902464635.1 uncultured Caryophanales bacterium | reverse complement strand
ACCAAAAAATAAACAGAAAAATCATTTTTTATGACGTAAAATGGGGAAACTCAAAATATTTTTCAAAACTTGTGGGATTGTGAATTCTGTTACTTGACAGAATCGTTGCGACTAATGGTATAAAATTGTAATTTATAATTTCTTCGACAAAATATGTTTATAGTAATTTCGTTTAAAATCACGCTCATTTCCAAAGAAATACAATTCAGTTTTAGAGATAATCTTGTCCCTGAATTTGAGATCGGTTAACTCCAGTGTAGATATCAAATCCGCAACTTGAAAAAGATTATAATTACTTGGCTTCACAGTTTTAAATTCCGGACTATCAAGCAATGCACTCAATACTCCAATTAGCAATTTAGACAATTGTTTTTGGCCATTATCATAATAAACTTTAATAGTATCAAAAGATTGAAAATACCGATAATTGTTTCTGATGATTCTGCCAAGTTGTTTTGAAAGTTCGCCAATTAAATCAATTTCTTGGTCAAAGCACTTCTTTTCAACGATTACAGTGGCATATTTGAATTCTATATGATTAACGAAGAAGGACATTTTATTAAAAATCTTTCTTCTAATATTTATATCTAAATCTTTATATTCATTTTCTCTTCTAATAATCGGACCAGCATGGAAATACCGAGAGCCATAATTAATCATATCTAATTCACGATTTAACATACTTATCCAATTAGAAATATCATCGTTCTGATTGTGACAAATCAAAGAAAAAATATAGTAAGGACTATGATGATCATAAGTTCCAAAGTTTCCTGACTCATCAACAAAAATGGATAATTCTTTCATGTGAAAATAAAAAGCGAGGCACAATCCCCGCTAACTAGGTGGGAGCCCGATTTCTTCCCCGTACTCTAGTAAGCCCAGAAGGTGGACCTAATAGGTGTCCCCATTGATACGGTCTATCAAAAAGATAACCTTTTGACACCTATAGTCTACCGCAAGGCTGTATGACTTTCAATAGTCACTACTTTTTTGTTATTTTGATTCACTATAGATTTATGAAAACTAATGAAATTAAGTTACTAGATGTGATAGGAGTGCTGTTATTTAGATCCTGACTACCAAAAATAATAAACATAATTAGGGATATTATTAATAAAACAGCAAAGATTGCAAAGCAAATAATCGAGATTAGATTTGAATGCTTATCATGCCAAAAAATAGGCAATAACAAAGAACATGCCAAAGCAAAATAGGAAATTATTAAGAACAAACCACCTACTTTAAAATAATTCTCTCCATTGCCTTTGATGTTATTTTTTATAAAGATAAAACTGAATATAGTAAATAATACAAAGAAAAGAACAAATACACCCATGATAGGGAGTCTAACTCTATTCTTGCTTAATAGTTCATTTCGCTTTGTAACTGAGATGAATACAAGGCAAATTAAAGATAAAGCAAAGAAAACAATAGGCAAGATCATTTTTCTTTCCTCATGTAACGTTGAGTCCTATCGGTTGGAGAAAGTGGATTAGACATAATAATTAGATTTGCATCCAAGGCAGGACGGATATAGTTCTTATGTAAGCCTAATCTAGATTTTAGATTGAGCATTTCTAATAATTCTGCAGCACAATAGAATTTGCCTTTTTCCATCTTTTCTAGCATTCCTTCGACTTTATTAGAAACCGTGATGGCTTTCTTTACTCCTTTATGGGAAAGTTCATCTGAGGAAGAATCAACTAATTCAAAGAAATAGCTAAAGAAAGAAGTGCAGTCGCCTCTAGAAGCACTCTCCTCTAGAGATTCATTAAGTTTTTCTTTGCTTCTAGATAATAATTTAGCAAGAGGAATTTGCCTTAATACCCCACAATATTTACCAAGGAATGCCTTTGAATATAAATAGGCTAGAATGATATTTGAATTTGAATATGGGGCAATAGAAATAATTTCAAAGAAAGAAAGTGCGGCAAATATAAGTGGGGAAGATGCCCCGTCTTTACTTTCAAAGAATTTATGGAGTCCCTTTAATAATTGGTCAATCTTGTTATGAGGAGGGATTTGGAATGGGAAGTCATCTAATTTCTTAGCCATCCTATTTGGCACTCCATCAACAAAATAAGTCTTCTCGAATTTTTCTATTGAAGAAATATCGTTTGGATCAAAACTAGATAATCTAGATAATAACTTATAAATCGCATCAGCTTGTTTTGGCTCGTTTACCTTTTCTCCTCTAGAAAGAGCCCTTATCTTGCTTTGGTTAATTTTTATTCCAGTTAATTCTAAAAGATAACTAGTCTCATTCGCATCTAAGGTTGCTTTAGGATAAGACATATTCAAAGTAGTTAATTTGCCACATTTATAGGCAATTGAACAAATAAGGTCGAGGATGTTTTTATTAACGGTATATATACATTTGTATAGAGGTATTGCTTTTTCCATAACGATATTTTAAATGCTGATTCAAACAAATAAAAGAGAGAAGTTATATATTTTCTTCTATATCTTTATTAGGCAATAAAAAAGGACCTAGAATTTTTTCTAGATCCCTAATCCATAAATTAATTATAGATATCTTTTTTTGTTCTTTATTGAATCAAGTATCAATTCAACAAATTTATCTAATGATACAGTGACTTGCTTTTGCTCGCCAAATACACGATAGGTAACAGAATTATCTTCGACTTCCTTATCACCAAGAACTAGGGTAAATGGAACTTTCTCGACTTGGGCATTCCTTAACCTATAGCCAAGTTTTTCATTAGAATCATCTAATTCAACCCTAACTCCGCTTTGCTTTAATACTTCTTCAACTTTCTTAGCATATTCGCCTTGGATAGACGGATTTACCGGAAGAAGCTTTACTTGAACTGGGCTAAGCCAAGTTGGGAAGGCTCCTCCATAGTTTTCGATTAAGATACCGATAAATCTTTCGATGGAACCAAATACGACTCTATGTAACATGACTGGTTCGACTTTGTTGCCGTTTTCATCGATATAGTAGCAGCCAAATCTATGAGGTAAGTTGACATCTAGCTGGATAGTTCCGCATTGCCAAGTCCTACCCATGGAATCCTTTAATTTGAAGTCAAGCTTTGGACCATAGAAAGCCCCATCTCCAGGATTAATCGTATATTCATGTCCAGAATGCTTGCAGGCTTCAGAAAGTATACGTTCACTTTCATCCCAGAACTTCTTCTCGCCGATATAGTCATCTGGTCTAGTAGATAAGACGATTCTATAGGTTAATCCAAATACGTTATAGACTTCATCAAATAGGTCCATGACTCCCTTGATTTCATCTTCAAGTTGGTCGAATCTGCATAATATATGTGCATCATCTTGGGTAAAGGCCCTGACTCTAAATAATCCATTTAGGGCTCCGCTAGCTTCATGGCGGTGGACATGTCCTAATTCACCAATTCTCACTGGTAAATCTTTATAGGAGTGGAGTGAATTGTTATAAACAAGCATGGCACCAGGGCAATTCATTGGCTTGATGGCAAAATCCTTGTCATCAATCTTAGTGGTGTACATGTTTTCCTTATAATGATCCCAGTGTCCGGAAGTTTCCCATAATTCACGAGATAACATGGTTGGGGTCTCAATTTCTTGATAGCCTCTTCTAGTATGGACTTCTCTCCAATAGGAGATTAATTCATTCTTCAATATCATTCCTTTTGGAAGGAAGAATGGGAATCCAGGACCATAATCAGAAATCATGAATAATCCTAATTCCTTGCCTAGTTTTCTATGGTCATTGGCTTTTCTTTTTTCTAGTACTTCTAGGTAATTGTCTAATTCTTCTTTGCTACTCCAGCAAGTTGCATAGATTCTAGTAAGTTGCTTATTCTTGCTATCCCCTCTCCAATAAGCTCCTGCTAAAGAAAGAAGTTTGAAATGCTTTAAGTAGGAAGTGGATGGGACATGAGGACCTCTACATAAATCGACAAAATCACCTTGTCTATAGATGGAGATTTCTCCTTCTAATTCGTTGATATGTTCGACTTTATATGGGTTATCTTTAAATATTTCTAGGGCTTCTTCTTTAGAGACATCTTCTCTTTTGAAAGGAATATTCTCCTTAGAAAGCTTCTTCATCTCGTCTTCGATTTTCTTAAAATCGGCATCAGAAATCTTTTCATCACCGAAATCGATATCGTAATAGAATCCTTCTTCAATGGCTGGACCAAATCCTAGTTTTGCATTTGGATATAGATGCATGATGGCCTGTGCCATTAAGTGTGAGCAGGAGTGGTTAAGAATTTCAAAACCATCCTTATCTTCGCTCATTATGAAACTAACTTCATCCCCATTAGAAAGGGTATGATTCATATCGTATTCAGTTTCATTTACCTTATATGCGATAGCCTTATTCTTCTTTTCTGGATCTGCAATCTTAGCAAACCCGAAACCATTGATGTTATCTTCGACTTCAAATGATTTCCCTTGATATTTAATTATCATTTCTCTTCCTCCAATAAAAAAGCGTCCCTAGTAAATAAGGACGCTAGAAATAACGCGGTACCACCTTAATTCGTATCTATATCTATAATAAGTAGATACGCTCTCAAGTTCTTGATAACGGAAGAATCCGCCTAATTCATCATTAGGAGCTCCGGAGTGGTACCTCTTACCTATAAGTAAGAAGCGTGTCTCCTTCAACGCCGACATTATTTTAGGATAGAAGTTTTATAAGTCAATAGAGATTTGTATTTCTATATTAATATAGAAGATAAACCCAAGTTTTATAAAAAAACATAAAGAAAGATTGCAATTATTTTTCTTTAATTTCAAACTTTTCTTGATTAGAAATATACTTTTCTTGATTTAGGATTGTCTTAACTAGTGAAAGAATCTTTCAAAGTAACGTATGAACGTATCTAAATTAACGGCAACAAAATTTATCCAAGGAGATGAAAAAGCAACTAACGAGGTATATCTAAAATACCGTAGTTTGCTATATTTCATTATTTCTACCTATGTTAATAGCAAGGAAGATTGCGAGGATGTCTATCAAGATTTATTCGTTTCTGTATTAGAGAATAGAAATCAAATCAAAGACCCTTCTAAGCTTCATTCTTATCTTTGCATAAGTGCGAAGAACAAGGCGATTAATTATGCAAAAGCCAAGAATAGAAGCAGCAATGAACTTCTTGATGAAAATCTAGTTGGAGAAAAAGACCATACTAGATTGGAAGAACTGCTTTCTTTCGACTTAACTCATGATGAAAGAGTTGTAATTGGTTATAGGCTTTGTTTTGGATTTTCCTTCAAGGAAATTTCGGAATTGACGCAAGTTCCTGTAATTACGTTAAAGATTAGATATGCTCGCGCCATAAAGAAAACTAGAGGTGCATTAAAATGAATAAGAGGCAAATCAAGAAACAATTTCTTTCTAAATTAGAAAGCGAGCTTCCTGAAATCGAAGCAATAAAAATCGACAAAAAAGTTAAAAGCAACAAATGGAAAATATGTTTATCAATATTAGTCCCGGCTGCTTTAGCTTTAATAATTATTCCTACTTGCATCTTGCTTAATCAATATGATGTGACTAAGTCCCCTTATTACAATTCCATTCTTTCTAACATTACTAGCAGTAGCCAATGCGCGGTTCCTTATCCAGATTTTAAAAGGGAACTTGAAGATGAAATGAATTCATTTTATCGAATAAAACGTAGTTATGATATTGATGATGAAGGGAAAAAAGTTGGATTATACTTACCTAAAGATAAAGCAAGAGAAGCTGAAAATAGGTGCGAAATATCTAGTTTATTAAATTCATCTGCTTTTAACGGTATAACTTATTATTATTCCGCTTTAGATTACATTAAATACATAAGGACTTTTGAATTTAGCAAAAAAGAATCTATCCCATTTATCAAAAATGGACTTGAACTAGTAGGGCTATATGGGGAGTCTAAATTTACAATAGAAGAAGATTTATTATCCGATAAAGAAATAAATCTAAGTGGGACATACTTCTCTTATATTTATTCTTATTATGATGGGGATAAAGTCATTGAAAGAGGAAGCTCTAGTTCTAGAGAAGATATTTATGTTTCTAAAATAGATTTCAGCAAAGAAGAGAATTTACCTAAATTTAATGGGCATTTCTATAATTATAATTATCAAATTATTGGGAATGTAAATGATGAAAATTTCCTATATGACGCGGCTTTTTATTGTAAGAAAAAAGATTATTCTATTCCTGAATTAGATAGTTCTTCGACTGCTACATCTGAATATGGCTATAGTATTCCTTATGTAGAATTCAAGAAGATATTATCAAAATATGCCTCTTATTATCGGACATCTATAGAAATTGAATCAGTTGGGAACGTTATTGAATTTAACTTTGCAACATTAGATCAAGATGAAGTAAAAGAAACTCTATTAAATTTTTGATATTTCTACAAATACATTAGCAGTGTTTCGCTATCTCGGTAATTAGACTTATTTTCTTTATTCTATTTATAGAATAGGATATAATTCTACCGGTCCTAAGAATAAAGGAGATTTTAGAATGGACAAAACAAAAATTGTTAAAGTCTTCGGCCGTCAAATAATCGATAGCCGCGGAAATCCAACTGTTGAAGCTGAAGTTACTCTTGCCGATGGTACAGTCGGAAGATCAACTGCCCCAAGTGGTGCCTCTACCGGAACTAGAGAAGCCATCGAATTACGTGATGGCGACAAGAAGGTTTATGGTGGTAAGGGTGTATTGAAAGCCGTCAACAATATCAATACCGAAATTGCAAATGCCATCGTTGGTCTTGATGCCACCGATACTGCCAAAGTCGATTTCACCATGATCAAACTTGATGGAACCGATAACAAGGGAAGGCTTGGCGCCAATGCCATCTTAGCCGTTTCCTTAGCTACTGCCCATGCAGCTGCTATGTCTCTTGGCGAACCTCTATATCGTTTCATTGGTGGAACAAGTGCCAACACTCTTCCAGTCCCAATGATGAACATCATGAATGGTGGAGCCCATGCTGATGATAATATCGATTCCCAAGAATTCCTTATCATGCCAGTTGGTGCCCCAACTTGGTCTGAAGCTCTTCGCTGGTGCACCGAAGTCTTCCATGCCCTCCAAAAGGATTTAAAGGGTAAAGGACTTGCCACTGGTGCTGGTGATGAAGGTGGATTTGCCCCAAATACTGCTACTGGTGCTGATGAAGAAGTCTTAGACTTAATCATCGAAGCCATCAAAGCTGCTGGCTATGTCCCTGGAAAAGATTTCATGCTTGCCATGGATGCCGCTGCTAGTGAATGGGCCAAAGGCGAAGAAGGTGGAAAAGTTATCTACCATCAACCAAAATCCGGCAAAGTCTATACTTCTGACGAATTAGTTGAACACTGGGTCAAGATCGCTAATGAATATCCTCTTATCTCATTAGAAGATGGTATGGCCGAAGGTGACTGGGAAGGTTGGAAACACCTTACCGAAAAGCTTGGCAAGAAGATTCAACTCGTTGGTGATGACCTATTTGTTACCAACACCAAGATCATTGCTAAGGGTATCGAATTAGGCGTTGCCAATTCCGTCCTTATCAAGCTCAACCAAATCGGAACTTTAACCGAAACCATCAATGCCATCAAGATGGCCAAGAATGCTGGTTGGACTGCTGTTGTTTCCCATAGATCTGGTGAAACCGAAGATACCACAATCGCTGATTTAGTCGTTGCCTTAAATGCTGGACAAATCAAGACTGGTGCCCCAAACCGTACAGAACGTGTTTGCAAATATAACCAACTTCTCCGTATTGAAGAAGAACTTGGTGAAAATGCCACCTATCCTGGTATCAAAGCTTTCCGTTTCAATAAGTAATTATTAAACAAAACTAAAGAAGGGTTGCCTTTATTGGTAGCCCTTTTCATTTGCTTTCATTAATTAATTTATCTATTAATTGTTTTGATTCTTCTAGAGTATAGGACTTCTCGCCTTTTTTAGTGGCTTCAACTGACTCAATGACCTTTTTAACGATCTCATCATGATGGGTATTTATATATTCTTCGACATCAAAATCCATAAGTTTATCCTTGTTAGTTAAAATAATTATAGAGGTAGGTAATTGATATAAGAATATCTTTTAGGTTATTGCTTTTCTTCTAGCGTTCCCCCTCTTTATCTAATACAATTTGGACATGAAAAGAATTGAAAGATATATTATTTACCCACTTTGTTTAATTACATTTATTATTGTTGCCTTCTTTGATTTTAATATCTCATCAACATTATTTAATCCAAGTAATCTATTTGGACAGACTTTTGAAATGATTGGAGAAGCATTATTCCAGCTATTATTTTGTTTTGCTTCGTTCTATTGCTTTATAAATAGAGATAAATCTACGAAGAAAAGGTCGATTATATATGGAATATTGTTCTTTTTATCGATATTAGTAGCAAATTGCTATGGAGGAGGGCAACTTAGGAGTTATAGCAACCGTATATTCTCCTTGCATCTAAATTATGGATATATTCCTTTGTTTGGACTAATTTATGTTGCCTTGACGCTTCCTTTTGCAATACTTGCTAGTAAGTGGAGCAAAGATCCAAGCGATCTATTTAGAGTTTGCCTATCTATTATTATCCTATATATATCTATATGGGTAGTAATGAACCTAATAAAAGTATTCTGGTTTCGTCCTCGTTACCGTTTCCTTGTAAAGCTTTATGAAGGAGAAGATATTCAAGCACACTGGCTACCATTTTATAAGCCTCAGGGGTGGTGGAGTTTTGCCCAATATAAAGATGATATAGCAGCTCATCCAGGAATAAACGTCAAATTCGATGACTGCTTCTCTTTCCCTTCTGGGCATACGATGAATGCCTTAGGGATAATCGCCTTATCAACTTTCCCATATTTCAAGGAAAATAAATATAGAAGCTTATCAATAAGGATATTTAGCTATATTTGGGGAGCTTTAGTTGCATTATCTAGAATATATAGAGGTGCACATAATGCAACTGATGTAACCATGGGTTATTTCCTAGGTATATTGATATTTGATTTAGTATTTACCTATATCTATCCTAGACTAGCAAATAAAAAGGCTACCGAAGTAGCCTAATCAATATCTTCAATCGAATTGACATTTACAATTCGCATGAAATTAGTTTTCCCTGCACCGGTAGGAGTGCCGCCAGCAATAATGATTGGCTCTCCAGCAGGTATGCCTTGATCTCTAGCAATCTTAAGTGCAAGTACTTCCATTTCCTCGATAAAATCAGGCATGGAAGTTTTTAGTAATACCGAATAAACACCCCACATAAAGGCACCTTTCATGGCAGTGCTTCTTCTATTAGTAATAGAAATAATAGGGCAGCATGGTCTTGATTTAGAAATTCTTACAGTGGATTTGCCAGTTTCGGTGAAATTGACAATTAGTTTAGCCCCGATTAATAAAGCTGTATTGGCAACTGCATTAGAAATAGCATCGTTATTTGAATGCTCACTAGTTTCATAAGCTTCTCTAGCTAGTTTCTCATAATCTAGATATTTTTCCATTGTAGCAGCAATCTTAGCTTGCATAGCACAAGACTCAACTGGATAAAGTCCTGAAGCAGATTCAGCTGAAAGCATGACAGCATCGCTAGATTCATTAATAGCGGTGGCGCAGTCAGAAACTTCAGCCCTAGTTGGACGAGGATGAGCTACCATTGAATCTAGCATTTGGGTAGCAGTGATGACTGGCTTGCCCTTTTTCCTACATAATTCAATGATTTCTTTTTGGATTACTGGGACTTGTTCAGGAGGTATTTCTACTCCTAAATCGCCTCTAGCAACCATGATTCCATCAGCTTCATCGACAATTTCTTTTATTTTTTCTATGGCTTCAGGATTTTCAATCTTAGCAAATATTGGGATATCAGGTTCGCCGTATTTAGTTAAGACTTTCCTTATTTCAAGAATATCTTCCTTACGTCTAGTAAAAGAAGCAAATATTGCATCTACATGCTGCTCGCATCCAAACTTAAGGTCGCTTTCATCAGAAGGAGATATAAAGGGCATATTAAGCCTAGAAAATGGGCAATTGACACCTTTTTGGTCCTTTAAGATATGGGCATTTCTAGCTTCTACTAATAAGGTTCTATTATCTTCATTCTTCTTAATTATCAAGAAATCAAGATTACCATCATCAATAAGGATATGGTCTCCGACTTTTACATCATCATATAAACCCTTATAGGTAACAGAGAAACCGTTTTCATCTCCAAGTCTATCTTCCATGGAGATAACCATTTTTTGGCCAGTTGAGACTTTAATGGCCCCGTCTTTCATATAGCCAGTCCTGATTTCAGGACCTTTAGTATCGAGTGCGACTGGGATATAGATTCCATCGCGTTCAAAATCACGTGCAATCTTTATTTTTCCTAGTTGTTCTTGATGAGTACCATGGGAAAAATTGACCCTCATGACAGTCATACCGGCTTTATATAATTCAAGGATTTTTTCTCTTGTATCGCTAGCAGGACCGATCGTGCAGACAATTTTTGTCTTTTTAGAAATGTTAAAAAGCATGGGTTCCCTCTTATTTTAGGATATCAATCAATCTAAGCATCGAAACATGCTTATCACGTGGCAATTGAAGTGCTTCGTAGATATCATAATCAACAATCTTGTTATTGATTAAGCCAACGCAGATGCCACCTTTTCCATCAAGAAGGCAATCAACGGCATATGCACCCATTCTAGCTGCTAGGATTCTATCAAAAGCGCTAGGGGCGCCGCCTCTTTGGACTCTGCCTAATACTTCGGCACGGCATTCAAAGCCGGTGTTCTCGCCGATTTTAGCAGCAAAGGCATGAATATCTGGATACATCTTTTCTGAAACTATAACAATGGCCCTCTTCTTTTTTGAGTCATGCAATTTCTTCAAGGAATCAATTATTTCGTCTTCTGGGATTGGGTGATCTGGAGTAATAATCATTTCAGCACCCTCTGCCAAACCTGAGAATAAGGCAAGATCACCACAGTGGTTGCCCATTACTTCGATAACAGCACAACGTTGATGTGATTCGGTTGTATCCCTAATCTTATCTACGCATTCGACAATTGTATTCAAACAAGTATCGAATCCGATTGTATAGTCAGTAGAAGCAATATCATTATCGATAGTTCCAGGAAGCCCAACACAGTTGATGCCCATTTCGGTAAGCTTTTTAGCACCCATATAGGAGCCATCGCCACCAATAACTACAAGGGCATCAATGCCTCTTTTCCTTAGGTTATTGACAGCAATCTGTCTAACGCTTTCTTCTTTGAATTCACGAAGACGTGCAGTTTGCAAAATCGTACCGCCTCTATTGACGATGTCAGATACAGAAGATCTATTCATTAAGAACATGTCATCATCGACTAATCCTCTATAGCCATCCATTATTCCATATACTTCAAGTCCATAAGATAAACCAGCTCTAACAACAGCTCTTATGGCACAATTCATTCCCGGGGAATCACCACCGGAGGTAAGTACACCAATCTTTTGAATCATAAACTACCTCGATTTCCGGATAGATTATAGCCTATTTCTATTTGGAATGTACCCACGAATATATAAATATTCGTACTTTAGATAGTATTTTCCTGATTTTATAAGTAATAATGGTAATTTTTAAAATTAATGTTATTTAAAAAGAAGAGAAAATATAAACTTCTATAAAAATATCCTTCTAAAAATGTTATCCTTTTAGAGGAGATTTATATGCATTCTTTTGGCGCACTTGATTTTTACGAAACTAGAAAAAACGATTCTTATGATTCTGATGATATTTTAAAGGTAAGAGACCTCTATCTTCCTTTGATTGGAGGGAAGGCTTTTTCTTTATATGCCTTCTTGATGTCAGAAAAGCCAAATAACATGGTAACTCACGAAAGAATGCTTGGCTGGCTTCAATTGAGTGTCAATGAAGTATATAACGCTTTCTTGGCATTAGAAGCAGTAGGATTAATCAAGACCTTATTCCAAGAAAGCCCGACTGCCAATTGCTTTATCTATTGCATTCGTTCTCCTTTAGGCCCGAAAGATTTCCTAAATGAACCATTATTCTCATCTTTATTAAGGACTTATATAGGCAAAGATGAATATAAGATAATTGAATCCAAATATCTTAAATCCATAAAATTACCAGGATTTAAGGATGTCTCTGAAACCTATTCAGATTATTTTGGGGCACCAAATGAAAATGTATTGACTAAAGCTAAAGAAAAGAAAGCCAAATTAGAAACCTCATTTGATTATTCTAAATTGAATAATTCTCTTCTTTCTTTTGGGATTAATCTAAATTCGATTAGCGATGATGACAAAGAAAAGATTGCTAAATTCGCGATTCTTTATGGCTATGATGCTGATACTATGGCTGAGATTGTCCGTCAAGCCTTAGTAAACGGAAAAATTGACTTCCTAATTATAGAAAAGCAATGTAGGGCCAGCATGAAGTTTGATTATATTGGTAAAAACGAAACCCCAAAAAGCCAAGTAAGTGCCCCAAGTGCCTTAAAGAAAAAGATAGAGATGATGGATGAAGTCACTCCTAAGGAATTCCTATATAACCTCCAAAGCGGACATCGCCCTTCCGTCAAGGATCTAAAATTAATTCAATCTCTTGCCTTCAATGCAAATTTATCTAATCCGCTTATCAATGTAATTATTGATTATGCATTGGCTAAAAATGATGGGATTCTTTCTTATACATACTGCGAAAATCTTGGGGCAATCCTAACTAGGAAAGGCGCGAAGAATGCTAAAGATGCAATGGAAATATTGAATTCGTTGCCAAGTAATAAAGTTAGTTATAAGAAAACTAAAATAGAAAAAGAAGTAACCCCTGTAGTTAAAGAAGAAGTTAAGGTAGAAGCAAATAAAGAAGAGGATTCTACTAAATTAGAGACAGAAGAAGATATAAAGAATTATCTAGAAAGTTTTGATGATTGATTATGGAAAAATTAAATTTGAGTTCGATTAAACTTGGCAACATAGATTCTTTATATAAGGAATCAATCGAAGGACTTAAAAATGATCCTATTGTCTATGAGACGATTTCTTCTAAGCTTGGCTTAACCGCGAAGGAAGTTAAGGCTAATCTAGCCATTTTGTTAACTTATCAGGAAGATGTTAATTATTGTCTTAATTGCCCTGGGCTAGATAAATGTAAGAAAAATAATCCATATCTAAAGATGGATCTAGAAAAAAGAGATTCTCTAGTCGTGCCCTCTTTTTCTCCTTGCAAGGAAGTGTCTAAATTAGAAGAAAAGAAGAAGATGTTCTTTACTTATTCTTTCCCTGATAGCTATTTAGATAATAAAGTTAAATCTATTGACACGAGCATTGTTAGGGGAGAAGCCTATAAAGCGATTGGGAGTTCGGTAAAAGAAAAGAGCTCTTCTTGGATTTATCTATATGGTTCGACTAGATCAGGAAAATCATATATTTTAGCTACTTTTGCCGTTTATTTTGCTAAATCTCATCCAGGGTGTGCCTATGTTTCTTGCCAGTCTTTATTAGAAAAATTCAAGAATCTATCATATTTAAATAAGGAAGAATTCGATATTTATTTCGATAAAATCAAAAATGCTCCTTTACTTGTCATCGATGATTTTGGAAATGAATACAAAACCGAATATACTTTCTCAACCTATCTATTGCCTTTATTAGATTATAGAAATAAGCAGGGATTACGTACTTTCTTTGGGTCTAGTTTTTCAATTAAAGAAATTGAATCTTTATATAAAGATAAGATTGGCCCAATATATGCAAGGCAACTAAAAGATATATTGACCCGTAATTGCGGGAATGGCTTTGATATATCTACAAGCCTGAATCTATATTAATATTTATATCCACTTGGGATATTGATTTTATCTAATTTATTATATAAATCAGCAATGGAGGCATCGTTATTTATATATATGGATGCTTTCTTTTTTGAAATAGAAGCAGGATAACTTGCATTTATTTTTAATAAGGTAGAGGCATCTCTATTTTCTTTTAGAATCCTTTCTTCCCTAATTTGAACTGGGGCATCTATATAAATTACATAATCAGTTAGGTTATCTAGATTAGATTTATATAGAATGGGTACATCTAAAATGACATTGCTTTTCGCATTATCTATGAATTCCTCGGCTCTTTTAAATAATATAGGATAAAGATAATCCATTAATTTCTTTTTATTAGATTCAATTAGGAGTAATGAAGATAATTCACTTTTATCGATGTTATTATCCTTAAGTATTGAAGGGCCAAACATCTTGACCATTGTTTCAATGATAGGCTTTTCTAGATACATTTCCTTAATTTGCTTATCTGCATCGAAAACAACAAAGCCCTTGGATTTAAAATAAGCGGAAACGCTAGATTTGCCTGCATGTATTGGGCCGGTTATCCCGATTACATAAGGTTTATATTTATTTTGTTGGCAAGTTGGACAATATGTAGTCCCTCTTCCTCCAACTCTAATCTTATGGAAAATAGATCCGCATCTAGGACACTTCTTTCCTTCTTTACCATAGCAAAGCAAATAATCTTGCATTGAACCCGATTCATTTTCCTTGAAATGGAAGCTTTTAATCGTCGAGCCTTTATTATTAATCGCCTTGTTTAAGACTGATATTGAATTTTTAATGATTTCTTTACATTGCTCTAAACTAATTTTATTAGATGGGGTAGTTGGATGAATTTTAGATGCATATAAAACTTCATCATCATAAATATTCCCTAATCCTGAAATCAAATTCTGATCAAGCAAGGCTTCTTTTATGACATCTTTTCTTTTGCTTAATCCTTCAAATAATTCGACTTCACTAATTTCAAAAGGCTCTTTGCCTAGATTAGATAAAGGAGGAGTGGCTAAAACATCTTTTTCTTTGTATAAGGATATAAAGCCAAATTTCCTGACATCATTATAAACTAGTTTGGTGTTGTTATCTAAAATAAATTCGACTAAATCATGCTTTTTTCTAGGCTCATCTAGAGGTTCGATAAAATATTTTCCTTCCATCCTTAGATGAGACAACAAACAAAAAGAATTATCTAGATGGAATAAGAGAAACTTGCCTTTTCTAGAAATATTAATAAATCTAGAACTAGTTACTTTATCTATAAATTCAATTAGATCAGATTGAATTGTCTTGGAATAGATAATATTTATCTTGTTTATCTTCCTAGATGACAAATCTTTTTCTAAGACTCTTCTAAAAGTCTCTACTTCTGGTAATTCGGGCATATATTAATCCTTTGTTGAAGCAAAATTAGATCCAAATGAGCAACTTGCTTCCAATTTGACATCCATATTCACGCAAGTTTCCATGATTTCTTTAATCTTATCTGGAAGGAAGCTTTCCTCATCTTTATCCAAAAGGAAATCAAGTTCATCGTGGATCTGCAGAACCATCTTGCTCTTGTAATTGTTCTTAGTTAAAAATTCATCGACTTTAATCATGGCGATTTTAATTAAATCGGCCGCGCTTCCTTGGACTGGGGCATTTAAGGCAGCTCGCTTCGCTGCTTCGCGCTTTGCAAAATTAGGGGAAGTCAAATCTGGAAGGTATCTTCTTCTTCCAAACATTGTCTCGACATATCCGCTCTTTTCGGCATTTTCAATGATACTAGATAGATAAGTCCTTATTTCAGGATAATGGGTATAGAAGCTTTTTATTAAGGAAGAAGCTTCAGCAGGGGAACAACCAATTTGTTCGCTTAATCCATAAGGAGTAGTCCCATATATAATTGCAAAATTGACAGCCTTTGCCTTTTTTCTTAAAGCATGTGGAACTTCTTCGTCCTTACTTAATCCGAATACTTTTCTAGCAGTCTCGCTATGGATATCTCTACTAGAAGAGAATATTTCTTTGTAGTCTTTTGAATTAGCTAAAGATGCCAAAACCCTAAGTTCGACTTGCGAATAGTCTAAGGCCATAATCTTATTGGATGGATAATGGAAACATGCTTTTACTTTTAATCCATCTTCATCTTTCCCGGATATATTTTGCAAATTTGGGTTAGAAGAAGATAACCTGCCTGTTGTGGTAAGGGCTTGGTTAAAAATAGTATGTACCTTCCCATCTTCTTGGATATGGGGGATAAATCCATCGACATATGTACCTAATAATTTTGCATATTTCCTATATTCGAGCAGGTGTTTAGGGAATTCGCTTTTGTCTAATAAAGAATTCAATATATCGCTAGATGTCCCTTTTCCTTTCGGAGAGACTAGTTTCATTTCATCAAATAGAATTGCACTTACTTGTTTAGGGGAGGCAGGATTAAATGAATGGCCTGCTAATTTAAACAAAATCTCTTCTTCTTCCTTTAATTTGTCTTTGAATCCTTTTCCTAAAGAGGATAGTTCATCTTTAGAAAGAGGGAAACCTTCTATCTCCATCTTGGCTAAAATCCTAGCCAAAGGAAGTTCGATGTTGTTATATAAATCTAGTTGGTTATTATCTTTTAATAACGATAAGGCCTTGTCTTTTATTAGATAGGAATTCCTAGCAATAGAAGTGCACCTCATCTTGTTGAAGCTAGATAAAAGGCTAATTTCATCATGATCGACGCTTAATCCATAATATTCAAAGCAAGATTCTTCGCTAGAACAAATAGATGAATCCAATACATAAGAAGCTAGCATTGCATCGAATATATCCCCATTTAATCCAATGCCAAATTTATTCAATATGACAATTGCTTTCTTATAATCATATGTAATCTTAGATATATCTTTATTTTCCAAGGCTTCCTTGAATTTAGGATTTTCTAAAATTAAGGAGAATGGGACATAATAGGATTTATCATCCATAAAAAGGGCAACCCCATGCGGAGTAAGGTTATAATATGGTCCATCATCGATATCAAAATAGAAAGAGAATCCGTCTTTAAAAGTAATATTATCTAAATTAGATAAAACAGTTACATCGACTTTCTTTTCTTCTTTTTTAAGATCGGAAGAAGATAATTTGGCTTCTAATTGCTTTAATTCATATTTGCTAGTAAAGGCTTTTGCCTTGCTATATTCATATCCTTTATATAGAAGCGAATCTAGTTCAAATGGAAGATCGATATCCAATTTGATAGTGGCTAGTTTCAAGCATTCTCTTCCAATTGCCTCGCCATCTATTATCTTTTGGGCCATCTTGCCTTTGATCTTGCCTTCTTTTGCAGCAAGGATAATCGAATCAAAATCCTGATATTCCTGGATTAATTTTTTAGCAGTTACATCTCCAATTCCTGCAATTCCAGGGAGATTATCGCTAGAATCACCCCTAAGTCCTTTATAAGTAATGGTTTGTAAAGGGTAGAATCCAAATTCGGAGAATATATTATCTTCATTAACATTCTTTAATTCGGATAACCCCTTAACTGGTAGATTAATGGAGATATTTTTATCGATTAATTGAAGATAATCCCTATCGGAAGTATATATTTCTACCTTTATTCCTTTTCTAGAAGCTTCTTTAGCAATCGAGCCACAAATATCATCGGCCTCGACTCCATGCAATTCAAAATGAGTAATAGATAAAGAAGACAATAAATCCCTAGATAAAGGGAACTGGGTCTTCAATTCCTCCGGACAAGGTTTCCTATTGGCTTTATAATCGGCGAATTCTTCTTTCCTAAAAGTATGGGAATCGCAGTCAAAACCAACGAATATCCCATCGTTTTTACCTAATTTGGCTAGTATTTTCAAAATCATGTTACCAAAGGCGAATATAGCATTGGTAGGTTGGTTGAAACTTGTCCTCATTATGGATTCAGGACCTGCAAAGCTAGTCGCATAGAAAGCCCTGAACAACAAAGAATTCCCGTCGATTACAATTAATTTATCCATTTTTATATCTTCCTTATCTCATCCGCGATGAAATTATTCCTTTTATATGTATCTTTATGACCTTTTAGTAATATGGTGTTGCCTTCTTTTAATATAGGATAAGCAACATCATAGACATTTGGGAAAAGGGTGAATTCAACTGAAGTCGTGTCGTTATAGACACTTAAGAAAGCCATCCTGCTACCTTTTTTAGTTACGATTGCCTTAACTAAGGAAACTATCCCGACTGTAACAAATTCTTTTTTATTATCTATATCATCTAGATTAATCGCCTTTTCCTTTTCGATTATCTCTTTTTTATTTTCTAGCAATGAAGAAGATAAAATTACTCCTAGAGCCTCTTTTTCGTATAGAAGGTCATTTACTTTGTCATCCCTAATTGATTTTAATTCAGGATAAGGGAAATCTAAATCTAGCAAACTAGTTCCATCTTCAGCAACCATCATATCGGCATAATTAATGATATTTGGAGCATTTAGCCTCTTGCTAGGCCTATTTAAAGGGAAGGAATCGAAACACCCTGCATCGATGTATTTTAGGAATGAATCTAGTTTCAACCCATGCCCTTTATTCCTGCAGGCGAAATCAAATAGATTCTTATAAGGCCCATTTTGCTCCCTTTCGATTACTACTAATCTAGATAAAGAAGTAGAACTTACTAATCCTAGGTTAGATAAAGGGAACATTATCTTATTATCTTCTAGAGGTAAGAAATAATTAGTCGCCTTGTTTATATCTGGAGAAAGGAAACTAATCCCCATTCTTTTGGCCTCTAGATAGGCGGATTTGAATTTAGGATCACTAAATGCAAGAGTAGAAAGATAAGCGCTATAGAATTCTTCCTTGTAATAATATTTTAGATAAGCCATCTGGAGTAGAAGTATGGCATAGGATACGGAGTGGGATTTATTAAATCCATAGGAAGCGAATTTATATATTTGCTCGAATGTTTTTAAAGCAACTTCCTTACTATAACCTGAATTTAGGCACCCGTTAACGAACTTGTCTTGCAGTGATTTAAGCTGCAATTGGTCTTTTTTGGAGATGGCACGCCTAAACAAATCGGCTTCTCCAAGGCTAAAAGAAGCCATCTTCATCGCAAGAAGCATAATTTGCTCTTGATAGACAATAATTCCATATGTAGGGGATAATATCTCTTCTACTTCCTTATTAATATAATAGGTTCTCTCTATCCCTTTCTTTCTTTTTGCATAGGTAGAGATAAATCCCATTGGACCAGGCCTATATAAGGCGATAAGAGCAACTATATCATCAAAAGAAGTGGGCTCTAATATGGAAATTGCATTATTCATGCCCTTTCCTTCAAGCTGGAATATCCCAACAGTCTTATTTTCCCTAACTAATTTAATCGCGTTTGGATCTTCGTAAGGGATATCTTCATAATTAATAGAAATCCCTCTTCTAGACTTGATTAAATCAAGGCAATTATGGATTGTAGTCAAATATCTAATGCCTAATAGATCCATCTTAAGGAAGCCTTGCTTTTCTAATGGGCTTCCTTCAAAAGTAATAAGTTCATCCCCGTCATTATCTTTAATAGGTACATCATTATATAAAGGCTCCCCATTTAAGATAACTCCAGAAGGGTGGATTCCTTCTTGACGGGGAAGACCTTCGATTTTGGATGCTAAAGAGACGATGGATAGGTAATAATTATCCGAATCAACTAGATTCCTAAATTGGTTATTCTTTTTATAATTCTCTCTTAATGACCATTTTGAATTATTGATAGTCTTTGCGATTAAATCTATTTCCCTAGGTTCAAAATCATATACCCTTCCAATGTCATGCAAACTTGCTTTTGGACCTAGAGTCTGTATGACTTGGATATGGGCAACTTTATCATTTCCATATTTCTCTTTTAGATAGGAAATTACTTCTTCCCTTCTAATATCTTCGAAGTCCATATCAATATCAGGCATGCTAGCCCTGCTAGGATTTAAAAATCTTTCGAATAATAACCCATATTTAATTGGATCGGCTTTTACTATCCCTAAAGAGAAAGATACCAAAGAACCTGCACTAGATCCTCTTCCTGGACCAACTAGGATTCCTTTTTCTTTAGCCTTCTTGCAATAATCATTAACGATAAGGAAATAATCAGAATATCCCATCTCATCAATTGTTTTTAATTCATAATCAAGCCTAGATTTATATTGCTCGGAGATATTTCCAATTCTAGAAGATAAGCCTTCATATGCTAATTTAGCTAGGTATTCACTAGAAGTTAGATTCAAGTCATTTTCAAAATGAGGAAGTTTGCCACGCTTTTGATAGAAAGAAAAAGAAGTGGATTCGGCTATTTTCTTGCAGCTAAATAGTTCATCTTCATTAAAATAACTCGATAAAATTTCATCTTCTAGGAAGTAAAGGTCCCCTTGAAGTTCTTTATCTTTTAATTTATTTCCCTTTTCGATTGAAGAAAGTATCTCTAAGGAAATCGCATCGTTACTTTTTTGATATACAACAAAAGGGAAAGCCACGCTTAGATAAGTGTATTTAGAGGCAAATTCCCTTAAAGAAGTGATGTAACTAGGATTATCTTTTAAATAAGGAATACCTATATAAGTTTCCTTAAAAGAAGAGAAGTTAGTAACTAAATCAATAGATAGATTCCTATCTTTATTTAATATGCTTTCTTTTAATTTCCCTTTATATCCATCGATAACTAGGATTAAGCCTTCACTTAATGAAGATATATCTAATCCGGTTAAAGATTGCTTGGATGATAAATAAATAATCCTAAGCAAGTTCTTATATCCAACTTCGTTTTTAATAAAAAAGCAGACGTGATAAGAAGAAATGACACTTTCCATCCCATATATTGGGATTAAGTTATATTGCTTTGCATAATTAGTTAATTCAGGGAAACCGCTGATGGAATTAAAATCACATATTGGAGCATATCTATATCCCTTCTTTATATACATACCAAAAAGCTTCTCCATCGAAAGAGCACTTTTTAGATAGGAATATCCTGAATATATATGCAAAGGTAAGTAATTCATGTCCTCTTAAATTATAGACTTAATTTAAGTGCATTAAAATCTCACTTTGCTAATAAAGCCCTAAATAAAAATCTATCAAAGAATGATGTTGCGAATGCAAATTATTAAAAGCCGTAAAAACCTTTGGAAATAATTAAAAATGGGCACTCTTTCAAATACCCATCTTTGTTTAAATGCTGTATTTATTCTTTTGGACTGACTAGTAATCCGATTAATCCTGCTAAACCAGCAACCCCACCAGAAACAAAGAATGCAATAGATGTTGACATTGCATCATTGGCAAGTACGATAGCGCCGCTTAAAATCAAAAAGCAGGCAATTGCTACTAATGAGACGAAGAATAGGTGAATTTTTTTCATAGATTGTCCTTTCTAAATGTCAATATAGAATATCGGCTTAAATCTAACTAAAAACATGCTAGCACAATCTTTTTTTTACACAATATGTAATGCGTGGAACTTTCAATTTTTTACATTTTACAACCAAAACCTAAATAAAAAACGACTTAGGATTATCTAAACCGTAATTTATCTTATTCAATGAATAAAGCGTCTAGATCAGCGATGAATTCATCTAGCTTGGTAAGATCTTTTATTTTGGCCCCGCTAGCTTGGGCATGTCCGCCACCTTCATATTTATTGGCAAGTCCAGAAATATCCTTTTCTTTTGACCTAATCGATATCCTCCAGCAATAATCTTTTGGATTTGGGTCTTCAGTGATTGAACACCAGGCATTGATGCCTGCAATATTTGAGAACATGTTGACGTTTTCTTTTCCTTGCTCAGGGGTAATCTTGAGGTCGTTTTGGACATCGCATGGAAGCAAATAATAGGCAACTCCATGAGGGGAGACTTTGAAATTGGAAAGAACATAGGCCTGCGATCTAAGCGAATCTATATTCTTTTCATACATCTCTAGATATATCGAATGTATATCAATTCCCTTCTTGATAAGTTCTTCTGCGACTGCAAAAGTATGGGTAGAAGTGGAAGAATACATAAATCTTCCTGAATCACCAACTATGCCGATATAGAAATACCTGGCAGCTTCTTTACTCATTACTTTGTTTTTCCAGTTAAGGCAAATATCGGCAGCAAGTTCAGAAGCACTAGCAGAGCTAGTATCTAATAAAGATGCCCTAGCAATTTCTTTCTTGCATGGGTGGTGGTCAATCTTGATTTTGTATTTCGCACTTTTATATCTAGGGTCAGCAATACGCTCGTGATCGCCGACATCGCAAATGATGGCTAAGAAATTGCCTCCCTTGAACCATTCATTATTCAATGTTTCGGTTTCAGGGAATAATCTTGGTGTAAAAGTTACGTGGTTATCCCCAACAAAATGGATTTCCTTGCTTGGGAAATTATCTTTGATGAATGTATATAGCCCCATTTGGGTTCCCATTGCATCAAAATCAGGTTTTATATGACGGAAAATGACGATTCTATCGTATCTTTCTATCGCCCTATATATTGAGTTATATATTTTTTTATGTGCTTTGTAATATTCTTTTATTTCGGGGTTAAGGGTATTCTTCATTACTTAATCCTTTCGTAGCAGTCCCTTGCAATCATGACTTCTTCATCGGTTGGGATGATTGCAACTTTAATTTTGGAGTCAGGCTTAGAAATCAATACTTCCTTGCCTCTAACTTTTTCGTTTAGTTCATAATCGATATCAAGCCCAAGTGCTTCTTCGACTCTTTGTAGTATCTCTTTGCGGAAATAAGGGGCATTCTCGCCAATTCCGGCAGAGAATATTATTAAATCGGCTCCACCTAACCTAACAAAATATGAACCAATGAAATTAGCAACAGTCCTAGAGAAGACATCTCCTGCTAATTTGGCTCTAGGATTACCTTGTTCGATTGCTTCTTCGATATCTCTAGTATCATTAGATATACCAGTCATACCAAGGAAGCCGCTCTTCTTATTGAAGATATCATACATTTCATCGACATTTTTGCCGGTGCAGGTGCATAGATAATCCATTACAGAAGGATCTAAATCACCAGTCCTAGTGCCCATCATTACTCCACCTAATGGAGTTAATCCCATAGAAGTAGCGATGCATTTGCCATCTTTAATAGCGCATAAAGAAGCGCCTGATCCAATATGGCAAGAGATGATTCTATCTGCACCAAAGTCTTCTTTTCCTTTTCTAGCTAGATAAGCATGGCTAGTACCGTGAGCACCATATCTTCTGCAATCATATTTCTCTGCTAGTTCATATGGAATTGGATATGTATAGTCCTCTGCTTCCATGGTTTGGTGGAAGGCTGTATCAAATACTGCGATTTCAGGGACATTTGGCAAGGCTTTCTTAAAAGCATGGTAGCCGACTAAGTGGGCTGGAGCATGAAGTGGGTCAAGTGGAATTAACTTGGTAATCTTTGCTTCTGAATCATCATCGAAATCGACTGAATGGGAGAAATATTTCCCTCCTTGGACAACTCTATGTCCGACGCATTTAATCTCATCTAAGTTTGAGATGATGTTGTACTTAGTTAGGGCTTCAAGTAATAATTCAACCCCTCTAGCATGGTCCATTATAGGTAAGACATCTTTATGTTCTTCCCCATTGAACTTAATCTTAAAAATACCATCTTCATGGCCAATTCTATCGGCAATTCCTGAACAAAGTACTTTTTCTTCTGGCATCTCGAATAGCTTGTATTTAAGCGAACTTGAACCGGCGTTGACCGAAATAACTTTAAACATTGTTTCTAAACCTCTTTTTTAATGCGACTTACTATAACATTTTCTTCTCGTTTATTTAACTCTAAAAACCCATATTTTGACCAAAATTAAAAAAGTAACGTTAAATATTGATAAACAATGGTTTATAATCACCGCATAGGAGAAAATTATGGCATACGGTTTGCTTTATGACTATTTGATGGGCCAATGTATTAATGCTTATGAATATTTTGGTGCCCATTTTGTTACAAAAACTATAAAAAGAAAGAAAGTTAATGGGGTTATGTTCCGTCTATATGCCCCGATGGCAGAGGATGTTTCCGTCATTGGAGAATGGAATGGATGGGATGTCAGAGTCAACAAGATGGATAAGGTTGATCCTTGCGGGGTATTCGAGACTTTTATCCCTGATTTAAGGGAATACCAATCTTATAAATACCATTTCAAGAACGCTAAAGGAGTATATGTAGATAAGGCCGATCCTTTTGCTTTCTATAGCGAGTTCCGTCCTCAGACATGTTCTAGATTATATGGAATAGAAGGATTCCCTTGGGATGATAATGAATACATGTCCAAAAGAAACAGGAATTTTGATGAAGCGATGTCGATATATGAAATTCATCTAGGTTCCTGGAAGGGAAAGATAGATGGACGTTACCCATCTTATGAAGAAGTTGCGGATTATCTAATCCCATATTTGCAAGAAAATGGCTATACCCATGTCGAAATCATGCCTATTACCCAATATCCATTCGATGGCTCCTGGGGATATCAGGCGACTGGATTCTATTCAGTAGATTCTAGATATGGAAACCCAAAGCAATTGATGTCATTTGTCAATAGACTCCATAAGGCTGGATTTGGGGTAATACTAGATTTTGCCCCAGTTCATTTCGCGACTGATTCTTATGCTTTGCGTGAATTTGATGGGACTTGTTTATATGAATATAGCGATCCTAACCACACAATCTCGCCTTGGGGAAGTGCCCAATTCGATTTAGGGAAAGATCCGGTACGTTCATTCTTGATGTCTGCGATGAATTATTTCCTAGAATATTTCCATTTCGATGGGCTCCGTATCGATGCGGTTTCTAATATCGTTTATTGGGATGGCGATAAATCTAAGGGAGAAAATACCGGCGCAACCGAATTCATTAGAAGACTTAATGGCAAACTCCATTATGCCCATCATTCAATAATGACAATCGCAGAAGATTCAACCGACTTTACCAAAGTTACCCATCCAATCGAATATGGGGGACTTGGATTTGATTATAAATGGGATCTAGGCTGGATGAATGACACCCTTAAATATTATGGATTAGACCCAATATATAAGAAATATCACCATAATGATCTTAATTTCTCGATGGCATATTTTTTCTCGGAGAATTTCTTGCTTCCTTTGTCTCATGATGAAGTAGTCCATGGCAAAGGGACAATAATTAACAAGATGTGGGGTGATTACGAAACAAAATTCGCCTTGTTACGTAATCTTTACGCCTATCAATTTGCCCATCCAGGCAAGAAACTCAATTTCATGGGCAACGAACTCGCTTCTTTTGATGAATGGAACGAGAATAAATCGTTGCCGTGGAATCTTTTATCCTTCCCAAAACACGATTCCATCAAAAGATTATGCAGAGACCTTAACCTTATATATAAATATCATATCGCGATGCATAAGGAAGAATATAATCCTGCCCATTTTAGATGGACAATGGTCGATAACTCTTCCCAAAGTGTCTATGCCTTTGAACGTGATTTTGGGGACGAAGTGATGCTATTTGTCTTCAATATGACCCCAAATTACTATGATTCTTATGATGTAGGTACTTATCAAGAAGGTGAATTTGAGGAAATTTTCAATTCCGATAAGGATGTATATGGTGGATATAATAACTATAATGGGGATAAAAAACATACCTATCCTGGTGGTCCAGAAGATAGGCCTTATCACATAAATATCAAACTAGCATCTTTCGGGGCTTGCTTCTTTTTGTTGTCAAAAAAGGATAATTCCCCTATTATCAGTAAGTTGAAAGTTGCAAAAAAAGCAAAATCGACATCAAAAAAGACTAAAACAATTAAGAAAACTAAGAAAACCTCTACAAAAAGGAGCAAATAAATAATATGTTCAATAATAAAGAAGATTTTAAGGCGACGTTTTCTAGGCGCCTAGAAGAAAAATATGGACGTGCCGTCGATGATAGCCATATTACCGAAAGATATGATATTCTCGGTGAGATGATTAGGGATTATGCCGGTCATGAATGGAGAGAATCTAGGGAATCAATACTTAGGGATAATAAAAAGCAATTAATCTATTTCTCCATGGAATTCCTTATGGGAAGACTTATGACTTCCAATATGCAAAACCTTGGCATCTATGATGTCGCTAGGGATGGCTTAGAAGAGCTTGGAATCGATATAGGAGAGCTTGAAGATATCGAAGCAGATGCCGGGTTAGGCAATGGAGGCTTAGGTAGATTAGCAGCTTGTTTCCTTGATTCTATCGCCTCTTTAGGATATCCAGGACACGGGAATACCATTAGATATGAATATGGTTTCTTTAGGCAAAAATTCGTTAATGGCCAGCAAGTAGAACTTCCTGACCAATGGCTTTCAAATGGTTTTGTCTTTGAAGTAAGAAAGCCAAAGCATGCAGTAGAAGTTAGTTTCTATGGCAACGCCGAGACATATCTAAAGCCAGACGGCGGATATGGACTTAGGACAGTAAATGCAACTCACGTCAGGGCCGTTCCATATGATGTATCTATCCCTGGATATAGGAATGGAGTTGCTAATACATTAAGGCTATGGTCAGCTGAACCTAGCGAGAATAACCTTCCGACTGATCAATCTTTCGAAGATTATCTAAATACCTTAAAAGAACTTTGCCATGGTCTTTATCCAGATGATTCAACTGAGCACGGCAGAATGCTTAGGTTAAGACAACAATATTTCTTAGTATCCGCCGGACTTCAAAGCGCCATGCGTTCATATAAGCAAAGATATGGATCTCTAGATGATTTTGCTTCTAGCTATGTCTTCCAACTTAACGATACTCACCCAATATTAGCTATTCCTGAAGCCATGAGGCTTTTACTTGATGAATATGGATATGGTTGGGATGAAGCCTGGAATATTGTTACCAAGATGTTTGCCTATACTAACCATACAGTCATGCCTGAAGCACTTGAAAAATGGCCAGTACAATATGTACAACACCTTGTTCCTAGGGTTTATATGATAATCGAGGAAATTAATCGTAGGTTCAATATATTGCTATCCGAAAAGAATGTTTCTGATTCGGCTAGATACCAGATGCAGATAATCAAGGATGGCCAAATCCATATGACGAATATGGCTATCTATACTGGTTTCTCTGTTAATGGGGTTGCTAAAATCCATACAAAGATTCTTGAAGAATATACATTCAAGGATTTCTATGAATTATTCCCAAATAAATTCAATAACAAGACAAACGGTGTCACCCATAGAAGGTGGCTAATGTATGCTAACCCAAGATTAGCTGTTGCTATTGATAGAAAGATTGGGACTAATTGGAGAAAAGACTTTGAACATGAAATTTGCAAGTTGAAGAAATTTGCAGATGACAAAGATTTCCAAAAGGAAATAATGGATATCAAGCATCAAAACAAAGTTGATTTCGCCTCTTTCTGCAAGAAGACTTATGGAATCGAAGTCGATCCAAATTCCATATTCGATGTCCAAATCAAAAGATTACATGCCTACAAGAGACAACTCCTTAACCTTTTCCATATAATGTATCTATATCAGAAACTTAAGGAAGATCCAACATTTAGTATCACTCCACATACATATATATTCGGTGCGAAAGCAGCTCCAAGCTATGTCTATGCGAAGAAGATTATTGAGCTTATCCTAGCAGTAGCCAAGGTAGTGGATGAAGATCCTAGGGTTTCTAAATTTATCAAGATTGTCTTTGTCGAGAATTATGGAGTATCCCTAGCTGAAAAGATTATCCCAGCCGCTGATATTTCCGAACAAATCTCTACTGCTGGCAAAGAAGCTTCTGGTACTTCTAACATGAAGTTAATGATGAATGGCGCTCTTACTTTAGGGACATTAGATGGAGCAAATATCGAAATTGCCGATTTTGCCGGAAATGAAAACGAAATCATTTTTGGCCTAAAGGAAAATGAAATCCAAAAGATGGTAGATGAAGGAAGCTATAATCCTTGGGATATATATAATTCCGATATTAGGGTCAAAAATATCATGGATTCATTGTTCACTGGTCCATGGTGCAAAGGTGATAACAACAAATTCAGGATGATATTTGATGAAATAATGGCCAGGAATGACCAATTCTTCGTCTTGGCTGACTTCAATGCCTATAACAAGGCTTGTCAAGAAGCTGACCAAAGATATCAAGATGAATCTAATTGGGCTAGAAGCGCTATTCTAAATATTGCTTCAAGTGGCTACTTCACTTCCGATAGGACGATTGAAGAATACAACAAGGATATCTGGCATTTGGAGAAATTAAGTAAATGAGTGATGACAAGATTACTCTTGATGAATTATTCCCTCTTCAAGAAGATCTAGATAAGGAAATCGCTTCAATTCACCATATTGATTATCCTTCAACCCACAATAGGAGATGTCTTGCCCTTTTAGTAGAACTAGGGGAATTTGCAAATGAGACAAGATGTTTCAAATATTGGTCAAATAAGGGCCCTTCCCCAAAAGAAGTAATCCTAGATGAATATGCAGACGCCCTCCATTTCTTCCTCTCTTTAGGAGTAGAGCTTGGAGTAAGTAGGTATACACATCGCTTCAACGTAAAGATAAAAGATTGTAGCGATGCCATTCTTAATGTATATGAGTTAGTATGTAAGTTAGTAAATAACTTCGATGCCGATTCATATTGCAAGGCATTCGCAGCCTTCCTTGATATCATTCCTTTGTTTGATTATTCTTCTTTTGATGTTATTAACGCTTATAAAAAGAAGCTAGATACAAATCATCAAAGACAACATAATTCATATTGATTACCCTACCTCGTGTAGGGTTTTCTTTATATATAAATATTGATGTAAAAAAATTACATTAAAGGTGCAAAAGATTTACATTAGGATAATTAACGCTTATAATTTAACTGGAGGTAGTTATGTTAAAAAGATTCTCTGTCAATAATTTTAAGAATTTCTATGACACTTGCGTTTTTGATTTTTCAAAGACAAATGACTATTCATTTAACAAAGGTTTGATTAAAAACAATTTAGTGAACAAAGCTTTGATTTATGGATATAACGGTTCTGGGAAATCTAATTTAGGTTTTGCCATGATGGATATCAATAACCATTTAACTGACAAGACCAAAAGAATGGATCATTATCTGCATTATCTAAATGGGGATAATATTTCTACTGAAGCTAAATTTTCATATCTCTTTTTAATGGAAAATGGCGATGAAGTCGAATATAACTACTCAAAGAATGCGAGTATGGAACTTCTTTTTGAAGAAGTAAAAGTAAATGGAAAAACCATGTTTCAATTCAATTATTCTAACGATAAATTGATTAATAATTTTGTTGAGACTCAAAACATAGTATTCAAGAATAGGCAGGGGAGATTATCTGCCTTGAAATTCATGAGAAACAACTCTGATTTGAAAAAGGATCATCCAATCGAATACATAGTTTCTTTTGCCGAAAACATGTTGTGGTTCCGCTCTGTTAGGGAAAATGAATTCATGGGAAAATTAGAAAACGGGGAAAATATCGCTTCTTTCATTGTAAATAATGGACTTATAGATGATTTCCAAAAATTCCTTTCCGATTGTGGCTTAAGTTATAAACTGCTCGCAGGTATCGATACTTTTGGCAATCCAGTAATATTGATTGATTATAATAACGAAAAGATTGAATTCTTTTCTTCTATATCCACCGGGACTGGCTCTTTGACATTGTTTTACTATTGGATAAAAAAGTGTGAGAAGAATCTAAAATTCCTTTATTTAGATGAATTTGATTCCTTTTATCATTACAAACTATCGAAGAAGATTCTAAATTTCATTAATTCCAAAAGCAATTTCCAATCAGTTTTAACAACCCATAATCCATTTTTAGCGGATAATTCTATTATGAGACCTGACTGTTATTTTATTTTAAATGATGGGAAAATAGATTCTTTCTCGAATAAATCGAAGAAGATTATTAGAGAAGCTAATAGTTTGGAAAATATGCTTCTATCAAATGAATTTGAATAAAAGAATTCTCTTCGTTGTCGAAGGGGCAGATACCGAAAGAAAAAATGTTGAACATATGTTCCACGACATTCTTGGTTTGGCAGAGGGTGATGATTTTTCTATATCAATCTACGGAACTACTTTTCATTCGCTGATAAAAGACTTTTTTCATTCTGAAATAGATAGTTTTCCTTCGTATTTAAAGTATAAAAAAGTTCAAGATATTTATGGCAATTTGCTGATTGAAGATGGATATAGACCGAATGAGGTGTTTTCTTCCATTTATTTGATATTTGATTTTGACCCCCAATCACCTGATTATAACGAAACCTTGCTTGAAAAGGCGTTAAATACATTCGATGATGAAACCAGGAATGGATTACTATTTGTAAATTATCCTATGTTCGAATCTCTTTTTGATATTTCAAAGGAAGATATTATTGACTTTAACAGAATACGTTTTGTTTCAATTGAAAATATAAGGAGCAAGACATATAAAAAAGAAGTAAACGAAAGAACATTATTTAGGAACAGCCGAAATAAAAAAATATTTAAGACGCTTCCTCCTTGTTATATTCCTCTTACACTTGTTTATAATCAAAAACGTCATTGCAGATTATTAAATGAAACTTTTTTTGATGGAGAAGAGCTGGATCAATTAAATATATATTTGGAAGAAAAGAATTTGGTTAATTCTAAAAGCAGTTTATTGGTTTTGAATACCTTCATATTTATTTTGCTTAGATATAAGATAGCATCTTCATTTCTTCAATTTAATTTGGTCAATAAGTAGAAAGTGTATAAATTCAAAGAAACTATCCTTTTGCCTTAACTCTAATTAATCTATAATCAAGGTATGAATATTACGTTTTTTCTGATTCCAAAAATCAAAGTTGAATTTCTTTTCGAAGATTTCTCACTTCGCCAAGCAATTGAAAAAATGGAATACCATAGATATTCAGTTGTTCCTGTTCTCTCCAAAGATGGAAAGTATCTCTATTCCCTTTCGGAAGGGGATATTTTATATACAATGACAAAGAACAAACTTAGATTCGAAGACCTAACAAAAATCCATCTCAAATCAATTAAAAGAGATAGGGATGTTAAACCCGTATCCATCAATTCTAGTATGGATGATTTAGTTAAATTAATAGTAGACCAAAACTTTGTCCCTGTTGTTGATGATAGGGGAGTGTTTATTGGTATTATTACAAGAAAAGCTGTAATTAATTATTTGCTATCTAAATAAATTAGGCTGCAAATGGCTTGATAACTGTTTTCTTGTTAGATAGTGAAACGTTGCCACTATCGTTAACAGCGATTGTATATGTTCTTTCTATTGTGTAAGCAGTGTTTCCTTCAACGTATAATCCTGGATATTGGCAACCAATATTATTTGCATAACCAAACGAATTATCTTGTTTAATCATTGTTGGAGAATCACTATATTTAACTTCTTTTTCTGAAATAGCAACTTCGCATCTTCTAAAAAACGAATTTCCATTTATGTAGTTATCGCCTTGGAAATTCTCATTACTCATATAGCTAACTGCAATCTTTCCATTATCTAAGACTCCAATGCAAGGGGATTGGCAAAGATAGTTTTCAGTTACTACTGAGTTTGTAGTTTTTGGCCTAATAATTTCTTTTGGCAAAGTCCAATTAATTAAGTCTTTTGAATAGGAAATGCAGATTGTAAATCCAATCTTGGTAGTATTTGGATCTAAATTGTTAGTGCGTTCCATCGCCATTATATAACTGCCGTCATTTAGTTTTGAGATTGTAGTCATACCTGGGCGGGCATAATCTCTAGTACCTTTTAAATTATTAATGATTGTCGTCTTTCCTACGGTGAAAGTATCATTGGAAACGCTTATTGGCATACGAATAATATTTTGCTTTCCGCCTGTAGCAACTAATGAGTCATTTCCATTTACTGTAGAAGTAATATCGCAAGAAATAAATAATTCTATATTTCCATCATCTTTAAGCACGGGAAATGGTTCGTATAGACCTTCGCTTTCAGTTGTATTTGCGGTTTTTGTAATATTTTCTAGTAAAATTTGTGGTTCTCCGAAAGTCTTTCCATTATCAGTAGAAATTCTTGCTCTAATAGAAGAATATTTGCCTACCCCGTTATTAAAATAAGGATCGTTAAACCTATAGAATACTGCAATTTTTCCTTTTGCATATTCAACAGGTTGTGCATTAGCCATTTTTATCGTGGTTTTAGATTTTTCGATTTCATTTCCGTTTTTGTCTCTAGGTTTATCTTTAAAATCATTTTCTATTGTTTGTCCATTTTCTAGTGAGGATAATGTTTTTCCAGAGAATTTTGTAACATCGACAGTTGAAAAATAGGAACCATCAGACAATTTGATAATTCTGCCATATCCAGTAGTCATCTTGGCATTAAAAATAGCAAAAGAAGTCCCATCTTCTTTGATTAATGAATAGCCATTGATTTCACCTAAAAAGGCTGGATTTGTGTCATTACAGCATACTGAAGACGGAATGTTTTTATTAACGGCTGATGGTTCACATTCTTTTGCAAACTTAGATGTTTTTCCAGCAGTTAAAGTGCAGTCTTCGTATATCTTTGCGTTTTTCACTATTCCTCTATTCAAACCCGCGATGCCAGATGCACATAAAGTAGTTGATTCTCCTTTACTATTTATAGATCCATCAACTTTAATGTTTCCGTAATTGGTGCACCCATCAATAACTGATTTGGTGGCTGTGCTTTTTTCTCTTCTTAAAATGCCAGTTATTCCGCCAGCATATTCTCTGCTACTTATATTCCCTTTGTTAATACAATTGGTTATATTGACGATTTGATTTGAGGCTTCTTTGTTGCCGCCGATTATTCCGCCAGCATAATCCATTGAAGAAGTTACCGTTACATTGCTTTCACAGTTTGAAATAGAAGAAGTTCCTCCGCCAAATGCTCCACCAATTATTCCGCCAACAGTTCCACCTTTTGAAACTATTGTTCCATTAGCAGTTACATTTGATGCAGTGGTTCTTACAACCTTACCTGCTAAGACACCTGCGAAAGATTCTTGAATGCCTTTGTTGCAAGTAACATCAGCGTTTATCAAATTAATATTAGATATTTTTGCATCGACTACATAACCGAACAAACCTGTAACCTCGGAGTCTTTTGCAATTTTTAGCCCATCTACTTTTAGGTTTTTACCATCGAAATAACCCTTAAATGGACAAGTAGTGGCAGTTTTGTATATACCGATTGTTGTCCAATTTGAGCTACCTAGATCGATATTTGTTACTAAACTGAAGTATTTCTTTGCTAAATCGGTACCTTTATTAACTTCGTTTGCTAGGTAATTTAGATCTTCTGCATATTCAATTTTATAAGGATCTGTTTGAGTTCCGCCTCCGACAAATGCTGTTTTAGTGGTGGTTGGGTCCCAAATAGGCGAATAATTATATTTTGCAATTTCATCATTAGTAATCGCACCATTCTTGGTATCGTTTGCTCCAAGTATATAGCCACCAGTACCACTGATATTCTTAACAGAAGATGGTGCTTTATCATTAATTGTTGCAGTTGAACTGACTTTACAATTAGTGATACTACCTCTATTGCCGCCAGCGATGCCACCGACATTTTTCGTACCTTTTACTTCACCATAATTGATACAATCCTTAACTGAAGATTTGACTGTACTTGTTCCGGTTCTTAGTAAACCTATTATTCCGCCAACATATTCATTGTCACTAGTAACGCTTCCATAATTAATGGAATTTGAAATATCGACTAGTACTCCCGTGTCACTTGTGCCTATTAATCCCCCGGTACCAAGACCTCCCGTCGCTATTATAGAAGCTGAATTTTGAACGTTATTAATGGTGGCTTTGCCTGTTGATTTATATGTAGCTCCAACAATGGAACCAGTGTTTATTTTTCCATAAATAGTTCCTGATGAGATATTGATATTATTTAAATTCACTCCATAAGCGCATCCGATTAATGCTCCAGTGCAATCATAATATGAAGTTGATGAATTAACCGTTACATTTTTAATGGTTAGGTTAGAGACGGTGGCGCCTTCAACATAATTAAATAAGCCAGTTCCTTTAGCTTTATTTACAACTTTAATATTAGAGATTGTTTTTCCGTTTCCATCAAATGTTCCTTTATATCGATTAGTGTTGGTTCCAATCCCTCCAAATGTAGCACCCTTAAAATCGATGTCATTTACTAATCTTGCGTTTAGATTTGTTTGGCCAGATTTTACCAATGCCGCAAAGTTCTTTAATGATTGTATGTCTTTGATTTGGAATGCTTCATTAAAATTGTTATTGGTTCCGCATCTATAATTGAGGGTTATGGATGTGATTGTGGTTTCAGAAGTTGCTTTAATTCTTACATAGTTAGGCATTTCAGCAGCAAAACCAAAAACAACTCCGCTAGTTAATTTATGATTGGTTCTTAAATAATTAACTGTTCCATCTTTGCCACCCCAGCCATAATCAATAGTTAAATCTCCAGTGAATACGACTGTTATAGAAGAAATATTTCCTATCGCATTGTTATATGCAGTAGAAGCGTAAGGATTTAATAAAGTCCCGTTAGCAGCTAATTTGCCCCAGTTACCTTCGCTAACTAAGAAGGAAGAATAATCAAATTTAAATGAATTCCCTAATGAGGATAAGACATTTAACGAACCGTTCCCGTCTAT
Organism: uncultured Caryophanales bacterium; assembly: GCA_902464635.1. Lineage (GTDB taxonomy): Bacteria > Bacillota_I > Bacilli_A > RFN20 > CAG-826 > Alloenteromonas. The sequence continues at coordinate 35,397 of CABQKC010000009.1, read as the reverse complement.
GACTGGTTTATTGCTAGACTTATCAAATAGGAATTTATAAGTCTGTTCGGAGGCATTCATTCCTATCAATGGTTTATTAGAAGCCAAACTTCCTAATGAAGATAACCCAATTCCAAATAAACCTGCTAGAGAAAAACCTAAAAGCAATATATTCCTTCTTTTCATACAAAATCCCTCACTTATATATGAATACAAGTGAATTATGGAATTTTGTAAGGGCTTACACAATGGTTGATAAAAAGCAATAATTATCAATTCTTGTTATCGCTAGAACGAATTAATCACATTTTATTTTTAGATTTTGTTTATATAGGATATTTTTTTGTCAAAAAAAGAGGAGTGGTTAACTCCTCTAGATGCTTTTTTATCAGGATTAATATTCGAGTTTGGCTTTGCCTACTGAGCCGAATAATTCCATCTTTTCCTTGACCTTGGCTTGGATGGCTAGGAATCCTGGCTTTAATAATTTACGTGGGTCATAACCTTTGGATTCGTTCTCGCTAGTAGGATTAGCCTTGCCAGCGGCGCAATAATCGATTGTGGCTTGAGCGAATACTAATTGGCAATCGGTATTGACGTTAATCTTTGACATACCATCATGGATAGCATGCTTGATTTGGTCTTCTGGGATACCGGTTCCACCGTGTAAGACAAGTGGAATGCCTCCAGTAGCCTTTGAAATCTTTTCAAGGGCATCAAAATGTAGCCCTTTCCAGTTTTTTGGATAGATACCATGGATATTTCCAATGCCGGCAGCAAGGAAATCAACTCCTAGGGCAACGATTTTGGCACATTCTTCTGGATCGGCAACTTCGCCATCGGCAGTGACACCATCTTCAGTTCCACCAATCGCACCGACTTCGGCTTCGATTGATAATCCCTTATCATGGGCAAGGGCAACTAGCTCTTTGGTCTTTTGGATATTTTCTTCCAATGGGAAGTGAGATCCATCAAACATGACAGAAGTGAATCCTGCTTCGATGCAGGCTTTGACTCCGTCATAGCTTCCGTGGTCAAGATGAAGTGCAACTGGGACGGTAATCTTTAAGGATTCGTCTAAAGCTTTTACCATTGCAGCAACAACTTTGAATCCACCCATGTATTTGGCTGCACCTTCGCTAACACCAAGGATAACTGGTGATTGAAGCTCTTCGGCGGTGAGCAAAATGGCTTTGGTCCATTCGAGGTTGTTGATGTTGAAATGTCCGACGGCATAATGATTCTCGTGGGCAATTCTTAGCATTCTTGTAGCATTTACTAACATATTATTTCAAGCCTCCTAAGCTTGGTTGCTATTATTTTAAACTAATCTAGTTTCAAACTAAAGAATACAATTAACACTTTGATAGTTTTTGTTTGATTTGCTCTTCCTTTTTGGATACTTCAAACTGTTCGTCAATGCTTAAAGAAGCGAATTGATCGTTATATAGCTTCTTATAGATGCCATTACGAGATAATAAAGTCTCATGATTGCCGTCCTCAACAATCTTACCCTTATCAAATACGATGATTCTATCGCTAGAAACTATTGTCGATAACCTATGGGCAATGACAATGGAAGTCCTGCCTTTAGTTATATTCATAAGAGCTTCTTGTAGCTTTACTTCGGTTAATGGATCGATATTAGAAGTGGCTTCATCTAGAATTAATATCGCTGGATTTTTCAATATGGCCCTAGCAAAAGATATTAATTGCTTTTGACCTTGGGATAAGCTTCCACCTCCGGTTGGCAAGTAGGTATTATATCCATTAGGAGTAGACATGATATATTCGTCAATTCCAACAATTTTGCAGGCATTTCGCGCATCTTCTAAAGTTGCATCAAGCCTTCCATAGATGATGTTATCAAGGAAAGTGCCAGAAAAGACATATGGATTTTGCTGTACATAACCTATCGAAGAACGAAGACATCCTAATCCTATATCCTTATAATCTATATTATTAATATATACATGTCCTTTGCTTGGCTCATAGAATCTACAAAGAAGATTTACTGTAGTGGTCTTTCCTGAACCAGTTTCACCTACAATTGCTAAAGAAGTTCCTTTATCTATCTTTAGATTTAAATCATGGATGATTTCAACCCCTTCATTATAGGAAAAGCTGACATGGCTAAATTCGATATCACCATCTAGATTGATATAATTTTCTTTCTTTGGGTTTAATATGGTCCCATATTTAGCAATTACCTCAGGAGTATCGACAATCGTGACCTTTTCTTCGATTAACTGCATTAATTTCTCGGCTCCGGCCTGACCTGCCATGATTTCAGAAAATACTTCGGAGAGGTTTTGCAAAGGGTTATATATAGAAGAGACGAATCCGACAAAAAGGATAATCGTAGATACTAGACTTGCCTTGTCCAAAGAGCCTACATTCTTTAATCCTAGGAAGATAATAAGAGCAATTGTTAAAGAAGACAAAGTAGATAGGATTGGCTGGACATAGCCATTTATCATATGGGCGCGGAACCTTTTCTTTTTGATGTCAGTAGTTATTTCATCGGCTTCTTTTTTGACTGTATCGATGCTAGATAAAGTCTTGATGGTCTTCGCCCCGTCTATAGTCTCTGCTAGATAACCTACATAATAAGAATAGGCATTTCTAGCTTTGCGGTGACGGAGCAAGACTTCTTTTTCAAACAAAGGAACAACAATAATTACAATTGGCAATGATGCTAAAACAACCAAGGAATAAAGCCAATTGATAGAAAACATTGTTATAAAGGTAAACGTCAAATCAAAGAGTGCCCATATAATCGCATTGACATCCCAGGAGATTAAATCCCCAATCGAAGATGTATCGTTTTGCATCCTAGCAATTAACCATCCAGATGAATTCTTATCAAAATAAGAGAACGGCAGTTCTTGTAGTTTCCTAAATGAATCGCGTCTTAAATCAACCATTATCCTCATGGAAATAATATTTTGGAAATAGAAAAGGACGAATATGGCAACTGACCTAACCAAAATCATTACGATGAATAAAATCATGTATTGCAAGTAAGTCAAACTGGCCTTGATGTTAAATATGAATGTAGTCTCTATTACCAAATTGAAAATAGAAGCAGTGTTATTCCCATTCATTAATTCGCTAGCTTTAATCGCCGAAGCATTCATCAAGGGGATAAAACTAGAATCATAAAAAGAGACAAATAAAGTCATTAGCAAACATAAGATAAGCAACTTATATTGCTTTAAGGCATATTTACCTATTTTTAGCCAGACCTTGAAATTAAGCTTGCTAGGTAATTTTTCTTCTTTAAATGCAAAATCCGCCATAAATTACCTCCTTGATGCAATAGAAACTAGGCTTGAATAAATCTTATCCTGCTTGATAAGTTCATCATGAGTCCCGATTTCTTCGACCTTTCCTTTATCTAGAACAATAATAAAATCGCTAGTTTTAGCAGAATTAATCCTTGAAGTAATGATTATCTTTGCTGGGTTAGTATCTAATGTAGCTAATTTTTGCCTAATTTCTAAATCGGTTTTCGCATCGACTGCCGATAAAGAATCATCAAATATCATGACTTTAGCCTTTGATACGATAGTCCTAGCAATGGCGACTCTTTGCTTTTGGCCGCCAGACAAGGTAACTCCTTTTTCTCCAACTGGAGTTTCATATCCTTTTTCAAAAGATTCAATTGTCTTGCTAAGGGAAGCAATCCTAGTTGCCTTCTTTATATCTTCTTCAGTAGCATCTTTATTTGAAATGGAGATGTTATCTTTAATAGTCTTTGAGAATAAAAATGGATCTTGCAAGACTGGGACGATTTGCTTTCTTATACATTCTTTTGATATTGATTTGATGTCTTTCCCATCGATATAGATATTCCCAAAAGTAGGGTCATATAGCCTTGTTAGCAATAATAATAAGGTAGATTTACCTGAACCGGTCTTGCCTAAAATCGCGACCGATTGGCCTTTCTTAATCTTAAAAGATACATTATCAAGAACTTGTACTTCCTTTTCGTCAGGATAGCTAAAAGACACATTCTTGAATTCGATATCCCCGTTTATTTGGAAAGTATCCCCGCTAACTATATCTTCTTCCTTTTCGTCTAATAAGGTCTTGATTCTATCGGCACTAGCCTGTACTTGTCCTAGGTTAGATAAAGAAGTCGCAGTATTTCTTAGTGGCCAAACCATCATATTGATAAAGGAATAGGAAATAACTAATGTGCCTGAAGTAATCTCGCCTATATAGACTAGGTATAAAGAATATATAAGGGCAAGGGCGCTAGAAGAGAAGATAAAGATATCGCTAGAAGAGAAAAAGAAGGAGGACACCATTTTCCATCTTTTGAATTTGCCTTCATAATCTTTGAGCTTTCCTTCGAATTTATTTATTTCATAAGTCTCGGAATTATAGGCTTTTATGACCCTGATTGAATTTAATACCTCCGAGATGTCATCAACCATATCGGCTTCAGAATCATCGGTGGCCCTATATCTTTTCCTTACTTCTTTAATAATAAAGAAAGAATAAATAAACATGATTGGCAATAAAGAAAGACAAACTAAAGTTAGTTTTACTGATATCTCAAATAATATGGAACTACATAATATAAATATAAATAAAGTATAGAAGGCTTGGCTAGTTTCCATGATGAGGAATTTCCTTAAGACATCGACATCCCTCGTGCAGGTTTGTATCAAGTCTCCTGATTTAGCCCTTTGGAAATATTCGTAAGGCTGGTTTTGCAGATGGCAAAATAGGCTATATTGCATGGTTTTGTTTATTGAGGCACTTGATCTAAACCTTAGATATCCTCTTAATATAGTAATGCCAGCTAAAATTAAACTAGAGATAATAATAGCTCCAGGTAAGACATACATATTGTCGTATATGAATTGTTCGCCTTTGCCTAAAGAAATGATATTTATGACTAGTTTTTCAATATTTTCCGCCTTGTATAATTCATTTTTAAAAGCATCTACTAAAACCTTTGACAAAAAGGAAGTAAAAACAGTAGCAAGAGTCATAAAGAAAAGGGCAACGAAGGAAAGGAAATAAACCCATCCAGTCCCTTTTAAGGCTTTTTTAACTACAAACATCAAATTCTTCATAAATAAAACTAATGACCTCTAAATAGGGCAAACACATTTTAATAGAAGAATATTTTTTTGCGACAACAAGTTGACTTTTATATGCCTTTTTTAATTAAAAAAGGATAATTTGTTGGAGTGCTTCTCTTTTTTATTTCCAAAAATGAATTTATAATCTAGCTATATGAGCAAGAAATGGTGGGATTCTTCGATTGGTTACATCATCTACCCGGAATCTTTTAAAGATAGCAATGGTGATGGAATCGGGGATTTGAATGGAATTTATCAAAAGCTAGATTATCTAGCGGAATTAGGGATAAACCTTATCTGGATTTGCCCTATATTCGCCTCTCCGATGGATGATAACGGATATGATGTATCTTCTTATTATGATATAAATCCCTTGTTTGGAACTAACGAAGATTTTAAGAATCTATTAGATAAAGCCCATAGGTTAGGAATAAAGATATTAATTGATTTGGTAATTAACCATACTTCTAGCGAGCATCCTTGGTTTAAGAAGGCTGTTTCTAATTTATCTAGCAAGGAAGCTGGATATTATTATTTTGAAAAAGGAATAGAAAAGGATGGTAAGTTACTCCCTCCAAATAACTGGGCCTCATTTTTTGGGGAGTCTGCCTGGAGCAATATAGAAGGAACTTCTTATTTCTATTTACATATATTCTCTTCCAAGATGCCTGATGTAAATTGGAATAATCCCGAACTAAGGGAAGAATATTATGAAATTGCTAGGCACTACCTAGATATGGGTGTCGACGGATTTAGGCTCGATGCAATTGCACATCTAGGCAAAGACCTTAGCTTTGCTTCTTCGGATAAACCTGCTGATTTATCAGGATATGTATTAGATCCAAGCAAATTCTCGAATAGGGAAGAGATGTATGGCTTCCTTCTTGAATTCAAGAGAAAGGTATTTTCTAAATATGATTGCCTTACAATTGGGGAAGCAGGAGGAGAAATTACTCCTAAAGACTGTCTTAGACTAGTAGATAAAGATAATGGTTCGATTAATATGGCCTTTAATTTTGATACAGTCTGGGTAAACGGGGCTTACGGATCTATTGATAAAAAGGACGAAGAAATCAAAACCGATGTCATCACTTTAAAAGATAATTTCAAGAAATGGTACGACATTTGCCATGAAAGGGCATCTATGCCTCTATATTGGGCAAATCATGATCATCCACGTGTCTTATCTCAATATGGTTCGGTTAAATATAGAAGCGAATCCGCGAAGTGTCTTTTGACTACCTTACTATTCATGTATGGTACCCCGTTTATCTACCAGGGGGATGAAATAGGAATGAGTAACGTTAGTTTTACTAATGTTGAGGATTTCTATGAAGATGTAGGCAGCAAGAACCTAGTCAAAAACATGAGGAGCCATGGGTATTCTGATGAATATATCGCCCATTATTTGTGCCGTACCTCTAGAATTAATGCTAGGACCCCAATGCAATGGGACGATTCCTTTAATGCCGGTTTTTCTTCTAAGCCAAGTAGAGTTAAGGTTAACGAAAACTATAAGCAGGGGGTCAATGTCTATGAAGAGATGTGTGACCCATATTCCATATTGAATTTTTATCAATATGCGATAGGCAAAAGGAAAAGCGATGAAATAAATAACATCATCACTAATGGCAAATTCGATTTGCTAGATAGAAATCATCCCGATGTATTCGCCTATAAGCATGAACTAGGCGATGAAAAGCTTATCGTAATCTCTAATTTCCGTGATCATGATGTCTATTTCTCTTTCTATTGGAGAATAAAGGATGTCTTGCTACATAATTATGAAGACGTCATCTTAAAAGACCATGTCTTTAAATTACGCCCATTCGAGACTTTCTTGTTGAAGGTATAAAGATGCTTCGTATCGCCTATTTTATTTCTTCCTCCAATTTCTCCCATCCATATTTTGTTAACGCCTTGACCGGAATTGGGGTAGATAAAAATACCATTGTCTTCCTTTCCCCTAATATCGGTTATTTTTCTTTCGAAGAAGAAGATGATTTGCCTCTAGATAGCCTCCCAATGCTTCTTCATGACGATTTGGATGTACTTTTTAGCATTCTTTTATCCCATGAAATTGGGCCTTTTGAAGAATCTTTATTACCTACTTGTCTATCTTTATTTCCAAATGAATCGACCTATCTAAGCGAGCTTATCCTAAAGATGACGATGTATGGAAATTTCTCTTTCTATGGACCGATGCTATCTTTATTTAGCTCCATTCCCCATGAATTGATGCTGACTGCTAAGGCCTATTTAGTTTCTGGATGTAATGCGATTAAGGCAAGCAGGATATTGTTTATTCATAGAAATACATTTTCTTACAGGCTAAACCAATTCATTGAATTGACGAATCTAGATATCCGTGATTACCATAACGCGACTTTCTTGGAGCTATATTTTGCCTTATCAAAACAAAAATATTCTTGATTATTGCTCAAAATGATGATCATTTAATAATAGAAGTGCCATTTTATCGGCATTTTTTATTAGCAAAAGTTGATTTGTGCACGATGCACTAGATATGTTATATTTTTATTAATAAACTAATTGACAAGCAAAGGATATAAATATGTCAAAAAAGAAAAAATTAGAAGAAGTTCTTCAAAAGGAAGAACCATCTTTAGTCGAAGAAGGCGATCACGAAGGGGCTTATGTCTCATTACGTCATATAGATAAAGTATATGACAATAATGTCCAGGCCGTCTTTGATTTCAATCTCGATATCAAAAAACATGAATTCATCGTCTTTGTCGGTCCTTCTGGATGTGGTAAATCTACTACATTAAGAATGATTGCGGGTCTAGAAGATATAACTAGAGGTGAACTTTATATCGACGGGGAATATTCTAATGACAGGACTCCAAAGGATAGAGATATAGCCATGGTATTCCAAAGCTATGCCCTTTATCCTCATATGACTGTCTATAACAATATGGCTTTCGGGCTTAAGATCCGTCATCTTCCAAAAGAAGAGATAAAAGAAAGAGTAACCGAAGCTGCTAAGATCCTTCAAATCGAAGAATACCTAGATAGAAAGCCAAAGGCCTTATCAGGTGGACAAAGGCAGCGTGTTGCCTTGGGTAGGGCAATCGTTAGGAACGCCAAAGTATTCTTAATGGACGAACCTCTATCTAACCTTGATGCTAAACTTCGTGTCCAGATGAGAAGTGAAATCGTTAGATTACATGAATCATTAGGTGCGACTACAATCTATGTTACCCATGACCAGACCGAAGCCATGACAATGGCTAGCCGTATAGTTGTTATGAAAGGCGGCTATATCCAACAAATCGGAACTCCAATTGAAATTTATGACCATCCATCGAATCTATTCGTTGCAACTTTCATTGGTTCGCCTGCCATGAACGTTCTTGAAGGCGAATATGAAGATGGCAAGATTTATCTAAATGGAAGCAAGGTTGAGATTGCCTTACCTAGAGGAACAAAAACTGCCCATGATACCTTCTATAAGGGACAAATCGAGCTTGCAAATGCTAAATTAGCCAAATTAGAAGAAGAATTATCCGCGAAAGAAAAGTGGGATCAAGCTCTTGCCGATAAGGTAGAGCATGCCAAGAATGAGATTGCTTCCTACGAAGAAGCCTTGAAGGGAAGACATAAAGTTGCATATGGTATCCGCCCAGAAGATATCCACGATGTAAAAGAAGATAAGGAAGGACTTACTTCTCCAGTTGAATTGACTGTCAATGTCGCCGAACTTCTTGGACATGAATATTATATCCATACCGATTTTGGTGGAGTGGATATGGTTGCAAAGATTCCTCTTTCCACCCCAATCCATAATGGAGATAAGATTTCCTTGGCATTCGATGCCAAAAAGGCCCATATATTCGACTTGACTTCTACTAAGAGAATATTCTAATAACCCAAAATAAATCGAGAATCTAGAAATAGGTTCTCTTTTTTTGTACCCTTTTTAACTAGTGACCTCCAACTATATAAATAGGAGGTAATATGAATAACGACAACCAAAAATATACAAAGATTATTTTTATCATCATTGGGGTGGCATTTATTCTAGTTGGGGGATATGCCTATTTTGCTAAAAAGGATTTCTTCTATCTAGCTTTATCGATTTTATTTGGACTTCTTTCTATTTCCATTGGATTTGTATTTTCTCTAGAGCTAGAAGAAAAATTCCCCCATCAGGAGGAATCTGAATCTAATGAAGAGGGATTATAGATGAAGGAAGTTCTTTATCTTTGATTTTTCTAGTGGAAGAAGAAGCAATATAGCAATGATGCTAGAAGATATTCCTTGGACTAAATCAAATAGAGAGCTTAGCCAGAACCCTTCTTTATAAAGGATGTAATAGCAAACTACATAAGTTAGGACCATAAATATCATCCCAATAAAAGGAGAGATGAAACGTAGGAATTTATGATTCTTTAATACTTTCATTAATATTCCGGTGACTAGGCACATGCTTCCTTTTGCAACGATTGTAAAAGGAACAAAATTGGCTCCTCCAAGGAATAAATCTGACATCGAGCCACCTAACATTCCTACTAGCATTCCTTCAAGAGGCCCGATAAACATCGCGACCAACAAAGAGATGCAGTCCCCGAAATTAAAATACCCCATCCCCCCGGCATAACTAATCTGAAGAAAGGAGGTACATACAAAACACAAGGCAGCAAAAACACCTACAATGGTAATCCTGCTTATAAGTGATCTTGTATCAAAATAACTATTCTTTGTCTTTGTTTCCATACTTTTTATCTCTATTCATAGGCTTTCTGAAGTTTCTATTAGAAGTGGATTTATAATCTTTCCTAGGTCCTTTTGAATAGGATTTCCTTTCTCCTTTAAAACCTTCTTTCTTGGTATTATAAGGTTTCTTGGAGAAAGATTTCTTCTTGAAATCAGGCTTGCCGGAGCCTTCTTCATCTTTCTTTCTATATGGTTTCTTGAATCCGTCTTTCTTGAATCCATCTTTTTTAAATCCAGGTTTCTTATATCCATCCTTCTTAAATGGGCGTTCTTTCTTATCAAAAGATTTCCTGAATGGCTTTTTTTCTTCTTTTGTAGAAGAATCTTCATCCTTTTTGGTTATGCGTTTAGCAAAATTCTCGTTCTTATCGAAAGGTTTCCTCTTTACTGGACCTTCTTCATCTTGCTTACGTTTTTCAATTGATATCTTAAGCCTTTCTTGCTCATTCTCTTTTATTGAATGGAGCAATTCAATGGCTTCAGTTTCATTAATGACCTTGATGCCTTTCCTTCTTAAGAAAGAAGTAGTGACGCCTTCTCCATCAATTAGGTTTCCATCGAATTTGCCATTATGGATCTTATGTACCCCACAGGAAGGAGAATTCTCTTTTAGGATAGCTAACTTAATACCTAAGAATGAACAGATATTAAAGGCTTTCTCTGCACCACGATAGAAGTTAGAGGTAACATCTTCTCCTTTATTGTTCCTTACTTGTCCTTTTTTAATCTCACTAGGAAGTCTAGGAGTCTTTAGTCCTCCTTCTAGTTCAGAACAAAAAGGGACTAGTTCAAAATAAGAAGATAGTTCCATTAATTCTTCTATTAAGTTATCTTTGCCGTCATAACGGCATTTATCACCAAGCAAACATGCTGAAATCAATACTTTTTCCATAGCGCATAAATGATAAAGAAAAACGTTGCATAAATAAAGAAATAAAAGGTTAATTTAACTCTTTCTCTTATTTATAGATAAAAATACCAATTAAATTTATAATCAATTCCCGTGGACAACTTATATTCATATAACAACATTACATATAATATCGAGATAAAAAGGAAAAAAGGATGTAGATCCATATATTTTCGCTTGTCTCCTAATTCTAATGTAGTTAGGGTTAGCGCACCTTATTATGTATCTAATGAAAAGATAATAGAATCTACGATTAAGCGTATTCCTTTGCTAGTAGATAATGCGAAAAAGACGGGAGAGATGGATGATCTTGAATCCCATTATTTTCTTGGAGAAAAGAAAGATGATGTAGTGGATTTATCTATTTTAAAAGATGAATGCCTAGATATCCTGAACAAGAAAGTATCTTATTATTCTACCTTAATGGGGGTTTCTAGAAATTATAAAGTCAAGATTAGGGATATGAAAACTAGGCTAGGTACCAATTCTAGACGTACATATTCTCTTGATTTTGCTTATATTTTATTTAGATTCCCATTAGAAGTGATGGATTCCATAATTATCCATGAATTAGCACATCATTTTGAGTTTAACCATTCTAAAAAGTTCTATGATGTAGTATATAAATATATGGATGAGCCGACTTATAAATATTATTTGTATCTAATTAGGAAAAGAAAATATGATCGATCATATCTCCTCGAAAGAAAATAGCTCCATAAAGCGTTATAAATCTATCCTTAAAAATGGGGACGAAAATTATTTTGTGGTTGAAGGATTCCATCTAATCGAGATGGCAAAAGCTGCTTCTTGCCTAGTTGAGGTTTTCCTTACGGAAGAAAAAGACTTTAAGGGAATAAAAACCCATGTTATCCCATTTTCTATATTAAAAGGAATGGCGACTTCTACTAACCCTGAACCAATTTTAGGGATATGTAAGAAGAAAGAAATGAAGATGTTTACTTCAAATAAAGGACTTCTTTTAGATAGAGTGCAAGACCCCGGGAATGTCGGGACTTTACTTAGAAGTGCACTTTGTTTTGGCTATAAAGATATCTATTTATTAAATGGATGCGCTTCTATACATAATCCAAAAACCATTGCTTCTAGCCAAGGGGCGATATTCAAGCTAAATATATTTTCTAAATTAGATGGCAAAAAGATAATTCCTTTATTAAAAGAAAACGGATATGTTGTCTATGCAAGTGCTTTAAAAGATTCGCTTGATTTTGAATTGATAAAGGAATTACCAAAAAAATATATCATTTGCCTTGGGAACGAAGGAATAGGCATGGATAAAGACAATATCAATCTATGCTCCTCCTCTTTGTATATAAATATAGACAATATGGATTCGCTTAATGTAGGTGTAGCGGGTTCGATATTGATGTATGGAATGAATAAGAAATAGAAGTTTTTGTTTAGACAAATTCCCTATTTTTGACCATTCTTATCTATTAGATAAACATTTTTTATTGAACACCTTTATACTTGCTTTATAATGAAATTATGAAAAAGAATTGTTACAAATTAATTCCTCTTACGTTCCTTAGCTTAACATTAGGAGCGTGCGCTTCTAAAAACAGTTCAGTCGAGACTGTCACTCCAGAAGTTGCTTTTGATGCAGCTGAAAAAGCCGCGAAGAAGACTAGCGAAGCTGATAAGGCTAGGATTAAGACCGTCGATAGCCCAATTTATGGCCAATTCGGTGTTGAAGTAAAAAATAATAACAAATGGAATTACCTAGAAGCAAAAGTAGAGCATCTACCTCTAGATTTAATATATTCAAATTATGCAACTAAGGATGCAAAGCAACTACAGGCTAGCATAATTAGCAAAGGCGATGGAAAGGACGCTCCAGGTGCGACATTAAAAATCAATACAGATATGGAATTCAATGGAATGCTTGTAGATTCCTTTACACCTAGAATCGAGGATTTATCCGTTGCTACTTATATCAAAGACGGGACAGTCTATGTTGATTATTCTGATCCTTCCCTCAAATTAGTAACAAACCTAATGAAATTGGTCGTAAAGCAATATTCCCCATACGATGTTACTTTCCCAAAATCAAATAAGGCAAAGGTAACTCTAGATGAAGAAGGGTTAAATAAAGTAAATGATGTCATGTCTAATTTCGATGTTGATGTCACTGTTTTGCGTAAATTGCATAACGATGTTCCTTCTTTATTCGAATTTAAAGGCAATAAGATTACTGTAAGGGCAACAACCAAAGAAGAATTCAAATCATATTTAGAAGCAGCTTATGATATCGGTTCAAGCGAACTTGATTCATCTGCTAAGGATTCCGCTTCCTCTGCTAAAAAGGAAGTCATGGAAAAATATGATAAATACATGGAATATGCGACATTTAATTCCTTCGTGACTACGATTGGATACGATGATAAGGGCATTTCTAGCATGTCTTCTTCGTTGAATATCTCTAGTTTCGATCATGATGGATTAGTCGCAGCTTATCCTGATGATGAAGCCTTCCCATTTGGCAAATTCTCTTATTCAGGCGAATTTGAATTTAGTTATGAGGGAATTGCCCCGATGTTCCCAGTTGACCTAGATAAATATGAAGAAATAGTCGTCAAGGAAAAAGATCCTGCTACAAATAATTAATTACTCACTAAGCCATTTGGACTAATAATCTAGATGGCTTTTTCTTTGCTCAGTCTTTCTAGCTGAAATATTTTTTGTTGACACGAATTGGAGCAATGTTAAATTCAAAATATAAGGGGCATAAAAGCAAATGACCCCTGCAGCTTGATAAGGCTAAATCCATTCATAATGAAGAATATTGCCTCATCAAGATAAAAAAGGAGACTGATAAATGAAAAAAATTATGTTTGCATTAGTGCCGCTTATGCTTTTCTCCTGTGACATTAAGCCAACCTCGACTAGCGAATCTTCTATGGAAACTAATGATTCGACTGAACCTAATATTTCAACAATCGAAACATCTACATCTACTTCGACATCCGAGAAATTTAAATTGAAGTATCCTTCAACATTTTCGTTAGTTAGCAGTCAATATGGCATAGAATATAGCAATTGCAGCATTGAATTTACTAGCGTTGTTGACTGTGCGATTAGGTGGAAGGAAGGGAGTTTGAATAAAACTTCTCACCTGATTTATACAATTGAATTCGATAAAAATATCTTGTATAGCTTCGCTTGGGACCAAATCTCATTTACAGAAGCAAAACAAGAAGGGGATAGTGAGACTCCAAGTTTCTTGTTTGAATGTGAATATCGTTACTTTTCTTCCGATTATAAAGAGTTACATTTCGAGACTGCAGGTTTAATGGGTTCAGAAGATGAAAATGGTAGCCAAATAATCCTAGGGAAAATGGTCTATGATTTTACCATTTTAGAATAATACCCAATAATTGACAAAAGGAGTTTCCTTAAAAATGGGGACTCCTTTTTAATGTGAATTGAAACTAAGCAAATAAAACCTTTATCTTCCTTTATTTATGGTTTGATTTGCTATAGAATTTATAAGCCTAGCGATAGGAAGTAGTAATAGAGCAAAGCTAGCTTAAAGGGACAGGGAGATAGTGAGACCCCCTGAACTAACTTCTATGAATTCACCCTTGAAGGCGGTTAGGAGACTAACCCGTATCCTTGCGTTAAAAGGGAATAGAGCTTATCTATATATTATATATTAATATAGATAGGAATAAGGATGGCACCACGGTAATTATCGTTCCTAAATAGATGCCTTTTTTTATTTTTAGGAGAAAAGAATGGAAGATTTGGATTTGGTCTTAAGTGACGGCAAAAGTGAATTAAATAGTTGTTCCGATTCATCTACACTAGATACATTTTTTGCTAAATACCTATCAAAGAAGGGAAAAGTATCCTTTTTGATGGGATATATGAAGGAAATGGCAAAAGAAAACAAAGCTGCTTTCGGAATGAAAGTAAATGCAATAAAGAATGAGTTAAATGCAGCTTATGAAGAAAAGAAGGCCTATTTTGAAAAGTTGGCTTTAAATAAGAAATTGCAAGAAGAAACTATCGATATTTCTCTTCCAGGAAGAGAGGTTACTCCAGGCAGGACCAATCCATATTATCTAATTATTGATGAAGTTACCGATATATTCCTAGATATGGGATATGAAGTAAAAGAAGGAAGAGACGTTGAGACTGACGAATATAATTTCGAATTGCTAAATGTTCCTACCGATCATCCAGCCAGGGATATGCAAGATACTTTCTATTTTGATTCATCTTTATTGCTTAGGACCCAGACAAGCGCAGCCCAGGCTCATACGATGAAAGAAAAAGCAATAAAGACCCCAATTAAGATTATTTGCCCAGGAAAAGCCTATAGAAGAGATGATGATGACATGACTCATTCTCATCAATTTGCCCAAATTGAAGGGTTAGTTGTCGATAAAAATATCTCAATAGCCAATTTAAAGGCCACATTAGAATTGTTCGCGAAGAAGATGTTTGGAGAAAAAAGGCAAATAAGATTACGTTCATCTTATTTCCCATTTACCGAACCTAGTGTTGAAGTCGATGTGTCTTGCTTTTCTTGCAATGGCAAAGGCTGTGCCTTATGCAAGAATACTGGATGGATTGAGATTCTAGGCGCTGGGATGGTTAATCCAAAAGTCCTAGAAATGTGTGGCTATGACCCTGAAGTCTGGTCTGGATTTGCTTTCGGGGTCGGAGTTGAACGTGTTGCCATGTTAAGATATGGAATCGATGATATCAGAAGATTCTATCAAAATGATGTCCGTTTCCTTTCCCCATTCAAGGGTAAATAAGGAGTAAAACAATGAAAGTACCATTTTCATATTTAAGAAAACATGTCGATCTAGGTGATATCGACGTTAATGAAGTTGCCTCCAAATTGACTTTTGCCGGGGCTGAAGTAGAAGGGATTGATTATCTTGCCTCCGGGAGTAATCTAGTTATTGGCGAGATCAAGTCTTGTGTCCCTCATCCAGATAGCGACCATTTGCATATTTTAGAAGTATATGAAGGCGATAAATATGGGACCCATCAAATAGTTTGCGGTGCCCCAAATGCTAGAGTTGGATTAAAAGTAATAGTAGCTAGAGTAGGGGCCAAATTACCTCAAATCGAGATAAAAGAATCTACCATCAGGGGTGTTTTTAGCGATGGAATGTGCTGTTCCTTGCTTGAACTTGGGGTAGATAGCAAATATTTAAGCGAAAAGCAAACTAGCGGGATTGAAGAATTACCTAGCGATGCAGTTCCTGGCAATGAAGATGTCTTGGGCTATCTTGGCCTAGATGATGCAATTTTAGATATTTCAATCTTACCAAACCGTCCAGATTTATATTCTTTGTCTAATGTTGCCCTAGAAGTTGGATGTTTATTTGAAAAAGAAGTCAATATCGATGAATATCCTGAAGTCAAGGATATCGATAATGATTTCATTTTGGGCTCAAAGACTCCAAATTGCTCGATTTTCTATGGTGGCATTGCTAGAAATGTCAAGACAAAACCATCACCGACCTGGTTAGTATCCTTATTGAATGGATGTGGGATTAGGTCGATTAATAATGTCGTTGATATTGGCAATCTAGTCATGCTTATTACAGGCCAGCCAATCAATATGTATGATTTAGATAAATTACATTCCAAATCATTGATTGTGAAGGATGATATCGAAGGCGATTTTGTCGCCATGGATGACAATACATATAAACTCCAAAAGGGTGATTTGTGTGTTACTAATGAAAATGAAGTCATGTGTCTAGCTGGTATTATGACTTCAAAAGAATGCATGGTAGATGAATCTAGCAAGAATATTGTTATCGAAGCTGCCTATTTTAAAGGTGCCCCAATCCGTCATACTTCTTCTAGAATCGGACTTTCTAGCGATTCGAGTTTGCGTTTTGTAAAAGGAATATCTTCTTCCTATCAAAAGAAGGCTATCGATGCCTGCTTATATTACCTAAAGGAATTAGGAGAAGCTTCTTCGATTTCTATTTTAAATAATTATGGATCAATTAAGACTAAACAAGATGAGATTAGCCTTGATGCAAATTATATCGATTCTAGATTAGGTACTTCTTTTGGTAAGGATACAATCATAAAAACCTTAGAAAGAGATTATTTCAAATTGAAAGAAGATAAGGATAATAAGCTTACTTTCTTAGTGCCTTTATATAGGCTAGATATTGATACAAAAGCTGATTTAAGCGAAGAAGTCATCCGTATATTAGGTTATGAAAATGTTGTTTCTACTCTTCCAACAACCAAGTTATCATTAACTGGATTGACTCCAAATCAAGAAAAGAAAAGACATATAAGACGTTATCTAACTTCTTTAGGTTTGGATGAAGTTTTAACCTACACATTAATTAGTAAGAAGAATAAAGATAGATTCAATTTCTTCCATAATGAAGAAGCCTATGTTCTTTCTAATCCAATGAGTGAAGATAGAAGTGTAGTTAGAAAAGGACTTACTTTATCTTTAATTGAGACTATCGTCTATAACGCTTCTAGACAAAATAAGGATCTAGGTGTCTTCGAAGTTTCTGATATCGATACCCCTAAATATAAAGGAACCCACTTGGGTATAGTTTTAAGCGGGAATAAATTAAATAGGGGATTATTAGAAGCTAAACCATATGATTTCTATGATGCCAAGGGAATATTAGAAGGAATAGTAGATTATTTGAATATCACTCCAAATAGAATCAATTTCCTTAGATATGAATCCGCTTTAGAAGAACTTCATCCTGGAAAGAGTGCTTCGATTAGGATTGATAATAAATTAGTTGGGGTCTTAGGCGAATTACATCCAAATAGATTAAAAGAATATGGTTTGAAGAATGCAGTTGTGCTTGAACTAGATTTAACTGCCTTATTAAGTGTCAAATCTAGCTCCCCAAAAGCCATTATTCCAAATAAATTCCCATTCGTTACAAGAGATTTAGCTTTCCTTTGTCCAAAAGAAACTAGCCTAGCCATGATTAAAAAGGAAGTAGGCAAGTCATCTTCCTTGATTAAAAATGTCGAGGCTTTTGATATTTATGAAGGTGCTAGTTTGTTAAAGGGACAAAAATCAATGGCCATAAGGATTACCTTGCTTGACCAAAATAAGACTCTTACTGACGAAGAGGCTAACTTAGCCATTGCTAAAGCAATTGATGCCCTTGCTAAGTTACATTGCGAGATTAGGAAATGATTATCTTTAAATCTAGTGTCTTAATAAATAAAGATCTTGAATTCGATGAAGATTTTTCCTACTCAAAAGAAGAATGCAAGAAACTTTATCCTTTATTAGAAGTAACTTCTTCTAATATCAATGGATATTTTTACCGTGATGAAGATAATTATCTAAGGGCTAATGTAATAGTTAAGGCAGATGTAATCCTTTCAGATTCACTTACCTGTGAACCGTTTAAAAAAACCCTCGATATAGCCGAGGATTTTGAGATTATGGATAAAGAAGATGGAGAAGGGGAAGGGTATATCTTCCCTTCCTCTAGCTTTGAATTAAAAGACCTTTGCCTTTGTTTAATAAGGACTTATGTTCCTTTAAAACCCTTGAAGGATAATTAGGATTTAAATTCATTCCCACACTGGGAACAAAATTTAGCATCTTTAGGATTTATATATCCGCATTTTAAACATACTTTTGTTGAGATTTCGCTTTTAGAGAGATTCTCTTCTTTTGTCGTGCCTTTATTTATAAATCTATCGCTAGAATCAAAACTTGGGGCATAGAAACCGTGGTTATTGCTTTCGGTTTCAAATACATGCCCATCATTAGAATCTATATTATTGTTATTAGAATTCTTTTCTTTTAGGAATTTATTTATTCTCCTATATTGACTAATAACAATAAGTGCGAATTGGAGGAAGAAGATAGATATTGCAAGAGCAATCATAAAACCAGGAAAATATACCTCAAATCCTATATTTCTTGAATTTACTATTCCAATTATCATCAAGACCATGGAAATAGTAAACAAAACTGAAAATACGATAAAAAATATAATACCTATCTTTTTAGCCTTTTTTAGGTCAGTTGGGTCCTTACATATCTTTTTATATAGACTGTAATTACCTTTATTTTTATTGTTCCAGAAAGGCTCTTGCTTCATTTTTTGCTCATATTCATTGATATAGTCTTTGTTGTCCATATTTTTACCTCCAAGTGAATTATATAACATTTTAATCTCATTTGTATAAAAAAATATTTTTTTGAAAACTCTTGAAAAGATTTGAAATTATTAGATAATATAACCAGGAGGGCATTATGATCAAATGGATAAATGAACTAGAAAAGGAAGGAATAGTAACTTGCTATTCAACGAATATGACTTTTAATTCTATTGCCTCTATTTCTTTAATTGACGCTTATAAAGTCCAAGTGGGGGTAGATGATGATAGAAATGTCATTGTTAGGCCACTTAGCAAAGATAGGTATTCTCTAGGAGATATCGATCCCCATTCCTGCTTCGATGTAGCAAACAAGAAAAGCTATTCGCGAATTTCATCGACATCCCTTATGTCGACTTTAGGGAAGATGTTAAATATAAATTTCTCTTCCATCCCTAAAAAATATAAGTCGATATATGATGAAGAAAATGAATATCTTATAATAAAAACTGGTAAGGAGGTCAATTAATTATGGAAGAATGGATGTGGCTAGTTTGGCTAATATTTGCCGTTGCAGCCTTAATTATTGAGGCCTCGACCGAAGCGATTGTCTCTATTTGGTTCTGCGTTGGAGCACTTATCTCATTCGCAGTATCCTTTATTCCAGGAGTTCCTTATTGGGGTGAGATAATTATCTTTGTAGGAGTTTCCTTGATTTCCTTCTTCTTGATGAGGCCATTTATAAAGAAATGGACTGCCAAAAAAGAAAAGACCAGGGGATATATTGATAACCTTGTTGGAAAGAAAGGAATTGTCCTAACTAAAGTAGATTCACTTCAACCAGGGGAAATAGAGGTAAACGGGATGACTTGGACTGCCTCGACTCTTACAAATGAAACATTTGAAGAAGGGGAAGTTGCAAGAGTTGTCTCAGTCGCTGGGAATAAATTGTTTATAGATAAATCTAAAAAGGAGTAACAAAAATGTTAGTTTTAGAAGGTTTACCAGGGTATGCAATTGCCCTAATTGTGCTAGTTTCGATTTTCGTCCTCGTCTTGCTTATCTTGCTTTGTAACATCAAGATCATTTCCCAAACCGAAAAGGGAATTATCGAAAGATTAGGTTCTTATAGGGCTACCTGGGATACAGGCGTCCATTTCAAGGTACCGTTTGTTGATAGACTTGCACACCGTATCGATATGAGGGAACAAGTAAAAGACTTCCCTCCTCAAAATGTCATCACTAGCGATAACGTCACTATCCAAATTGATACAGTCGTCTTCTATTATGTTTCTGATCCAAAGCTATATGCCTATGGAGTCGAAAATCCAGTACAAGCCATTGAATTCCTCTCTTCTACGACATTAAGGAATATCATCGGTGAACTAGATTTAGATTCCACCCTTACTTCTAGGGATGTCATCAATGAAAAGATGAGAAAGACACTTGATGAAGCTACTGATCCTTGGGGAATTAAAGTCACTAGGGTAGAAGTAAAGAACATCCTTCCACCTAGAGACATCCAAGAAGCCATGGAACGTCAAATGAGGGCTGAAAGAGAGAAAAGAGAAAAGATCCTTCTTGCAGAAGGGCAAAAGCAATCTGCTATCCTTATCGCTGAAGGTAATAAGGAATCCATGATTCTTTCTTC
The DNA here is from genome assembly GCA_902464635.1 of uncultured Caryophanales bacterium. Lineage (GTDB taxonomy): Bacteria > Bacillota_I > Bacilli_A > RFN20 > CAG-826 > Alloenteromonas. The sequence goes on along the minus strand of CABQKC010000009.1, from coordinate 14,906 downwards.
AGAAGCCGAAAAGGAATCCACGATCAAGAAAGCTGAAGGTGAAGCCCAGAAATTATTATCCTTAAAGAAAGCCGAAGCCGAAGGTATAAGGATGGTAAGGGAAGCCGAAGCCGATGGTATCAAGGCCATTAAAGAGGCAGGGGCGGACAATTCAGTCTTAACAATCAAAGGATATGAAGCTCTAGAAAAGATTGCAGATGGTAAATCCACGAAGATCTATCTTCCTTCAAACTTGCAAGCTCTAGCCTCTACTTCAGAAGTTCTCGCTTCTGCTTTTAAAGAAGAAAAGTAAGCAAGTAAATAACATTCAAACAAAAAAGTCTCCGTTAATCTGAAGTGAGACCCTCCTGTTGTTTGTCCAACATTTGGGTCTCACTTCAATCCGGAGGCTTTTCTTTATGTATCCCAATTTATTCTTTCTTGCAGAATAGTAACCCAGCTAAGCCGATTAGGCAGCTTATTCCGCCACCAAGAAAGAATCCAATTGAAGTAGACATAGCAGCATCAGCTTGACTTGAGAATATAATTGAACCACCTAAAAGCAAGAAACATCCGATCAAAACAAAACAAGTAAAAAACAAATCTATTCTTTTCATAGCCTCCCCCTTTCGAAGCTATTCTAGCAAAGTAATTTTTATCTAGGTAGGGATGACATCCTAAATATAGACACTAATTTAAAATTCGTATATTTTTGGATTTCATCAAAAAATGGTCAAAAGTGGATTTTTATTCTCTTCTGTCAAATTTTTTAAAATATCAAGTAAGAATTCTCTTGTTTTGCCTATTTCGATTTATTTTGTATATCAAAATGGCTAGATTTTATCGATAGATAGGACATTTTACCCAATAAAGTCTTTAACCTAAAAAAGTTTAATATTTTCTTGAATAAATAATTACCTATAGGTATCATATTAATACGAAGGTGGGAAAAAGTGGGAAAGCAATTTATTGGTAGATATAATAGATCCATCGATAACAAATTCAGACTTCAACTACCTCCGAAGCTTGTTGAGGAAGGAGAAAATGACTTCATTCTCTCCTGCGGACTTGATGGATGCTTAAGCGTTTATCCTCGTTCTAGTTTTGATAAATTGGTCGAGAAGATGAATGATTTTGATTATCTTGACGATAAGAAAAGGGCATTCATAAGACTTACTAGCGGCTCAGCTTTGCCAGTAAGCCTAGATAGTCATGGCAGGATATCGATTGGGAAAGATGTCGCTGAACAGTTCTCCCTTTCTTCCCAAGTCACTATCATTGGGGTTCTTGACCATTTCGAAATATGGAATCCAACCCTATATAGCAAATATATAGCCTCATCATCGTTAGCGGGATTCGGAAAGGGCCTTTAATGGATAATCACATTCCCGTCTTGCTTAATGAATCTATTTCTCTCCTAGATATAAAAGATGGAGGGACCTATGTCGACTTGACATTTGGAAGAGGAGGCCACTCCTCATTGATCTTGGAAAAAATTGGTAAACAAGGCAAATTAATCGCCTTCGATATGGATTTAGATGCCATTTCTTATGGTAAAGCTAAATTCAAAGATGACCCTAGAGTTACCTTTATCCATTCTTCATTTATCAATCTAAAAGAAAAGCTAAATGAATTAGGGATAGATAAAGTCGATGGAATATTTGCAGATTTAGGTGTCTCTTCCCCTCAATTAGATGAGGCGAGCAGGGGATTCTCCTATAGATTTGATGCACCTCTAGATATGAGGATGAACAAAGAATCTAAATTGACTGCATTTGATGTTGTTAATTCCTACTCAAAAGAGGAACTAGAAAGAGTTTTGTTCGAATATGGAGAAGACAAAGATAGCAAAGGTATCGTTTATTCCATATTAAAAAGAAGAGAATTATCTCCGATTAAGACTACATTTGAATTAGTAGATGCGATTAAAGCTGGCAAAAGAAAGTCCTCATTAAAAGAAAAAGGACACCCAGCAAAGCAAACGTTCCAGGCGATTCGAATCGAAGTAAACAAAGAAGAAGATGCCTTGAAGCAAATGTTAATCGATGCCCCGGAATTACTTAATGTAAATGGGGTTCTTGCAATCATAACATTCATGTCACTTGATGATAGATTGGTTAAGAAAGCATTTACTAAATTAACTACCATTGAAGGTAATAGGCACGGAATAAACTTGCTTCCAGATGAAATCGAAAAGCCAAAATTTGTTAATTTGACTAAGAAACCAATTATTCCAACTATAGAAGAAGAAAACGAAAATAGACGTTCAATCTCATCGAAATTAAGAGGTATAAAACGAATCGAAAATTAAAAAGGCAAGGTGAATCATTATGAAAGACAAATTAGTAAAAACCGGACACAAGAAAAATTATTATAGGTTCAGGACTATTTTACGTACATCGATTTTCGTTTTGTCTTTACTAGTGGTTTCTAGCGCCCCAATCGCGATTACTTATACCGTCTATGCCGTTAATGGCAAAGAAAATTCAACCCAAGTTGAAAAGACCAAAGAAGATAAATCCGATGAAATCTTAACTTCTTCCTATATAGAAGAAGAAAAATAAATAAGAGCTTGCTACTCGGGCCGGTTTCCCTTCACCGGCTCTTTTTTTGCTAAAAAGGTAAAGAAAAACTACTAAAAATTTATCGGTTAATCTTTTTTTAACTGAATAGATATATTAATATATATCAGGTAAAAAATATGGATAAACCTCAAGCGTTCTTAGAAATAACTTCTTCTTCGATTAGATTACTCATTGGATATGCCCTAAATGGTGCCCCAATAGTTTTATATACAAAGGAAAAAAAGATACCGAATCTATTAAATGAAGATAGATCGGTAAATAAAGATGTACTTAATAGTGCCTTGGCGGATTTTCATTCTATCCGCGATAACGAGGAAAAACTAGACATCACTATTTCTCATATTAATTTAGTACTTCCTTCTTCTGGGCTAAAAGTATTCCAAAATGAAAAGACTACTAATGTAGTCGATTCAAATAATGAGATCAATAGAATTGATTTATCTAACCTTACCTCTCTTATTACAAAAGAGCCGTTGCCGGAAAATTATACAATCGTTGATACTATCCCAGACGAATTTATCTTAGAAAACGGGGAAAGATATTCTAATCCCCCATTAGGAAAGATATCTTCTTCCCTTACCGAGAAGGCTAAGATATATGCCCTTCCAAATGGAGTGGTGACTTTCTATAAAGAAAATGCCAACTTGTCAGGATACAGGGTTATTAAGTCTGAACCAAGCTGCTTCTGCGCATCTAGCCTTATTGTTACTAATGCAAACATGCCAAAGACCTATATCTTGGTCGATATAGGTGGCAGCATCACTAGTGTTTCCTTTGTTGGGGAAGGTTCTCCTTATTCAAATGCATCCTTCTTTATAGGAGGGGATGATTTGACTAGATATATCCAAAAGGAATTCTGCATCAGCAAAGATGAGGCTATTAACTTAAAGCATAGATATGGATACGATAATAGGACTAAGAGCTATTCTCTTCCACTCATTAATGGAATCGATGCTTCAAATAGCAAGGTCAAGTATTACCAAAAGGACCTTAATGAACTAATTTCAATATTCATGAAGGATTATTTTGTTACCTTGGATAATGCGATTGCTTCTTTATTAAGCGCCTATAATGGCCATTATGATAATGCTCCTATTATCCTAATCGGTGGAGGCTCTAAATTAGCAGGGCTAGAATCTTTCTTTGCTAACCATTATCAAAACAAAGAAATTATTAGATATAGCCCGAATGCAATCGGGGCAAGGGAACCTAATTTTGTCTCGTTATTGGGATTGATACTTATTGTCAGCCAATATAAAGGAACCTTAGAAGACAACCATCGTGGCATGCCTGATGTCTCTAGGGTAAATAAGAAAGAAAAAGCAAGGAAAAGCAAGGAAAGCTATGATGACGATAGCTTATAAAGAGGGTAAGTTATGAATGATACAATGGATTTAGATAATTTTGAGCCAGTGGCCCGTATTATAGTCATCGGTGTTGGGGGTGCTGGAAATAATGCCGTCAACAGGATGATGGATGAACATATCGATAATGTCGATTTCTATGTTCTAAATACCGATAAGCAGGCTTTGGCAACTTCAAAAGCTCCAAATAGAATCGTAATTGGGGAAGAAGTTACCCAAGGACTTGGGGCTGGTGGAAATCCTGCCGTTGGAAAAGCAGCCGCCGAACAATCTAGCGAAGAAATTAGAGCCATCGTAAAAGGTGCTAACATGGTCTTTATTGCCGCCGGTATGGGTGGAGGGACTGGAACTGGAGCCGCTCCGGTAGTGGCCTCTATTGCCAAGGAAGAAGGCGCCCTTACAATTGCTATTGTTACCCGTCCATTTACTTTCGAAGGCAAGACACGTATTGCTAATTCGGTTTCTGGACTAGGAGAGCTTAAAGATGCGGTCGATTCAATTATCATTGTCTCTAATGATAAATTGTTGATGGCTTCTGGAGGAGTACCTATCTCCCAAGCCTTCTCTGAATCTGATAGAGTCTTAGCCCAATCAGTCAAGACCGTAACCGACTTGATATTGCTTCCTGCTGTCATCAATCTAGATTTTGCCGATGTTAAATCAACATTAAAAGGATCTGGAATCGCTCTTATTGGATTTGGCATGGGTAGTGGCGACCATAAGGCTGAAGATGCTGCCGAAAATGCGATTAATTCCCCATTATTAGAGGCTTCTATTGCTGGGGCAAGAAGGGCTATTGTATCAGTTACCTGTGGTAGCAACGTCACTTTATACGAAGCAAATGAATGCGTTAACCGCATCATTGAGCAAGCCGGGAATGCCGTCGATATCAAGTTCGGTGTTTCTATCAACGACCAATTAGAAGATACAATTCTAGTTTCCGTCATTGCTAGTGATTTCACCGAAGACTTTGATTTTACTAGTGCCCCAACATTTACCCGTCCAAAAAGGGAAACCGTCGGAAACGGGGTCGATGAAGCTAGGGCCAATGCAGTTAAAAAGGAAAGAGAAGAAGAAAAGAATAATGGGGAAGATGAAGAATCTAGTAAAGATAAATTCCTTCCAAATTTCTTCTCCGGGAAATTCGATAACTAGTCTATTTTAGTAAAACCATCTTTAAACATTTGCTTTAAAGGGCAAGTGTTTTCTTTTTAGGTTAAAGTAATATCTAAATTTGTTTGATAAATGGGTAGTGAATTATCTTTCCTAGTGGTGTAAAATTGCCTTGGCTAAGACGAAGACGCGCTAAAAGCAAAGACAGAGAACCCTGCCGAAGTTGAGAAAGGGGACGCCGCTAGACATCACTTCCGAGCCTGAAAGTCGAATAATGTAGGCTTTCCGTTTCTATCCGTTAAATAGATTAATAGCGCCTATATCATATATATAGGAAATAAGGTGGTACCGCGCTAAAGGCGTCCTTATATGGCGTCTTTTTATTTCTTCTTGGAGGACTTATGGAATTAAAAGAAACACTATCAATGCCTGAAACTAATTTCCCTATGAGGGCTGGTTTAGGCGAAAAAGAACCAATTCTAGTTAATAAATGGAAGCAAGACCATCTATATGAAAAGATGAATCAAAATAGAATCGATGCTCCTATTTTCATGCTTCATGATGGGCCTCCTTATGCAAATGGCGATATCCATTGCGGTCATGCCCTTAATAGGTGCTTAAAAGATTTTATCATTAGATATAAGAATATGGCTGGATTTAGGACTCCATTTATTTTCGGTTGGGATACGCATGGCCTTCCTATTGAAGTAATGGTTACTAAGTCTGGTGTTGATAGAAAAGCTACCCCCGTTGTTGAATTTAGGGAAAAGTGCAAAGAATATGCCTTAAAGCAAGTTGCTAGACAAAAAGAAGAAATCAGGAGACTAGGTTGCCTAGGTGATTATGATCATCCATATTTAACTCTTCTTCCTGAATATGAAGCCAAGCAAATTGAAGTATTTGCTGCCATGGCTTTAAAAGGATTTATCTATAAAGGTGTAAAGCCAGTCTATTGGTCTCCATCAAGCGAATCTGCATTGGCTGAGGCTGAAATTGAATATCATGATGTCAAAGCTAGGACAATGTATGTCAAATTCAAGGTAAAAGATGGCAAAAATAAGCTTTCTAATACCGATTATATCGTCATTTGGACTACAACTCCTTGGACAATTCCCGCCGACCAAGCCGTCACAGTCAATCCTAAATTCGAATATGGGTTATTTAAGACTGATAAGGGTAATTTATTATTCCTAGTATCTTTGCAAGAAAAGTTAAAAGAAGAACTAGGATTAGGCAAGATTAGCTTGCTAAAGACCTTCAAAGGTGGCGAACTAGAAGGAATAGTTTTGGAACATCCTTTATATAAAGATAGGGTTTCTCCAATAATCTGTGCCGCTTTCGTTACCGAAGATAGCGGGACTGGTTTAGTCCATACAGCCCCTGACCATGGTGTTGACGACTTCAATGCCTGCGCCAAATATAACATCAAGCCATTTTGCCCAGTCGATGAAAAGGGTGTCTTGAATTTAGGAAAAGATGATCCATTAACCGGATTATTCTATGAAGACGCGAATAATAAAGTAGTGGATATGCTTGCTGAATCTGGGCTTCTATTAAAAGAAGAAGACATAATCCACAGCTATCCTCATGACTGGAGGACTAAAAAGCCAGTCATATTCAGGGCTACCCCTCAATGGTTCTGTTCCATTTCTCCAATTAGGGAGAAGTTGCTTGAAGAAGTAGCTAATATTAACTGGGTTCCTTCTTGGGGTGAAGGAAAGATGGTCAATATGATTAAGGACAGGGGTGATTGGTGTATCTCTAGGCAACGTCTTTGGGGCGTACCGATCCCGATAATCTATAATGAAGATGGCTCTCCAATTATCGAAGAAGAAGTATTTGAACATATCATCTCTATAATCAAAGAAAAAGGTTCTTCGGCCTGGTTTGCCTTGACTGCGAAAGAATTATTGCCAGAAGGATATAAAAACAAGAAGTCTCCAAATGGCAACTTCAAGAAAGAAAGCGACATCATGGATGTCTGGTTTGATTCTGGCTCTAGCTGGAATGGAACCTTAATCGATAGGAATCTTAAATATCCTGCCGATATGTATCTAGAAGGAAATGACCAATATAGGGGCTGGTTCAATTCTAGTTTGATATTATCTACTGCTTTCTCTAATGTTGCTCCATTTTCAACTTGCTTGACTCATGGCTTTGTCATGGATGAAAAGTGGCAAAAGATGTCTAAATCTGCCGGGAATGGCGTTGATCCTAATAAGATTGCCTCAACTTATGGGGCCGATATTCTTAGATTATGGGCTGCTTCAGTTGATTATAGGGCCGATTGCAGGATTGGAGAATCTATCATCAAGACTGTTACGGATAATTATAGAAAGATTAGAAATACCTTCAAATTCATGTTGGGCAATCTAAATAATTATGTTCCTAACGAATCCAATGGATTACATTTATCTACGGTTGATAAATTCGTCCTTTCTGAATTAGAAAGAGTGAAAAACAAGGCTATTTCTAGTTATGAAAGCTATGATTTTGCTTCTGTTTTAAATCCAATCATCAACTTCATGTCCGCTACTTTATCTAGCTTCTATCTAGATATTTCTAAAGATGTTTTATATTGCGATTGCTGCAGTTCTGCTAGAAAAGATAGCATAAAGTTTGTCTTAGATAAGTGTCTAAGAACCTTGACTTTATTATTAAATCCAATACTTCCATTTACGATGGAAGAAGTCCATTCATATTGGACTGGCTCGAAAAAGGAATGCTGCCAAGAAGAAGATATGCCTAAGATTAGCCACGTCTATGATGAATCTGTCCAAAAAGGATTTATCGCCTTCAATGCTCTTAGGGATGAAGTATTAAAAGCCCTAGAAGAAGAAAGAAAAGATGGACATCTAGGTTCTTCTAGCGACGCTAGAATTGAAATAACAATAAAAGATGACCTCCTATATTCCTTATTCAAGAGCGAGCCAAGTGAATGCGTTGCTTCTTATTTCATTGTAAGTGATGTCAAATTCGAAAAGGGAGAGAAAGATTCTTGCAAGGTATTTATCGACGAAGACGAACTTTGCCCTCGCTGCAGGAAGCACTTCCATTCCTTAGAAGATTATAATGACGTTAAGGTCTGCTCTAGATGTAAAAAGGCTTTAGAAGAACATGAATAAATTAAGACAATTAAAGGAAAAATTCCTTTCCATGGACAAAAAGACAAGAAAAGGGATAATCATATTCTTTTCCCTTTTCCTTGCTTTATTTGTTCTTGATGTAATTTCCAAGTGGATGTGTCAATTATTCCTTAATGTTGGTGATCAAGTGGCCATTATCCCTAATTTCCTATATGTTACTCTTTACCATAATACCAAGATTGCATTTTCATTAGGAATAGATGGAGTAGCTGGAAGGGCTATTAATATAGTTATTTCTATCGTAATGTCGGTTTTAATCGCATTTTATTGGATTAAGAATGTCAAAAAGATGAATTATCTAGAGATGGCTACAGCTTGCTTGCTTCTTTCTGGGGCATTTGGCAATCTAATTGACCGCGCCTTCTATTGGTCTAATATAACTGGATTTGATGGGGTAATTGACTTTATCCAATTTTATCTAGGCGGTGGACCTGGTGCTCCAAATAGCTTTGTTAATCCTTTCGCGGTATTTAATTTAGCAGATTCTTATCTAACTATCGGGGTTATTATGATGGTAATAATCCTAATAATCGATTCAGTTAAATCTAGCAAGAATGATCCATATAACAAAAACCCTCTAGAAAGTGAAGCTAAAGATGAAGGAAAAGAAGACGTTAATAGTAAATAAAGATGAAGCCAATGTGAGGCTTGATCAATATCTTTTTCTCCATAAGGCCGCTATTTCTAGATCCAAAGTCGCCACTTTGATTAAAAATGGGGACTGTTTAGTCAATTCTAAAAACGAGAAAGCCCATTATCTAGTAAGTGAAGGTGATGAGATTTCCTTTTATCCATATATAGAGAGCGAACTAGAATTAAAAGAGGAAGACGTTCCTTTTGAAGTCATCTATGAAGATGATTATCTAATGGTCATTGATAAGCCAAAAGGATTAATCGTCCATCCAGGGAATGGCCATAGCGACGGAACTTTAGTCAACGGATTGCTTTTTAGGAAAAAAGAATTAGCAGAGACTTCTTCCTATATCCGTCCAGGAATAGTCCACCGTATCGATAAGGATACTTCGGGATTGTTAGTAGTAGCAAAGCAAGAAGATACATTAAGGGAACTCCAACTCCAATTATCAACCCATTCGATGCATAGGGAATATAAGGCCATCGTAAAAGGGATAATAAATGAAAATGAAGGCAAGATTATTGCTCCTATAGGAAGAGACAAACAAAATAGAATCAAAATGGCGGTTGATATCAAGTCCGGTAAGGAAGCCATTACTAATTTTGTTGTATTGGAAAGATTCTTTTCTAGCGATGCTACTTACATTGAATGCAAACTCGAGACAGGAAGAACTCACCAGATAAGGGTCCATATGGATTATATAGGACATCCTTTGCTTGGGGATTTAGTTTATGGCAAAGGCAATCGCACCTTATTTAATGATGGGCAGTTATTGCATGCTTATAAATTAAGTTTCTTTCACCCAAATCTAAAAAAGGAGATGACTTTCATCTCTCCTTTACCAGATTATTTTAAATCTGCCTTATCTAAATTATCCTAGATATATTGGCAAAATTCATCTTCGCGACTTTATTTAGTTCTTCTTTTCCGTATTTCTTAACAAACTCAACCCCAAATTTATCGACTTTCGCGCTTGCTCCGAATGGGAAATGGAGGTCATAAATCTTATCCAATTGTTCCATTCTTTTTAAGAATGCATATCTAGCAATTACGGAAGAGGCTGCAACGGAAGGGAAAACTAATTCCCCTTTTGTAGAAAATTCGATTGGGCGAGCGATTTCTTTTTCTTCTTTTAAATAAGAATAATAAATAGGCTCGCTAGCAAATTGATCAATCTTAAGTTCGGCAGTTGGATATTTCTTCGCTAGATTAAGAAGCACCCGATTATGCATCTTAGCTTTGATTTTATTCATATTGAAGCCATTTTGCTCTATTTGGTTATATTTTTCCTGTGGCAAATATAATTCAGAATAAGGTACTTTAGATATTAATTTAGGTCCGATTTCTAATATTTTTTCATCAGTCAATAATTTAGAATCCGTTACTCCTAAAGAAGTGATGTATTCAAGCAAAGCTGAATCAATATAACTACTCGCGACTATTATTGGACCAAATAGATCCCCAAACCCAACTTCATCTGATCCAATCTGGGGAACAAATATATCTAATTTGTTTTGCCTAGGTGGGCAAGTCCTTATTTTTTTAGGAATAGAAGTATTAAATCCCATTCTTGACGCTTCTTTTCTAGCTAACTCCCCTTGGAAAACGACTTTATATTCCTTTTTCTTATTAATAAATATAGAAATAGAGAATTTAGGCTTGGATGCAAAGAAAACAATATATTCATTTTTAGGATTGCTAGAAATATAAGAATATTCCTTTACTAATCTATTTAATGTAGTTTCCTCGATTTGGTAAGAAAATGTTTGCTCGCTCATAGACACTATTTTAGATGAAGTTAGTTAAAGTAAAAACCATTTTTGCTATATAATTAGGCTTATGCAGAATGTTATTGATGTACTTGAGATAAATAAAATACTAGAAATGACTGCTAATCTTGCCTCTACTAATGAAGGAAAAGAAGTGGCCCTATCAGGAAAAATATTTAAAAAGGAAGAACTGGAGAAGGAATTTAGCTACCTAAGGGAGCTAGATTTAGCCATTGCCTATAAAGGGCAGATTAGTTTTATCGGATTTGGAAATCTAAGCAAATACATTTCCTATTCCAAGAAAGGTGCTTCTTTATCTATTGAAGCTCTTTTTGATATCCATAAGGCAATTGAAAATGGAAAATCTTTATCTAGCTTTATTTCTTCTTTGCCTAGAAATGAATTCCCATTGCTAGTAGATATAAAGGAAAGGATACCTTTATTAAAGGATTTGAATGATAATCTAATCAATTCGATTGGACCTGATTTAAATATATTGGATAGTGCCTCAATTGATTTAAAACGTATCCGTCACCAGATAAAGGTAGCTTTAAATAGTGCGGATAAATTATTAAGCGATTCACTAAACAAGAACAAAGAATATCTGACTTCATTTTCCCCAACTTTGAAAAACGGGCATTATGTCCTCGCGGTTTCTTCTTCCTATAAAAACAAGGTAAAAGGCATTATCCAAGATGTATCTTCGACTGGATCAACAACATTCATCGAACCAGAAGAATTAGTAAGGCTAAATAACAAGATATTTGAATTAAAGGAAGAAGAAAAGAATGAAATTGCTAGGATACTATCCTCTTTATCAACTTTAGTATCTTCTAATGATTTGGATTTATCTACCCTTAACTACCTATTGACTAAGATTGATTATTTGCAGGCTAGGGTATTAATAGGAAGAAAATATAAAGGACATGTTGCTTCTATTGGGGATTATATTTACCTTCCGTCTTTCATCCATCCTTTATTAGATGAAAAGAAAGTAATCCCAAATACTTTATCTATTAATAAAGAAAATAAGATTTGCATTATCTCTGGACCTAATGCAGGCGGTAAAACGATTGTTCTAAAAAGCGTTGGATTATGTGCCTATTTATTAAAGATGGGTTATATGTTACCAACTCTAGAAGGTGCGACTATACCTTATTTTAAGAATATCTATCTAGATATTGGGGATAGCCAATCTATTGTAGATAATCTTTCTACTTTCTCAGGGCATTGCTCGAATATTGCCTCCATTTTAGATAATGTAGGGGGACTAGATTTAGTCTTATTAGACGAAGTTGGGACTGGAACTTCTCCAAAAGAAGGTGAAGCTTTGGCAGAGTCCATTGTTTCCTATTTATTGAAGAAGCATTGCTTTGCCTTTGTTTCTAGCCATTTTGATTCCTTGAAATCTTTTGCCCTTACTAATAAGGGGATAATAAATGCCTCAATGGAATTTGATTCTTCTAGCCTTCTTCCTACCTATCATTTATTAATGGGACTACCTGGAGATTCTTTTGGATTTGAAGTAGCTAAAAGATTTGGAATAAATGAAGAAATACTAGATTACGCGAGAAAGATATCTTCCAAAGAAGATGATGGTTCCTTGAAAGTCGCCTTAGATAAGCTTGCTTCCTCTTTGAGCGAGAACAAGAAACTTAGACTAGAGTTAGAGAAAAAAGAAGCGGAATTAGCTAAGAAAGAGAAGACTTTAAATTCCAAGACGGCCTTAATCGAAGAAAAAGAAAGGCAGATAAAGGAATTTTCTCTTAATAAGCAAAACGAGATAATAAATAAGGCTAAAGAAGAAGTAAAAGAAATCATATCTACTTTATCTAAACCGGATATAAAGCTTCATGAAGCCATAGATGCGAAAAAGAAACTAGATGATTTATTTATCGAAGAAGATTCTCTTTCCAAAACTAATAATGATTCATTTAATGTGGGGGATTATGTATCTTTGCCTTTATTTGGAATTGAAGGAAAGATAAATAGGATTAACGGCAAGAAAGTCGAAATCATTTCTTCTAACGGGATGAGCTTTAATTCTTCTATCGATAAGATAATTAAAATAAGCGAGCCAAAAGTAGAAAAGAAGCAATTAAGTGGACGTGTTCTTGATTCTTTGTCTACTTCAAAAGGATTGCCTTTAGAATGCAATCTTATCGGATTACGTTATGAAGAAGCAAGTAGAGAACTAGACCATTACCTAGATTCATGTAGATTAAAAGGATATAAGAAAGTACGTATTATCCATGGTTTAGGCTCTGGTGCCCTTAAAAGGATGACTCTAGATTATTGTAAGAAACATATTTTTATTGATAGATGTGAACCTGCAAGCGAATATGAAGGCGGGGCTGGGGCTAGTATAGTTTATTTAAAATAATGAATGATATATTGAAAGAGCAAATCAACCTTCTAAAAAATAAGCCTGGTGTCTATTTGATGAAGGATAAAGATGACAAGATCATCTATATTGGCAAGGCTAAAAACCTAAAGAATAGGGTTAGCCAATATTTCCTTCGCCCCCAATCTGGGAAAGTCGCGGCTATGGTAAGCCATGTTGATCATTTTGAGACTATCCTAGTTTCTAGCGAAAAAGAAGCCCTGATACTAGAATGTAACCTTATCCAAACCCATTATCCTAGATATAACATCATGTTGATGGATGATTCCCATTATCCTTATATAGCCTTAAAGAAAAAAGATGACCCATATCTAAAAATATCACGTTCTAGCAAAGATAAATCATATTATTATTTTGGGCCATTCCCGACTTCTAGCTATGCTTATTCTTTAATTGATTTGTTAAACAAGATATATCCGACTAGGAAATGTAGAAATATTCCTTCTTCTCCTTGCCTATATTATCATCTAGGCCAATGCCTAGGTCCTTGCATTAATAAAATTAGTCTAGAAGAGAACAATAAATTAAAAGACAAGATTATTTCCTTTTTAAAAGGCGATACTTCTTCGATTAAGAAAGAATTAGAAGAAAAGATGGAGATTGCTAGTTCTAAGCTAGATTTTGAATTAGCCGCGGATTATAAAAAAAGCATCGATGCGATTAATTATATTTCCTCAAGGCAAAATGTTGAGCTTCAAGGCGAATATAAGGATTTTGATTCTATCGCCTTTTCTAGTAGGGATGGCTATCTTTGTCTTTCTTTCCTTACTTATAGGGGAGGGCTATTATTAGGAAAGAAGAATTTTGTTGTAGAAGAATTCTCTTCTTTAGAAGAAAGCATCATTTCGTTACTAGAACAGCATTACCTTCAAGTTGAGCCACCTAGAATCGTAGTTACTAGGCTAGAATTCCTTTCTACTGTCTTAAAAGAAGAATTCGATATAAAGGTTATCTCTCCTAAAGAAGGGGTATTATCTAATATTATCTCTATTACTGAATCTAATGCTAAAAATGGATTAGATGAGCATTTCTCTTCTTCTAGGCTAGAAGATGACAAGGCTAAATTGCTTGAGGATTTGGGCAATTTATTAAAGATACCCACACCTTATAGAATCGAATTATTCGATAATTCCCATCTTCAGGGAAGCGATGCAGTCGGGGCAATGGTATGTTTTATTAATGGCAATTCTTCTAAATCCAATTATAGGAAATACAACCTTTCTAATAATGTTGCAGGGGATGATTACCATTCGATGGTAGAAGTAATAAATAGGCGTTATTCAAGGTTAAAAGAATCTAATCTAACTTATCCTGACTTGATTCTAGTCGATGGAGGATTACCTCAAGTACATGCGGTTTTAGAAGGATTAGATAAGGTGGGTATAGTTATTCCAACATTTGGATTATATAAAAATGATTCCCATCAAACAGAAGGATTAATTGATAGGGGCGGGAATATTTATCCTTTAGATAAGAAGTCATCTTTATTCTTTATGCTTATGAGAATGCAAGATGAAGTCCATAGGTTTGCTATATCTACATTTAGGAATAAGCATAATAAAAGGCAGCTTAGTTCTATTTTTGATGGAATTGAAGGGCTAGGGGATAAACGAAAAGAAAAGATTTCCGCCTCCTTCCAAACTAAAGAAGCGTTATTGAATGCTTCTATTGAAGAATTAAGCCAGTTGCTTCCAATTGAAGTTGCTAGAAGATTATACGAAAAACTTCATCAAGATAAGTAATTAGTAGGGAATTAGCTTAAAAATAAAGTCTATATTGATTGGATTCCGTTTCTTTAATGTAGGTGAATCTTGGTTCACCATGCTTTTGACTATGTTAATCTAATACACCTTATCACCATATTCAATAGTATTCATGAATTCCCTCATGGAAGGGTTCATGCTTCTCTTGT
>CABQKC010000008.1 GCA_902464635.1 uncultured Caryophanales bacterium | reverse complement strand
ACTAATCTTACTAGGAATCCTGCCTTTTTTCATCCGCGCGACCCCTAGGGGTCTTATGCTAAATGCCTTCAAGAAAGGCATTTACACAACATTCTGGATACTTCCATCTAGCTTGCAAAAAGAGAAAACAAAAATAGATTTTCCTTGCATTAAATTATTTGAATTTGCTTTTTCTTTATTCTAATCTATCTACCGTTATGGAAAACGAAACCAAGAAAAGCAAAAAAGAAATATTGCGTAACCCTATAGTCAAAAGTATTTGCCTAGTAGGTGTATTTACCGCGCTTATGTGCGTTTTATCGCCTTTATCAATACCTTTAGATCCCGTTTCTATTACTTTGGCAACCTTAGTTATCTATATAATTGGGGCTACTTTTGATTATAAAATTGCCGTTCTTCCGGTTGTTTTGTATTTGTTATTAGGAATGGCAGGGCTTCCTGTATTCTCCAAATTCCAAGGTGGTATACAAGTCTTGTTTGGCCCGACTGGCGGATATTTATTTGGCTATATCCCATGTGTATTCCTAATTTCTTTATTAATATCTAAATTCCCAAATAAGAAATGGCTTTATCCAATTGCCATGATAATCGGGACCATTGTTTTATATGCCTTTGGAACATTATGGTTTGTCTTGTATCTTAAATATGATATCTACAAAGCTTTACTAGTATGCGTCGTCCCTTTCTTGCCTGGTGATACATTTAAGATTGCTGTTGCTTGTTTAATAGGTATCCGTTTGTCGCCTTTAGCAAAGAATAACTAGGCTTATATATATATATTTGGCCTTTTGAAATAGACAATTTCTTTTCACGTGTTTATTAATTTATCGGTAAATCGATTATTTTTATAATCGGTAGTTTTTTACCTGAAAAATGTAGTACAATGTTGCTGATTTTGAAAAAATTTTTATCAACTTATAAAAGGAGAGAAAATATGGGTGTAAAAATCGTCGATACAGCACTTAGGGACGGCTCTCAATCACTTCTTGCGACTAGACTTACGACCGAGGAGATTCTTTCTGTTGCGCCGCTTCTTGATAAGGCTGGTTACTATGCTCTAGAAGTATGGGGCGGAGCTACCTTTGATTCCTGCTTACGTTTCTTGGATGAAGATCCTTGGGAAAGGTTAAGGGCAATAAGGAAGGCATGTCCAAATACCAAACTTCAGATGCTATTTAGAGGCCAAAACATTTTAGGTTATCACCATTATGCCGATGATGTTGTCGAAAAATTCGTGCAAAAGTCGCTCGAAAACGGAATAGACATTATCCGTGTATTCGATGCCTTAAACGATGTAAGAAACCTAAAATCAGCAGTTGATGCCTGCAAGAAATATAATGGGCATTGCCAAATCGCCTTGTCTTATACAACAAGCCCAGTACATACAGTTTCTTATTATGTCGAGCTTGCGAAAGAAGTTGAAAAGATGGGTGCCGATAGCCTTTGCATTAAGGATATGGCTGGTGTTCTTTTACCAGAAGATGCTTACACATTGATTAAGCAATTAAAGAAAGATACCAATCTTCCTATCGAACTCCATAGCCACTGTACTGGCGGGGTTTGCCAATTGACCTATAGAAGAGCAATAGAAGCAGGTGTTGATATCATCGATACGGCTTTATCTCCTCTTTCAGGAGGAACCTCCCAACCTTGCACCGAAGCTTTCAATTATGTCTTAAAGGGCACAAAATATGATCCTGAATTAGACCAAGAAAAGCTTGATGAAGCTGCTGCAATTCTTTCTCCAATTAGAGATAAATATTTAAAGAATGGAATACTTAAGCCAAAAGCACTTTGTTGCAACCCAAGTATTCTTAAATACCAAGTCCCTGGCGGAATGCTTTCAAATTTGATGAACCAACTTGAAAAACAAGGCGCCATGGATAAATATGACCAAGTCTTGAAGGAAGTTCCTAATGTCAGGAAAGATTTAGGCTATCCACCTCTAGTTACCCCGTTATCACAAATGGTTGGTACTCAAGCTGTCATGAATGTCATTACTGGCGAACGTTACAAGATGGTTCCAAAAGAAATTAAGGATTACCTACATGGTCTTTATGGAAAAGCACCAGCCCCAGTAAATGAAGAGGTCAAGAAGAAGATTATCGGAGATGATGAAGTCATTACTTATCGTCCAGCTGATAAACTTGAACCTGAATTCGAAAAGCTAAAGAAACAATACAAGAAGATTGCCAAAACCGACGAAGATGTCTTGTCTATCGCCCTATTTGATCAAGTTGCAATCTCCTTCCTAAAACGTAAATACGGATTAGAAGCGGAGGAATTTTCGATTAAGTTATGAATTTAATTAATTTGATTGCTTTAGCCTCCTCTTCTAGTGGTGAAACACCAGCTAAACAACCTTTATGGGCAATAGAGAACTTTGGAGACGCAGCTTTGCTTTGCCTCCTTTGCATAGTGGTTGTTTTTGTTGTTTTAGCAGTCATTACCTTGGTTTTAACGGGTATAAATCATATCCGTGCTCTCGATGTTAAAGAAATCGTAACCATGGAAGATGGCACAGAGGTTGATGACGATATGATGGCTGCAATTTTAGTAGCGTCTATCGATTTTAGAAAAGAAAACAAAGAAGACTTTAAAGTCATTAGTTGCAAATGCATTGATCAGGAGAAGAAAAAATGAGAATCTACAAAGTCAAAGTCAATGGAAAGACATATGAAGTAAAAATCCTAGGTATCAGCGAGACTGAACCTATGAAAATCGAAAAGGCAAAAGCCCCAGTAGCTGCAGCTCCAGCTGCCCCAAAAGCTAGTGAAGCTCCTAAAGCGGCTACCCCAGTTGGAGAAGGAACACCTGTTAATTCCCCAATGCAAGGGACCATATTAGAAATAAAAGTCAAAGTTGGAGATAGTGTTAAATCCGGTGACAACCTTGTAATCCTAGAAGCCATGAAACTAGAAAACGAAATCAAGGCTCCTAAAGATGGAGTTGTAAAAGAAATCCGTGTTAGCAAAGGACAATCCGTCAATGCTAACGATGCATTAATAGTATTGGGTTAATTTATGTTGCTTTCTACTTATAATGATTTAGGAGGGTTCTTCAAAGGATTCTGGGATTCGACCGGTGTCGCTCAATTCTTTGTTGATGGTGGTTGGAAAAATCTAATCATGATTCTAATCGCCGTATTGCTCCTTTACCTTGCCATATTTCGCAAGGCTGAACCTTATTTATTGATTCCTATGGGTGTAGGTATGCTTTTGGCTAACTTGCCTCTATCCGGAGTTATGGATCCAATTTATGGAGAAGAAACGGTAGAACATTACAAGGGTTTGCTTGGTTTAATCTATCCAAATGGGGAAACCATACGACCTATTGAAGGTTATGAAGGTCTATTAGGTACTCTTTACCTAGGCATTAAATATGAAATATATCCATGTTTAATATTCCTAGGGATTGGTGCCACAACTGACTTCGGGCCTCTTATTTCTAATCCAAAGACCATGATTCTAGGTGCTGCTGCCCAGATTGGTATATTTGCTACATTCCTTCTTGGATATGCATGTGGATTTACCCCAGCCCAATGTGGCTCGATTGGTATTATCGGTGGTGCCGATGGACCTACAGCCATCTTAACTACAAAGCGTTTATCGCCTGAATTACTATCTTCTATTGCAATTGCTGCATATTCATATATGGCCTTAGTTCCATTTATCCAGCCCCCTGTAATACGTCTATTGACTACTAAAAAGGAAAGACAAATCCATATGGAAATGCCAAAACCTGTATCAAAGACAAAGAAGATATTATTCCCAATCATCGTTACTATTCTAGTTACTTTGATTGTTCCTAGCTGTGCCCCACTTATTGGTTGCTTGATGTTTGGTAACTTAATTAAAGAAAGTGGAGTTGTTCCAAAGCTAGTCGAAAATGCTTCAAATGCTCTTTTATATATAGTTACTATCCTTCTTGGATTAAGCGTCGGTGCGACTGCAAATGCTGCTACATTCTTAAATCCAAAGACCTTATTGATATTCGCCCTTGGAATTTGTGCCTTTATATTGGCTACAGCTGGTGGCGTATTGATTGGTAAATTGATGTGCTGGATAACAAAAGGCAAGATCAATCCAATGATTGGTGCTGCTGGTGTATCTGCCGTTCCAATGGCAGCCCGTGTTGTCCAAAAAGAAGGTGTTAGGGAAGATCCTTCCAACTTCTTATTAATGCACGCTATGGGACCAAATGTTGCTGGCGTTATCGGATCTGCAGTTGCTGCTGGTCTATTGATAATGCTTTTAGGATAAGAAAATGAAGCACACTATCATCGAATTCAATTCGCTAGATTCAACTTCTACCTACATCAAGAATAATTACGCTTCTCTTGATGATGGTAGCGTTGTTACTTCTATCACCCAGACTAGTGGTAGGGGACGCCTAGGACGTCATTGGGTCGATGATGGGAAATCTCTTCTATTCTCATTCTTGCTAAAAGGAAAAAAATATTCCTCATTACTAGATTCCATCTCCTTGCTTTCTGGAGCAGCGATGGAATTAACCTTATTGGATTTAGGATTATCTCCATTAATAAAATGGCCTAATGATATCTATATAAACGATAAGAAAGTATGTGGGATATTAGCTGAAGGCATATATTCTTCTTCTCTAGAATGCATAGTTGTCGGGATTGGATTAAATCTAAATAATTCATCTTTTGAAGAAGGATTGAATGCCACTTCGATTTATCTAGAAGCCAAGAAAGAATTTGATAAGAAAGCAATATTATTCTCATTCTTGTCTAATCTTGATAAATTATTAGAAAGCGAAGAAAAAAACCCATATTCATTTAGCAAGATTATTGCTGCCCATGATTATTTAAAAGATAAGGATATCCATTTGAATTATTATGGCGAGAATAAATTCCTTCATTGTCTTGGAATTAACTCCACGGGTGCCTTGCTTGGCAAGGATGAGGAAGGAAAATTAATTACGGTTACTTCTGGTGAGGCTAATGTAGTCACTAACCTTACCAGGGCAATATAAATCAAAAGAAAGGACTTGTTTAACAAGAAAAAACCATGAAAAACCTTGATTTAGAAACTTATGGCATTAAAGGAGCCAGCGAGATTATCTACAATCCATCTTACGAATTCCTTTTCGAAGAAGAAACAAAGCCAACTCTTACCGGTTATGAAAAGGGTCAAGTTAGCGAATTAGGTGCCGTTAACGTAATGACTGGTGTTTTCACCGGACGTTCCCCAAAGGACAAATATATAGTCGTCGATGATAATTCCAAGGACACCGTATGGTGGAATTCCAAAGAATATCCAAATGATAATCATCCAATGAGCGAAGAAACTTGGAAGGCTGTCAAGGAACTTGCCATCAAAGAATTATCTAACAAGCGTTTATTTGTAGTCGATGCATTCTGCGGTGCTAATAAAGATACCCGTATGGCAGTCCGTTTCATTGTAGAAGTTGCCTGGCAAGCTCACTTTATCCGCAACATGTTCATCCGTCCAACTGAGGAAGAATTAAAGAATTTCAAGCCAGACTTTGTTGTCTATAATGCTTCTAAAGCCAAAGTTAGCAACTATGAAGAACTTGGACTACGTTCCGATACCTGTGTTGCCTTTAATATCACTAGCCGTGAACAAGTCATATTGAATACTTGGTATGGTGGAGAAATGAAGAAAGGTATGTTCTCCATGATGAACTATTACCTCCCATTAAAGGGTATTGCTTCAATGCACTGTTCCGCCAATACCGATAAGAATGGCGAGAATACCGCTATTTTCTTTGGACTTTCCGGAACTGGCAAAACCACCCTTTCCACCGATCCAAAGCGTCTATTAATTGGTGATGATGAACATGGATGGGATGATAATGGCGTCTTCAATTTCGAAGGTGGCTGCTATGCTAAAGTCATTAACCTTGATAAAGAAAGCGAACCAGATATCTATAACGCCATCACTAGAGATGCCCTATTAGAAAACGTTACACTTGATGAAAACGGAAAGATTGATTTTGCCGATAAGAGCGTCACTGAAAATACCCGTGTTTCTTATCCAATCTATCACATCAAGAACATCGTTAAGCCAATCTCCCATGGACCAGCTGCTAAGAATGTAATATTCCTTTCTGCTGATGCTTTCGGTGTATTGCCTCCAGTTTCTATCCTTACCCCAGAACAAACCCAATATTATTTCCTTTCTGGCTTCACTGCCAAGTTAGCAGGTACTGAAAGAGGAATCACCGAGCCAACCCCAACCTTCTCTGCTTGCTTTGGACAAGCCTTCCTTGAATTACATCCGACTAAGTATGCCCAAGAATTAGTCAAGAAGATGAAGATGAGTGGTGCTAAAGCCTACTTAGTCAACACTGGTTGGAATGGAACTGGTAAGCGTATTTCCATCAAGGATACCCGAGGAATTATCGATGCCATCCTTTCTGGAGCTATCTTAACTGCCCCAACCAAGAAGATTCCTTATTTTGATTTTGAAGTACCAACCGCCCTTCCAGGAGTTGATCCAGCAATATTAGATCCTCGTGATACTTATGCTGATCCAACCGTTTGGGAAAATAAGGCCTTAGACCTTGCTTCTAGATTCCAAAAGAATTTCGTCAAATATGAATCTAATGAAGCTGGCAAAGCTCTTGTTGCTGCTGGCCCAAAAACCACTAAGTAATTAATTTAACTTCTTAAGCCTAGAACGTGTCTAATCTAGATGCATCTAGGCTTTTCTTTTTCTTAAAAAGACAAATCCGTTAAGGACATGTATCGATTTAGATAAAGGATACATAACTTATCCATCGTTTTGAAAATCAATCAACATAGTAATAATTCAATTTCTTTTTATGATTAATCATAAAGGAATTTGTTTGATTTATTTGATTTGAAAAACGGCTTAAATTGATTTTTACTATTTCCGAATAGGATTAATTATGAACGATAATGAAAGACTTGGGTTATTAGAAAAAGCTGATTGGATTTGTGAGACTTCTTCTCCTAAAGAAGATGAATATTATCTCTACAAAGCTAGTTTTGATTCAGAAATTGAGGATGCCGAACTTCTTATAGCAGGAGATAGCGACGCCGTTATCTATTTAAATGGCGAATTAGTTTATTTTGGGATATCTCCCTCTTATCCAAATCATTTAATCGGAGACAAAAAGCCCATCAAATTGAATAAAGGCCATAACGATATAAGAATCGAGATGTATTATTTTGGTTCAAACGATTTCTCTTCCTATTGCAAAGGCGATTCAAAATTAAAGTTTGTAATTGCCTCTAATGATTCCAAGATCATCTTAAAAAGCGATGAATCCATATTGTCTTGCAAGCATCCAAACTATATTCCCCATTTAAAAAAGAGAATCACTCCTCAATTAGGCTATTCGTATTGTTTTGATGCAAATGGTAAAGAAAATGAATTCCATAAGTCTTATGTAGTTAAATCTAATTCGGATATAGAATTTAGGTTAAATAAGAAAATCGAGTTAAAGAAAAGGCTTCAATGCTCTGCAACTAGATTAGGCAAGGGTCATTATTTGATAGACTTCAATAAAGAGGTAGTGGGTTATCTTGATTTGGATTTTGTTTCGAATATAAAGCAAAAGATATTGATTGCGTATGCCGAACATAAAGAAAGCGAATCTATCGTCTATCAAATTGAAGGCAGGGATTTCTCTTTTGAATATATTGCTAAAGAAGGAGAGAACAAATTCCTAGGTCTTTTCAAGCGTTTAGGATTACGTTACCTAGAAGTATTCGCAGAAGATGATATCGAAATATCTTATTTTGGGATTAGGGAAGTCAAATACCCATTCATCAAGAAAGAATACAAAATAGATGACCCATTAGTTAAAAAAATATATGACACATGTGTTTATACTTTGGAATGTTGTTATCACGAACATTATGAAGATTGTCCATGGAGAGAGCAGTGCTTATATGCGATGGATTCATTAAATCAAGCGGTCGCTGGATTTGTTTGCTTTACCAATGTAGAACAACTTAAGTCATCGTTAATTCTGATTAGCCAAGATTATAGGGAAGATCATCTTCTTTCGATATGTTCTCCTAGCAAATCATATTTAACTATTCCTTCATTCTCCCTTTATTATTTTTTTGCAGTAGATCTTTATTACCAAAATACAAAAGATAAAGAAACATTAAAGAGAATCTATCCTAAACTAAAGGATTTGATGAATACTTTCTTTAAACAATATGAGAAGGGATTGATATATACATTCGACCACCCTGGAACATGGAATTTCTATGAATGGCAAGATGGTTTAGAAGGTGGCTTGATGCAAAAGCAATATAGGGTTGCTGATTTAATCATCAATGGATTGTTTGTGAAAGCTTTAAGGAGTTTTGAAAGAATAGAACACGCCTTAGGGATAAATAATGACTATTCTTCGATTTATCTAGAAAACAAGGAAGCTGCAAGGAAAGAGTTCCTTCAAGAAGGATTTTTTAAGATGAGCAAGGATGATTCTAGATGTTCTCAATATGGTAATGCCTTGGCTATATTGGTTAGTTATGCAACAAAAGAGGAAGCAATTAACCTAGCCAAAGAATTAACAAATCCAAATACGAGTTTTATAAAATCAACTTTATCGTCAAAGCCTCTTTTATATGATGCCTTGCTAGAAGTAGATAGTTTGTATTCGTCTTTTGTTTTAGACGACATCAAAAGAGTATATGGCAAAATGCTAGAAGAAGGCGCGACTACTTTCTATGAGACCGAACTAGGTTATAAAGATTTTAACAACGCAGGCAGTTTATGCCATGGCTGGGCTAGTCAGCCTATATGTTATTTCAATAGACTCGGTTTATTAAAATAAGTTTTTTAAGTGTTAATATTTTGATTTGTTCTGATTTTAGGGTGCTTTTAGGTGGTTTAAATTAATTTTTAAACGCTACTTTTTAACAGGTTATATAAATATAAACGTCAAACAAATTCCTTTATTTTTAGTATTTATTTAAACGGGTTAAAAAAATACTTTAAATTATTTTTGGAAGCCCTTACAATAGAAATATAGGGAAACAATATTTGCTCATTTAAGGAGAAAAATATGAAACAAATAAAAATCCGTAACATTGCATTAATGTGTTTGTCTACTTTAGCTTTGACTGCTTGTGGTGGCAAACCTAATACTCAAGACGGTGAGTATTCAATTGTAAAAATCGCTTTTGTTGAAGCTGGCTTTGGAAGGCAATTCCTCCTTGATTGGGAAGCTGACTATAACGAAAAACATCCTGATGACAAAATTAAATTAGATCTTGATGGCGATGCCCAGATGACTGTCAACATTTTGCCAAGATTACAAAACGGAACTAATTTACCTGATATCGCAATGGTTCTTCAAACAAACTGGCAGCCTTGGACTGTCAATGGTTATCTAGAACCTCTAGACGATTTATATAACACGACTGTCGAAGGCACGAGCCGTACAGTTAAAGACTCCATAGTTGAAGGTTTACAAGACTTTGGAGAAGTTAAAGGAAAATATTATGCACTTCCATGGTCAGTTAACCCTTGCGGATTGGTTTATAACGCTTCAATGTTTGAGCAATATAAATGGAGTGTCCCTACTACATTTGCTGAATTAGAAACATTATGTAACAAGATTAATAGCGATAGCGCTGGTACTGTTGCCCCATTCTCTTGGAGCGGTGCAGTCGCATCATATTGGGATTTCACAACATTACAGTGGTGGGCTCAATATGAGGGCAGGGAAAAATGGAATGAATTCTGGAAATTTGAATCTCCTGAAGTCTATAAGCAGGAAGGAAGATTAAAAGCCCTCCAAGGATTTGAAAAATTAGTCTGCGGAGAAGACGGAAGCCCAAAGAATTCAATTCCTGGGGCAGCTGGGAAGAAATTCATGGAATCCCAAATGTCTTTTGTTAGAGGCGAGGCTGCCATGATGTCTAATGGGGCTTGGCTTGAAAACGAAATGAAGTCATCCATGCCATCGAATTTCAAGATGCGTCTAATGAAAACCCCAACAATAGAAGGAGCTAAAGAAGACTTGCTATATTGCACTTCTGGAGACTTCATGGTTATCCCAAGGAAAGCTGCCAATAAAGAAGCTGCTAAGAAATTCTTGGCCTATACCTGCACCGAAAGTGCCCTAGAAATATTTACAAAATCAGCTGGAGGCATCCGCCCTTTCAAATATGAAAAGAAACCTTCAACAATTGAAGGTATCTCAGATTTCACAAAAGATTGCTGCTTGATGTGGGAAGAAGGAAAGAATGTCTATATGAATTCTAAATCCATCATGTATTACCAAAATAGCCTTAATACATGGCCAGGATATGGCGCACCTTATTCAAAGATGATCCAGGAAGGTGATTCTGCTGAGACAGTTCATAACACAATCTATAACTTTGTTTCTAATAACTGGAGCAAGTTCCAAAAAGAAGCGGGGAACTTTGGAAAATGAAAAGGATACTCAAATTAATTTCTTTAACAGCCTTTGGAGGGGTCTGCCTTATGTCTTGCAATGATGCCAATAAAATTAAATATGATGTTGTTTCAGGACAGCCAGATTTTGCTTCCAAACAAGCTGAAAATGTTCTTCGCGTTGGTGCCTGGGTTGCTCCTCCAGCCGAAAACTGGAATAACAAGGGAAATCCAAATTTCATAACCCAAGAAAGATATAACGAAATTGCCGAAAGCGGGATTAATGTTATCTATGCCCTTTATGAAATCGGCAATAGAACTGCTATTAAAAATGCATTGGAATATGCTAAAAATGCTGGTATTGAATATTTGGCAAGGGATTACATTGATTTAGACCCTGATCTCCTTGAATTAGAAAAGGGAGATTTACACAACATTACAAAATCCTATGACGATGCTGAGGCTTTGCGTGGATTTTTGGTTACTGACGAACCTGGGGCTTCTAGATTCGATTCCCTTGCAAAATTAAAAGAATTATATGAACAAGATTATCCTGGCAAGGAATTCTATGTAAATTTATTCCCTACATATGCCTTGACTAGCCAAACTCAAACCGATTCCTATGCCGAATATATTGATCTTTATATTCAAAAGCTAAAACCAAAATTCCTTTCATACGACCATTATTCAATGACTGAAGATATCTATGGCAATAAATCATTGACCGAAGATGTCTTATGGAATCTTGAGATAGTGGCTAACAAATGTAAAGAAGCCGGGATTGATATGTATACCTTCGTTCAAGCGATGAGTTTTGATAAGAATACTAGAATTCCAAATGAAGCCGAAGTACGTCATCAAGTAATGACTGAATTGGCATATGGCTCCAAGTCTATTCAGTATTTCTGCTACTGGACTCCGCTTGAATTTGGCGAAGCCTCATCTCCATCAATGATTACAAAAGATGGAAAGAGAACTGATTTATATAATCATGTCAAAAACGTTAATAAAGATTTGATGAGCATGGACGAAGCTTATCTAGATTTCTCTTGGGTTGGTACGATGCCTGTTGTAGGAAACGAAGTATCGGGTACTCCAAGACAAATCGAAATGTGCCAACAATCACTAGAAAAGATTGATGCTATTTCTAATATAAATTGTTCTCAAAATACTTTAATCGGCTCCTTTAAGAACAAAGAAGGAAGGGATGGATTCATTATTTCTAACTTCTCTGACCCTTCCGAACTTAAAAAAGATGTCATTAGTCTTGATTTCAATGGTGCGACACACGCCCTTGTTTATCATGGCGAAAATAAAGAAGTAGTTGAACTTAATTCCAATAAATTCGAAATCACTCTAGACGAGGGAGATGGAATATTTGTTATCCCGTTTGTTAAATAAATTATGGATGAGGTCGAAACGTTAAAATTACATAAACCCAAGAAAAAGCATAATTGGGGTAGGATAATCTTCATTATATGCATGATTGCCTATCCTCTTTTGCAGTTCCTTGTTTTTTGGGCTTACGTTAACATCGACACGATAGTAATGTCTTTCCAAAGATTAGACTATGAATTAGGAGAGATATTTGTAGGCTTAGATAATTACAAATGGGCATTTGAAAGATTAACTAGTCCAGACGAGCCCGATTTAAGGAATTCAATCATAAATTCCATATACCTATTCCTGAGCAATAACTTTGTCTTGCTTCCGGTTTCTATTTTCTGTGCTTATATCCTTCAAAAGAAGGTGCCTGGATCTAAAGCTTTCAGGGTTATATTCTTCCTTCCAAACATTATATCCGTTGTTGTTTTGACCATGTCATTCTCGTTCATGATTGATTCAACATTCGGACCAGTCAATGAAATTCTTAAAGCCATAGGACTAGGTGGAATAATTCCTAAAAACGGATGGTTAGGAGATAAATCAACTGTAATGTGGATGGTTCTCTTCTATTGTTTGTGGGCTGGGATTGGCTATAACGTCGTCTTGCTTTCTGGCGCGATAAACCGCATTCCTAGCGATATTTTCGAAGCCGGGAAAATGGATGGAATTGGGTTGTGGAGAGAGCTTGTCCAAGTTGTAACCCCAATGATTTCAGGAACAATTACTACTTTGTTTGTTTCTGGTGTATCTGTCATCTTTACTCTCTTCCTGCAACCGATGTTATTAACAGGAGGAGGGCCATATGACGGACTCTCTTCTACTATTGCCTTATTTATCATGAATTTAGTTAATGCAAATCAATTATATAAAGCTGCCGCTGTTGGAATGATATTTACCGTCATAGGTATCCCATTAATCCAATTAATTAAGTGGCTATTGGAGAGGTTCTTTCCTGCCGTTGAATATTAATTATTTTGGGCAATAGCCCGTTTGTATATTTACTGAAAGGAGTGAAAAATCACATGAAAGGTAAATTACTATTAATTCCTGGAATGCTACTTGCCTTGGGCGCAATTGCAGCAGGGATATCTCAACCGAAAGCGACATCAGCCGCAACATTCCTCGACTCGACAGTTAGCGAAGGATTTCCTAATGGTATCCCAACTGAAACTTTTGATGTCGTAAAAGGAAACGGAGGGGCATTTAATTTCGTTGATAAAAGTGGCTCCGTCACCTTATCAACGATGAACTATAACGATGGATTTTTTAGGACAAAGGAACCCTTGGCTGTTGGCGAAGGCAAATCTACCGTCGTAGAATTCTCTACCTCCGATTATGATAGTGGAGGCTACTTATGCATTGGCAAAGGTGCTTCTAATTTTGGTGGATGCTGGGGCGATATGGTAATGCTTCAACTAAGTGGAAACATTGCAAATACAGCAACGGGAAAACTACCTTTTACTGCAGCAGGTGCTCAAACGCAGTGGCAAGCACTCAATACATATGTTAATGGTTCATATCGAATGGTTTTCAATGCCGATGGCTCAGCAGAACTTTATGGAAAAGTGACTGGTGGAGAATTTGCCTTGATTTGCTATTGGACCGCTGGTTCTTTTGTTTCTGTTGGTAGTGGCTATGTTGCCTTCATGGGTAATTCTTTTACTGGCTCCGTCACTTTAGACAATATCAAAGTTGGGCTTGCCGATAATAAAGATTTAGCTAATTTAGCCTATGTTGTTGAAGAAGATTTCGAGACTCCTGGAACTGATAAGTTTGTCATGGACTCGGTTATGATTAACCAAGCTAAATATACTCGCAATGATCCTGCTAAATATCTAGTCGCCTCTTCTCCAGACACTGGGGCTGGCATTATTTATAAGACATCTTATACAAGAGGAGAAAAATCTAATAAAGTCGTTTCCATGACTGCTACACTGGCTCTTGAAACATTAGGAGAAAAGGCTATTGGAATTGCTACAGGCCTAAATGGAGAAGTAGCCGATGCAACAACTGCTAATTTTGTTGGAATTAGGAAAAACAGGACTGCTAACGAGCTAGTTCTATATGTCGGTGGCGAACTTAAAGCTAGCGAATCTTTAGGAGAAACTTCCTTAGATGGAACTACAGCAAAATTAGAGTCTTCTATTACATATGATGGAACTTCATATACTGTTACAGGTACATTTGGAGCAAAAAGTGTTTCTTCTGTCACTACTTTTGGAGAAGGAAGAGTTGGAATTGCTTTCTTAGGGAACGGTACTACTTCTAGTAAGATTTCGAAAATAGAGATTTCTAATTACAAAGGAGTAGTTAAGTCTGGACGTGATTTGGCCCCAACTTTTGAAGGTGGCAAGATTGACCATAACTGGACTTATAAATCTACAGCCTTAAGTGGTGGCAATGTTATCGAAGAAGACGGACATGTCTACATTCAAGAAGACGGCATGGTTAGATTCAAAGATTCTGCTGATGGATCTTATTTTGCAACCAAGCACGAATACGCTAACTTTGATTTAGAATTCACCTGCAAGAAACAGCAACTAGAAGAAGATGATGACGGCAATATCACCCCTGCTTCTACTTGGATTGGTGTTTCGCTAGGAAAAGAAAATCCAAGCGACCCATTCACTAGTTCTGGATTAATTTATTTCGGTGTTGATACAGTCGATTCTCTCCTAAATGGACAAGCTGGTGATAGAGGCTGGTGTGGCGCTGATACATTGATGCTAAACGAAGCCAATAAGGACGTTATGATGAAAGTCCATATCAGGGCTGAAGATGGCTTAGTAAAAACTTGGTTAACTAATCCTGCAAATGCTGAAGGAAATCCGATTCTAACTAGATATAACTGGGACACTGCCGGATATATTTCATTTGTTTCAACTGCAGGTGGTAATTTCTGGATCGATGATATCAAACTAACTAACCTTGATGGAGAAACTCCAAATAAAGCTCCAGTTGCAGTAGATGCCTCTTTCAATGTAAATGCTGGAGAAACTTTAACTGAAGCAGTCGTTGCTACTGATGAAGATGAAGGAGAAACCCTTACATATCAATTAGTAGAAGACAACACTGCTTCTAAGGGCACATTAACCTTTAATGAAGATGGTACATTTAGCTATGTTGCTAAAGGTGATGCAACTACTGGAGATGTAACATTCACCTATAAAGCTTTTGATAGCGAAGATTATTCTGAAACCAAGACAGTTACACTCCATGTAATTGAAAAGGCTACTGAACCAATTGAATCATCATCCTCATCTGCTCCAACCCCATCTACAAGCGAAGATAGCGTAGAACCAACCCCATCCATTTCTGAAACTAGTTCAACTAGCAAAGGAGGATGTGGTGGCGCAATCGTCGGATCTTCTATTGCTGCAGTTAGCGTTCTAGGTGCAATTGGTATAATTGCCGCTAAACGCAAAAAAGAAAAATAATACAAAATAACAATTATTCCTAGGGGGCGTAGTTATCTATGCCTCCTAGGGAAGAAAGAAACATTTATGGAGATAAGAAGGAATATCAAAAAAGGCAAAAGCGTGAGGGACCCTGTATCATTAAGGATAGCCAAGGGCATCATGTTCTTTGTCTTTTTCATCTATGCGGCAAGTCTAATTTTTCCTTTTGTCTGGATGTTTCTTAATATGTTTAAGACTAATGCCGAATTCTTCCAGGATGTATGGAGTTGGCCAAAAGATTTCTCAAATGGGTGGATTAATCTAAAAACCGTCTTGAATAGGAAAATGATGGGTTCTAATGTCTGGGAAATGACATTACGTAGCTTCTTTATTGCTACAATTGGAACTCTTCTTTCTTTAGCTAGTGCATCTTGCGTTGCCTATGTAGTTGCCAAATTCAAATTCTTTGGAAGAAACGCTTTATATATTTTGGCTGTTATGGTCATGGTTGTTCCTACG
Organism: uncultured Caryophanales bacterium; assembly: GCA_902464635.1. Taxonomy (GTDB): domain Bacteria; phylum Bacillota_I; class Bacilli_A; order RFN20; family CAG-826; genus Alloenteromonas. The sequence goes on along the minus strand of CABQKC010000008.1, from coordinate 57,074 downwards.
ATTGGATCAACATCTGCAACCTATAAATTAATCGGAGACCTTGGGTTATATGACAACATATTGGCCCTAATCTTGCTCTATTCCGGTGGATTTGGTTTCCAATTCCTATTGCTATATGGGGCGTTTAAATCAATAAGTTGGTCTTATGCTGAATCAGCTTATATAGATGGGGCGAATGAATTGACCGTATTTATTAAGATCATGCTCCCAATGGTTTTACCTTCATTAATTCCATTAGGGATACTTAATTTCATCGGATTCTGGAACGATTATTACACACCGTTCCTATATTTAAAGAATAATCCGACTTTGGCGGTAGGATTACAGGCTTATGTAAATCAAATGCAATATGACGCTAATTGGCCTGCCTTATTTGCATTGATGCTATTTTCGATGCTCCCAATAATCATTATTTTCATCGCATTCCAAAAACAAATAATGACCAACGTTACTACAGGAGGACTAAAAGGATGAATAAATCTATTAAGCCATTTGCCTTGTTTCTTTTATTAACATTGACTAGCTGTGGTGGACAAGTAATTACTTCTAGTTCCTCTAGCGAAGAAAAAGAAACAAATTCTTCTAAAGACAATGAAGAGAAACTAAAACTCAACCAAGAAGTAAATTTATTCACATATACTTTTCCATCTTTAGATAGGACTACAATGCCTATTAGTGGATGGTGTTCCCCTTGGTCGATGGGTGATAAGGATTATATTAATCAAGAACAATTTGCCATGATTAAAGAGGCTGGCCTTAATTCAATATATGGATTATATGAAACTGCTGGTTTATCAATGACCAATATCAAAAGGGCTCTTAAATTAGCAGAAGATAATGGTTTAGTTTATCTTCCTAGAGATGAAAGAGTAGGGGCATTAAGTGAGGACATTGATGCATTTAAGGAAGCCATGGATGAATTTGCTTCCTACAAATCATATGGAGGTTCATTGATTACAGATGAACCAGCCTTGAACAAATTCCAAGGTTTAGTAAGCGGAAGGAAGGCTTTTAGAAGCTATTATTCCAAATATTGCTATTATGTTAATTTATTCCCTAACTATGCGACTAGCGATCAACTTAGTGGGATTGCTGGACAGCCAGTTAGTTATGAACAATATCTAGAATCATTTTTAAAAACCGTACAACCTCAGGTACTTAGTTTTGATTTCTATGGTTTAAGAAAAGAATTCCCATCTGTATCTGGCGGCTATTTTGATCAGCTATATCTAGCATCAAAATTAGCAAATAAGTATAAAGTTCCTTTCTGGCCATTTATCCAAGCAGGCTCATTTGATAGTTGGACAGTAAGAGTTCCTACTAAAGTTGAAATCGATTGGCAAATAGGTTCCAATCTAGTTTATGGGGCGAAGGGAATCCAATATTTCTGCTATATGACCCCATATGAAGTAGATGACGCCCTTTGGAGAGGCAATTTTGTTAATAAAAATGGCGAAAAGACTGAATTATTCCCATATTTTCAATCCATAAACAAACAAATTGCTTCTATGGATGAAATATTGATGATTTCTTCTAGAGTTGCCTTGATGCAATTTGGTTCTTCTCCTGCTGCGTTCTCTAACGAACAAAAAGCAGAATTCGTTACTTCTTTCCGCGAACTTAAAAACGTTGATACTGAATCCGATTTACTTATCGGGGTATTTGACCATGGAGGAAAAAGTGCTTATTACGTATTCAATAATTCTTTGACTAACAAAGGGAAAGCCAAGTTAAACTTCTCTAGTTATGTCAGGGCGAATAAATACCAAAATGCCTCTATAGAAGAGGTTAAGGGTTCTTCTTTGGAGTTAGATTTAGAGCCAGGGGAATCTATATTAATTGATTTACTTAACTACGAAAATTGAAAGGAGTAGTTACATATATGAAAAAGAATTTAATTTTGATGTTAGGGGCAATCTCGTCATTCGCTTTACTTTCTTCACTTTCTAGCAATGCCGTTGCTACTAAAGCGGAAGAAGCAGATTTGACACCAAATTTCGATGAGGATTTTGAATCTTATGCAATCGAAACCCAAAACGAAGGCACTAGGGCCGATATCAATGCCAAATGGACTAATGGGTGGTATGAAAAGACTGGCGACAATAACGAAATCGCAGGTCAGGCTAATAGATTTTATGTAACAGAAAGTCCAACTGATCCTAGCAATAAAGTATTAAGAGTAGATACAGCTTCATATATGGAATCCTTCTTCTATTTGACTATGAAGGATATCTACGTCAAGAATTTCAAATTGTCTTATGACTTATACCAAACTGTTCCAACTGGTGCCTGGACTGGTTTTAATTTCAGAAAACCAATGGATGGCAGATATAATGGCGTCACCAATGTCATGATGGTAGTTAGAAGCTGGGAAGCTAGTAGCTTTGGAGTCCAAGCATATAGAAGCGTTGATGCTTCCTTTATGAATGTTGAAATGACTAATGCAGATGGGACTGCTGAAGCCACTCCATATAATGCAAGTAATTTCACTGACTTTGCAGGCGCGGTCAATACCTGGTTAAAAGTTGAGATTTCAGTTATTGATACAGAATTCAGCATTTCTATAAACGGTCACGTTTTAGGAAAAACTACAATTACAAAGAAGACTGCCCAAAACTATGGTTATGTTAGTTTGGTATCATGTGTTTCTGATGCTTATTATGACAATATCCATTTAGAAAACCTCGATGAAAAGCCATATACCCCAAATCCAGAACCAACTGATCCTGAACACAAGGCTCCTACAATTGAAAATAATGTTATAGATGCAACTTTAGGAGAAGATGTTACTATCGATTTCAATTTATATGGTGAACAAGTTACTAGCATTAAGCAGGCCGTTAATGAATTATTATCCCAATATTACACGGTTGATGGAAATAAAGTTACCATTTCCAAAGATTATCTAGAAAAGCTTGGTGAAGGTAGATGGACTTTCATTTTGACAACTGAAGGCGGAAGTGTCGGATTTACAATTTCTCTTACCAAAAAAGCTGAAACACCTTCAACTTCAACTTCTGAACCAACTACATCAAATGTAGAAACTAAAGGCGGTTGCGGTGGTACGATTGTTGGTTCTTCTATTGCTGCAGTAGTTGCTTTAGTAGGCTTAAGCGTTGTTGCTATTAAAAGAAAGAAAGATAATTAATTAGAATGAAACTCGCCTCCATCTTTTCTCCATACATGGTATTTCAACAAAATGAAGTATTTTCAGTATGGGGGAATAGTTGCAATAAAACTATCAAGGCAAAGCTAGTTAATCTAGTTAGCCTAGTAGAGATTTCTCCTTTAAAAATAAATCTCGATGGAGGCGATTTCAAAATCTCTTTTCCTCCTTTAAAGGGAAGTTTTGATCCATATTCATTAAGAATAACTTCAGATGAAGAGAATATAGAAATATCTCCTATTTATTGTGGCGATTTATTTTTATTCATAGGTCAATCCAATATGTCTATTTCTTTATCCATGATGGAAGATAAGGAAAAGACAATTAGAAACGTTAAAGGAAAAGAATTATATGTTCTCAATCTAGAAGACGAAGATGTAACCAAGGAAGGGTATATCAATAGACCTATTAAGCCCAAAAATGATATTTGCGAAAAATGCAAATGGGAGAAATTAAAAGGGGACGTGTTGCTGAAATCAAGCGCTTTAGTTAGCATGACCCTAGAAAGACTTTGCCCAAACCTAAATTATCCTTTGGGAACAATTTCTGCTTCTACTGGAGGAATATCAATTGATTCTTTGCTTGATGAAAATACGATTGAGAATGCTCCTGAGATAAAGTCTTATCTTCTAAGTAGTGGTAAATACATCGAAGATAAATCCAGGTGGAATAGTTTTGGTCCGGGTAATTATACCCAGCAGTCAGGATTCTATAATGAAAAAATAGCCCCTTTAAAAAGATTGAAATTTAAATCTATCATCTATTATCAAGGTGAGAATTCTTGTTTTGATTTCGCTTCGGGACAATATTTTAAAAAGGCTCTAACTTCCCTAATCTATTCTTATAGGGATTATTTTGAAGAAGAAATCCCCTTTGTAGTTTTAGGTATTGCGGATGAATATTACCCATATGGAGATGGATGCGGCTTATTTTATATTCAAGAAGCAATTTCTTCCTTGTCCATTAAATATGTTTATTATGTTCCTGTCTTTGATATTTATCCAAAATGGTTAGTAAAAGACGGCAATCAAGTAGACCATCCAATTCATACAGTTAGCAAAGGGGAAGTGGCCTCTAGAATTGCATTTATTTTAGAAAGAAATGTATACGGGTCTAATGGATTTAATTATCCATTTGTAAAAGATATAAAAATTGAGCGTAATTCAATACTTCTTGAACTGGATATAAAAGATGATGAATTAGAATTAGGTAAAGAATATTTTGGTTTTACCATTGCTAATGAGGATAAGGTTTTTTATTTAGCCAAGGCTATTTCTATTGAATCAAAGAAAATAAGAATATATTCACCTTATGTAAAAAAACCAATATATTTCACTTATGCTTTTACCCATTACTCTTATTTATGTGACTGTAGAAGCATAAAAGGATATCCATTAAGCCCGTGCAGGAATTTTTACTCCGAAGTCGATAGGAAATTATTTGATTTAGATTACATAATTTCAGGGTTAAGATTCCCGTCTATTATGGAAAATAATTTCGGTGCGAGTGTAGGTGGGGGATTTAATGTTCCTACTTTCGAAATGGGCGAATATATAAGGAACCAAGCTGGAACAATTAATGTACAGGATGGGGAACTAAGATACCTTACCTCGATTACTAATGATTCTTATTTTTATTCCTCTATCGCGTTTAACCTAGGTTTGTCCGGCTGTTTCCATAGGCTTGCCTATTACCCATATTTAGCTATTGATATTAAATCTAATAGAAGCGTTTCATTCATGGGTGCCTTATTTAGAATCAATGGGAATATTTATAAATTCAATTCATTGAGTAAAGAAGTAACCTCTGCTTATAAGACATTTTATCTAGATCTAAGTAATGTTTTAGATGGTTCAGAAGGTCAGGTTAAAATTGATAAATCATTAATTGAGAGTCTTTCTAAGATTGAATTCTATTTTCATGCAGACAAGGCAAAAAAGGTGAACATTTGCATTAAAAATATACGTATATGCAAACAAAACGAAAAGCAAAGAGAAGAAGAAAATGATAAAATAATAGACAGCACGCTTCAGCTTCCTGGGAGATAGATATGAAAAACTTTGATACATTTGCCTTTATGGTCGATTGTTCTAGAAATGGGGTTTTGAATGTTGAATCGGTTAAAAGATTAATCCGTTTATTAAAGAAAATGGATTATAACGCCTTAATGCTTTATACCGAAGATACTTATGAAGTTGATAAAGAGCCATATTTTGGCTATCTTCGCGGAAGATATAGCGTTTCTGATTTAAAAGAGATAGATGAATATGCGAAAGAATATGGGATTGAATTAATTCCTTGTATCCAAACTCTTGCCCATCTAAATCAAATATTCCGTCATGAAGATTATTCTTCGATTAACGATATAAATGACATTTTGCTAGTAGATGATGAAAGAACTTATCAATTAATCGATAATATGTTTTCTTCATTAGAAAAAGAATTTACCTCTAGAAGAGTTCATATTGGAATGGATGAAGCTCATTTATTAGGACTAGGGAAATACAAAGAACTACACGGATATCAAGATAGAACCGACATATTTATTAGACATCTAAATAAAGTTAATGAGATTGCAAAGAAACACGGATTCAGCGTGATGATGTGGTCTGATATGTTCTTTAGATTGGCGTCTAATAACTCTTCTTATTATAACGTGGATGCCAAGATGGATCCAAATAAATTGAAAGATGTTCCTAAGGATGTCTTGCAAGTCTATTGGGATTATTACCATAATGACAAGAATGTTTATGACAAGATGATATCTCTCCATAAGGAAATTAATTCTAATTCGCTTTATTTTGCCTCTGGAGTATGGACTTGGGCTGGATTTGCCCCTTTATTAAGTAAGGCAGAAGAAACTATTGCTCCAGGAATTAGAAGTTGCATCGATAATAAAGTCAGGAACGTCATTATGACTGGCTGGGGTGATAACGGGGCTGAATGCTCAATGTTCTCATCTGTTACATCATTGTTCTTTGCTTCTGAAATAGCCAAGGGAATTAATGACATTAATAAAATCAAAGAAGATTTCTTTAATGTATTAGGTTATAAGTACGATGATTTGAAATTATTAGAAATCCCTAACCAAATAACTAACCCAGGAGAAGGGGATGACCCTAAATTAGTTAACCCATGTAAGTATTTTCTCTATAACGATCCATTGCTAGGCATATTTGATAACAGAGTCGATTTGAATGATGAAATCCTATTTGAAAAACATGCGAAGAAGCTAAGTGAAGTAAGTTTTAGATGTGGGGAATATAAATATATCTTTGATTATCTAGCTTCTTTATGTCATCTCTTATCAATCAAGGTTTCATTAGGAGTTAGATTAAGGGATGCCTACCAAAAAGGTGATAAGGAAGAATTGAAGAATTTGTTGCCTAGAATTGAAGAATGTATCAATAGATTAAGTGATTTCTCTACCCAATATAGGAAAAGATGGATTATTGATGATAAACCAGTTGGAATGGAAGTAGGACAACTTCGTCTTGGTGGATTAAAAGCAAGATTAGAAGAAACTAGACGAGTAGTAATTGCCTATACGAACGGAACAATAGATAGAATCGAAGAATTAAGGGAAAAGATATTGCCTTTAATTAAAAAAGAGACTAACCCTAAGAGTGCGATTTGCTATAATTGTTACAATTCAAATGTTTCAAATAACATTTTGTGATACTTAAATGAAAAAAGAAAAAGCAGCTATATTAAAATCGCCTTCTAACATTAGAATTGCTAACCAGATAGTGGTAATGGATTACATCCGTGAACGCCCTATTAGTTGCATCGAACTTTCTAAAAAGACTTCTTTGTCTAACCCTGCATTAAAACTCATTACCGAGGAATTATTAGAAGAGAAACTAATCGTTCCTTATGTAAATATTAATAATGGAAAAAAAGGTAGAGGCAGGCAGAGAGTTCTTTATACAGTAGATAATGATATCGGAGTTTTTGCCGCGATTGATCTATCTGGTAGAGATATGGCTTTTTGCATTAGCGATGCATCTAACCAAATATTGATTAGAGATACAGTCAAACATGTAATTTATATCGATGAAGATGTTTTAAAAGAGATTTCAAGAAAACTAAAAAACATGCTTCTTTCAGATGTTGTTAATAATCGTCCATTGTTAGGAATATGTATTTCTTCTCCTGGCAAATTTGATAAACTTACCCATGATTTTATCTCTGCTCCTAGAGTCAAGGATTGCAGGACGATTAATATTCAAAAATATTTTGAAAATGAATTTCATGTCCAATGTGAGATGTTTAACGATATCAATCTAGGTTTGGCAGGGGAGGCAAGGTTTGGTTCTATCCCTAAAGATGCAAAGAACGTATTCTTTGTATTCATTGATATAACTTCTGGATCCTCTTTGATGTTTAATGGAGATTTATATACTGGGTCTAATGGATTTGCAGGCGAAATGGCAAATATAAATGAAGTAGATGATTGCTCTAGAAACTATTTAGGCCGCTTCTTTACCATTACTGACATTTATGCCGAGATTCATGAACTTTCAAAAGATAGTAATGATTCATTCTTCAAACAGGATGTATTCCAATTAAACGATGTAGTTGAACGTTATAAGCAAAATGATCCAATAGTTTCAAAAGCAGTTGATAAATCCGCTAGGGTAAACGCCTTACAGTTGCTATATATTGCTAACTTATTAGATTTAGATTATATCTGCATCGATGGGAGGATTCTTGATTTCGGCAAAGAATATTTTGAGACTTTGCTTCGTTATTTTAGGCTATATGACAAGAACTTTAATACAGTTCAAATAATCACGTCTTCATTGAATCACGATTCAAATTTGCTAGGGGCTGTATATCAAGCTAGCAGCAAATACCTATTATCTAGATTTGCTGAAATGGCAAAGAAGAGGACTAATTCTGAAAATTATGGTGCCATCTCGTACTTCGCAAACAGAGTCCAATAAAAGAATAAAACTAAAATTTGATGATGTTTCTAGCGAATATATCAAAAGAAAGAAACACAACATTGTTTTAAGACACGTTTCTTTTGAAATATATGAAGGTGAATTTGTTTCTTTGCTTGGCCCATCAGGGGCAGGCAAATCTACTTTAGTCAAAATTATATTAGGCCTTCAGGATTATGGCGGGAATATCTATTTAGACGGGAATGATATCGAATCAATTCCCTTAAGAGAAAGACATTTGGCCTATATAGCCCAAAGACGCATCCTTTATCCTTCGATGACTGTTTACGATAATATTGCTTTTCCTTTGAAGAATCTAAGGATGGATTCTAATTATATAAAGGAAAGAGTTTTGGAATTGGCCAAGAAATTTGATATTGAATTGCTTTTGCCAAGAAGAATAAAGCAACTTTCCATAGGTCAACAACAAAGAGTTGCACTTGCTAGGGCCATGGCAAACAATGCTTCTTTATTTATATTTGACGAGCCTTTTGCATCTATTGATGTAGCTAGCAAACAAGACATTTGGCATAGCTTAAGGGAATTATCTAGTTTAATAGATGGAACTTTTCTTTTTATTACACACGATTTAAAAGAAGCTAGTGCTTTTTCTGATAGGCTAATCATATTAAACGAAGGAAAAGTTGAACAAGTAGGGACAGTAGATGAAATAATTAGGAAACCAAAGACCGAATTTGTTTCTTCTTTATTTAGCAACGATACTTTTGATATCGAGGAAATTAGAAATGGAAAGTAAGTTCTATTCTCAAGAAGAAGAAATTAAGGTTAGAAGCAGGATTAAGCTTGTTTCTATAATCATGGGTATCGTTCTTCTTTTTGGAATAGGGATATCTTTGTTATTTTATTTCCTTGCTAATAGAAGCAATTATGTAGTTTATGAAGTTCTTCTATGCCTCTTTTTCTCTTTGCTTCTATGTAGCTTGTTTTTTATAGGAACATATTATCTAGCTCCTTTAATTGGAAAGTTATCCCTGATTAAGGAAATAAGAAAAGTATCGATTTCAACCTATCAAATTGAATCATTTGAAATTGAAGATATTTCTATATTTGTTCATGAGGTTGAATTTGTTACATTCAAGATAGTTAGTGAAGGAAAAACAAAATCTTTCTATATAGAAAAAAGATTAATTCCATGTATAGAAAACAAGAAAATAGTGGAGGCACGTATTCAAAATCGATATGTGACATCAATCAAATATGAATAAATCTATTAGGCGTCACATATTTAGATACGGCTTTGTCTATTTGCTTTTGATTGTTTTATCAATTGCTTTATGGACTTGGTTAGTTCCTGCAAAAGTTAGATATAAAGCAAATGAAAAAGTAGGCATTTTTGTTGGCGTAAAAAGTGGGGATGAATCTTTATTTACCTCCGTTATCGAAAAGGAAGAAATAGAGACAATAAAGCAAATAGATGTCTATACTAGCGATCCTTCTTATTCTTTGTTTGGGACAATGATATCTTCGGTTGGGCAACATTCTTGTGACTTCTTTCTTTTGCCTATTGGATATTTTGATAAGAACATTATTTCCTCATTATGTTTAGAGATAGATGAAAGCCTTCTAAAAGAAACATTTGGGGATAAATACGACTGTTATTCCCTTGATTCTAAAACATATGGGCTTAAATTATTTAAAGAAGATGGTTCATTGTTTTTAAATGATTTCATCAGTTATGAAGATGAATTAAGCAAGGAATATATCCTTGTATTTAATAAGACATCTATGAACAACATGTCGTTTCATAAAGATACTAATGGGAAGACCGATAACGGTGTAAAAGCAGCAAGGGCTTTGCTAAATTATGAAAAAGAATAAGGGAAAGAAGAAAAATAGTATATTTGTAAATTATTCTAACAAGGATTTTACAATCGAGAATTTGCCTCATAATAGGGTAGAGGTCTTCGCCGATTTATTTAAATCTAGGTGGAGAGCATTGCTTATTAGTGGGGCGATTATGTTTTTGTTCTCTTTGCCTTTAATTGCTTCAATTCTAGGCTTAAACATAATGTCTTCATCTTTATATGCTTCTTATTTAGAAGGAAAAATAGAAGCGGGAATATATCATTCAAATCTATTCATTCTTAACGTTGCCTTTAGTATCGCTAATCTATTGTGTTTATTACTTCTTTCTATTCCTTTAGCAGGGCTAGAAAAAATATTTAAGATAATGGTTTATTATGAAATGTTAGATTTCAAAGCCGATTTCTTTAAAGGAATAAAAGAAAACATAGGGCAAACCTTTATTTTGGTTTTGTTAACTTCCTTTATATTTACTTTATCGAATATTTTAGTAATCTTCCTTCTTTCTAGCGGATCAAAAGGTTTTGTTTCCACAATGGCGTTTTTTGCCCCGTTGATATTGCTTTTTATCTTTATAATGCCTTCTTTCTTATTATCGATTTGCTCTACCCCGATTTATAAAAATTCTATGTGGGTTAATTTTAGAAATGGCTATTTGTTATATTTCGCATCATCTTTACCAACATTAGGTTTCTCTTTGGTTTTAATCGCTCCCTTATTCCTTTTGTTATTAGGCAACTTATATGTTGTTCTTATAACCTTGGCTTTATATTTCCTTCTTTATTTTCCTCTAGGATTTCTTCTTTTCTACATTTATTCAACATATGTATTCGACAAAGTGATAAACAAGACTTCTTATCCCAAACTAGTAGATAAAGGTATCTATAGGATAAAAAAGAAATAATCTATCCAGCATGTATCTATAATTTAAGTTAATTAATAGCTTTTTGATTATTTTGTAATCGAAATGCTATATTATTAACCTATGTATAAAATCATTATTGCCGACGATGAAGAGGCAGTTAGAAATCGCCTGCTTTCATTACTAGAAAAACAAAAAGAAGACTTTGAAGTTATTGGATCATACCAAAATGGTTATGACGCTTTAGAAGCAGGGGTATCATTAACTGATTTGGATTTGCTTATAACTGATATCAAGATGCCTTTTATTACAGGTCTTGAATTAGCTAAAACCCTAAAAGAAACGCACCCATTGCTTCAAATAATAATTCTTTCTGGCTTTGATGATTTTGATTTTGCTAAGCAAGCGATTAATCTAGATGCCGTTGCTTATCTATCTAAGCCGTTATCTTTTGAAGAATTACGTCAAGCGTTAGCCAAGGCTAAAGAAAGGCTAGATAAATCAAAAGATATAAATAGAGACATCAAGAAACTACAAGAACATAGGCAGACATTAAGGAAAGTAGAACAGAATGCTGATTTATTAAGGTTATGTACCTTGAAAACTATCCCAGACAAATTATTAGAAAAATTAGAAGCAGACGGGATTGATTTAAAAGATAAATACATTTCTATTGCCTTATTTGATTCAGATAAGGAAGAAGAATCTCTTACTTATGAAGATATTGAATTATCTAGGTTCTATCTAGAAGAGAATCTAAATACTGCTTTTAAGGATTCTTTATCCTTCTTTACTTTTGAACCATCTTCATCATTAGGTGTTCTTTTTGTAAGCGACAAGCCTCTTACTAGAGACGAATTAGAAGGAAAGTTATCTTTTGTATTGGCTAAGATTAAAAGAAGCTGTGGGTTAAGTTTTTCTTGTGCGGTTAGCGAATCTAGCCATATGGGGGAAGAAGGGTTTAGCTATAGAAGATTATTTAGACATACTAGATGGGTTTTGGAATATAGGACCATCATGGGCGAAGGGCTTCTTCTTTTCTATGATGATTTAGCATTCCGCCAGGCGGGGCTAGGCAAAGTTGATGATAATGATTTCAAAAACATCGGTTATGCCTTGCTTTATGGCAAAAAAGAAGAAGCAAAAGAATTAAGCAGGAAACTAATAGAGAAACTAGGAAGCATTGATTACAAGGATTCCTATTCTTTAATCATTAACAACCTATTTGATTCCATGTTAAAAAGTTGCATAGCCTTGGATAAGTTATATGCAACACATCGACCCCATGTAGCATTAATCAATGAACTTTATTCAAAAAAGGGATTAGAATCGACATGTGATTTCTTTGATGAACTTATCGATATGGTCCTAGAAATCAATAATGGGGCACGTATAAGTGGGTTAGATAACGCTTTTATCCTAATTAAGAAATATATTGATTTCAATTATGCGAATAGCTCCGTTTCTATTGAATCTCTTTCAAGTGAGTTGGGGTATTCTTCTTCCTATATATTCGCGATTTTAAAAAAACACGGGACTACCTTTACTAAATTATTGACCAATAGAAGAATGGAAGAAGCTAAACGCCTTCTTTCTGATCCAAATATTAAGATGGCCCAGATTGCTCATGACATTGGATATGATGACCCATATTATTTCTCCCATTGCTTTAAGAAATGCTTTGGAATGTCACCTTTGGAGTTCCGTAAACAATGAAGAAAAGGAAACCAAAGTCATTATATTTTTCATTGTTATTACCTCTAGAACTGATTCTAGTTATTTTGGTTGGCTCTATTGTCGCTAGCGCTAATTTCATCTACAAAGAAAACGTTGAGACCACTTCAAATCAAAACCTAAGGACTACAGGAGAACAATTATTAGGCACTTATGATGCCTATTTCTCGCAGATATTTAAAAATAGCGATGTAGTTATTTCTTCTTTTAACGAAACTGATGACCCGTCTTCTTTTAAAGTAAAGATGGATGCGACTTTCTCAGGTTTATTGTCTTTAAAAGAAGAAGTAATAGGAACATCTATCTATAGCGCAAATGATGGGGCTTTGATTACTAGCGCAGGGAAAATAGAAGCAAGTAGCAACGCTAAAAACGAAGGATGGTTTAAACAAACATTTTCCAGTAACGAGAATAAATTAATACCTATTCTTACTCTTCCTTCTATTCCAAATCCTGTCTACCCATATATGTTTACTCTTTCTAGATATGCTAGTTACGATAGGGATTCTTCTTTTGATGCAGTTATACGTATTGATTTTAGTTTCAATCAAATCGTAAATGTCTTAAGCGAGACAGCTTTAGGAGAAGGAAGCAGCTTCTTAATTTATGATAAGGAATATAGAGAAGTATATTCTTCTTTGCCTAGCGATTTTGATGCTAAGAAGGGGATATTACAAAACCTAGTAATGGGAGTAGGTAATTATAATCTAGGCGACCATTCTTTCTTTGTTTTTGCATCTACTATATCTTCAACATCTTGGAGATTAGGCGTCTTTTTAAATAACGATGCCGTCCATGTTGCTATATCTAATTTCACCTTATATACAACGCTAATCGGGGTGGCTTTAGCATTGGTTTCTGCTTTTATTTTCTTGCTTGTATCAAGAAAATCAGTAAAGCCAATTTTGTTATTAAGTTCAAAGATGAGCCAAATAGTATCCTTAGAAGAACTTCCTTCCAAGCATTTGAATATTGAGGGGTCAAAAGAAATTGTTGAATTAGATAATTCCTTCATTGCCCTTATTGATAGGATTGATGATTTAACTAAGAAACTAATATTTGAAAAAGAAGAGCAAAGGAAAAGCGAACTCCTTGCCCTTCAAAACCAGATTAATCCTCATTTCCTTTATAACACCTTAGATAGCATTCTTGCCCTTATTGAAGAAAAAGAAAATGACAAGGCCGAAGAAATGATTGTTGCCCTTTCTAGGTTCTTTAGGATTTCTATTTCCAAAGGGAAAAACATCATCCCTTTAAGAAAAGAAATAGAACATGCGAAGAATTATCTATTAATCCAGAAACTTAGGTTTGGGGATGCTTTCGATTATAGTTTTGATGTAAGTGAAGATATCCTTGATATGGATATAGTTAAATTAGTCCTCCAACCTATAATCGAGAATTCTATTAACCACGGTTTAAAAGAAGGGGAAGTGGGGTTAATTAAAGTCAAAGGATATAAAGATAATGGATACGTGTATCTATCTATTTCCGATAATGGATATGGAATGATAGAAGAAACCCGCCTCGCTTTAGAGAATTCATTAAAAGATGAATCTACTTCTAAAGGGGTTGGATTGAAGAATGTCTATATGCGTCTACGTGTCTATTATGGGAACAAAGCCGATATGAAAATCGAAAGTGCTTTGGATATAGGTACGACAATTACCTTGATAATCCCAGAAGGAGGGGAACATGAAAAATAAAACTAATTTAATATTCTTGCCTCTTCTTTTGCTTTCCTGTGGCGAGGCTAAAGTAAACCCGTGTTTCTTTATTTATGATCTAAACGACAATTTCATGTCTTCTTTAAAAGATGAATTCTCTTTGGCCTTAAAGGAAAGAGGATATGAAGTTACTACATATAACGCTTCAAGGAAACAAAGCACCCAAAATACCCAGATAGGGAAGGAATTGGAATTAAATCCAAAAAACCCATTAATTATTAATGTCGTAGATAGATTAAGTGCATCTATGATTATTGAAAAAGCCGAAAAAGAAGATACCCCTGTATTGTTTATTAATAGAGAACCCCTTAAAGAAGACTGTACGAAGAATAGCTGGGCTAAAGAAAATATATATTATGTAGGTGCCGATAGCACTTACCAAGGCGAAGCCCAATCTGAGATTGCCTCTATTTATTTTGGAGAAGCATCCAATTTCCCTTCTTCTAGATTTGACAAGAATAACGATGGCAAATTGCAGGTCGCCTTATTTAGAGGAGAACTTTCCCATCAAGATGCCGAGAATAGAAGTAAATACGCTTTAGAAAAACTTAGGACATTAGGATTTAAAGTCGACTTGATTAATGTTAGTTATTGCGATTGGGAAAAAAGTCTTGCCTATGAAGAGATGAAAAAGATGTACCTAAATGGCGAGAATGTAGAGCTCTTGTTATGCAATAATGATGAAATGGCTTTAGGCGCAGTTGAATATCTAAAGGAAAAAATGGAAATAAATACTCCTTTCATTGATCAATTCTTCCCTATATTAGGAGTAGATGGAACAGAGACTGGAAAGCAAGCAGTCAAGGATGGATATTTATTAGGAACTGTGCTTAATGATGCCTATAACCAAGCCAAGATTTTATCCGATATCTATTTGAATATAGTTGAAAATACTCCTCTTCCTATTTATGGAGAAGAAATCAAGATAAACGATAATTTTTACTATGTAAAAGGTACTAAAATAACTAGGAATAACTAGGCTTTTGCTAGTTTAAGATAGTATTTTATTCTAAATTTTTTAGAGTTTTTTCCATTCTTTTGAAAGCGCTTTCTAGACAAAATAGAGTTAATAAAAGGCGGTGTCGTTCTTGTTGAAGTGCCGCCACAATTAGGGATTAAAGGAGGAAAACATGAAAAAACATTTAATTCCATTATTTGCTCTTGCTAGCATGAGCTTACTTGCTTCTTGCGGCAACACCTCAACCGAATATGATTTAGCCACTCACGTTGCTGATGGCGAAATTGGCTATGTCGTTCTCGTTGGAGAAGATGGCAATCCAGAAGCCGAAGACCGTACCAAAGGCTGCATCGCTGCTATGGATGCAGTTGCTGCTAAGTATGGATTAAAAGCCAAAATGCTCGAAAAGACCACTTCCAAAGATGGATCTGGTGCTTCTTGGAGCGACACCCAAGCCAAAGTCTTAATGGAAACCTGGGTAACCAAGCATGGTGACAAGATTGACTTTGTCGTTTCTAATAACGATGGTATGGCCATTGCTGCTAGCTCTGTCCAAACCCTTCAAAAGAAGACCCCAATCGTTGGATTTGACGCTTTAAAGACTGCCTGTAACATGATCGTTGAAGGAACATTAGCTGGATCTGTTTCCCAAAACGGAACTGACCAAGCCTATGCTACCGCCTTAGTACTTGGCAACTTAATCGCCGGTAAGACCGACATCACCGAAGGATATAATGGAAACGCCGAATTAAATAAAGATGGCGTTGCTGACCATATCGTTCAAACCAAGTTAGCCGCTGTTACTGCTGCTAATGCTAATCAATATGCTCCAGGAAGCTATGTAACTCCAACTGCAACTGGATTACTCTCTGGAAAGAAGGTCCTATATTGCCTATATGACGCCAAAGATAACTTCATCGGCGAAACCTATGCCAAAGACCTTCCACATTATGTTACTGCTTTAGGTGGATCTTATAAGGAATTAAAAGGCGAAAATGACAACTCCAAGATGCTTGAATCCGTCAAGAACGCCAATCAAAGTGACTCCTTTGATGCCTATGCCTTCAATATCCCAGAACATTCAACCTGGCAAGAATACCTAAAGATTGCTGGATTCGAATTTGATGGAAGTGGTGCCTGCACCAAGAAAGGCAAACCAACTGTCTTCTTCAACCGTCAACCAAAGACTGGCTCTGATGTTGCTAATTTAGCAGCTGCCAATCTTGATAATGTCTACTTCGTTGGAACTGGTTCCACCGGACAAGGCGAAGTCCAAGGAAAAGTTATCACCGACTGGTTCGATGCTAACATGAAGAAATAACAATTTCTTTGTAAGTATGGGGCGAGCGTCTAAATAGGATTTGGGCGCTCGCTTCTTTTAGGAGGTCATATGGAAGAAACTACTAACATATTAGAAATACACCATCTCTCCAAAAGCTTTGGCAAAAACAAAGTCCTTCATGACATTAATCTTGAAGTCAAAAAAGGTACAGTCCTTGGCTTAATGGGTGAAAATGGTGCTGGAAAGTCCACGATGATGAAGTGTCTTTTCGGCATTTATAGTATGGATGAAGGCGATATTGTCCTCGATGGGAAGCATATCAACTTCAAAGATCCTAAAGACGCTCTCGAAAATGGCGTGGCCATGGTTCACCAGGAACTAAATCAATGCCTTGACCGTACTATTCTCGATAACCTCTTCTTAGGAAGGTATCCAACAAAATTCGGTTTGGTCGACGAAGCTGAAATGCTAAGATCTGCCAAAGAGCTTTTTGCACGTTTGAAGATGGATATCAATCCAAAAACTATAATGAGAAAAATGAGCGTTAGCGAAAGACAGATGGTCGAAATCGCTAAGGCGGTAAGTTATAACGCCAAAGTAATCGTATTAGATGAACCGACTTCCTCTTTAACTGAAAGAGAAGTAAGAAAGCTGTTCTCAATTGTTTCCTCATTAAGAGATAAAGGTGTCTCGTTTGTTTATATTTCCCATAAAATGGATGAAATATTTGAGATTTGCGACGAAGTCAGTGTTCTCCGTGATGGAAATATGATTATGACTAAGCCTACTAAGGAAACTTGCATGGAAGAATTAGTCTCTGCCATGGTTGGGCGTTCATTGAGCCAGCGTTTCCCAAAAGTCGATAACACTCCAGGCGAAGTCATATTTGAATTAAAAGATCTTTGTACCCGTTATGTTCCAAAACTAAATAACATTTCCTTTAAAGTAAGGAAAGGTGAAATATTTGGCATTTATGGATTAGTTGGGGCAGGTAGAACCGAATTGCTTGAAACAATCTTCGGATTAAGAACCATTAGAAGTGGCGAGATTATCTACAAAGGAAAGCCACTTGATTTCAAAGGTCCTTGGGATGCGATTAATTATAATTTTGCCTATCTTACCGAAGAAAGAAAGATCTCTGGTATCTTCCCAAAGATGGACCTTACCTTCAATACATGCATTTCTAACTTAGATAAATTCATCCACGGGATTGCATTAAGCGATTCCAAGATGAAAGAATCGACTGAAGAAGAAATTAGATTGATGCATACCCGCTGCATGGGACCAGATGACAACATCATGGCTCTTAGTGGTGGAAACCAACAAAAAGTCATCATTGGAAAATGGCTTGAAACATCTCCAGACCTTCTCCTTCTTGATGAGCCGACACGTGGTATCGACGTCGGTGCTAAATATGAAATATACCAATTGATCATCAACCTAGCCAAGCAAGGCAAGACATGTATCGTTGTTTCTAGCGAAATGCCTGAAATTCTTGGTATTACAAATCGTATTGCCGTCATGAGCAACTATAACCTTAGCGGAATTGTGGAAACAAAAGAAACTAACCAGGAAGAATTGCTCAAATTGAGTGCTAAATATTTATAAGGAGAAAGAAGATGGAACAAAAAGTAGTCGCGATACTTCCAAAAGAAGAATTAGCGAAAGAAATGGAAATACGTCAAAAACGCATAGATGCCTTAACTAAGCTTGGTGAAAAGCGCATTGCCGATTTACATCGTGAAATCCGCAGCGTTAAAAGTAACCATCAAATCCCAAAGGAAGCTAAAGAAGACATCATTATAAAAGATAAGGCCTTGATTGAAGAGGCAAAGAAAGTTGCCTTGACAAATAAGGAAGAACTCAAGAGAGAAAGAAAAGAATTCTATCAATTAGTTTCTTCTCAATATGGGGCCATGTTAAAAGAAAAGGCTGCGTCTAACAAGAAAGAAAAAGAAGAAGCTAAACTTGCTCGTAATAAATTAATTGAGGAAGCAAAGGCCACCTATAAAGCTAAACTTGCTGAAATTAAAGCTGATTCAGTTGGTGCTTCTACTAAAGAAGAAAAAGAAGAAGCTAGAAGCAACCTAATTGCTGCCAAAAAGGCTTATATGCTCTCTATTGAAGAAGCAAAGGAAGCCTATAACAATAAAGTAACCGAGAACAAAGATGCTAAGCATCAAATGTTCCAAGAACGCAGCACTGCGATTAAAAACGCTAGCGGGAAGTATCGTCCAATCCAAGAATATTTCTTGGAAAAATTTGAAGAAAAAGTCTACAAATTCAATATGCGTGACTTCATCTTCAATAATGGTCTATATGTTGTTATTGTCTTAGCAATCATCTTCTTAACCATTGGTTATGCCGTTGCTAATGATGGGGCGTTTTTGTTCAAGTGGAGCGTAATTGTTTCTATTGTCGAACAAAGTTCTCCTCGTTTATTCTTCTCGTTAGGTGTAGCAGGATTAATTGTCTTAGCTGGTACCGACCTTTCTGTTGGCAGAATGATTGGTATGGGCGGCGTATTGACTGTTATGTTCTGCACAACTAGCGGTATACCTGACATCAAATTCTTAGGACAGACAATGGATTTCTCTGCTATTCCACTTTGGTTTAGGGTAATCCTTGGATTCTTATGCTCAACTGTTGCCTGTACTTTCTTCTCTTGTTTAGCTGGTTTCTTCACTGCTAAATTCAAGATGCATCCATTCATCTCAACCTTAGCTAACCAACTCATCATCTTCGGTGGCATGGTCTTATTGACTGAAAACGGATTCACCGGTATGCCAAACAATGACTTAATCACCAATTTGACTGGTAGGATAAACGGCACATTCCCAATTATGATTATCTATGCGATTGTATTAATTATCGTAATGTGGTTTATCTGGAATAAGACGAAGTTCGGTAAGAATATGTTTGCAGTAGGTGGAAATCCTGAAGCTGCTGCTGTTTCTGGAATCAGTGTATTCTGGACAACCATGGGCGTTTTCTTGATGGCTGGTATCCTTTATGGATTAGGATCATCAATATTCGGTATCTATTCAACTTCTGTTAAGGCACAGAATGGTACTGGTATGGAATCTGATGCTATTGCAGCTTGCGTTGTCGGTGGAGTCTCATTTAGTGGTGGCGTTGGTACAATTCATGGCGTTGTCATCGGAACATTGTTATTCCAGGCAATCTCTTTCATCCTTCCATATATTGGAATCGGTGATTCTAATGCTCAGTTATTCGTCAAAGGCATCATCATCCTTGTTGCTGTTACATTTGACTGCGCTAAATTCCTTAAGAAGAAATAATAAAAATAATGTATCATTAAGGGGAGGGCTTCCTCCCCTTTTCTAAAACAATGAATATCTATACTTTTTTTACTTTAATTATTATTGGTTTTATCTGCACCTATACGGTTGCTTTGGCGTATGCAAAATACTTACGTGGCCAAACTAGTGGCAAGATAAATGACCTAGCACCTATACTGACTGCTATATTTTTCGGTGGGCCAATCTTGCTTCTAACATATATGATTACTGAGATACGTATAGAAGATTTAGGACATAAAAGACGTTATTTGATATTTGGTATTATTCACACCATATGGCAAGCTACATTAGTCGTGCTTCTAGTCTATTTTGGATTAGTTTACGCTTAATAGATTTAGCAATTTATCAAAATGTTTATAATCCCCGTTACTAGAAAGATAAATAATGGGATTATTTTTTATATCAATCAAGGCATTGAGGAAATAATCCTCTTTGTTGAAATGCTTTCTTGAAACACTAGTTTTAACAAACATCCTAAGGAAATAATTCTTGACCCCATTGTCTTTTTGTTTCTTTTCTTCTAATTTGTCTAATGAATCTAGAAAAGAGAAAAATAATGACATCTTTGTTTTAAAATCATCTGGACTAGCAAAGACATATTCGTTATATTGGCCTAATAGAATCAAAGATAAATCATCGTTAGAATTCACTTCCAATTTCGTTTT
Organism: uncultured Caryophanales bacterium; assembly: GCA_902464635.1. Classification (GTDB taxonomy): domain Bacteria; phylum Bacillota_I; class Bacilli_A; order RFN20; family CAG-826; genus Alloenteromonas. The sequence goes on along the minus strand of CABQKC010000008.1, from coordinate 36,587 downwards.
ATTTAATACAGGGGTCAATTGTTTTTTAATTGATCTATGGTTTCCATATAAGAAAGAAAAAGTATCTTTTAATAAAAGAATTGGGACTGATGACTGCTCAAAATTAGACAAAGGATCATTACAAAATGTAATCTTTATAAAATCCGTTTCTTTTTTATAAAGAGAAATATTTTCGTTAGCAACAATAGTAGTTGGCATTTCCTTGAAATAAAAATGTTTATCACCCTTTAATGAATTTACTTTTACGACTTCTAGAAAAGAAGGGGGTAAATTATTTCCTTCGATTAAGAAATTCATTTTTTGGCCTCATCTATTTTTTCTATTCCAGTTATTGCATCGAAAGCCTGGCTATAGGAAGCATTTAACGGAAGATTAATTAACGGTTTATCTAACCCGATTACTAATGTAGATGTTGAGATTAATAATTCGTTTCTATCCTTTTTTACAAATAGGCGTGTAAAAGGATTTTTGGATTCATTTACTCTTTTATTATCTTGTCTAGATATAAATGTTGCTGCGGCATTTATTCCTTCTAGGAAATAAGTCCCTTCTTTTTCTAAACTTAGGATTATATTTTCCTTGCCTTCTAAAACATCTAAAAAGGAGACATTTTCTATATCAAATTCTTTTAAATTAGCTAATGGGTTGCCTCTATTTAGGTTTAGATAACCAATTCTTGGAGTGGATATAACTTCCATATTTATCTTTTTTAGATATGAAAGGCAGTTATTAATCGCAGAAACTACAATTTCTTTTTCTAATGAAGGCAAAAGAAGGAATATTGTTTGCCTAGTTTTATCAATCCCGTTAAAAAGATAAGCAAAACTAATCGGATTTTTATAAGTAGAGACTAATTCGTTTTTAGATTCAAAATCTACTAATCCGATTACTTCTTTATCATTAAGGAAATTTGATAAAGGGTTGAATTTGCCTTTATTAATACTTATTCCTTCGACTCCTTCCAAGGTTATTAATAATTCTTCTTTTCCGTAAACAGAAAGATGATATTTGGTATTCTTATGACCATAGACTTTTATAGCAGTTATGATGTCTTCGACTTTAGTTAAATTAGAAGGGATATTTATTGCAATTGTTTTCATAAGGATATTTTAAATGTAATAGAAAAATAAATGAATTGAATAATTGCTTTTCAAGGCTCAATTGCTCTTTATTTTTTTGCTCAAAAGTCGACATTGTTAATTATATCAACCTTTGACATAATTAAAAAAGGATAGGTAAATTTATGAAAAGGCAGAAAAGCTATTATGATGTTTTCTACAATATAATTACAAATTCTCCTACTACCAGAAGAAAAATTGAAGCTCAAACAGGATACTCTTGGGGAACCGTTTCTTCTAATGTTTGTGCTTTGATCGATGATGGCTTGATTGAGGAGACATCTCCTACAATTAATGGAATAGGGAGGAGTACGTACTCAATAATTGCGAACAAGAAATTTGCAACAATCGGCGTAAGCGTTAATTCATTTAATGTATCTTGTTCTGTTGCTAGAATTGATGGATGCGAATTATTTTCTTTTTCGTTTCCTTTTGAGGCAAACACCCAGAAAGAAGTAATTGATTTGATTGTAAAGGCCTTTGATCAAGGGTTTGAATTTGCCAAAGATAAATTTACTGTCTTTTCTATTGGATTAAGTTGTAGAGGATATATAGATAACCAAACAGGAATTTTGGAACGCTTTTTGCCAATAAATGAGTGGAGCCCGTTCCCAATTAGAAGTTTTTTAGAAGAAAGGTATCGCACATTTGTTTCTGCTAGTGGCGACATGAACTGTATAGCGGTTGATTATTGTAGAAGGCACAAAAACAATGCCGACAATACGTTGGTTGTAAATATTTCAGATGGCTTAGGTTTTACTTTCCCTTTCGCAAGCGGTACTTTAAATGGTTTAGAACGAATAGATTTTGGGCATTCAATTGCTGTAATAAATGGCGAACCTTGCACTTGCGGGAAGAAAGGATGCCTTGAAGTATATTGCTCGGTAGGGGGAATACTAAAAAGAGCAGGTCTATCTTCGAAGGAGAAAGAGAAGCTGTTTGGTAACGATGACAAATACGGTAAATATATTGATGAAGCCGCTGAGTATCTAGGCATTGCTTTAATCAACGTTCTTACCATTTTTAAGGCAAATAATGTTGTTTTGACTGGGGAAATAGTCAACATTAATTCATTCCCAGACAAAGTTAAATCGGCATATTTGAGATATAAAGGTAGCTTAGAGCCTGACATAACTATTTCTATGTCTTCTGATATTTCTATTTCGCTCGGTGTAGCTTTTAAATCGGCAGAGGAGAGAATTTTAAATGATCAAAAATAAGGGTGTCTTTATTTGTCTTTCCGGGAACGGAGGGCTAAGCGTAAGGTCGATTAAACGATTTATTGATTTAATGATTTCGTTTGGATATACAAGTATTGAATTGGGCCTGGATGATATGATCAAAATAAAAGAAGAACCTTATTTCGGGTACCTCCGTGGAGGTTATTCTATAGATGATTTAATTGAATTAGATAAATATGCCGTTTCAAAAGGGGTAGAACTTATTCCATCATGCCAATTTCTTGGTCATTTTGGTTATCTGTCAAAGATTCCGGAATATGAAAACATTATTGATATAGATGATATTTTATTGATAGATGAGCCACGTACTTATGAGCTTATAGAAAACATAATCAAAACATTAAGGAAGTGCTTTTCTTCCAACAAGATAAATATAGCGTTCGATGAGGCACATCATGTCGGATTGGGTAAATATTTGGATAAACACGGATATGTAAATAGGTTCGATTTGATGTTAAAACACCTGAATAAAGTGAATGCTATTGCTAATAAGCATGGTTTTATTTGCCATATGTGGTCTGATATGTTTTTTAAATTTGCAAACCATGGCATTTACTATGACAAGAATGTGAATTTTGATAAAAAGATTATGGATATGGTGCCAAATAATGTTGGACTATGCTATTGGGATTATTATTCAACGGATAAAGATTTATTAGATTCAATGTTTAAATCTCATCTTCAGTTTAATAGAGAGCTATATTTTGCAGGCAGCGTTTCTACTTGCAACGGATTCGCTCCAAGCAATATTGGAAGCCTAGAAAGATTGAAAATTCAGTTATTAGAGGCTAGGAAGTTTAATATTGAGAATTATTTAATAACTTTGTGGCCAGATGACGGGTTTGAATGTTCGTATTTTTCTGCTTTGCCAGGATTATTTGAGGCATCTTTGCTAATCGACGGGAAGAAACTTAACGATAAAGAAAAGAATAGATTTAAGAAAATCACTGGGATTGACTTTGACATCTATTTACTTTTGGATGAACCTAATAGATCAAAAGTTAATCCGGATTTGAAAGATATAAATATTACTTGTAAGTCTCTTTTGTATAATGATCCATTTTTAGGCTGGAAAGATTTTGAATTAGAAAAAATAATGCCTATTGATTATGAATCTATGGTAAAAAAATATGATGAAGTTATTCCTTTGATTCCAAAAAAATACAGGACCCAGTATATCAAATTAATGGAATTATGCGCTTGCTTGGCCTATAAATATGACTTAGGAATCAGGACAAGAAAAGCCTATAAGAGTAAAGATTTAAAGGAACTAAAAGATATAATAAAAACATACGATTTGGCTTGTAGTGCTTTATTAAGGTTCAAAAAAACTTTTTATAAGCAGTGGATGGAAGAAAACATACCGCATGGTTTTGATGTTCACGAGATTAGGTTAGGCGGTCTTTATATGAGATTAAAGGATTGCAAACAAAGATTGTCTCTTTTTGTTAAAGGAAAAATAAAAAGCATTCCAGAACTAGAAGAAGAACTATTGCCATATGCTAAATTCGGCAGTATGTATAACTTATACAAAGGCTTTGCAACCGTTAGAATCATCTAATTTATTTTTTGTTTTGGTAATTTAAAAAAAACTTAATTTTTATTATTTAAATAATAAGATTCTTAATATTTATATCATTTTTGTTTCTTTGCTTGGTAACGTGTTGATTAGTTTTTCGTTTCAGCAAAAATTTATTTTATGAAAAATAAATATGGATTCTTGTTATTTTTGGGGATGAATGCAATATCGATGAATGTCATTCCTATTCTTTCTTCTTTTGCTTCTAATTCTAATGAACTTGAATCTAAGCTTACGTTGCATGATGAAAATACGGGGAATTCGGCATTTAATGTTACGTTGAAGTCAAACGATATACCCTGCAATGCAGGGAATTACATGTACCAGTCTATATTGACTCCTTTAAACAAAAAAATCGGATACAACTACAAAAATATAGATGCTGATAACTTTTATTTGGAAAAACGGGGCGAAAATTACTATAGGGTATATTTGAATGGCTGTGAGGCCAAAGAAAATGATGTGTACACATTTTCAGGAGAATATGTAAATCCAACTGGAATAAAAATAGATATTTTGACTTCGCAATTTAAATATGACGGAAGCAAGTTCGTTACATACGAACCAGAGATAATGGTTTCGAATAACAAAAATATTGAAGTAGTAGGAAACACGATATATGTCAATAATGGAACAAGTAAGGATGAATTGGTGGCATCAATTATCAATGGTTTCGAAGGCGCTATTTCTTATGCCTATCCTGCTGGTTCGATTGAGAATAATAAATTTATCTCTCGTAATGGGTCTTCTTCTTTTGATGATTTTTCCATTTATTTTGAATCCAATGGTTACTCTTTTCGTTATGATTATAAGTTAGTTGTTGGATATAAAAACTTTGTTATGGAAAAGGGTGCCGGCATTAGTTTAAACAATGGTTTATCTTCAATTGAGTTTAGATGCAACATTCCTTCTCCGGTGTTAGAAGGCGCAGAGGAAATAGGTTTTATTGCATTTAAAAACAATGAGTTTAGCAGCAATGATTTAAATGAACACTCTCTTTTCGTTGATGGCTTATTTTCTTTTAACAAAAAAGAAGAGAGTAAGATAGAGGCACAAAAACGTTATGCCTTTGCTAGATACAATTTCGACGGTTCTTATACATTGCTTGGAAGGCTAGATGGCCTTGAAACAAAAGATTATTTGGTTTCTTATCGGGGCCTATTTTATATAAAGAATGAATATGGCTATTTTCTATCGAATGATTTCGATGGCAATCAAAGCAATTCGATTAGAAGCGTTTTAGGAGTTGCATCGAGGGCAATTGATGAAGCGGATGAGAAAAAAGAAGAAATAATTGCTAAGTACCTTTCAGATGAAAAACAAGTTACCTATAAAGTTAGATATATCAATAAAGACACTAATGTTTTATTAAAAGAAGAGACCCATGTAGGCAAATTAAATGATAATGTAACCATTTCTTTTGATGAAATAGATATAGGCGGCGTCTTGTATAAACCTTTTGGTCCCAAAGAGTTATCTAAACAGTTGTTTGATAATGATGTTGTGTTTGATTTTTATTTAATCAATCAAGATGAAAGCATGAATATATACGCCTATGATTGTCCTTATTTAGACTGCAGGAATAATTACGATAACGATCATAACAAGCAAATTTGCAGTGACTTAATCAAATTTGGGTTTAATGGAGTGTTCTATTCAGGACAAACAATAGGAACAAACGATAATGTCGATGCTTTGAAAGATATAGTTAGAATGTTCCACAAAAATGGTCTTAAAACAGTTATAAATGATAGAAGCTATTCATCTAATGATTTGCATTTTTACGATGGTGTGCCAGATTTTAGCAACGTTCCAGGTTTTGCTGGATTTTTAAGTTGGGATGAGCCGTTAAATGATTCCAACTTTGATTCAATCGAAAGGCTATCAGCATCGTTTAACTCTATATATGCGAATAAGTCTGATTCGAAGTTCATAACGACATTGCTGCCTAGTTATTCTGGGACTTCTCTTAAGGATTCCTTAAATAAATACGGTAATTTAATAATTGATACTTTGCCTGATTATAATCTTAGATCATTGTGCACCGATTTCTATCCGTTTACATATAAAAACAATTCAACTTCATTAAGAGATTATTACATCCATGATTTGCTTTGCTTGAGGTCTAAAAGCAGTGAACTAAATGCGACGCCGTTCTTAATTATGCAACTTTGCAGTGTAGCTGATTTTCCTCGTGCATCTTATTATAGCGAGATGCTTTTGCAAGCTTATATGGCTTTGTCTTTTGGCTACAAGAACATTGTTTGGTATAAGACATTTTCAGATGATGAAACATCTTTGTTCATAAATGAGAAAGCAGTTGACGAGGCTTTTAATCAAAAATATAAAGTCACAACATCGACAAGCCTGGATGTATTACACATAAATAAACAAATATTAAACATGGCCAACTTATTAAAAGGCTATGATTACCAGGGTACATATTTGTCGAATAAATTAGGGAATTATTCGCTTCATTCTAATTCATCTTCCATGACTGACTTATTATCTTCGATTCCCGGTGGGCTTAAAATCAGTTCTTTATCAAAATACCATGTGGGTGTTTATAAGAATAAAGACGGGAAGTATGCATATGTTATTTCTTCTTATATTAATAATGATGGTAGTTATTCAGTTAAAGCTACTTCTTCAACAGAACTAACTGCTTACCAAGGCGAGAATATTAAAACAATTCCTTCATCGTCTTCTTATTCTTTTCCTTCATTGAAGCAAGGCGAAAGTATAGTTTTGGTATAAACAAGACATTTATTTTTACAGTTTTTAGAGTTTTCGTATTTTTGGCAAATAAGCGACATTTTGTCGGAAAAAAGCGTGATATTTAATTATATCAACCATTAATATAAATAAATTTAAAGGGTTTCTAATGGTAATTATTTTGCATAAACTAGATTTATCTGAAGAACTCTTTTACGAAGGAGAACATTTATGAAGAAACGTTATCTTTTGCTTTCAGTACTTTCTTGCTTAGGAGTAGCGAGTTTAGGCATTGCTACAACATTATCTAACAATGTTGACCAAAATGTATTCGGCAGTGGTTGCTCTCATGATGGCAATCATTACGATGCTGGGCCGAATTATGTAGAATTCTGGACTTGTTGCAGGTGTCATGAAACGTTTTTGACAAAACCTGCTCAAGGAAAATTTGTCGATAACAATGTTAGCCAAATGCAAGGTGGCGTTCCTTCTATTGCAATTATCGAGAAAGACATCGAAAAACTTACGCTAGATATTGGGACCCTTAGTAATTATGAAAAGGTTAAAAATGCTAATATCCTATATACATTAAATTCCAAAATATCTAGTTTGACTGATGCGGAAAAAGAGAAATTACATATTGATACTTTTAATTCCGCTAAAGCCAATTATGAAACCTATATAACGCCTGTTTATGGGCTTAATGATACTGATACGATTAGCCCATTGAATGTGCATAACAGTGCTGGCGAGATAATTGATGATAGCCAAATAAGTAGCATTACTAAGATTAATAAAGAATTATATGGGCAAATGTATGATGTCGAGTTTAAATCTGATGCTGCTATGAAACATCATTATATGTCGCTAGATAAACTAAAAGGTTCATTATCTTCGTTTGATAGTTTAGCCTTTATCGCTATTAATGATGTAACGCCTCGGGGAGCGGTAGGAAAGGGCGCGAATGTCATTCATTTAAGAAACAATTGGAAACTTCTTAAGGCAGGCGAATTGCCTGGCTGGGCGGAGGCTCCTGCGGAATCTTCTTATGTAAAGGGCGAAAATCTAGTTGAAGTCTCTTCTTCTGAAATAATAAGTACTTCTGGTAAGAATGAGTTCAGCGACTTTCAAATTGACTTCCAAAACACATGGAACGCCGCTACAAGTGACCATAATCATCTTTACTTAACTGGCTTATTTGGCTTGAAAAACATTGATCTTCAAGGAATGGCAGACAAAGTTATTGCTTCTATAACTAAAGCAATCTCTTTGAAATTGACTAGCAACGAAATAGCCGCCCAAGCAACTTTGCTTGCTGATGCCGCTAGAAAGCAATACGAAGCATTGCCCTCGGATGCTAAAACTTTGGTTACTAATTATGCCGATTTGGAAACTTTAGAAAACACTCTAACTAGTTACACTTATATGCTAAAAACAACTTCAATGAGCATCAAACAAGGCGAAGAAGCATATAACGATATTGATGTAACTTATAAATATGATTCTGATTATGGAAACATAACTCATTTAAAGTGTAAAAAACATGTTGAAAAACCCATCAGTGTATCGTTTGGATTCTCGGATGGCGCAAAAGCTTTTGTTGGCTACTCTAAAATCATAATATTCCTAAGAACCCCAAACATCACTAAAGGAATTTCCGGGGCTGTAATAGATTGCGGTACCCCATATTTATGGTTAGAAACAAAGACTATAAAAACTGATTGGGCTGCCAACACTAATCAGGATTTGAAATCAACGACATCGCAAAAGCTAAATGGTTTAAGACTATTGAACATAATTCCTGGTTCAGCTGCAGTTGATAGCGAATTAGAATTTACTTCATTTGTCTTAATTAAAGACGGGGCGACTTATACTGAATCTCATTAAATATTTGGGCTGAGCAATCAGCCCTTTTAAAACTAGAGGTCTTCAAATGTTCAATTTTGAATCTACTTATGATGATGTGTTTACTGATCCGATTTTAGGAAAATACGCTTTTCACTTGGCCTCTTTTGCTAATGAAGACAAAAAAATTGTTACTAGCGACCTAAATCCTTGGCCAGAAAAAGAGTCTATTGATTGTTTAAATTATCTAATTAATCTATCTGAAACAAAACACATCGTTTATAAAGAATTAAGCGAGGATTCTAGCTTCTTATTATTGAAGCAAGATAAACCAAGCAAACTAGCCATTGTTGTGGCTGGTGGCGGATATGAATGCGTTTGCACTTTGCCAGAGTCTTTGCCTGTTGCGGTTAGGCTTTATAAAGAGGGGTTCTCTGCTTTGACTTTTACTTACGGAATTAAGAATAAAGCCATTCACGCTATCAACGATTTAAATAATTTGATTAGGTATTTGGATTCAAACAAAGAAGAACTAAATATAGACATTAAAGATTATATTGCTGCTGGCTTCTCTGCTGGAGCACATTTGGTTGGTTTACTAGGGACTTCAAATTTTGGGTATAAAACGACTTGCCTACCAAAACCTGGCTTGCTAGTCCTTTCTTATCCTGTTGTAACTATGCTTGAACCATATTGCAGTTTAGCCACAAGAAGAAATCTTCTTGGGAACAACCCTTCTTTAGAAGATAAAAAGAGATATTCATTGGAGCTGCATGCTGATAAAGATTTTCCAAGAACGTTTATATGGCAATGTGATAAGGACAACGTGGTGGACGTGCATAATTCAATGTTGATGGATAAGACTTTAAACGAAGCGAAAATAGAGCACTCTTATATTACCTACCCTAGCGATGTGCATGGCTATGGAATTGCTACCAACACAGTGGCGTCTTCTTGGTTTGAAAAGATGTTATCTTTTTATAACGAAAAATGTAGAAAGTGATTTTTAGATGAATTTTCATATATATTATATATATGAATAATTATATCAATACTCGATATAATTACCAAAGCTCCATTGTAAGAGGCTCTATTTATCATATAATTATCCATAAGGATAAAAAGGAATAGTCATGGCTACTTTAAAGTTTATTGACGTTAACAAGATTTACGACAACAATGTTCAAGCTGTTTTTGATTTTAATTTAGAAGTAAAAGATAAAGAATTTATAGTTTTCGTAGGCCCTTCTGGATGTGGAAAATCCACTGCATTAAGGATGATTGCAGGGCTAGAAGATATCACTAGCGGCGAACTTTATATTGATGGCAAACTAGTTAATTATGTTTCTCCAATGAACAGGCATATTGCCATGGTGTTTCAGTCTTATGCTCTTTATCCACATATGACTGTATATCAAAATATGTCATTTGGGCTGAGGATAAGAAAGGCGTTGCGTGGGGTTTATGAATATGACTCTCAGGCAAATGCATTATTAGACGAAACCATTAGAAAAGAATATAAGAAAATATCAAAATTACTTTCAAAAAGCCCAAATAATAATGAATACCTATCAAAAGAAGAAGAATTAAGGCTTTTGCTGTTACAAAAATATGAGCAGGTCTTTAATTTAAGGAAACCCGTCATAGGAATTGATGAAGGCATAATAGCCAAGAAACAAAAAGAAATTAAAAAATTGGAAAGCGGGATTTCTAGAGTCAATAAACTGATTCAGAAAGAAAATAGCAAGGATCAAGAGTCTAAAAACAAAATGCTTTTAGATACCATGAAGCGTGATCTTGAATATAAGAAAAACCAAATAAAGTCGTTGAGTAAAGAGATAGAGTATTTAAAACAAAACGAGGTTCAGATCCAAAAGAGTAGGAACTTGACTGTATTTGAAAGAGATTACCAGGTTTTAAAAGCATCAGGTAACTTGGATTTATATAAATATCTAAATAGGAAACCGGCTGAACTTTCTGGTGGGCAAAGGCAAAGAGTGGCATTAGGTAGAGCAATTGTTAGAAACCCTAAAGTATTCTTGATGGATGAACCCCTTTCTAACTTGGATGCTAAACTACGTGTCCAGACTAGAAGCGAGATTGCTAATATTCATAAAAAAGTAGGGGCAACCACGATTTATGTTACCCACGACCAAACCGAGGCTATGACTTTAGCCGATCGGATAGTTATTATGAAAGATGGTCGCATACAACAAATTGCAACCCCAAAAGAAGCATATAACGAGCCAGAGAATATGTTTGTCGGCGGGTTTATTGGCTCTCCGGCCATGAATTTTTTAACCGGTACGTATTTAAAGGGGAAATTTGTTTTTGAAGGCGAAAAACATGTAAGCATTGAAATAGATGACATACATAAAAAACTTCTAGAGAAAAATTATGAAGGTAAGAAAATTGCATTAGGTATTAGACCTGAAAATATAAAAACTTCTAGTTTAGGTTCTTCCTATTCTTTCCCTATAAATGCGGTTATAAAAGATTCCGAACTATTAGGTAATGAATACATTTATTATTGTTCGATAGACGGTCAAGACATTTCTATTAAAGACGATGCCGAAAATGAGGTTATTGATAACGATAATACCGAAATATTCTTTAATTTAGATAAAGTGCATTTCTTTGATTTGGATACGACAAAAAGGATAAAGTGAGGATTTTTATGAGAAAAAAACGTTTAGTTGCAACTGTTCTTATGACTTCGTTGTTAGGTGGCTCTTTTGTGCTTTCTTCTTGCAACGATGAATCTTCCTCATCGTCTTATGTAGAGGCTGACAAAGTTATATCTTTGTTGAATTCGTTAAACGATTCATCCACTAAAGAAGAAATAGAAGCAGCGAGAAAGGCTTATGATTCTTTATCTAGCGAAGATAAGGCAAATATTCCTTCTTCTATTTTATCTAAACTAACAAAACAAGAGACCCGTATAGCAAATATCGAATCAAGTAAGATGGTTATTGATTTGATAAGTGCATTAGGAGAAGACCCTTCGGAAGAAGCGGTCAATAAAGCCAAGGAAGCTTATTATGCTTTAAATGAAGACGCGAAAGGTTTAGTAACAAATTTGGATAAATTACTTTCTGCAATAAAACGCATTGAATATAAGAAAGAAGCAGAAGGGTTTGCTAATAAAGTAAAGAGTATTGATTTATCTACTTTGACTGCAGAGGCCATCCAAGCTATCCAAGAAGAATATGATTCTTTATCAGAAGAAGCAAAAGCACTTTTGGATAATGAAACAAAAGAAAAATACCAGCAAATATTAGTGGAGTTAGATAGACAAGCAGCTAAGGCCTTTGAAGATAAAGTTAGTAATGCCGACCCGGATACGATTGGATATGAAGAAATAGTTTCTTTAAAAAATGAATACGATTCCCTTACTGAAAAGTCAAAATCGTTTTTGAAGGAAGAAACTGTATCGAAATATAATCAAATCCTTGCGAATATAGACAAAAAGGCAAAAGAATTAGTCAATAGAATTGATACATTATTGAAAATCAATGACAACGATTATCTTTTCTTGTCTAAAAAGGAAGAAATTCAAAATATACGTTCCGAATATGATTTTTTGCCTGCTGAATTGAAAGAAAAAGTTACAAATGTCGATAAACTTGGGAATTTGGAAAAGATAGTTTCTTCTTACTCTTCTTTGCTTGGTTTAGAAGATGAACCATTGAGGTTAAGAGGCGATAGCGAACAATATTCTTATCCAAAATCATTTGTTAAAGGCAACGATGAAAATTATGGAATAACTTTGGATCTAACTTTAAATCAGGCAACGCAAAATTACGCTCTCGAGATTTATTTTAATAAGTCTATTAATTCAGAAACTATTGGGGAATACGACAAATTGTTCTTCTATTTCTATAATCCAGGTGATGCTGCAGTTAATATGTGTTTAGGCGATACTGCATGGAATCGTTTTGGAGATTCTAAGACTACATATGGTAAGGGATGGCATAAAGTAGAAGTTGAAACAAAAGCAATATTGGACAATAAAGCTAATGCCAAAATTGACACGATTACTTCTGGATGGGCATTATTTAATACATCCATTACAACAGGCTGGAGAATTACTCCTATCTATGGTTATAAAGATATAGATAACTACAATTTTAAAAAAGTAAATTCGATTATTGCTTCTTTGCCTATATCTTTAGAAGGAAAAGCAGATTATGAAAAGATGCAATTTATTAGTAAATTGGCATTTGCAAGAAAGATGCTTTCTTCAATTGATGAAGAATTAAAAGCCAAACTAGACATTGATAAATTGAATTCATTAGTTTCTACCTACGATAAGGTAGGAGAGGTTATTTACGGTATTAATGATATAGATACGATTACTCCTATTGAAGCAGAAAAGAATAAAGGCAGTATTTTAGGTATCGACTTCGATTATAGCTCCTCGTTTGCTTCTAACTTCGGGCAATGTTATAAGATTCAATTCAAGACAAAGTCACCTATGAGTATTTATGAATTTGCCCTTGATAACTTAAAGCGGGATTTCTCTTCATATTCATCTTTATGCTTAGGAATCAAAAATGATTTATGTGAGTGGGGCGATTCCAAAGAATATGGAGACTATGCTTATTTGATTGATGATGACATTGATTTAGATTTAGCGAATAACAAGGCAAATTATGGGCTCCCTGGATTCTATAACGATGATGGGCTTGGTAAAGGAACTGCTTTCTTTAAATATGAAATAGATAAAAATAAAGAATCTAATTCTTTTAAATCACCGAGATTTGTTTATCAAAATAGTTGGACTGCAACGGTCAATAACTATCTTTATTATTCACCTTTGGTAGCACTTAAATAAGGAGATTTACTTTGGCTAAAAATCTAGAATTGAGCAAAGAAGAAAGAGATCTTGTTGAAGTAAAAAAATACAACAAGAAAAAAAGGCACGTTTGGGATAGACGTCTTTTCGTCTTTTCGTTTTTATTCTTGCCGATTCTTTTCTTCCTTATTTTTTATGTTTATGTAAATTTCCAATCCTTTTTCTATTCTTTTATGAGATTTGAAGGAGGAGAAGGCCATTTTGATCCTAACTTTACAAATTACAAAGAAATAATTGATTGTCTTTTCCTTGGGAAGGATTCAAGTATTTCCATTTTGACTTCCGCAAATTTAAGGAACTCACTTGTTAATGTCTTATTATTCAATTTTGTTGGAATTTTCTTAGGATTGCCTATTTCTATTTTCTTTGGGTATTTCCTTTATAAAAAGATTAAAGGATATAAATATTTTAGGTTTGTAATTTATTTACCAAGCATCATAACTAGTTCGGCTTTAATAATGCTTTATAAGCAAATCATAGGTGAAGGTGGATTGTTACATGCCTTAAGTGGACAAGGTTTTGACTATGTTAATCCTTGGTTAAGGACTGATGGAAGTTCTATCTATTTCTTGCTTTTCTACTGGCTTATTTTCGGTTTTGGAACAAACATGATTGTTATAAATGGGGCAATGAATTCTATTAATAAAGAAGTAATAGAGGCATCTGAACTTGATGGTTGTAACTGGTTTAAGGAACTTATTTATATAATCTTCCCTTCCATTTGGCCGACTATATCAACAATTTTAATAATGTGTGTAGCGGGATTTTTAGGAACGAGTGGTCCTCTTCTAGCCTATACAGGAATTGCTAGCGGAAACATGAATCAAACATTTACACTTAGTTATTTACTTTATTATATGGTTGCAAGATCTCCTAATTTTAATGAAGGCTGGATATACATGGCTTCCGCAATTGGGATATGCATGACTGTTGTTAGCTTCCCAGCTGCTTTGATAGTCAAACGTATTGCTTATGGAAAGGAAAAATGAAATGGATAAAGATTCGCTTAGGTTTTTAAGCAGAGAATATAAAAAAGACAAAAAATCATTGTCTGAAAAGATTGTCTTTATCATAGCTTTTATTATTCTTCTTGCTTATGCAATATTGGTTGCCTATTTCTTTTTCTATGGATTATCGTTGGCGTTGCTTGGTGATGCTGAGGCATATGAAGAAGTTCAATTTGAAGGGAAACTATGGATTCCTCAATGGGATAAGATTAGTTTTAAAGCCTTTTATGAAGCTTTGTTTAATTTGACTTCCTCAACTGCATCTTTAAAGGATTTCTCTTTTCTTCAACTTACTTGGAATTCCATTTGGAGAACAACCCTTTATTCTACATTGTCTATTTTTACTAGTTGCTGTGTCTGTTATATATTGGTCTTCTATCGTTCTAGACTTACAAAATTTATCTATAATCTAGGGTTATTTGTATCAATTATTCCTTTGTTTGGCTCTGCAGCATCGACTTATCAACTATATTCGAATTTCTTGGGGACCGGTATTGATTTGAAAGGCACCGTTACTTTAGTTACCATAACTTCTATTGGCTTATATGGTGGTTATTTCTTCTATATGTATTCATTCTTTAAGTCATTGTCTTGGGAATATGCAGAAGCGGCTTTTGTAGATGGGGCAAATCATTACAAAGTGTTTTTTAGAATAATGTTGCCAATGGCTTTACCTTCTGTTTCAGCCCTATTCATAATGAATTTCATCATGGGTTGGAACGATTATGAGAATACCTTGCTTTATATGCAAAAATACCCAAATTTGTCTTTTGCTTCCTATTTGTTTGCTAATACAAATTCGAATAATATTCCGGTCTTCATGGCCGCGACATTCGTTTCTTTAATACCTATGCTTATCCTTTTCTTGATATTCCAAAATTCAATAATGGAAAAAGTCCATTTAGGTGGATTGAAAGGGTAATTGGAGGAAAACAGTATGAAAAATAAGAAAATTAAATTGTTAATGGCTTCGTCTTTTATAAGTCTGGGACTAGTTTCGTGCTCTACTAGCAAAGATACAAGCGACACCTTAAAAATTGAAGGCGTTAAGCTTGGATATGGAGTCAAATGGATGGAAGACATTGTCTCTGCTTTTACTGCAAAAACAGGAATCAAAGTAAACTTCCAAGCAGTCGACGGCCAAGCTGGGGTTGAAGCATTGCAAGCTAAAATCAAAGCAGGAGGAGATGGAACGGATATTTTCTTCTCTAGAATTACCGACTTTTATAAACTAGCCTATCAAGGCAATTTTGTCGATGTTAGTGATGTCTGGACTAGCAAGGACGAAGATGGGAGGTCAATAGAAGATAGAACGGAACAATGCTTTATAGACGCTAATAAGATAGGTGATAAATATGTTAGTTTTTCCTGGGCGAATGGTGTTATAGGAATAGTAAGGAACAATACAATTTGGAATGCCTTAGGGTTAAAAGATGATGACATTCCTTATACAACAGATGAATTCATTGCTTTGTGCGAAAAAGTGAGACAAAAGGAATTCAAATACGAAGGTAATCAAATTTATCCACTTGTTTATTCTTATGAAAGCGAATATTACACATCTTTGCTCCCGATTTGGTTTGGCCAATATGAAGGAAGCAAGAATATGGAATATTTCAACGAAGGAATAGATCCTGATGATCCTGAAGCTAGTAAAGAACACCATACTTCATCGTTTTATGCTAGAGACGGCATTGTAGAATCGCTTCAAGTGGCGCAGGATTTATTGGTAAACAATGATTTCCATCATCCAAAGTCAAAGAACTATCAATTCGAATCTTGCCAAAATGACTTTTTAAGAAATAAAACGGCATTATTTATGGCCAACGGCTCTTGGCTTGATACCGAGACTAACGTCAAGAGTTATGATGCCTCATTTATCAATATGCCTATCGTTTCTTCAATTATCAATAACGGAAGAATTTCATCTATTAAAGATGATAAAACTTTGAGTGAAGTAGTTAAATTTATACGTGGCGTAAACAAAGAAAAACCTTCTTCGGTTAGCGATGAAGATGTCAAGATAGTAAAGGATGCTGTTCAAAATGGGTCTTATCTTAGGAGCGGATGTGACCATCAATTGGTTATTTGTTCAAATAGCAAGAAAATAGATTTGGCAAAGCAATTTGTTAAATACATGTATTCAAATGAAGGGTTATCAATTTTCCACAAATCCATGAATGGTGGTGTCTTGGGAAGCAAGCCTTCTAATGGTTATAGCGATTCCGGAATTCAAATTTCAAACTTTAAGAAAAACGTTAACGAAGCATTAAAGGAAAACAATATTCTTGCCTATAACTTCCAAGTTCCTGCCAAAATATTCTGTTATGGCGGCATCAATCGTACGTTTGCAAATGGTTTGGGAAATGTTGGCGATAACTGCATCAAGGCCATGGTCTCATTTAACAAAAGTCCAAGCGAAGTCTTGAATCTAAATATGGATTATCTAAATAAAAATTGGGCGACGATATTAAAACAATCAGGACTTAATTGATTATGAGAAAATTTGGTAAAAACTTCCTTTTCTTAAGCGCATTTTTCGTTCTTCTTTCTTGTGGGCAAGACCAATATTCTTCGACTTCGAAAAGAATTGAAGATCAAGAAGAAACTACCCATGCAGATTTTTCTTTGTTTTCGACTTATTCAACAACAAAAGTTTTAAGAAACCATAAAGAAGATGAAGCAAGATATTTCAATCTTGGCGAAAATGTGAATATCGAAATGATGCAAAACGAAAAGGAAGGAAGCCAAATAATTATTTCTCTTGAAGGCGAAAAAAGCGTTTACGTTGATGCCACAATTAATGAACTTACTTCTAGCAAAGGCGAGAAAATCCCTGCCTCTAATATTTCTCTTTTTTACCAAAAATATATAACGTTACCAAATGCATCAACTTTGAATCCTGCCTATTCTTCTTTTGACATGGTTCCAGATATGCTTTTGCCTTTTGAAGTTGCAAAAAAGCATAAGGAAAACAAAGCTTATGGCGGTTATAACCAAGGCATTACTATTGAGATAGATTCAAAAGGCATCAATCCTGGATCATATGAAGGATATCTTGATTTAAAAATCGGTGATGTGAAAAAAAGAATAAATGTCAGTGTTGAAGTGTGGCCTATTAAGTATGAAGGCAGGAGAGAATTTAAGACTTCTTTCTTAATTTATCGGAACGAGTTAATTAATGGAGAATATGATAATTCTAAAAAAGTAGTAGACTCCTATGTTGATTTCCTTAATGACTACAAGACAAATTCCTATGTGATACAAGATGCTGGTTCGAATAATCTTGTAGATTTTAAAAATGATATTTTAAGGCAGTGGGGCAATCCTAATTTTTCATCAATTGTCATTCCTTTTGATTTCCCTCAAACGTATATGGCTAGCGATGAGTCTGCGAAAAGGTGCGTTTCTTATATAACGACTTTAGCAAAGATGTCTACGTCTAGGGAAAACGATTTTATTAAATACGCATATTTTTATCCTTCTAGTTATGATGAGGCTGATGCAGATCCTGTAAAAGCCGCAGCTTCTGAAAGACTATTAAAAGTGGGTGGAGAATTGGACAAGACATTAGAATCTGCGATAAGGATACTACATAGCGAAGGCTATTTTTCCTCTTTGAGTGATAAAGATTTCGCCTTGGAATTAGAAAAAGAAATAAGAAACATACCTTCTATTTTTACAAACATTGTTTTTAAGGACGAATGGGTTGGCAAATACCATACAACATTTTGTCCTTATATGTCTTTATTTGATGATTTTGCCACTAAACAAAGATATCAAGATGCAAGCAAAGATATGTCTAATTCGGATTTATGGGCATATTCATGTGTAGGGCCAAATTACCCATTTGCAACGTTTCATATCGATGATGACAATCTTGATATGAGAGTAAATGGGTGGATGAATAAACAAATTGGCATAAATGGTTATTTGTATTATGAGGTAAATAAAATAACTTTATCAAACGATGAATCCAAACTTGTTAATCCATATGATGATCCTCTTAGATATGAGACAACTCCAGGTGATGGTTATCTTCTTTATCCTGGAAGGCTATATGGATTAAACACTCCTATAGCATCAAATAGATTGTCCAATTATAGGGATTCGATGGATGACTATGATTTGCTTTGTGTTTTGGAAAGGAAACTTAATTCCTATAAAGATAAATATGGAATTGAAGAACTGAGTTTATCTAGCTACATCGGGGACGTTTATAATTTGTTGTTCTCAGGGGCAACTTGCACATCTAACGATAAACAATTCTTCAATGCAAGGAAAACGGTTGCTTCAAAGATTATCGAATTAGATAACGAAGACGGTATTCTTTTATTAAACGAAAAACAAGAAGATGGTTTAAAGACTGTTATTTATTCTTCTAATAGCAACTTGAATATTAACGGCAAAGATGTTTCTTTAGAAAAGTCGGGACAAGGATTTAAGATAGTTTTGCCAAATAATGGGGAAATCACGAAATATAACATAAAGAGTGGCTCTTCAACTTATATCAGGGAAGCAAGTGGACAGACTTTGTTGAATGATTTTTCTTCTATTGATTCTATGAGTAAAAATGCTGCTACAGTAGTAGAAGAAAGCAGTGGTTCAAACCAAATAAAGGTAAGCATTGGTTCTGAATATGTTAAAGAAGACGGGAAAATAGACTCGTCAACTATGAAATTCACCCCATATATAGGAATACCTGTTACCACTTTAAATAAATATTCTTCTTTTAGCTTTGATTATTCCAATTTGTCTAATGAGGATATTGAATTTTCCATTGGGCTTAACAATGGAAAAAGCAATGAATTAATAATAACCAATTATTGCAAAGCTAATTCTTCTAGGAAATTAGTAGACATAGATTTAACTTCTATATCATCTTATTCAAAAAAGAACGCAAAGGAGATAAGACTTTATTTCAAAAACGTTAAATTTGATTCGAATGGTAATGCCTCGCTTTACCCTGCAAGAGAATTGACTATATCCAATTTAGTCGGCAATAAGGAGGCTAAGTGAATATGAAAAAGATTTTGTGTTCTTTCTTGCTTTCCTTGCCTCTTCTATTTGGATGTAACCAGGAACAAACTCGTAATGATTCAATTTGTCTTAACGATTTTGAATCTATTTCTGATTTATATAAATTTAAAACCGTTAGAACCGACACCTCAAGCCACCTCTCTTATTCTTTGAACGAAGATAGCAAATATGTAACTAGCGGTTCTTCCTCTTTAAAACTAACAATAGATCAAGGAAGCATTCAAGAATTAATGTTCCCATTTTCATATAATGGGGTTGATATTTTTGATAAATCAATCTTAAATTCGGTTTCGATAGATATATTTAACGCTTCAACAAAAGATGTTCCCTTAAATGTTAATATCTATAATTCTTCATCTTTGGACAACCTTTTGACTAAGACAGTTATTTTGACTAATTCTAGCTGGAATAAGATTGATTTCTCTTTGTCTTCTATCGCTATAAAAAGCAATTATGAGTCTATCAAAGGTGTCGTTTTTAGATTTACTAGTGATGGTACTGGTACTTTTTATGTTGATAATTTAAGGGTTAAACTTGGATTAGCTAGTAATGAGGATGACCAGAAATATGAAGAGAAAATAAACTCTTTGCAGTATAAAATTTCTCTTCTTCCAAGCGAAATTAAATATGAAGATTACGAAACGCTAGAAGCATTATATGAAGAATATGCTTCTTTACCTGATTTATATAGAAGAGTTGTAAATAACTACTCCAAATTGCTTTCGTCAATTCAATCGTTAGCAAAAATAATAAACGAGAAAAACGAAGGCGATTTAGTAAAAGAGATGCTTGGCTTTGATAGTTTTATTGGAGTTGGAGAATTATATAACCACAAGACAGTTGGCGGAGATCTTGAGTTTTTATATCAACATAGTGTTGCTTACGAAGATGAAAAAGGTTCATTAAGGGCTAGTTTCTTTGGTACGGTTTGGAACTATTTAGGGTATACACTGCCAAACGATGTTTTGGAGTATGACTATACTGTTTTCCATTTGTTTAATGAGGATAAGGAAAACAATCAAATTAAACGAGTTTATTTTGGGTGGAACGGAAATTATGTTGACTGTGAGCCTAATGTTTGGACTAGTGTTAAAGTTAATACAGAAACATTGGTAAATTCAAGTTACGGCATTATTGTCAATCAGCTTAAAAATGGGCTGTCTACTACATCTTCTGGTGCTCTTTATTTTGGACAAGTAATGGGCTATAAATCCGAATTCAAGGATATCGGGAATGCCTTGGTCGAGGATAATCCGCTGTTTTTAAGTGGCGTGAATTGCACTCAAAACGGATTAGATGTTGTTCCAAACGAAACCGGTGTATTAGATATTAGGTTTAACAAGAAAATCAAAAACCTATCATCTGTAGAAGAAGCTTCATTTAGTATTTATAGTGAATTTGGTACAGAATCGTCATTGATTGGTTTTGATGGTAGCGTCATTAAAACTCAAAAACTAAACAAGGGATGGAATTTAATTCAACTAGATTATTTGTCTTTTAATGATTTGGTTTCTTTTAGGTTAGAAGTTAGAAAAGGGGAGAAGTTATCCCTAACCAAATTAATTTGTTATAAAAACAGTTCGTTTGAGCTTGCTTATACTTATTTATCCATGTTTGGATTACCAAAAGAAAATGATCTTTTAACCAGCGATGTCCCTTCTCTTGTTTCATTTTATGAAGCCTATTCAAAAATGAGTAAAGACCAAATAGAGACTTTGGGAAGCTTATATGAAAACGCCGAAGTTATAATAAATTCTTTATTGAATTCTATAAAAAGCAAATCAATTGTTAACGATTATGTTCGCTCTATTATTGACGGAGTAAGCGATGATGAGCTTTCGCCGCTGTTAATTTCTTTGCAGAATTCGTATTTGGTAAAAGAATGCGCTAATGAGTCAATTATTTCGTTGATATCTAATAAAAACAAATATTACGGAATTAGTTATGGCGAAGGCGATACCATTTCAAAAGGTTTGGACTATAACTGGGAAGGAACGGTTAAAGAAGATTTTGATCCGGACATGGGCAAAATATATTCAATTAATGTTTCCAAAATGCTTTTTCCAAGTCTTCTTCAGTTCGAGAATTCTTCCTTTGAGATTTCTAATTATGCAAAAGTCGTTACCTACGTTTATAACCCATTAAATAAAAACGTGAGTGGCAATTTCTTTAACGTTAATCCATCAAATGGCAATTGGGAAGTTTTGTCTTACTTTGCTTTGCTTCCAAATAGTTGGAACAAATTGGAAATAGAAGCTTCTAAAATAACGGGGTCAAGAAGTTTCTTGATGCTAATGGGAGATTTAGCTTCTCCTTCTTGGAAGATGACCCCTTATTATGGGATTAATTATTCTAAATATACATCTTCTATCATTTCTAGAATTGACGAATTGCCTTTAGATATAAAAGACGAAAAAGATTCTATGAAGGTTTTATCACTGATGGAAGCTTATAGAAAATTAGATGAGCAGGCTAAAAATCGTGTAACTAATTTCGCTAAATTAAACGAACTGTATTCGACGATAAAAGAAATGGAACTTGCTTATGAAGCGAATACATCTTCTTATTCATTAGACTCCGAATCTAGTGATTTTGCATATGGTTCAACTTTAGAAGGCGAAGTAGCTTCCGGGAATACCTTTTTTGTCGGGGTTTTAAAAAATGATGTTTTGAAGAAACTATCTTCTTACGAGAGTGCCTTCTTCTATGTATATGTGTCTTCTTCTAGCGGGACATCTTCATTAATCTTTCAATACGACAAGAGTTGGAGGGGTCCTAGATTCGCCTTAAAAGAAGGATATAACAGGATTAGTTTGTCGAAGAGCGAATGGTTTAATAATGAGGAAAATAGTGGGGACATGTATTTATATTTCTCATCTTCGTCTACTTCAGTTTGGAAGATAACTAGCATTTATGGTATCAAGGAGGCTGCTTAATATGAAAAAAATTATTTATTTAGCAATTCCTTTTCTTCTTGTCTCTTGTAATGGGGAAACTAGTATTTCTTCTTCTAAAGAAAGCATCCCTTATCAAGAAGAAACTATTTCTTTAATTCCTGATGAAATGAAAAACTATCTTGTCCAGGAAGAACAAAAGAAACAGTTTCAAGCACTGAATGACCATTATCGTTATAACCTGACTTCAACGTATGATTATTCAAAATCCGTAGTTATTTCCTTTGAAGCTTCTAACGAAGGCCCGTATACTATTTCCATTTCAGATAAAGAAGACTTTTCTTCTTATTATGAAATTTCAACCGTTTCATCTTCCTATATAATAAAAGACCCTATTCCAGGTAAAACTTATTATTATGAAGTTTTAGATAATTCAAACCACTTCCTGAAAAAAGGAAAGATAAAAATAGAAAAAGAAAAGCATTTGACTGTTCGTTATATGAATGTCGAAGGCACGAACAATGTTAGAGATTTAGGCGGGTGGAATGTTTCTAATGGCAAAGAAGTCCAATATGGGCTTATTTATAGAGGTGCTAGATTAAACGGAGATAACTGTTTAACTGACAAAGGCCTGGACATGATTAGAAATACCATGGGCGTAAAAACCGAATTGGATTTAAGGAATGATGAAGATGATTTAGGACAAACATATGCCGCTTTTGCAGAAAAATCATTTGATTTGTATGACAGGACTTATTTAAAAGACGACAAATTTCCTTATCAAATGTATGACGCAATCATTAAGGAAACATCAAAGCCAATGAATAGGAAAATATTCTCCTATTTGGCAGATAGGAATAATTATCCATTTTATATTCATTGTTCTGCCGGGGCGGATAGAACAGGTACCTTATGTGCTTTAATTAATGGCGTACTTGGTGTTAGCGAAGGTGATTTGATTAGGGATTACGAATTAACAAGTTTTTCTAAACAAGGAAACAGGTGGAGAAGCGCTAGTAATATAGACCAAACAGATTTTGATTTATCTAGATATGATACCAGTGGCGGAGTGGATGCCAGGTGGGGCGCTTTTATGGATGTGGTGAAGTCTGCCGGTGATAAAGATGATTCACTAGAGATGTGCTTTAATAAATTTTTAGTGAATGTAATTGGTGTTAGTCAAGATGACATTAATTCAATGAAATCGATCATGCTTGGGCTGGATAGAGATGTTTTATCTAGCAAGAATATAATGGAAACTTGTGTCACTCCTGGGCATGCTATCTATAAAAATGGTAGCGAAACAATTGAGTTTGATACCAAACCACTTTGCCACAATTTTAAAAAAGAAGGCAATGGTGCTTTTTGCTTGAATTGCCATGAACTAATTGAAGTAAAAGAAGACATTTGCGATGTCAAAAATGGTTACCGTTTGGACAATGACGTTATAAAGGCTCTTTCAGTTTCTAATAAAGAAATGTCTATTGTAGATAATACATTAATTTTTGAAAAATACATGGCAGCAGAAGAACCTACTGGTTTTATATTAACTCATAAAAACGGCACATTATCTTATTTGGATTTAACCATTTATTCATTGTTGATTAATAATGAAGAAGATTTGTTTGGCATGAATAAATATACCTGTGACTTAATTGACATAAAGGGCAATTTATCGACATATGGTTATTTTAAATTATTGAACGATATCAATTGCTCAAAAACATGGACAAGGGACAATTCAATTGGACTTAATTCGACAAAGGGGAAAGACAATTCTTTTAAAGGACTTGTTGATGGAAATAAGAAAACTATTTCTAATTTTACTGTTTCATCCTTGGATGGTGCTTTGATTCATTCATCAGGAAAAGAGACCCGTGTATTCGATTTGACGATGAAAGGAAGCAGTTTAGATAGCTATTGGGGAAGTGATTTTGTTACAGCTTATTCTTATGGCGGCCATTATTCGAACTTAACTATTGAAGTCTCTTTAGGAAAAGGCGATGAAAGATTTAATAACACCGGTCTACTTGGAACGATAGGTTATAAGGAAAATAGAATCGATGTAATTGCTTTGGACAATGTTTTGATTATTAATAAAGGCAGCAAGGACATAGGCTATTCTTCTTCTATCGGACAACTTTATTATGACATTGACAATAGAAATTCTTTTCAAGGTTTGTTAAAGATGAACAATGTAACAATCAATGACTTCTCCTCCTCATTGGTGTGCTTTAATGTTAAGGAAAATAAGACAAAGATTTATTCCACATATGATGAAATTACTGCCTTGATTGGAAAAGATAATGCAACATCGTTGGGGGTCTTATGAAATTAAACATCGAAGAAAAATTATCTACGACAGTCGATGCTTTATCTAGGTTTAGCGTTTCTAGATACATCTTCCCTATTCGTGTGGAACGAAGCGACTGTTTTGAAGATGATTCTGCTAATAGAAAAGGCTGTGTGTTCAATGAGTTCAAATCTCCATGGATTATCTTCGAGGAAAATAAATATATTCTTTTCAAGGCTAGTTTCGATATTAAGAAAGAGGAAAACCAAAACGCATATCTTTGCATAGATACATTTATTAATGGGGTGGCATCTACGATTAGACCCCAAGGTCTTTTGTATTTAAACGGAGAATTGATTCAAGGCATTGATATAAACCATCACGAAGTCTTGCTAGATGATGGGCACTATGAAATGCTATTGGATTTCTATACCCACTCATTTCAGTTTTCTTTCCCATTATATTTTTCAATTAAATACAAAGATAAAAGAGTGGAACAGGCTTATTACGATTTTGAAACTATTTTGGAATCACTTCAAATGCTAGAAAAGGATGACCAGAGGTATTTAGATGCCTTACCTATCGTCGATAATGCAATGAATATTCTTGATTTCAGGCAGATTTGTTCTTCATCTTTTTTTGACTCGGTTACAAGAGCTAGAGAATATTTAAAAGGAAAATTCTTTATCTCTTTTTGTGGAAAACAAAACAATATAATTAATTGCATAGGCCATTCCCATATTGATGTCGCCTGGCTTTGGGATCTAAAACAAACAAGGCTAAAAAGCCAAAGGACCTTTTCTACTGTCTTGAATTTAATGGATCAATATAAAGATTTCACTTATTTCCATACGACCCCGCAGCTATTTGAATATTTAAAAGAAGATAACCCATCTCTTTTTAACAAAATAAAAGAAAAGGTCAAGGAGGGCCGATTTGAACTAGATGGTTCGATGTGGGTCGAGGCGGATTGCAATTTAACTTCCGGCGAATCGTTAGTTAGGCAATTCTTGTATGGGATTAATTATTTCAAAAAAGAATTCGATGTTGATTGCTCTTGTTTGTTCTTGCCTGATGTATTTGGCTATTCCGCTCAACTGCCTCAGATAATGAATAAATGCGGTATAAAGCGTTTTGTTACGGCCAAAATCGGATGGAATGACACTAATAGATTTCCATATGATACATTCGATTGGGTTGGCATCGATGGTTCAAGTGTATTCACTTATTTAATATCTACTTGCGATGCTAATCCTAGAATTGGGATTCAAGACACAACATACACTAATTATGTGGGGGTTATAACTGCTAGCCAATTACTAGGAACGTGGAATAGATATCAGCAAAAGGAACTTAATAACTTAACATTCACCGTGTTCGGGTATGGTGATGGAGGCGGTGGTCCGACTAAGGAAATGATAGAAAGAGAATCTAGATTTGCTTATGGTTTGCCGGGTTTAGGCAAGACTAGATTATCGACATTAGGCAAGACTTTGGATGAAATTGAAAAGAAGTTCGACGAGGGTTGCAAAAAAAGTAAGAATCGTCCATTTTGGAATGATGAACTCTATTTTGAGTATCATAGGGGCACCTATACTTCTGTCCCAAGAATTAAAAAGAACAATAGATATGCCGAGTTTGCTTTGTCTAATGTCGAAGTGACTTCATCAATCAATAGCTTGCTGTCGTTAAATGCTTATCCAAAAGAAGAATTGGATAAGCAATGGAGGGTTTTGTTACAAAATCAATTTCATGACATATTGCCGGGATCTGCTATAGAGAAAGTGTATCTAGATAGCGATATTCAATTTGCGAGCCTATTTGATTTCACATCTAAGACAATTGAATCTAATTTAAAATTACTTTCTGAAATCATAAAAACAAATGATGATTACTTAGTTTTTAATCCAAATAGTTTTACTATGGATGGGTATATTTTATTAGATGGTATCTGCCACGAGGTAAAAGGGGTTCCATCTTTTGGCTATAAGACATTATCTATAAACAAAGAAGAGCACGGCAGCGTCTTAATCAAAGACAAGACAATTGAGAATAAGTATTTTAAGTTAACCCTTAATGAAAAAGGGGAAATTATCTCTCTTTATGACAAACGTTTAAATATGGAATTTGTCAAAAATAACGACCCCATTAATGCATTTTATTGTTTCGAAGACATGCCATATCAATATGATAACTGGGAATTAACCCCTTATTACTATGAAAAGAAATATAAGATTGATTCTGCTGCTGCTTTTTCCTACTTAGATGAAGGAGATAGAAAAGGAATAAGGATAGTACGAAAATATCTTTCTTCCACTATAGAACAAATAATATATCTATATTCTTCTATTGATAGAATAGATGTGGTTAACAATATAGATTGGCATGAAAAACGACAACTTTTAAAGATTTTCTTCCCATTAAATTTTGAATATGACAATGCTCAATTTGATATTCAGTTTGGCAATTTAACTAGAAGCATGAAGCCATCTAATAGTTTTGAAGAAGCAAAGTTTGAAGTGTGTTGCCAAAAATGGGTTGATATGTCAAATGATAAACTGGGATTAGCCGTTTTGAATGATTGCAAATACGGTTACGGGATAAAAGACGGTGTATTGTCTTTAACTGTTCTTAAATCCGAATCGTATCCTTATGAAGACGCTTCTATGGAAGTGACTACATTTACATATTCCTTGTATCCTCATAAATATAATTATCAAAGATCCAAAGTTATCGAAGAGGCTTATGCTGTTAATAGGCCGTTGCTATATATTCATATTGATAAAAATAGTTTAACCAAACCGACTTTAGAGTCGCAAAAAAGCTTTTTTGAGCTAGAAGGTGATGGGGTTTATTTAGAAACCATAAAGAAAGCAGAGGAAGGAGAAGGGTTTGTTTGCCGCCTTTATGAGGGACATGGGAAAAGTAATGAAGCTTACCTAAAACCTTCCTTTGATTTTAAAGCGGCATATCTATGCAACCTTTTAGAGAAAGAGATAAAACGATTAGAAGTAGTTGACGGAAGAATAAAGATTTCTCTAGGAAAATTTGAGATTGGAACCATAAAAATAATATGATTAACTACTATTTAAAAAACAATTTTGTCGTTGTTTTCGATGAAATCAATTGCTCAATTAATTCTATTAAAAAGGATGGCAACGAACTAATATATGAGCGTCTTCCATTCTTTTCCGTAAAATTAAGAAACAAAGATAATTCTTCATTTGTTATCTCTTCCTTTGATTTTGATTTTGTCTCTGCTTCAGAGAACCTATTTATTTATCATAACTTATATGTAAATGTTTTATTGTTTTTTGAGCCCAAAGATGATGGGTTTTCAACAAAGATAAAGGTTAAAAACCATACTAGCTCTGTAATAGAGTGGGTCGAACTTAACTCATTCGGCCTTAATCCAAAACTAAAAGATGAAGATGGTGGAAGTGGTGAAATACTTTACCCATATAACGAAGGGTGCATAGTTAGCAACATGAAGCGGAGGAATAATTCTCCATTTCCATATTTAGAACCTGAATATCCTAGTTTGGGCAAATATTCAATTTTCCCAAATATGGTGTGTTCTCAATTTATTTGCTATATGGAAGACGGATACGGGATTTATTTCGGACTCCATGATAAAAATAGAGGTACCAAACACATTGATTTTAAAAGCTGCGATAATTCGCTAAAGATTGTTAATAGGATATATTCTAACTCTGATTATGGAAAAGATTATGAAATGGATTTTAATGCCGTTTTGTTATTTTTTGACGGAGATTATTACGATGGCATGGGATTCTATAGGCAATGGTTTCATCAAAATTTAATACATGGGTTAACCGAAATAGAAAAAAACAAACAGTTGCCTTCTTGGCATAGCCTCTCCCCAATTGTTTCGATTTTTCCTATTAGGGGTCATTTCGATACTGACAAAATGGAACCAAATAAATTCTATCCTTATAAAAATTCTATTCCTTGTATTGATAAGTTTTCTGCTTTAACAGATTCAAAAATAATGGCATTGCTTATGCATTATGAAGGAAGTGCGCCTTGGGCTCCTCCTTATGTTTGCCCTCCTTTTGGTGGCGAGGAACTCTTTTCGGATTATGTATTAGAAATGCACAAGCACGATCACCTTGTCGGTGTCTATTGTTCTGGATTTGGATGGACAGAACAATCAAAATTGATAGAAACATACAATCGTCACGATGATTTTGTATCCAATAACTATTCTAAGTTGATGTGTTCAAATAGCGATGGAACCTTAAAATCTTTGATTTGTTTGCAACAAAGAGACGGATATGACATTTGTCCATGTCAATATGAAAGTAAGAAACTTTGGGCTGATGAAATATCTAATGTTGCTAAACTTGGCGTCGATTACATTCAAGCGCTTGATCAAAATCACGGCGGTAATTGTTATTTTTGTTTTAGTTCTAACCACGGACACCCACCTGTACCTGGCATGTGGCAACAAATAGAAAGCAATAAAGCGATCGACATGATTAGTAGGCCTAGCCATTTGCTTTTAGGCTGCGAATCAGCGGCTTCCGAACCTTTTATTAGTAGACTTCAATTTTCCGATAATAGATTTAACTTAAACTATTACATAGGCATGCCATTTCCTATTTATTCATATCTATATCACACATATGTAAATAATTTTATGGGCAATCAAATTTGTATGACTTTATCTAACGAGCCTTATAATTATTCTTATAGAGTGGCTTATTCATTTATCTGTGGCGATATGTTATCTATGGTTATAGATGACGATGGCGAAATGCATCTTTCTTGGTGCAATGATTTAAAGGTAAACAAAGCAGTAGGAACTACTATTCTTAAAAATTTAAACGGTTGGAGGCAACACAAGGGGAAAGACTACCTATGCTATGGTGTTGCTTCTAGGCCTATTGAAGTAGATGCGAATTTTGTTTCATTCAAGACAGAGGATGGAACAAACCTTTTGGTTAAAGGGGTTCAAACATCTGCTTTTAAATATAAAAACAAAACAATGCAATTTATTGCTAATTTCCAATTAACGGAAACGAAAATTAAATTTAAACAACCTCATAAAATTTATAAAGATTATTTAAGCGATGAATATATAATTACTAACGAGATAAAGATTTCTCCATTATCAGCCGTGATGGTTGAAATATAGCATATGCCTACAATTGAAATTAAAAATCTAAGTTATTCCTATAAAGGTGAAAAAGGAATGAATGTATTAGCGCTAGATAATTTAAATGCATTATTTTGCAATGGAAAAATTAGTGCGATACTAGGATCTTCTGGCTCTGGCAAAACCACATTATTAAGACTTTTGGCAGGTTTAGATTTTAAGTATAAGGGAAATATATTGTTTTCTACTGAAGAGATGAAAGGGGTGCCTCCAAAAGACAGGAATCTATCTTATGTAAGTCAAAATTTTTCTATGTATCCCCATATGACGCTTTTTGATAGCATTGCATATCCTTTAAAATTAGCCGGTGCCGAAAAGGAAGAAATAAAGCAACGCGTATATGACGTTTCTAGACAACTGGATATTTTTGCTTTGCTTAGCAGAAAACCAAAGCAAGTCTCTTTAGGGGAATTGCAAAGAGCATGTATTGCTAGGGCAATTGTTAAAAGGCCGGAAATTGCTCTTTTTGATGAACCATTAGCCAATTTGGACGAAGTTAATAGAAATCGCGCCAGGCATTTGTTAAAAAATGTTTTGCGCACATTTGATTCTACTGTTATTTATGTAACTCACTCTCTAAAAGAAGCGACATCTCTTGCTGATACCATTTATGTAATTGAAGAAGGGAAAATAAAATATAGTTGCACGCCAAAGGAAGCGAGCAAATTATTAAATTCGGAGCTTAAACCTTATTTTGAAAGTGAAAAATATGATTAAAGTGCCATATGAAGATTTTATAAGGATATATAGCAGAAAAACTAAATTGTCTCTTCTTGTTTCTTTGGCTTTGCTATTAGCATTCCTTTTATGCGTTTTTCTTTTTTCTCTTTTTATTAATTATTTGAATAAGGGTATCCTTTTGCCTTTAAGCATTGTTATTTCTACGATTTTATTCTTTTTGTTTTCTTTGTGCATGTTTGGCTTGTTCATTCCTTTTAAAAAAGAACTGAAACATTTGAAACACGTTTATTATGGTGAAAGAGTAAAGTGCAAGGGTGTTATTTCATCAATTGGCGGCATTGTGTCTTTACCTTCTTTTGGCAAGGGGTTAGAAATTGTTTTAAAGGACAAAATAGATACATGGGTTGTCTATTTTGACTGCAATCTCGAGGAATTGCCTTTCAAAGAAAAAGAAGAAGTAACACTGATTACTTCGTATTCATTTGTGGTGGCTTATGAAAAAGATTAATTATAGTGGTCAGATTAAAAAGGCGGTTTTGCCTTCTATATTTCTAAGCCTTTTGATGGTAGTTTTGCTTTCTATTCTTTTTGCAACCCTTTCTTCTCCAAGAAAAGAGAATAAAGTCGAAATGTTAATAGGCGCAAAAGAGTGTGATACCTCAAGGCTTGTAGATTATGTTTCAAAAGGAAAACAAGACTATATCTATCAAATAGAGGCTTCGTGTTATGAATCTAATAGCAACACATTTTTAACTTATTATGTAAATACACTCGGGAGCATGGATATTACTATTATTCCTGAATCGATTTTTGCTATAGGCGCATTTACATCCAACATTGCAAAATATGCTGAACTAAAACTAGATGTGATTAATAAATATATGGATTTGTCTTCTTGCTCTTTCTTTGAGAACAACGGCAAAAAGTATGGGATCAAAATATACGATTTTGAATCAAAGAAAGGGGGTCTTATTGATTACATAAAATATGAAGAATGCTCTTATTATCTTTTTATATCAGCATCTAGCCTCCATGGAGGGGAATTAAATAATTCCGTACACGATGGAATTTTTGATATTGTTAAATCGATTATAGAAATATGAGAAAGAAAAAAGCACAAAAAACAAAAAGTAGTTCAACGCTTCCTTCTAATAGAGTGGAGTTGTTTTTTGATGTGATAAAGCAGCGGTGGCGTTTGCTTATTCTATTGGGTTTCTTCTTTTTCCTATCTATATTGCCTTTCCTTGCAATTTTAGTATTAAGACGTGTATTTGTTTTATCAAGCAATGATAACTATCAATTTTTCGTTTCTAACTTGTTCTTTTTTCTTGTTGCCTCTATTTCTATCTTGATAATTAGCATTCCTCTTGGTGGAATCCTGAAAAACCTTAAACACCTTTCGTATGAAGAACCAATTTTCTTGAAGGATGATCTTGTGCAAGGTATTAAAGAGTCTTTTCTTCCTTTGCTTTTAGCGATATTTATCTTTTCTATATTATTTTTTCTTAATATTTCGGTTTGTTTATTTCCTACGGCCCACATTGCGTTTAAAGGAATTGCAGTTGGAACTCTTGTTTTTGTTTTCTTTCCATATCTAATGGTTTTAGTTAATCAAATATCTGTATATTCAAATTCCATAAAGGACTATTTTCATAACAGTCTATTGGTTTTTATAAAGAATTATTTTAGAGTTTTGTTAGTTTCGTTAATTAATTTAGCGCCAATTCTTCTTTTCTTGATAAGCAACGTCGTTATTTTGTCTGCGTGTTTATTCTTGTATTTTATCTTAATTAATCCATTCGTGTTAATTTTTGATGTTATTTATTTTAATTATATTTTCGATATTTCAATTAATAAGGAATACTATCCTGACATATTTGAGAAGGGTTTATTCAAGCAGAAAGATGCTGGGAAATAACTAATAAAAGCTCTTTTTTTGAGTTAACAAAATTCGCAAGGATGTTATTTGTTAATTGCTTTTATTATGGTTTCATATCTAAACATTATGTATCTTTCGATTGTTTCGAAGTCAACCTCTATTTCTAGTCCGATTTCTTCATGTATAGATCTTAATAAATTTGAAGTAATAATAGGGAATTCGATTTCTTTTAACCCCTCTTTTATCTTTTTGGATTTTCTTATTGTTTTAAGGAATAGACTTAAGAATCCTTCTTGCTCTGTCGCGATTAAAGTGGTGTTCCTGCTGATTAATGAAAGATTATCATCGTAATTAGGCGCGAGTGAAATTATTTCTCCAGTTTCTTTGTCTCTAAGTATTCCGCAGTTTTCATTATGCCTATCAACATTATTTAAGACTACATCAAAGGTAATTAACCTAAGATAATCCAAGGCAATTTGATGATTGATTTTATTAAGGGTGTCATAAATGTATTCGATATCTTCGTTATCCCCAACCAAAGATACCATTGGTTCAAAATTTACCCCTTTAGCAAAATTAGCAGTTCTTATGTAATTTCCATCAATTTCATAATGGGCAGTCGGCAGGTTTAGCTTTTCAAACAAGCGTGAATAAAATACTTCAGAATATCTTTCATTTACTGTCCCGACCTTATATAACCACCAATTTCCATCTATATTTCTCCATCCCTTTTCATAACTTCCATTTGTAGTTAATTCGGGGGTTATGATTAGCTTTTTAGGATAAATGGTTATTATCCCTTTTAAAGCCGTATCGAAAAAGATGTCATTATTAAATGAGATATCTTCATATTTAAGCTTGCTATGTTTCGGCTTAAACCAGTAATTATCACTAATAGAAGCGGCATAAGAACATAAAGATACCAATGTATCGTCTTTTACATTTATGTTTAAAACTTTTCTAAGCAATCTAGAGTTTGTTCTTCCACTATCTATAGATCTACTTTTTAAGAATTCATAGATAGAATTAGTTCTTTTTATCACTAAGGGACATAGTTTATGGGTAGGGGGGACTAATACTCCTTTATTAAATTCAGCAACAACGATATTCCCTGACATTACATAACCAGTATATTCTTTTGCAAACGTGGATAATTCAATTTCCCTATTCCCGTTTTTTAGTAATGCTTTTATATTCTTTTCTATTACTTTTCTTTCTTCTATTTGTTCTTTTAACGGCGCGATTTCATCATTATTTAATTTAATAGAGTAATTCTTCCCGTTTTCCCTATATTGATGATAAAAATAGGTATTATTTTTGATTACCTTCTTATAGATATTCCCTTTTGGAAGTTCATTTTGCCTATGTATTAAATCAAATATGGTATCCATGAAACCATTGTATTAAAAGTTAACAAAATTCGCAATGATGTTATTTGTTAATACGATTATACCCTTATTTGTTTCCAGTTAATTGTCTTTATTTTGCCATGCTTAAAAGATAATTTTCTTCATCACAACTCCATTCATAAGGACGAAGGAATTCCCCATGGAACGAATTATTCTTGCCATCTAGATAATCCCAATAATCGGATGAACACCATTTAGTATTCAAGCTTATTCTTCCTCTTTTTGCATTTAGGATATGTTCTATATCAAATTTCCTTAAGGCTAGACGTAGCCTACATAAGGCATCCCTATATAGCTTCTTGGAATATTTAGGATCTTTTTCTGGCCATAATTGGGTTATGGCTTCTTCCATTAAAACTTCGCCACCTCTTCTATAAACAAGCAAGGCTAGTAATTCTTTTGCTTTCGCACGGTCAAAATCAAGCAAGACATCATTAACATAGCAATCAAAATGGGAGAATGTCTGGAAATATATCTTGGCCTTATCTTTTTCTAATAGTTTTACAAGGATGCTATCCATTGTCTCTTTTTTATAAGGCTTATAACAAAATGCGAATAGGTTATCCTTCAATTTGGATTTAATTTCTTCGATATTTTGGAAATAGCCAGTTATGAATATGATTTTGATATTAGGTTTCAACTTAATTATTTTCAAAGCAAAATCTATCCCGTTCATATCTGGCATGACTATATCTAAAAATGCTGCATAGACATCATGGGTCTTAATATAATCCAAGGCAGCTTGATAATCTTTTTGAAACAGCTGCATTTGGATATTTGCCTTATCAATGACATGCGACGAAAACATATATAATGATTCTTTTTCATCATCAACAACTACTATCTGCATCTATTTTCTCCTTCTTATTTATAGGAAAAGAAACAATGACGTTTGTACCTTTTCCGATTTTAGATTCGATTTTTACCTTTGCCTTGCTAATTAACTCTAGCCTTTCTTTCGCATTTTTAATTCCGACTGAATTAGGTTTTATTTTTGATTTATCAAAGCCAATCCCGTTATCTGAAATCAAGACATTGTAATTCTTCTTGTCTTTATATGTCTTTATTTGGATATAACCATTTTCTTTATCTTCGACTTTAGAATATTTGAAGGCATTTTCTACAAAAGGTTCTAAGCAAAGCATTGGCAAATCAAATTCAAAATCGCCTATATCAAACAATACATCTACTTTCTTATTCTTTCTTGCATTTTCTAATTCTATATAGTTAAGGATATTAGATAATTCGCGCGAAAAAGGAATCGTATCATAAGTAGAGGCATCTACATTGTTTCTTAGGTGGATAGAAAAATCAGTTAATAATTTCTCTCCTTTTTGAGGATCTTTTTTATATGTAGCCTGTATGGCAGACAAGCAATTGAATATGAAATGAGGTTTTATCTGGGATTTTAAGGCATCTGCTTTTATTTGGTTTTGTTTCTTTTCTATTTCTAAGGCATGAATAAGCTTCTTGTCTTTATCTAGAGTTGCTAATCGATATAAGACAATCACGCAGATAATAAGAGGGAAAAGGATATAGGAAGTAGATTGCTCTAGACCCGCTAACATCATGTTTTCTAAATCAAAGAATGTGCATGTTGCAAATATTGTTAAAGAAGAAATAAATAACAAATAGACGATATTTACTTTCTTTTCCTTGATATCTTTAGCTAGAAGTGGAGCAAAAGAGAGAAGGCTAAGAACGATTAACATCATCGGTATTATTTGATAAAAGGTACCCATTAATACATAAAACAAAATGATGCTTGTCACACTGGAAAGAACTAGAAAAGATAGATGTATGATAGAGAAATCGATTTTCTTTGTCTTAACTAGATGATAGAAAAGGGCAAATATAAGTAAGGTATAAGAGATAAGATTAAACTCAAGGGCATAGTTAAAATGATTTGTCTTTAGGAAAGTTAATAATCTCCAATATACCCCGACTGAAAAAGTCGTTATCAGGATTATCGGGAACATAAGGATGCTAAAGGAGAATTCTTTTCTTTTAATACCTAGATTAATTACAAAAGAAAATATGAATAAGGAAAATATGACTCCTAAAGTAACAAAACCGATGTTATTTGTTAGGTTTGGAGAAGTGGGGTTAGATTCCAAAGTAGAAACACAAAGTCTAGCAGGACTAGTTAATCCTCCTTGGCTAGAACTAGATACCTCAAATACGATTTCGATTGGAGATTCATCTTTAACTACATAAGTCAAAGTCAAGTCATCCCCTCCGTTACTAGTCGCATTACCGGTTTTATTATGGGAACCATATTTCAATACAAGCTCTTTATTTATATAGGCATAGAATCCCCCTATAAAATTATTGTTCATTAGCCAGATCTTGGTTCCTCTTTTTAATCCTTTTACATACATCCTATATGAAGAAAAACCGGTATTATCGAGTCTATTTCCATTTATAATCGTGTCTTTATAATGATGGGGAACATTTACTAAAGCATCAGGGCTACCTTCATAATTATCTTCAATAATCCATTTGTTATAGAAGAATTCATATTCCCCTTTCATATGCTGCTTTACATATCTATTATCTATTTCATAACCTTCAAAATTAAGGCTAGTCCCAACCATATCTGGAATGCCTTGCTTTGAATTCATGTTGTCATCGCTTTTTATTAGGAAAAAACAACAAATGCCGACACTAAAAACCATTAAAAAAGTAATGATTGATGACAAAATAATTCCTAATCTTTTACTAGACATGTTTCTATCTTAGGAAGTATCCAGAATGTTGTGTAAATGCCTTTCTTGAAGGCATTTAGCACAAGACCCCTAGGGGTCGCGCGGATGAAAAAAGGCAGGATTCCTAGTAAGATTAGT